>JAZSMD010000008.1:0-10541 GCA_045535665.1 Eubacteriales bacterium
TGTTTGTTGATCTTCAGCTCAAGATGCACTCCAAGAGATGCCCTATGCTCAATAAGCTCAAGGACAAAATGAACAAAAAGATAACTCTCGCAGATATTGATGAAACAACTCGCTATGAACTTCATACGCGTCTTGAGGGAATGCCCAAGCACACCAAGGTTTGTCACGGAGACTTTAATCCCTCAAATATCATTATTCGAGAAGACGGTGTTCCTTTCATTATAGACTGGGCTCACGTAACTCAGGGTAATGCTTCCGCAGACGTAGCAAGAACATATCTTCTTTTCAAGCTTGCAGGAGACGATGAATCCGCAAAATACTATTTGCACACCTTCTGTAAAAAGAGCGATACTGCACGTCAGTATGTTGAAAAATGGATGCCCATCGTTGCAGCATCCCAGTCCGTAAAAGGTAAGCCCGAAGAAAGAGAACTTCTTCTCAGTTGGGCAAGTGTTGTTGATTACGAATAATCTCTTTTCTTAATTATTTAATATATAGGGTATAAATTTGAAGCCTCCAAAAGAGGCTTCACTTTTTTATTTGTTATTTAATCTGCTGCTTTAAAGTTGTATATTGGTTTTATCCTGCAAATGATATCTGCGGTAGGGGAGATGTTTTCAACGATCTCAGCCATGCTTTTATATGCCATAGGGGCTTCGTCAAGAGTTTCTGGGGTAATACATGTGGAATAAATTCCTGCCATTGTTGCCTTGTATTCTTCCATTGTCAGACGCTCAAATGCGGAAGTTCTGGACATCAGACGACCTGCACCGTGAGGGGCAGAGCAGTTCCAATCCTCATTACCTTTGCCGATGCAGATAAGTGAGCCATCGCGCATATTTATCGGAATCAGAAATTTTTCTCCTGCCTTTGCGGAGACGGCTCCTTTACGGAGTATCATTTCATTTATGTCTATGTAGTTGTGAATTGTACTGAATGTCTCCTTGGCTGTCCATCCACAGCTGTCAAGTATAATTTCTGCCATCTTTTCACGGCTTCTTTCTGCAAATTGTTGGCAGATATTCACGTCATGAAGATACTCTTCCATGAATGAACCGTAAAGGTAACAAAGATCGGGAGGGAGAGTTGGCTCTTTTGTATGAAAATTCTTTTTAAGCTCTATTAGTGCATCTTTAATTTCTGTTTTTCGTCCTTGGGCTTTATATGTTTTCACAAGCTCGTTTCGCTGTTTGAAGTACTCTTCTTTACCGCTGTTAAGTTCAACAGCTAAATTCTGATAAAATGTTGCCACTTGTCTTCCGAGGTTTCTGCTCCCGGAGTGTATAACAAGGTATTTATTTCCGTTTTCATCTACATCAACTTCAATGAAGTGGTTTCCTCCACCAAGTGTTCCCAAGGATCTTTGGTCTCTTCTTGAGTCTTTGAGTTCTCTGTAACAATGGAGCTGAGTAAGATCAAATTTTTCTATTCTTCCTTCCCACACATTTCTTCCGCTGGGAATAAAATGTGCAGCTTCGTCAAGCTTTTTAAAATCAACGTCGATGTTTCCGAGGTATACTGTGAACATTCCGCACCCGATGTCTACCCCAACCATTGAGGGGACGATCTTATCGGTAACGGTCATGGTCGTACCGATGGTACAGCCTTTGCCTGCATGGACATCGGGCATGATTCTGATTTTTGAGTTTGCAAACTCTTCTGTATCGCATACCGTTTTGATCTGATCCTTTGCGTCTTCTTCAATTGTAGTTGCAAAGCATTTTGCGGTGTTGAATTTTCCTGTAATCTCTATCATATCTTTTTCCTTTCATTTTGCACGGTCGGGCATTTACTGTATGTTTTTACAGAAGTGCCCGACCGTAAAGGACTTAGCTGTTATTTCCGTTCAAAAGTGATGTGAGCTGAGAAAGGATGTTTCCGTTTCCGTTTAAGGAAATATTGCCCACATTCTCGCAGATTCGTTCTACGTATTCCAGCTCTTTGAGTTTGTAAAGTGTTTTGTTTTCGTCCATCATTTTTGCGGTATTCAGAAGTGAGCGTGTGGATGCCACTTCTTCACGGCGGGTAATTACATTTGCCTGAGCTTTCTTTTCTGCAATAAGGACGGTGTTCATGATGTCTCTGATTGCACCGGGAAGAACAATGTCCTTTATTCCCGCATCTGTGATCTCCACGAACAGTTCTTTTTCTTTGGCTTTTAATCTTGTGAATACAAACTGTGACATTTCAGTTTTGTTTTCAAGAATTTCATCAAGCTTGTATTTGCCGACATAATCACGAAGTGCCAGTTGAGCGGTCACATGAATTTGTTCTGCGAAATCATCTATTTCTGTCAGGATCTTTACATAGTCTGTCACTCGATAGTTACATACGAAGTTTATACGGAGAGGAACTTTGTCTGAAGTCATGATTTCCTGACCTGTGATGTCCATTCTTGTCAGACGGGTATCAACGAAGCCAACATCTACTTTAGTGGCAGTTTTCCAGAAGTAGTAGGTACCTGCATCTAAGATGCGTTGGAACTTCTGATTAAAGTAGAGTCTTGCTTTTTGGTATTCCGGAACTTCTATCTTTATGTAGTTGGCCGGGAGTATTTTGGAAAAAATATATTCAGGTATAGATTCGTCAACTGTGGGGTCGGAGATGTTTACAATTTTGAATTCGTGCGTATCTATAGTTGACCAGAATGCATATTTTCCTCGGCGAAGTACGGAGGAAAATTTACCGTTTACATAGTGAAGAGCAATTTCTTCATCTCCTACTTCAACAACAGCCACACGGTCTGAAACTTCTTTGTCTGCAAGTAATGTTTCGAGAGAACATTTTTTGCAGTTTAGGGTCTGTTCCATGTCTGAAAGTTCGATTTCCTTGCCTCCAAACAGGATATGTTTTCCTGCATTGAGCAATTTGATGTATTTTCCGTTTTTGAAGAGAAAACCCTTCTGATTTTCGTTGATTACAACTGTTTTCATTGTATGTATTCCTCCTTAAAGGTAGTAGCGTTGTATCGCTGTCATTCATGCAGCTCTGCGGCTAAAGCTTTAAGTGCTTCCTTCACGGTGCGGAAAGTTCTCTTTTGGCACAGATGGGGAAAACGCGGTATCCGTCTTCAGGCAAGGCACGAGTTGCATTGCTCCGAAAGATATGCAGAGGCGTTTCTTTCTTTGCCGAATGACAACGAAGTAAATAAAATAATCTTTTAGTACACTTTCGTGTACTCCTATAAATTTGTCCCGAAGGACCAACTCCAGACCTTCTGCGGTATGCTGAAGGTAAAGTGGGCTTCGAACCCACGATTTACGAGCGTGACAGGCTCTAATCTGCAAGTATTCTTGGGCATACACTTTGGAATATCCTCGTGTACCGCGGTGAGTTTTTTGGGAAACACACGCTTGAAGTAACCTTGCAAACATATTTTACCATTTTTCAGGATATTTTTCACGGAAAAAAAGCTGCGAACTATTATTATATCATAGTCCGCAGTTCATTTGTTTTTTAAGTTTTTCTATAATCAGGTCTCTGAAGTCTTCCGGAGCAACAACTTCAACCATCTGTCCGAAGGCAAGTATTCTTATGACCATTTCGATTTTATCATCAGGGTCATATTTGATTTTTACGAGATAATTTTTGTTGTCAAGCTTTTCTGCAACTTTTTCAAAATGAGCAAAATGAAGCATAAACCTTTCCATAGCATTTCTCTCATCATAAATTTTTACGGTTACAGTCTCGCGTATTACCGATTTTGCTTCTCCCATAGAGTGTCTCGGTCCTGTATATCGGGTGCAGTTTCTGATTTTTGCAAGATTTACCGTTGAAACAGCACGCCATCCTGCTGTTATCAGCCTGAACTTATCATCCTTTTCTGAGTATTCAAGTCTTACGGGACGGCACCTGACAAAAATTTTCTCACCCTTGCGGTTTAACATTTCAAATATGATTTGAGAGTTTTTTCTTATAGCTTCTGAAATAACTCTGAACTGTCTGATATATTCTTCATCTTCATAAGGGTCACCGTCACCGTACTTATCGTAGATATAATAATCTTCGGGTGTAAAAAGCGGTTCCGTATCTTCAAGATCGGGGAATGTAACATTAAAAAGCTTTACACGGGGGTCCAAAGATATTGCCTTGAGCCATTGTTTTTGAAGTGTAGTCAGGGGCATTGTGGGGATATGTTTGATCGCTGTTGTCATATCTTGATGTACAAGCTGCCATTTTTGGTTTTTGAGAGAAGGAAGTATCGTTAACACACTTTCTCCGAAAGCATAGTCAGTCACAATTTTTTGCAATTCCTTTTCAGAATGTTCTCCGTCAATTATTGCCGATATAATAGCGGCAACCGTATTGTAATATGCGGAATAAAGCTCGCTGAATATCATTCTTCCACCTCCCGACAAATACCGTACATTTTATACATCTCTTCCAGATCCTGCTTGAACCTGTTTTCAAGCACTTGGTTGGAGAAATTTATTTTTATTATACGGCAGATAAATGTTCTTATCCATGGTATCAATTCACTTGAATCGTATACATCTGCAGAAAAACGGTATGTGTTTTCGTCAATCTTTTCAACTGTTCCGACTCTCTTTTCACGTTCAAGTCTGTTTATTATGAATTTTTCGTTATTTTCCACTTTGACAGTAAAATCCACATGTTCGAGGTTTTCTTCACCCCATTTGCTTCTTCTTAGGCTTACACCCCACATCTTGCTTTGCATTTTGTCAAGCTCTGCCCGAAGTTCGTCAAAACGTGGGGTAGATTCTTCGAGTTTTATATCCGATAAGTAATCCACTCGGTAAGCATTAAACGAATTATATTGGGGTAGATATACTAATAGATGCTGTCTGCCGCTTTGTACGCTGATGAATATACGGAGGGGGACAACTCTGTTTCGACTCGCTGTTTGACTGCTTCGGCTCAGATTGGTTACTGTTACGGTACGTTTTTCTCTCATTGCAATGAAAAGGGTTGTCAGGACACCGCTGTCGATGGCACTTGTTATGTAATGATGTTTGAATGTAAAAGCATTTGTGTCTGATTTCTCTTTGTCAAGAAGGTATGACCCTATTACTCCGCAGGGGGCTACCTCGGAAAAGTAATGAAGAACTTCGTTCAGATTTGAAATCTCTGTGTTTTTAGTTCTGCTGTAATAAACCTTACGACCTTCTTTTTCTGCAATGATTATACCTGCTTCACAGTATTCTTTGAGCTTTTTCCTTACGGTAGACTCATCGAATACCATAGGATTTTTAAATTCCGACAGATATTTTCCGTCTATTTCTTCAAGAAGTTCTGTAACGGTTTTCTTTACAGATGGTTCATTCAGTATATCAAAGAGAATAAAATGCAAAGTGATGTCTCCGTCTGTAAAGCTCTTTGCCTTCCATGCATTGTACAGAGGATTATGCCTGATAGTTCTGCTGTCAATGGAAATAAAAACGTTTTTGCCTTCGGGTGTGCGAACAAAGCTCATATGATCCCCAAGCCAGCTTTCAAGGCGGCGTCTCTCGTCGTCGTAAGAACGTGAGCTTTTTGCCTGATAATCGTAACGACTTTTGAAACCGTAAACATAGAAATCCCGCATATAAGCCCTGATTTTCTCAAAGTTTTTGATAAGCTCGCTGTATGAAGACATCATTCACACTTCTTTCTGTTTTTTATTATTATTTGTTTTTAAGTATCTGCTTTATGACCCAAAACTGTAATCTCTGAGGAAGGATATTAAGCATAAGCAACAGCGGATTTCTGTTTATGTTGTATGCGAATTTGGGGTTTTACTGTTAAGAATTACCGTTTTATGACCGTGCCTTTCTTTACTATATAGCATTCTTCCTTTTAAAGCCGACCGTCTTTATTGTTGTTATTTGTAGAAAACGGACTCTGCACCGTTATCGTTCAGATATATTACTTTTTCCATTCCGAAAATGGTTTGCGGTATCTGTTCTTTTTCTGCTTCTGTGGGTGAACCGCTGAAAATATGCTTTCCTCTATCCAAAACTATAAGATTGTCTGCAATTTCAAAGGCATCGTTTATATCATGCAGAATTACAGCTACTGTTTTGTCTTTCGTTTTGCTTTGACGTATAAGCTTCAATATTTCTTTTTTGAATGTGATATCTAAATTTGAAGTGGGTTCGTCAAGAAGCATAATGGGAGTATCTTGTGCTTCTGTCATTGCATAAAAAGCTCTTCGCAATTCACCTCCTGACAGAGTATTCACGTAATTGTTCTGAAGTCCTTCGAGGTTAGCGAGTTTAATTGCGTTGTTTACGATAGTAATGTCTTTGGTTGTGAGTTGCCCTGAAATACCTATGTGAGGACTTCTTCCGTAAGAAACCAATGTTTCTACAGTTATATGGGGTGTGGGTAGATTTTGCGGCATCAGGCTGATTTTTTTTGCCAGAATATTTCTTTTGATATTCGTGTTTTTTGCTCCGTCTATTAAAATTTCTCCCATGAACGGTATTGTATTTTCGATGGCTTTCAGTAAAGTAGATTTTCCGCATCCGTTTTTTCCGATAATTACCGTTATTTTATTGGGTGGAATTGTTATTGAAACATTGTCAAGAACTGTTTTTTTGTGGAATTTAACAGTTAAGCTTTCGCACTTAATCAATTTTATTCCTCCTTACCATAAGAAGATACAGGAAGAACGGTGCTCCTATAAGAGACATTATTATTCCTGCGGGAAGCTCGGAGGGAGAAAATAAAACTCTACCCAAAAGATCTGAAAGTGTGGTTAAAGCTGCTCCGCATATTACCGTAAAAGGAAGTGTTTTTTTTATATCGTTTCCCATGAGTTTTCTTGAAATATGAGGTACTATAAGCCCTACAAAACCCAGCAGTCCCGCAAAGGAAACAGCGGAAGCACAAAGGGCACTTGAAAGAATTATAGCGATTATTCTCAGCCTCTTTATATTCAGTCCAAGGGAAGTTGCAACTTCATCTCCAAGAGAAAGCAATGTGATTTTGTGGGAAAAGATTTGAAGAAGAATAAGAGATATTAACGATATAAAAGCAGGGAGGATTATATCCTTGAATTGTATTCCCGAAAAGCCGCCCACGGAAAATGCCGTATATGAAGAAAGAATTTCGGGATATTTAAGAGATAAAAAGGAAATCCCCGCACTGAGAACAGATGAAACGGCAATACCCGCAAGAACGAGTGTCGTCCCCGATCTGTTGAATTTTCCTGAAAATGAAATAGCCATTATTAAAAGGGTAGTTGCCAAAGCCCCTAAAAAAGCTCCTAAGGGAATTATTGCCCACGCGGAAGGCGTAAAGCATAAAATAAGCATAACAACAAAGCCTGCACCTGAGTTTATTCCCACAATATTGGGGGCACAGAGAGGGTTGTTTGTTATACATTGTAAAATAAGTCCTGCTGCTGCGAGGGATGCACCTGCAACTGTCGAACCTAAAACTCTCGGAAGTCGTATGTCTCTGATAATTATTTTTTCTGTTTCATTCTTTCCGGTAAGGCCGTCTATTATCTGTGAAAGGTCAAAGCTTACGCTGCCAAAAGAAATTGCCGCAATGAGGACTAAAATGAATACTGAAGCTGCGGCAATAAAAAGGATTGTTGTTTTTCTGTTCTTCACGGTTTTACTCCGTTTGCAATATGTTTAAAAGAAAAGAATATGCTTCTGCCCAACGTGAATTAGGTTTATAATGAAAAAGTTCTTTAGGCAAAAAGGTGTAGTTGCCTTTTTTTACGCAGTCAAGGTCTTTCCAACCTGCACTTGATAGCAGGGACTTTACATATTCAGTTGAATTTTCTTCATTTCCCATAAGGGATATAAGAATATACTCGGGTTGTTTTGCAACTACTGTTTCGATACTCAGACCGTCAAGGAGTTGTTTTGCCTCGTCTGCAATATTTGTAAAACCAAGCTCGTCAATCATTCCGCAAACAAAATGCTGTTCGGAATTTTTTGCTTTTGTGGATTTTGCGGAAGAGCCTGCTCTTACAAAAAGGATTTCTGTGTTTTTATTTTGCTCAAGGTTTGAATTCGTCAGAATATCATCTATCTGTTCCTTTACGGAAATCCCGTATTTTTCATATAGATCTGCTCTTTGGGTTATATCGCAAAATATTTGCAGAACATTTAAGTAATCATCAAATGTTTCTATTTGGAACAGGGCGGAAGGTATTCCATGCTCTGAGGTGAATTTAACAGCTTCTGCTTGACATTTGTAATCCGTTGTGCCTATTATCAGATCGGGCTTTGATGCTATCAATAGCTCTGTATTTATAGTTGAATGTCCTGAACCTTCGTCCACAAGAATTACGGAGCTGTCGGCAAAGCCTCTTTCAATGCTTTCGCCTACGGTTATATCAACTTTTCCGCCTGCAGTTACCCAGATGTCCGCATAGGATGAAAATAATACAGCAATTCTTTGAGGCTCTTTTTGAAGAATAACTTCATTTCCAAGGCTGTCGGTAAAGCTGTAGTAATATTCTGTATCGTTTTGCTGTGTTTCACTGCATCCGAATAGAAATAATACTGAAATAAGTATACAGAAGATTTTTTTCATTAAAGTGTTATTTCCTCTAAAATGCGTTTTTGAACGTAGTCGAAACCGAGTCTTGCAATGGTGTCGGAGAATCTTTCACCTGCAATACCTTCATCTCTGAAAAAGATTATTGCTTTTTCAACGGTATCGAGAACTTCTTCCTGGGAGTTGAACAGCTTTCCGAGAGGAATACCTCTTGCGGCTTTTTTACCCCATCTGCCGCCAATGTAAATGAGATATGCTTCTTCCGAGCCTGATATAGCTCCGAAAGGACATGCGGAAACGCATCTGCCGCAGTTGTTACATTCGTTTTTGTCTATGCATAGTTTTTCATCCGTAAGCTTTGCAACTTTCATTGGACAGCTTTTTTCGACTTGACATAGCTTGCATTTTCTGCATTTTTCAAAATCCACGGAAGGAATTCTTTGTCCGATAATTCCAAGGTCGTTAATATCGGGTTTTACACAGTTGTTGGGACAGCCTCCAACTGCAATCTTGAATTTATGGGGGAGAATCACATTGTGGTATCCTTTGTAAAATCTTTTGTGTATCTTTTCAGAAAGCTCAAAGGTATCAATAAGTCCGAAGACGCAAGTTGTTCCCTTACATGAAACTATCGGTCTTACCTTTGGACCTGTACCGCCTGTTTCAAGTCCGCCTTCTTTGAGAAAAGCAAAAAGGTCGTTGAGTTTATCGTATTGAACTCCTTGAATTTCCATAGTAAGGCGAGTTGTCATAGCAACTTCTCCCGAACCGAATTTATCAGCCGCTTCAGCTATGAGACGGTGTTCCGCTGTGGTTATTTTTCCGTTTCGTGTTATAACTCTTACGTTGAATACGTCGTTGAATCTTTTGTCTCTGAGACAGCCCAGACCTTTAACTTCTTTTATTTCATCTGCGGAAAGCTTTCTTCCTGTTAATTCTTTCTTTTCCATATTTACAGCTCCAATGTTTTTTTTATAACTATTATAATTATACCATAGTTTTTCTTTAAAATCAAGTGTTTTTGAGGATTTTGCTTGACAAAACAGATTTTTTGTAGTATACTTACGTTAACCTTAAAATACTAAAGAAAGAGGTTTAATAATTATGGAGTTGAAGAAGATTTTATTGACTCTCGGGTTTGCGGCGGCTACCTTGGGTATGGCATCATGTTCGGAAAGCTTTGACCCCGTAAATCCCGTTATCTATCTTGAAGCAGGTGCTGAAAGCGGAAACGGTGCGGATACGAAACCCTACGGGGATATTCTTGATGCAATCGCAAAGGCAAAAGAATTTGGACTTGCAGGAGCTGAACATATTACTCTGAATTTCGGTGCAGGTGATTATTCCTTGACCGAAACACTTACACTCAGCAGTGAAGATTTCGGCGGAGCTTCCCTTGAAATGATCTGTGAAGACGAAGAAAAGGCTATCGTCGGTGCATGGCTTCCCGTAACGGGATTTACCGAAACGGAAATTAACGGCGTAAAAGCATGGGTGGCTGATATGCCTCAGCTTAACGGAGAAACGGTTTATTCACATCAGTTTTTCTCTTCCGATTATGAAAGACTTCAACGTCCACGTTACCCCGAAGAAGGCTTTTTGAGAAATGAATACGTTGTTGGTTTGAACGGTGAAAAGATTTCTTGTGATGATGTTCCTTATGTCGGTACAACGGCTTCTGTTAATTCATTTTATTTTTATGAGGGAGATATACCTGAAACACTTACAAGATTAGAAGATATTCAAGTTTGCATGTTCCACTATTGGGATGATTCAAGGCAAACTGTAAAAAAAATTGATTATGAAAATAATTTACTTCTTTGGGAGGGGTACACTAATCCTGTCGATTCTGACGGGTTGGGTGCGAGATACTATTTAGATAATGTTTATGAATATCTTAATTCTCCCGGTGAAGTATATAATGACAGAGAAAGCGGAAAGCTTTATTATATACCTCACCCTGATGATAGTATAGATGGTTTTAAGCTTTTTGCTTCAACGATAGATACGATGCTTTTTATAGATGGTATGAATGGTAGTGTAGACAAAAACTCTCTTACTGTGAAAAATATCGGGTT
>JAZSMD010000078.1:0-6019 GCA_045535665.1 Eubacteriales bacterium
TCACCGATAAGAAGAACTTCTTCAAATTTAACGGTGGAACCTGCTTCGGCGTCAAGCTTTTCAATGTAAAGAACGTCGCCTTCGGACGCTTTGTACTGCTTACCGCCTGCTGTGAATACTGCGTACATTTTTTTCCCTCATTTAATATGATCTCGCTATTGAGGCGGACTTTTTTGTCACTTTTCAAAGACCTCTTCTAAGCGGCTCTTTATTATACCATTTAATACAAGGCTTGTCAATGGAGAAATTGAATTGTTCGATTAAAATTTACATATAAAGGTTAATATTCCGTCACAAGGTCGAAAGAAACAAAAAAAACGGCAGTATTCCCCGAAAACTGTACCATAAAAGAAATTTCTCCTCTTGACTTTACTTTACCGTTGTGCTATAATAAAATAAAAAAACACAGAGGCGATATATATGTCAGTTAAAAATTATCAGATACTCCAGCGAAACGAAAAGAATTTCGCTGAAGCTGTATTCACAGGCAAGGTTCCCGAAAATATGGAAGACGGTCACAAAATCTACGGCAGAGTTATCGGTGAAGACGATTTCCTTGTGGTCGTACAATGGAAAGAAGCAGAAGTCTGCGGTGAAGAGTGGACATTGAAGCTCAATGTGCCCACAGGCGGTCTTTACCGTTTTGAAGCCGTTGCGGCAAACTCCAAAATGCCTGTATGGTATTCAATAGAAGCGCCCCGAATCAAAGTTGTAAAGCATTTTGGTGTCGGTGACGTTTATATCATGGCAGGTCAAAGCAATATGTCGGGCTACGGCAGAGATTTTGCCATTGACCCACCCACTTTGGGCGTTCATCTTTATGCAAACAGCGGTGTCTGGGATATTGCAACTCATCCCCTTAACGACGGCACAGATACAATTTACCCCGAAAACTACGAAGGCGCAAACGGAACCTGTCCCGGTCTTAGCTTTGGCAGAGTTCTGAAAGAAAGACTCAATGTTCCCATCGGTCTTGTGGCGGCGGCTTTGGGAGGTTCACCCCTGAAAGCTTGGGATATTGCGGAAGACGGATATCTTTACAAGGCAATGATGAGAAGAGTGAAGGATATCGGAACGTCCGTTAAGGGCATTATCTGGTATCAGGGATGTACAGATGCAGATTCGGGCGTATCTGAAACTTACTACGACAGATTTACACGCTTTGCGGAACAGTGCCGTAAGGATTTGGGTGACATTGAGATCCTCACAGTCCAACTTAACCATTGGGCAAGCGGTAAGACTGTTGAAGGTGACCGCCAATGGGCTGTCGTAAAGGACGCTCAGCGCCGTCTCGCAAGAGATTTTGAATATATCCACATTGTTCCCACAACAGGTCTTGCAATGTCTGACGGAATACACAACAACTCCGAATCAAACGTTATAATAGGAACGCGTCTTGCAATGGTAGCATTGAAAGAGATCTACGGCTTACCCGGACTTTCCGCACCCGACGTTCTTTCAGTAAAGAAGATCGGTGAAGCCAGCGTAATGCTGAATATTGACCCCTCCTTCTGCATGGTTGACATGGACTGCCGTGCCGACGGTATGCATATTGAAGATAAAGACGGTCTTGTAGAAGGTGAAAAGCTCATCCATACCGAAAGCGGAATGGCAGTTGAATTCCCAAGACCCATAACTCTGCCCGCAAAATTCCACGCATATTGGAAAAACGACAGTACCAACTGGGTGGCAAAGGACAGAACCGGTATGCCTCTTCTTTCCTGCTACAACGTTGATGTGGAATAGTATTTAACAAGTAAGTATATTTGTGAGGAAAGCTCAAAAAACGACAGTCCCCACAATATTCATCAAGAACAAAACCCCTTCCTCACATATTTCCGTGAAGAAGGGGTTTAAATTATTCTATATAATTATCTTAATCAACATTACCGACGAAAGCTTTTTCCACAGCCGCATCGGGAACGGGTGCAAGCTTCTGAGTGCAGAGGCTTACAACAGGAACCGCTACGAGGGATACAGCCATTGCAATTACACCGTAGAGAGCCGCATTTCCGCTGGAAGCAGTAAACGCTGCCATGATACCGTTATCGAAGCCCACTTTGACCATATCAACAATAAGCATTACGCCAACCACAACAACTCCGCTGAGCATACCTGCCCACGCACCTGCTTTGGTTATCTTCTTTGAATAGAGACCCCAGATGTACGGACCGATGAAACAGCCTGAAACAACGCCCCAGGAGAAGGACATTATTGAAACGATGATAGCAACCTTGAATGTTGCCGCAATAAAGGATACCGCAATGAAAGCGAGGCAAAGGATTCGGGTCCAGAGCATCTGTTTTTTCTTGTCAACTTCCCTACCCTTATTTACGACCTGTGCAAGGTCAACGGTAATTGAAGAGCTTGATGTAAGAACGACGGAAGAAAGTGTGGACATTGAAGCGGAAAGAACGCAAAGCAGAACTACACTCAAAAGGATATTTCCCCAGAAGGAAGAACCCAGCGCATTGTTGAGCATTGTTGGAACGACATAGTCATAGCCTACAACAGGCGCGCCCGTTGCGTCTGCTTCAACGAAGAATCTGCCAAGGCTTCCTGCAAAGTATGCACCGCAGCCGATGATGATAGCGAAAGCCGTTGCAATAATGCAGCCGATCTTGATATCTTTTTCGCTCTTGATGGCATAATATTTATGTACCATCTGAGGCAAGCCCCAAGTACCGAAGCTTGTGAGTAAAATATTTAAAAGAAGGAAATTGAAGTTTGTACCGCCGAAAATGTCCGTCAATGCAGGATCTACCGCATTCAGTTTTTCGATTGCCGCACCGAAGCCTCCGACTTCGGGACTGTATACGAGGGCAAGGATCATAAGAACAACACCTACGACCATTACAATACCCTGAACAAGATTACTGATAGCGGAAGCCATATAGCCACCGAGAACAAGGTATACAGCCGCAAGAATTGCAACTATGAACATACAGACAACTTCGGGAGAAATTCCGAAAAGCTCATTGGGAAAAATTGAACCGAAAAGTGAACCGAGACCCTTATATACGCCGGAAGCGTAAGGAACAAGGAATACGAAAACGATTATTGCGGAGAAGACCTTCATTGCGGGGGAGTCATATCTTGAAGCAAAATATTCGGGCATAGTTCTCGAATTAAGTCTTCTTGTCATACTTCTTGTGCGTTTAGCCAAGAGTATCCAAGCTATGGCACTGCCTATTATGGCGTTGCCGATACCGATCCACATACTGCCTAAGCCGACTTTCCAGCCGTTTGTGCCTGCGTAACCGATAAAAATAACGGCAGAGAAATATGTCGTTCCATAAGAGAACGCAGAGAGCCATGCTCCCACATTTCTTCCACCGAGAAGGAACCCGTCAAGGGTCAATGATTTTTTAGTTGAGTATACACCGATGAGTACCAAAATTGCCGCAAAAACTATAAGGGCAACAAGAGCTATTACCTGTGTCATTTAATTTTTCCTGCCTTTCCTGCAAGTGCTACATAAAAATATTTTTTTTGGCTTAGCCTACATATCTCTTCCCGAAATGACAAACCGCCGTCCGCTTCCTTGAAGTAACTGCCGCAATTCATGCCGAATCCGATAAGATGATACACCAATATTATAACATATTTATTTACCGTTGTAAACAGGTAAATCTTACAAAAATATTAACTTTCATTTCTTACAATTCCAACATTGCAATTTCTTTGGTATAAAGGTGAAAACCTTGCTTTTTGAGCATCATCTTCGCCCGCACGTTACCGTCGTATCTGACAAAAATACCTTCTTTTTCAGCACTTTTTGCATATGCAACGGTCTTTTTAAGCATTTCAGATCCTATTTTTTTACCCATATAAGAATCTTCTACTTTACAAAAAAACACAGGAACAGGCTTTTCAACACCTTTAAGCTCCGCAAATCCAATGACATTCCCCGTATCGGAATCCGTGGCTTCCAGGCGGTAAATATTTTTTCCTGCATCGGTCTGTTTTATTTCTATCATAGTCTTTTCTCCAATTTCATACAAAATTATTCCCCTTCCCCCGTCTCAGGCACATCACCTTCGGTAGGGAGATCTTCCGGGTCAACAGGTGTTTCGGGGGCAATCGGATCTTCCGGCGTGGATTCGGGAGGTTCAGGTATATCGTTTTTGAAGTAATTCTTATTTAACCTGTCACCGTTGAAAATTACGCCCGCATAAAAAGCGCCGTCTTTATATTCCGAGCCGTTGAGGTAGAATTCAACTTCCCCTTTTGCATATTCGGAAGGATAAGCTGCAAGACATATCCCCGCACTGCTTTTGGTAGAAAACGTCAGCAGATATTTGCCCTTGGGTGCGGTTTTAAAGGACATCATCAAGGTATCTCTGTTGTCATAGCCCCTGAACGTGGCTTTTTCAATTACTTTACCGCTTTTGAGAGTTGTTTCATAATCGGTATTGAAATGATAGACGGTCACCGTAAGTGTATCTTCATCCGAGACCTTTGCGGCAAGGATCTCTATTCCCGAAAAGTCTTCCGCGGCATAGAACTCCACAGCGGCGACCTCACCCACAGCAAGATATGTGGTTGAAGGGATGACCTCCGTTTCGTAAAAATCAAGAGTGAAAAATCTGTTTGCAGTAACTCCCGAAGAGCAGGAGCTTAAGAGCAAAGCTGTCAGAATAAGGGTAAAAAGCTTCAGTTTCATGGTTTTTCCTTTCGTATGTATAAAAAAGAATATTTGCAGTAAAATAAAGTTAAAAGATATTAAACGGAAAGAGATCTCAAAGTATGAACATCTATACATCTGATAAGAAAGCGGTATTTGCCGCCCTGACGGACAGCACCCAATGTGACGTCCTCGTTATAGGGGGAGGCGCATCGGGACTCCTCTGCGCGTACAAACTCCACGAAAAAGGATTGAAGGTGGTTCTTGCGGAAAAGGACCTTGTAGCCTCAAAGAAGACCGCATACAACAGCGGTACCCTATTCGATATCGGGGCTCCCTCATGTGAGGGAAAATCAGCGGAAGAGATGAAAATGTATTCAAAATCATTTCACTCCCTGAGAAGGATAGCGGAAACCGTGGGCGACAGCACCTTTCGGGAAGTGAAAGCGCTTTACTTCACAGAAGATTTCTCACGCACCGCATTTTCACGGATGAGGCAGGAATACAGAATGAGGTTCTTTTCAGGGGAAAAATGCACGTTCCTGACATGGAAGGAAGCAATGAAACTATACTCATTCAACGTTGCATCAGGAATACTCACAAACTCCGCGGCTCAGCAAAACCCCGTTAACTTCTGCGAAAAAACAGCGGACTATCTCTCACTCAAGGGTGTGGAGATATACGAAAACACGGAAATATCGGGAGTCTGCCGTTCAGCGGAAGATAAAAAATTCACATCAACGGCATTGAACGGCTCAACCATCGTATCCTCAGCCGTTGTGGATTGCCGTGGGTCGGACGAAATATGTCTCAACGAGAGGCACGAACACAAGCTAAAAACCGCCTATTACCTCACCACAAAGCCTGTAAAAGACTTCACGGGCTGGTACTGCGGAAGCATCATAACTGACGACTGCAAAATGCCGTTATGCTTACGCACAGATGAAAAAAACAGGATAGTAATGACATTGTGGTCAGGCAGTTTTCTGCGGAAATTCGGAAAAGCTTACGATGAGTATATGCACAGATATCAGGAAAAACTTCTCAGATCCATGTTTTTCGGAATAAAGGACATAGAAATTGAAGACGGTGGAAAATTCAACTGCCGTCTGCCCAAAAACAACATCTGCGGCGCAAAAGAAGACGGGTCCTTGAAAGGATTCTTTTACATCTGTTCAGGAAACACACTGGGTCTGCAGGATGCGGAGCTCATGGCGGAAAAGATATCCGAAGCAGCAGATGCTTTTTTAAAACATAATCATTTTAACACATAAATCGGATATTGTCAAGGTAGGGTGACAAAAGTTATCCGAACTTGTTTTCTACAGTCAGATTTTCGGTCATACTGCGTTAAAATACTCGCCAATCCGACAAGGATTATCTGCGTTTTTG
>JAZSMD010000014.1:0-31603 GCA_045535665.1 Eubacteriales bacterium
AGGAATAGTCGGTGTCTATGACGGCGAGGATCCACCCGTTCCCATTCCGAACACGGTAGTTAAGCTCGCGGGTGCTGAAAATACTTGGCTGGAGACGGCCCGGGAAAATAGGGCGATGCCGACTCTCCTTTTTTTAAATAAATTAAATATGCACCATTAGCTCAGTTGGTAGAGCAACTGACTCTTAATCAGTGGGTCCCGGGTTCGAATCCCTGATGGTGCACCAAGCATAAAAGACATACCGATTGGTATGTCTTTTATGTTTTATATTGAACCATCGGGGACTCGAAGGGTCGGTAGTGAAGGAAGTTCCGGTGGCAATTCAGAGCCGACCCTGCTCTTTCCCGCAGAAAAGGAGAATCCCTATTAGTCCAAACTGTGGCAACAGTTTGGAACCATTGACAATGCTGTATCTTTGAAACTTTTTCCCTTTCTGATACAATATATACAGAAGGAAGGCGGGGTACATACTATGAAAAAAACAGCTCGTAGATTGAAGCCAACTTTATTGCTTAATCAAGTGTCATTAAGGATAGCTTTGTTTGTAAAAAAAGTATGAATATAACAGTTTCTGTTGACAATGTTGTAAATGTGTGATATAATGTGAATGTGAGAGGTGATAGATTTGAATATAAGACAGAAAAAAATAATGCAGATGTTAGAGAGCTGCGGTGAGATTACGATAAAGTCTCTTGCGGAAGTGTTAAATGTTTCGGAAATGACAGTGCATCGTGATGTTGATTTTCTTCAAGATCAACGGTATGTGTATAAAAAGCGCGGTGCAGTCGTTTATATTGAAAGCACCGATAGAGAGGTGACTGATTTTTATTCGGATGAAAAGCGCACAATCGGAATCAAAGCGGCGTCGCTGATTACGGAAGGACAGTCGGTTATTTTTGATAACAGTACAACGGCTCTTGAATGCGCAAGGATGATTGATCCGTCAAAGAAATATACATTTTACGCTACCGGAATGGAAACAGCGTTGGTTCTTGCAAACTATGATAAAAGTATTCTGTATTGTAGCGGTGGTTACTATTTTCCTTCATCAAAAGGGTTTGTGGGGGCACAGGCGGAATCCTTTGTTTCTTCGCTAAAAGCGGATGTATCTATCATCGGTGCAAGCGGAGTTTCGATTGAAGATGGTATTACGACTCCTTATCCCATGCATACACCACTTCAAAAGGCGATTATTGCTGCCGCGAAAAATACGATACTTGTTTGCGATCATTCAAAGTTTGATAAATCGGCAATGGAAAAGATCTGCGAGCTTACAGATATTGATATGATCGTTACCGATGAAGCCTTATCCGACGATGTGTATGAAAAGTATGTAAAACACGTTCCAATCATAAAAGCATAAAGGAGACTGAAAATGAAAACAGAGGTTATTTTTACAAGAAAATATCGTGAACATCTTTTGAATGATGCATATCGTCCTGCTTATCATTTTGCTATTTGTGACGATCTTGGAGATCCCGGAGATTCAAACGGTGCGTTCTATGCTGACGGTGTCTATCACTTGATGTATCTTTATAAAAATTCCGAAACCGATGCATTTCATTGGGGACATATGTCGAGTATAGATCTTCTGCATTGGAGACATCATCCCGATGCGTTGACCAATTTTGAAGGTGACCATGGTTGTTTCAGCGGAGGTGCATTTGTTGACGATGACGGTACAGCTTACATTTCCTTCTGGAAATTTCCTGCAGTGGACGAGAAGGGGAAGGATAAGGGCGGTATAGCGGTTGCTTATTCCAACCCCCCATATGACGTATGGGAACGTATAGAACCGATTGCTGTAGAATCATCTGACATATGGGGAATTACCGATATTGAGATTGACGGCGAAATTCTGCGCGTCGGAAGCGCGGATCCTTCGAATATATGGAAAATGAATGGAAAATACTATATGCAAACGGGTAATAAGCGTGTTCTTGACTATTTTGGCAGAAATGAAGATTCGCCTGAAAAGTATAGAGGTGATTGGACTGATCTTTTCCGCTCGGATGATCTGAAAAAATGGGAATACGTTGGTCGTTTTTACGATAACCCCCAAAAGGGCATAAATGATTGGCCAGATGAAACAGAGGACGATATGTGTCCTTCCTTCCTCCCTCTGTATGATGCAGAAGAAAATGGAAACTTTACTGGTAAATATTTGCAATTGTTCATCTCGCACAACAAAGGATGTCAGTATTATATCGGTAAGATGGATGGGGAGAGATTTATTCCTGAGAAGCACGGCAGAATGTCGTGGAATGATAGTGCTTATTTTGCGCCGGAGGCACTTGTGGACGATAAAAATCGCCAGATTGTCTGGGTGTGGTTGCGTGACAATCTTCCGAATGATTTCAATCGCTATGGCTGGAGTGGAGTATTCGGCATACCGCGTAATGTGTGGTATGCCGACGGAGAACTAAAGATGGCACCTGTTTCGGAAATTGATGCACTTGAATACGGTCATATTGCGTACGATTCCGCAGATGGAGAAAATGTAAAGGTGGGAGACGGAACAAAATGTAGGATCAAGGGTCTATGGAGTGGCAAGGATAGATCAGGCGTTGCGGTGAGAGTCAGTGATGACGGAAGCGAATATACCGAGATTTACTATTTTCCCGAAGAAAAGAAACTCGTTATGGATACTACAAAGAGTGGCAGTGAAGGTTGGAGAATCAGAGAGGAAGCTCCTTTTGAGTTATGTGACGGAGAGAGGCTGTCGTTGGATATTTTGATCGACAACTCCGTTATTGAGGTCTATGCAAATAAGCGTCAGGCAATCTGCCGCAGAATATATCCGAGCGATCCGAAAAACAGTACAGGCATTAAACTGATTGGTGCTGCACCTGAAAAGCTTGATACTTATCGGATGTTTCCTACGAATCCATATTAAAGGTTGTATTTTTATACTATGAACCCAAAAAATCCTGAATGTGAAATCGTTCAAGATTTTTACCTTTTACTATTCACTTTTCACTAAAATTTGCGTTCAGGATTTTTTAAAGGTAATAAATAAGATGTAATAGTGATGAAGTAAGGTCGTTTTGTTTCGTAAAGCTTCTTTTTAATAATTTGAACCTGTGACTTCAACCGTAGGTTGAAAAAATTAAACCATTGATTTATTGTAAAAACAGATTATATGTGATATAATTAACTCAACGAAAGGAGCTACGATATGGAAAACGTAAATATAGTTTTGGCAGCAAACATATTAAAATATAGAAAGAAAGCAGGTTTAAGCCAAGATGAACTTGCACAAAAGTTAGGCGTTACCTTTCAAGCGGTTTCTAAATGGGAAAATGCAAAAGCTGCGCCTGATATTACATTTTTACCGATTCTGGCTGATATTTTCGGTTGCTACATTGATGAGCTGTTCTCACGAGAGATCAAGACAGAAATTCATTATGATCACTGTGCTGAATTTCCTTGGGCAGATGACACGATTATTCGTGGAGTGGTCTGCGAGGGAAGAAAAATATTGCAATGCGAATCTTTAGTTGATAGATTTACCTTTGAGATAATTGGCGATGCAAAGAATGTGCAGAGTGAATGTAATATTGAGGTAAACGGGAATATATCCGGCAGTTGTAACGCGGTAAAGAATATCAATGTTTCCGGCGTTGTTTCCGGAGGATGTAGTTCGGGCAGAGATACCGTTATTGGCGGTCATTTGTCGGGCGGTTGCAATTGTAGTGGAGACGTCACGGTCAAAGGATCTTTTTCGGGAGGCTGTAATTCAGGAGGCACAATTACTTGCGGTGGAAATCTTTCGGGTGATATTAACTGTGCGGGAGATGTTACAGTAACGGGAGATGTTGAAGCTGTAAGGATTAAAGGAAATGTTATTTGCAATTCTTTGAAATGTGATAAAGTTGAAGGAGATATTACGATAAAAAGTGTTGAATAAAAAGTTCGAAATTGTTGTGGAAACTAAAAGTCTGAATGTTTTAGCATTCAGGCTTTTATGAAATTTTCAATTTTAAATCAAGTCAAATGAATTATTCTGTTTTAAACGGTCTTAAATCTGCAACTCGTCGAAAGTAAACTATTGAAATATTAGAAATAGTATGTTATAATATATAAAAAGATAAGTAAATAAAACGGAGATTCGATATTATGAAAAGACAAAATTATATAACATGGGACGAGTATTTTATGGGGGTCGCATTGCTTGCATCGATGCGTTCGAAAGATCCTTGTACACAAGTTGGTGCTTGTATTGTTGATTGTGAAAATCATATACTTTCTACAGGGTATAACGGTTTTCCATGGGGTTGTTCGGATGATGAATTTCCTTGGGAGAGAGAAGGCTCCTATTCTGAAACAAAATATCCGTTTGTTGTTCATGCAGAGTTGAATGCCATTTTGAATGCTAACGGTAAAAATTTGGTAGGTGCCAAAATTTATGTTTCATTGTTTCCATGTAACGAATGTGCCAAAGCAATCATTCAAGCAGGAATAAAAGAGGTTTTATACTTATCAGATAAATACGAAGAATCTGAAAGTACAATAGCCTCAAAGAGAATGCTTATGGCTTCAGGGGTAAAGCTTACTAAATTTGTTTCGCAAAACAAATCCTTAACCATTGATCTGAAAGTAGAAAAATAAAATATGTAATTTAAGAATATATGTATAAAACCAAAATTGCTGGCTTAAAAGACATTTTGGGTTCTATAATAAATATTGAGTGTTGCCAATATTTATTATAGAGCCCTTTTTTGTTATTATTTATTAGTTATCTTTTTTGCCCGTTCAATGTATTCCTTGAAACGATCTTCATTGCGAACGGGATTGAACCATTCCCATCCGGAACGTGCTGTAAGGCAGTATACAAGAGTTTCTGCGTCGAAGTTCATTCTGTAATCATAAGATATTGGTTCTTTTGAACCGTCGGGAAGTACTATGACGTCATTAGAAAACTCGTATTTGACATCGCTGAGTATCTCTTTATTACCTGTGTCAAGCAGGTCTCCTTTATTTAATTGGGAGAGCTTTTCACTATACTGAAGTGCAATATCTAAGGTATCATAACCTTCTTCAATTTTTCCGTCTCCAAATAATGCGGCAGATTTTACAAGTGCTGTCCATGCGTATAAACTGTACCATGCAGGCGGAATCGTTCCGTCTTCGCCTAAAAGTTCTATTATTTTCATATAGAAATTATTTAATTCAACAGATCTTTTCGCATTATTTCTGTTTCGGCTTGGTCTTGCGATGAGATGGAGAATAAGATGAAAGTTGTTAGCAGCATACTTCATATGCCCTTCCTTCCATTTACCTTCGTCCCATAGTTGTTGCTCAATTGCTTCGCCTTGAATTGCACTATACTGAGTAATGGGAGGTGGAAGTTCACGAATACCCGTGCGATCTGAAAATACAACAATATCTCCGTCATCGTCAGCAACATAGGTATATTCTGCAGCTCCCACAAAGCCGTCGGTCAGATCGAGTGCATCATATCGACGGACAAGACCGTCAACAAGAGGCATAAAGCCTTCTCCTACACCTTCGTAAGAGGTCAGCTCGTAAATTGCTGTTTTTGCACCACCGCAATATTCATTTTCAGTGCGAATGATTCCGATTCCTTCGGCAAAATAGTAAACCTTCTTACCACCGCGATACGACCATCCATCTTCCATACCGCCGATATCAAGACATAGCTTGAAGCAGTTCTCAAAGGTTCCCGCTTTCGTGGTAATCGTTCCGCCATTTTCGCAGGTGATTTGAGTTCTTACATCACACCACTTTGTGTATTCAATGATGGGAGTTGCTCCAATACACCACTCGTCCGACCAAATGCAATTTGTTGCATCCTGCAAAATACCTAAAATATCATTATAAAGAATGGGAGTTTCTGCAGTACCCATACTGCCCGTATGCTTCCATTCAAAAGACCAACGATAGTTATGAGAGAGATATAATGTATCTTTTTTCTTTTGAACTCCATTTTTCGAGAAGAAATTCCAATGACCTGTTGCTGTATAATCGGGATTAAAGGTTGGGTCTGTAGAAAGTATTCGTCTTGCTACGGATGCCGCAGCCTTCGTATGAGCCTTTTCCATAGGTGTCACAGCAAGCTGCTCTGCGCGTTCTATAGCAGGATAAACGTCACAGAGGAACTCTCTGTCGTTCTTTTCATCCCAATAATCACACCGTATTTGTCCAATCATTTCAAGCCAAGAATTATCGTTGTACTTGTGGCGAATCAAATTTTCCCACGAGGAAATGATGACTTTTTCATTATTTGCAAAAGATACGGTAAATATCAACTCAGAAGTAATTGCTTCGGGATCATATCCGGAAACATATTCCCACGTGTTGCCCGCTTCAAACGGCAACAGGCCTTTTTGAGTTTTTACATGATAGTCTTTAAGTAGATAAGATTCCGTTATGCCGTCATTTGTATGATCGTGTCTTACGATACCAATGCCGTCTTTGTAATAACTCTTGAATACCGACTTTCCATCATCATCCCAAAGCTTCGTTATCCAAAGTTGACAATTTTCAAACTTACCGCAGGGTGTTTCCACGGTTTCGCAGTCTGAAGCAAAGGAAAGTGTCGCTCCGTCAGTGCCTACAAAAGTTTCTCCGAGAGCAATATCCGCAAAAAATCTTCCGTCACATCTTGATGAACTGCGGAATATATGCCTTACGCTTCTATCTATTGAATTCAGGTATCCTTCGCCAAAGCCTTCGCTGTTCCAAAAGCAAAGATTGTTGTTAATCAATCTGTATTCCTCAGCATTTGCTCCTATAAGGTATCGTTTTTTACTTTTATCCCTATAGTCCGATGCAAGTATTTCTTCCATCTTTCGTGCGTAAGGTACAAGAATACTGTAAGCGTCCTCTTTTGAGAGAATTTCTTCAACCTTGTCATATGCGGTGTGTCCTTCCTCTACCTTTCCCTCGCGGAAAAGATTATAGCCGAGCCAAAACCACTCACGCCCAAGCGCCTTAACAAATCCTGCTTTTTCAAGACGGGGAATCTGTTTGTCGCGCATGAAGTCAATACGGGCTCCTCCATATACCATTGAATCCTCACGAGCTACGATAAAGGTCATTACCTCCTCGTTCTTACCTTCCATAGCGGCATCCGCAATACGTGCAAACAGCGTATCGTTCTTTTAGCCGGGGAGCCACGACCATCCGCGCATTAACACATCGGCAAGCGCGTGCTGTTTTTCGGTACATTCGGGAAGTTCCTCTACCTCACGAAGCACCTTCGAATATTCTTTTTCAAAACCGCTCTTATCATTTTTAACCTGCCACAATTTCAGTTCTTCAACCTTCTTCATAACACGCTGTACAAGAGTATCACTATACTTTTCATTCATAGCGCAAAGTTCCTTTCTGATTCGTTTTCGTCCATCGTGAAGTTGCCTTTTCACCGTTCCTTCTGAAATACGCATACGATCTGCTATTTCTGCAATAGAAAGATCTTTAAAATAGTGCAGTTGGATAATCTGACGTACCTTTTCGGGCAACACCTCGATGCTTTTGTTTACTTCGTTTCGTTCCTCGGACAATGCATAAAGTTCTGCGGGATTCTCTGCTCCATTGTCGGTAATATTTAAGTTATCCACAACATCAAGCGGAAGGAAACTGCGGTATCGGCTTATCATATTCAACGCACAGTTCTTGGCGATGCGACACACCCAAGAACCGTATTTTTTAGGTTCTTGTAAGGTATTCAGCTTCATCCAAGCCGTAACAAAGGCGTCCTGTGCGGCATCTTCTGCCATAAAGTGATTTTTGGTTATGGTGATCGCAGAAGCTATTACTGACTTTTGATAGCGTATTACTAAAACCTCATATGCAGATTGCTCACCCGCAAGTGTTAGCATTACCAAAGTTTCGTCCGACTCGTTTTGATAGTACATATGCACTCTCCTTTCTTGTTTTTGGGGATTCCCATTTTTATGAGCTCGTTATATAGACACAAATCAGAATGAAAAGGTTGTGTGGTTTGGAATAATTATAGCAGAAAATTGTGAAGATTCTATAGCTGTTATAACAGAGTAGGATAAACTTGACAATGTGATATTTTTTGTGTTATAATAGAATTAAGAATAGTTGTAATATTTTATATGTTCTGCTATTTAATAAAGTCTTTGGTTAAAAATGCTGAAAGGAACGGTGAATAAAAATGAATAAAGATATGTGTGTAGCCTGCGATGATGGCATTTTAAATATTCGTGTAGGTGCGATTATTATGAAAGACGGCAAGATTCTGATGGTAGGGAATGAAAGAGCTAACTATCTTTATTCTGTCGGTGGGAGAATCAAATTTGGCGAAACGGCAGAAGAAGCCATTATTCGTGAGGTTTTTGAAGAAACAGGGGTTAAAATGGAAATAGACCGTCTTGGTTTTGTTCATGAAAACTATTTCTACGGTGACGTTCCTTCTAATCTTGGTAAGTTGATTTACGAGATCTCGTTTTACTTTTATATGAAAGTTTCCGACGATTTCGCGCCTATAAGTGAAAGCTTTACGGAAGACAACAGCAAAGAATATCTGAAGTGGGTTTCACTTGATGAGGACATTAAAATGTATCCCGAATTTTTCAGAACAGAGCTGAATAACCCCACAGATACTGTAAAATATTTTGTTAATGATGAACGGTAATGAAGTTATAACAGTTTTGCGTTATCGCACTTAATCAGTATTTTTTCAATACTTAGAAAATTATGATTTTTTTGAAAAACCTTGCAACCTTCGATCAAAAAAACGTACATATAGGGTGATTCCGGACAAGAAAACATTGCCTCCGAAACTCACTTTCGGCTAACTTTGTTGTTAAAATCCCTCACAAACCGTCAAGGTTTCCTCGGAATTTATGCCTAAAAGTTATCTCAAAAGAGAGCTTCGGAGGTTCGAAGAAATTTTGAGGGACAGTTTTTCGTTAAAAATGCCGCTTTTTCGAGCAGGAATACTTGACGTATTGCTACGAGAAAAAACGGCAGAGAGGGCGGAAAAATGTCCGTCAAAATCAAGGTTTTCTTATCTGGAAGCACCCTAGGGTGAAAGGCCTTTAAAATAACAAGAAAAGGGAGTGATATTGAATGGATGATTTAAAGCTTATTGATTTGTATTTTGCCCGTGATGAACAAGCAATTAAGGAAACGGAAATCAAATACGGTAAATTGTGTTTGCAAATTGCTAAAAACCTTTTGAAAAACCGTGAGGACTGCGAAGAATGTGTAAATGATACATATTTAGCTGTCTGGAATACGATCCCCCCGACTCGTCCCAATAATTTCCGTGCTTTTATTTGCAAAATTGCACGAAATCTTTGTTTGAAAAAATTAGAGTTTTCCAATGCCGCAAAACGTTCCGCGAATGCGATTTTATCCTTATCTGAAATTGAGGGAATAATCGCAGATGAACGTATCTCACAAAATATCAATGATGAAGCTCTCGGAAAATTGATCAGCTCTTTCCTGTGGAAAGAAAAAGAACTCAACCGCAATATTTTTATTCGTAAATATTGGTTTTTTGATTCTGTCAGCGACATTTCACAGCGATATTCAGTAAGCGAGAGCAATGTGAAATCCATTCTGTTTCGCACCCGTAACAGATTAAAAGTTTTTTTGATGAAAGAAGGTATTGAAATATGAGTATACCGAGTATTATTAATGCGATGGCACATATTGATGAAAAGCTGATTACGGATTCTATCGAGTACAAAAAAAATGAGAGGAAAAATACTTTTTTGAAATGGGGTACTGTAGCTGCTGTTTTTATTGTGCTGACAGTTGCAAGTGCTTTGATATTTCTTACGTTTTTTAATGATGAGGAAGTTCCGATAATTCAAGGAACTGAAAATACGGAAGATCCTTCAAATTCCGAAAATAACAATTCGGAAACTGTAAAAGTTGAGGACCCTGAAATCGAAGAGCCTATTGTTGAGGTCAAGGAATTTGATTTAAAAGGCAGATATAAGGATTTTTCTGTTCGTGAGAGCGTTGAAGTCGGTTTTCAATGGCCTTGGGAGTATAAGCTTCCTTCTGAGAAATATACCACTTTAACCATAGACGGTACGGATTATAACAGCCAACTTCGAGAAATTTCAGAGGACTGTATAGGTGAAAATATCGGTATTCATACTGTTAACGGTATTGACTATATCAATGACGAGAAATACTCTATTGAAGCTGAAGTTTATACCATACAGCATATTACCCGTAATAATTTTCTTGCCGTAAAGTTGGAAGATAATTATTATGTATTTAAGAATAATGTATATTCTCCCCCTTCAACATTGGGAGAGCTTTTGGAGAATGTCGATTTAATTAAGACCGTAGAGTTGAATCGTTTTTCTGAAAATAATAACTCAGTAAATCCTTCCTATTATGTGTTCGAAGACGATGATTATATATGGGAAACTCTTTCGGGTTGTAAAGACGCACCTTTTATTGAAGATATGTTCTGGTTCCCTCATGAAAGAGAATATCTTAGTTTTACTGTGACTTCCGAATCCTTGGGGGTATATAAGGTTGCAATGTATATTACCGAGGACGGTTATCTGTGGACAAATATGTTCAGTTGGCAGTATTTGTTTAAAATCGGTGAGGAACCTGCACGAAAAATTATTGATTATGCCAGAGAAAATTCATCGGAAACAGAGTATGAACCTTACAGAAATTCAATTACAGGCAGAATAGTTGAAGTTTCGGATACGTATATGATGATTGATGATTCTGAATTATGTGTTGATCCTGCAGAAGGTGTAGCTTTCAAGGTTTCGCTTGAGGACTTGTGTATTTCCCGTTATCTGACTGTCGGTAGAGTAAATCTCGGGGATATTGTTGTGGTTGAGTTTGATGGCGAAATTGATATTGAAAACGGTTTTAGTATAGATTCCGCAATTTCTGTTTCTTCCGCAATAATTTATGATGGTGATGTTATTATTCTTGAATGAATCCTTGTTCTGATAAAATTTAATTAGTTATAGTATAAAAAGTAAGCTGTAAGGCTTACTTTTTATGTTTTAAATGGTTCTTAGAATTTTTTATCGGTATAAAATTGAAATTATTAAATAGAAGGTTTTACAAAAAGGTGAAATTTACATATGTTCTATTGACAATTGACAATTTGTGTGATATAATAACTTAGGGTTTTGTATGGAGAAGGTTTGAAAAAAAAGTGAACGAAATTTGTAGAGAATATTATATACTTTTGATTTAGAAATAGATTTGGAGGTGTTAGCTTATGGCTACACAAGTCAAAGATAAAAAGAAAAAGCAGAGCTTAGGCAGAATAATCAAAAATAACGCTTATATGCTGCGTTTTATTGCTAAAGCTGCTCCCGGTTATATTACAATATCAACGATCCGTATGATTGGTGGGGCACTATATGCTTTTTTATTGAATACTTTCTTATATCAGTATGTTCTTAATGCTGTTCAGGAAGGTAAGGGGATCTCTGAGATGGTCCCTGTATTACTGTTTGTTTTTATTTATGTAATACTTTTTCATATTATAGCTAATTTTGATTTTTATTTTGATGTTGTTAAACGACCTAAAGTTGAAGCATACATTAAATCAAAGCTTCATGAAAAAGCCGCTGAAGTTGAACTTAATTGCTTTGAAAACTCAGAATTTTACGACAAATATGTCAAAGCGACCGAAGAAGCGACGGGAAGAGCCTTTGATGTGTTCTGGACATTGCAAAATTCTGTGTGGAATTTAGTAAATACGGTTGCAAATCTGACGTTGCTTTTGATGATAGATCCTTTTTTCCTTTTGATATCTTTTATACCGATGATTTTAGTATATTTTGTTGGAAAGGTAAGGAACAAAATAAATCATGAGTCTGATATGAAGTGGAGAGAAACGGTCCGTCAACGTGACTATGTCCGCAGAACGTTTTATCTTTCTGATTTTTCCAAGGAAATGCGTCTTACGGAAATGTGGAAAGTAATGTTTAACCGCATGAAAAAAAGTGTTGCGGAGCTGAAAGACATAACAAATAAATACGGCTACAAGAAAATGTTTCTCTCTTACAGCTTTGATATAATTTTTGATATCATTGCTCAGATGTGCGTATATATTTTTGCGGCATACAAAGCTCTGGTTTCCAAAACCATTCTTGTGGGAGACTGCTTTGTTTTGATCAAGACTACAATGTTTATTGCCTATAATTTAGGGGATATAGGAGGTCTTGCATTAGAGTTTGACGAACATTCACGTTATATTGAAACTTTCCGTGAGTTCCTTGACTATGAAACAAAGATTCCCGAAATCGCAGAAGCTCCGAAAGCTCCGTCTCTTGAATCTTTGGAGATAAGAAACGTTGGTTTTACATATGAAAATCAGGAAAACGCTGCGTTGAAAAATATATGTTTTAAGGTCAATAAAGGAGATAAAGTTGCTATTGTAGGGCATAACGGTGCGGGAAAAACTACGCTTATTAAACTTTTACTTCGACTTTACGATCCGTCAGACGGTGAGATTATACTGAACGGGGAAAACATAAAGAACTTCAGATTGTCTTCTTACAGAAATCTTTTCGGAACAGTTTTCCAGGATTACGGGCTTTTTGCTGTCAGCGTTGCGGAAAATGTTCTTATGAGAGGGAATGTTTCTGAGGATGATAAAGCAAAAGTTGTTGATGCCTTGGAAAAAAGCGGTGTTTGGAAAAAAGTTTCCGAATTACCCAAAGGTGTTGACACTACGGTTACGAAGGAATTTGACAAGGAAGGGGCTGTATTTTCGGGAGGCGAAACCCAGAAGATTTCCATTGCATCGGTTTTTGCGGGTGAAAATGAGATAGTCATAATGGATGAACCCACGTCGGCACTTGATCCCATAGCCGAGCAGGAAATGTATGAAAATATGTTCAAGGCTTGTGAGGGGAAGACTGTTTTTTTTATTTCCCATAGACTTTCTGCTACAACATATGCAGACAGAATCTATATGTTTGAACAGGGAGAGATAATCGAACAGGGGACACATCACGAACTCCTTGCGCTGAACGGCAATTTTGCCGATATGTGGCATAAGCAGGCAGACAGCTACATTATGGAAGGGGTTGATGCGGAATGAAAAAGACTAAATTCTCACAAAATCCCATAAAGGTATGGAAAAACCTTTGGTTTATGGTTCAGTATGTTGTAAAATACATTCCGTCATATATCTTTGTGACTCTTATTGAAGGTGTTGGCAGAGGTTTTTGGCATATTTTTCAGATCCTATTTACGAAATATATTTTTGACTCACTTGAAGCGGGAATAGATTTTTATGTACTTCTTTCCTGGGCGTTGCTATGGACAGCTTATCAGATGATCTTTGAACTTTTTAATAAATGGAGAGGAAATGTTTATGTTCCGAAAGCGAAGCTTGTTTTGCATGAAAAAATTCAAAGTGAACTCTATTTAAAAGCTCGAAACTTGGATCAAAGCTGTTACGATGATCCTGAATTTTATAATGATTTCATATGGGCTATTCGTGAATCTGATGACCGTGTAGCGCAGATAATGGAAAACTTTGGGCTCTTTATTAACAGAGTGATCTGCAGTGGCGTTGTTTTAGGCGTTCTTGCTACACTTGACCTGGTTATTACCGTATTTTTGTTCATTGCTTTGGGTATTGGTTTTGTCATTAATAACGTCCTCAGTAAGATGCAAGTCCAGCGTGATGAGGAGATAAATCCTACCAACAGAAAATTAGAGTATATTGACCGTGTTTTCTATTTGCCCGACAGAGCAAAGGAACTTCGTCAGGGCAGAATTGCGGAGTATTTGCATGAGAATTATAATAACTCTGTTGCGGAAAAGATTGCTTGTCTGAAAAAATGGTTTAAAAAACGTATTAAATTTCAGATCATTAATGATTTTTTACTTGATTTCCTCCCCAGTACGGTTGCGATGTTTTATATGATGATACGTTATATTATTGACCCCACATTGTCCTTGGGTTCCTTTACCGCGAGTCTTGATGCAATGTCGAAGCTTATTTGGACAATCAATGACATAGGTGAATACTTCACGAAGTTCAACGAACACAGTATGTACATTGAAAAAGTTAAGAAGTTTACCGAATATGAGCCTAAAATTACAGGTGAATTGGAAGACGTTCCCGAATTTGAATCTCTTAAGGTGGAAAATTTGAGTTTTGCGTATCCTTTTGGCGAAGCTGATGCTAAAATCCTTGATAATATCAGTTTTGAGATCAAAAAAGGTGAGAAAATTGCATTCGTTGGCTATAATGGTGCAGGAAAAACCACTTTGATAAAGCTTCTTATGAGGTTGTATGACTGTAGCGACGGAGAGATTCTTTATAACGGACAGAACATAAAGACTTTTGTTCCCGAAAATTACAGAGAACATATCGGAGCAGTTTTTCAGGACTATAAAGTTTTTGCCGCAACCGTTGCTGAAAATGTTCTCGGTGGAGCATTTGACGAAAGGGATTCCGATACTGTATGGTCTGCGCTGGAGGCGGCTTCAATGGCTGAAAAGGTAAGAGAGCTTCCGAATGGTATAAATTCACAGTTGACTACTGAATTCAATGCAGACGGTGTGGGTCTTTCAGGTGGTGAATCTCAAAAAATTGCAATTTCAAGAGTATTTGCAAGACCTTTTGAGCTGATCATTATGGATGAACCTTCCTCTGCCCTTGACCCCGTTGCGGAATATGAGCTGAATAACTCAATTCTGGAAAATGCGGCAGATAAAACCGTTATTTTCATTTCTCACAGACTTTCAACAACTCAAATGGCAGACAGAATATATATGTTTGATCACGGTAAAATCGTGGAAGTAGGTTCACATGATTCTCTTATGGCTATTGACGGAAAATATGCTGAAATGTACCGTGTGCAAGCTAAAAAATATAATTTGCTTGAATTCAAAAATTAAGTGAATATTGAAAAATGCAGGCTGAAAGGCTTGCATTTTCATTATATTTGTGCTATAATATGGGTAATATAAAATTGGAAGGTCTTGGCGTGAAAAATAACGCTAAGACGGATTGAAATACGGCGTGCCGCTTTTGAAAAAGAAGCGTAAGCGCGGCACATGCCTGAAATATACATCAGCCGCTTTGGAGATTATTATGAACAAGAAAGTCATTTTACATAACACAAGTGAATTTGGCATGAATTGCCTTGTTTATTCTCCTGAAAATTGTGAAAATTTGCCCATGATAGTTTATCTTCACGGTGCAGGAGAACGAGGTACGGTCATTGAGCATCTTTATCGCCACGGACTTGCAAAAATGATGAATAGCGGTTTAGATATTCCTGCTGTGGTTGTGTGTCCTCAATGTCCTGCGTGGGCTGTTTGGGATAATGTTGTTGACAAGGTTAAGGGATTGATTGACTCTGTTGCGAAAGAGTTTTCTGTTGATATGAGCAGAATTACAGTAACAGGTTCAAGTATGGGCGGTTACGGTACGTTCATGATGGGTCTTACATATCCGAATTTTTTTGCGGGAATAGCTCCTGTTGCAGGTGGAGGAATGTCATGGCGTGCAATCAGATTGCGTAATACTCCCGTTTTAGCGGTTCATGGGGTAAAAGACGGGGTTGTTCCATTCATTTACTCTGAGCTGATGGTTGATATTTTGAAAAATTCAGGCAGAAATGTTGAACTGATTTCTTTGAAAAATTTTGACCATAATGACGGAATTGATTTCGCATATAGATGTACTAAACTGATTTCATGGCTGTTGGCTCAGAAACGTAAGGATTTTGATTATGTACAAGATGTTTGCGAGGATTGTTTCTAATTCTATTGAAGGGATGATGAATTTTCTTGATTAAAGGATTTAAAATGAAGCTGTACGAGGGTATGGCTGAAGAATATGAAAAACGCCATAATGAACTTTGGCCTGAAATGAAAGAAATGATTCATAAATATGGCGGTAAGAACTATTCAATTTTTCTTGACGAGGAAACAAATATTCTTTTCGGTTATATCGAAATTGACGACCCCGAAAAATGGGATTCTTCTGCAGATACTGAGATATGCCGCAAGTGGTGGCATTTTATGGCGGATATTATGGAAACGAACCCCGACGAAAGTCCTGTGTCCGTAGACCTTAAGACTGTATTTCATTTAGACTAAAAAATAAATTATTCAATAAAGTATTCTATTGCCGTAAAGCGGCAGAATTGAGGTTTCGCTATGAGTAAATTACCTTATAAACATAATATTTCTGTGGCAGCACATAGAGGGGATTCCGCACACAGAGCTGAAAATACAAGAGAGGCTTTTGCTGCTGCTATAGCTTGCGGTTGCGATATGATCGAGACGGATATTCATTTGACGAAGGATGATGTATTAGTTCTCATTCACGACGATACTGTAGACAGAACTACAAACGGTTTTGGTCTGGTTTCTGATTTTACTTATGAAGAACTCCGCAGACTTAATTGTAATCCTGAAGGTGAGTTCTCCGAAATTCCTACTCTTGACGAGTTTTTACAGCTTGCTGTAGAAAACGATATGATGGTAAATCTTGAAATCAAGGAATACAACAGGGATAAAAACAAAAGCCGTTGCAGACTTTGTGTTGAAAAAACAATTGAAGCTGTTGAAAAATACAACTGGGTAGAAAAAACCGTAATTAACAGCTTTGATGCTTATGTTTTGGAGTATACGGATGAATTGACAAAGGGTAAATATAAGCTTCATGGCTTCTATCCTTATTCTCTTATGTCCAATGTTTCCAGAAATCCAGACGAGTATTTGTATTGTGCTTGTATTTTTGATGATCGAAACTACGATTGCTATGATTATCTCCGAAAACGTGGTATCGAACCTTGGGCAGGAGCAAGGGTGAAAACCAAAGATCATTTCGCAGAATGCGTTGCTTTGGGGGCAGTCCTTTTTACATCAAATGACCCCGAAACGGCAATGAAATATCTTGAAGAATTAAAACACAGATAATTTTTTTGAGAATAAGACAGCCTCAGAAGCTATAGTTTCCGAGGCTGTTTATGTTTATTATTTGCAATTTTTAATAAGTCTGTTCATGAACTCCGAAGGTGTAACGATTTCTACACGATCGACTGTTCACAGTTTTAAATAAATATGGGTACATCGATTGAAGCGAAATGAAATGTAAATTTTTGCTTGTTTTCTTCCGAATTGCTTTGACCGGTGTATAGGAGAAATTGGTTTTAACTATTGACAATATGCGGAAAAAATGCTATAATGAAGATGTCTGAATATATATATAGGGGTTGTATAGATGAAAATAACAGTTTCTGAAAATAAAATAATAATGAGCAATGACACGAGTATTTTTAATTATTTCGGTTGGCCAACGGTTGCCCGTCTGAAAAACGGTAAGCTTGCGGTTGTAGCTTCGGGATTTCGACTTGCCCATGTTTGTCCTTTCGGTAAATGTGTTATTTCTTTTAGTATGGATGAAGGCAAGAATTGGACTCTTCCCACGCCTGTAATCGACACGTTTCTTGATGACCGTGACGGAGGTATTACGCCTTTCGGGGAAAGCAGTCTTATAGTTACGTCTTTTAATAATGCTGTTGAGTTTCAGCGTACAAGCGGAATTGCAAAATATGACAGTGCACCCGGTGGAAAAGTTAAAGTACATGAGGTTCGTAATGCATTTGCTTCCGCATATCTTGATGTTATTGAAACAGAATATCCTGATTGGGAAAAATATCTGGGATCTGTTTTCAGAATCAGCCACGATAACGGTATAACTTTTGGTGAAATCACGAAGATTCCCGTTACTTGTCCCCATGGACCTGTTGAAATGCCTGACGGTACATTGCTTTATGTGGGCAGAAAGTTCTCAAAAAATGACCAATTCCGTGAAAATGAATGTCATTTGAGCTGTTATAAAGTATTTCCTGACGGAACCTTTGAATTTCTCAGCGAAATTGAAAATGTCGGTGATGGCTATAACAGTTGTGAGCCGTATACCTTTTTAACAAAAGACGGAAAGCTCCTTTGTCATATCAGAATGGAAGGAAAAGAAAATTTCTCTATTTTCCAAAGTGAATCAACAGACTTTGGAAAAACATGGTCAAAGCCTCATCAGCTTCTTCCGCAAAAAGGAGGAGCTCCTTCGCACATTATTGAAAAAGACGGAGTTCTCATCAGCGTTTACGGCTATAGGCAGTCTCCGTACGGAATTCGAGCAATGTTCAGCTATGACGGTGGTGAAACTTGGGAAACAGACTGTGTCCTTGTTGATGACGAGGTCAGCAGTGATTTAGGGTATCCATCTTCTGTTGTTCTTGAAGACGGAAATATTTTGACAGTTTTCTACGCACGCAGAAGTGAGGATAGAACAGCACCCAATAATTCCTGTATAATCAGACAGATAATTTGGAATTTTGAAAAATAATATAAATTCCCCCTATTTTTCAATTGAATCTCAATTTGTTTCAAGCGAATTTTAGGGGGAGAAAATAATAGATTATTCTGAAGGAGTTACTTATGTTTAAGAATGAGAAAGTGAAAAATGCCATTTGTTTGGGATTTTTATGCTCTGTGGCTTATTTGGCGGTATATTATGCCCGAAATATTCTCGGAGCGGTAAACCCTCAGATAATTGAAGGAGGCTTTTATACCGAAGGGCAGTTAGGGTCAATTTCTTCTACATATTTTGTTTGTTACGCTGTTGGTCAGCTGATAAACGGAATGATCGGGGATAGGATCAAAGCGCGCTATATGCTCAGTTTCGGTCTTATTTTAGCAGGTGTTTGTAATTTTCTTTTTCCGCTTATGGGTAGTCAGCTTTCTGCAAGTGCCGCATACGGTATGACGGGTTTTTTCCTTTCCATGATCTATGCACCAATGACTAAAGTCGTTGCGGAAAATACCGAGCCGATATACGCCACCAGATGCAGCCTTGGATTTACATTTGCTTCCTTCTTCGGCTCTCCGTTGGCAGGTTTTACGGCAGTTTTATTTACATGGCAGACGGTATTTACAATTAGTAGTGTATCTCTTTTTGCTATGGGTGCTATTTGCTTTGTTACATTCCTTATTTTTGAAAGAAAAGGTATTGTCAAGTACGGTCAGTATAAACCTAAACAAAAATTTGGAGTTGAGAGTGTTAAGGAATTGCTAAAATATAATATTTTGCGTTTTTCCTTATTTTCAATCATTACAGGCGTTATTCGTACTACCGTTATATTTTGGTTTCCGACGTACTTGTCCCAGTACTTGGGCTATTCCTCCGACGATTCAAGCATGATATTTTCCATTGCAACGTTTATAATATGTTTTACGTCGTTTATTACTATTTTTGTTTATGAAAAGCTCTTTAACCGAAACATGGAACGTACGATTTTCACCATGTTTTCCATAAGTTCCTTTGCATTTTTACTTGTTTTCCTTGTTAAACATCCTGTCGCAAATATTGTTTTTCTTGTTATGGCTATTATGGCATCCAACGGTAGTGCATCCATCGTATGGAGCAGATATTGCCCAAGTCTTCGTGATACGGGTATGGTGTCAAGTGTTACGGGGTATCTGGATTTTCTAAGCTATATGGCTGCTGCGGCTTCCACAAAAATTTTTGCAACGGCGGCAACAACTATCGGTTGGGGAAATTTGATTCTCGTTTGGATGGGTTTGATGGTTTTGGGGGTTCTTATTGCATTATCCTTCGGTAAAGCACGTCTTTTTCCTAAAAAAGAAATTGAAACTGCCGAAAATCCATAAGTATATAGATTTTATCTATTGTTATTGTGGTTTCTTTATGATATAATAACATTGTTATATATTTAAATATACGGGAGTTTTTATTTATGAGAAAAGTGAGAATAGGGGTCCTCGGAGGTCATAGAGGCGGAAGTATGATCAATTATGCAAAAAAAGCTGAAAATGCAGAGCTTGTTGCTATTTGCGATAAAATCCCTGAAGTTCTTGAGCGTCAAAAGAAAGAATGTGGCGAGGATGGAATCTCTTATTATACAAATTTTGAAGATTTTATTAAACACGATATGGATGCAGTAGTCCTGGCAAACTATGCTCATCAGCATGCTCCTTTTGCAATTAGATGCATGGAAGAGGGCAAACATGTTTTCAGCGAGGTCGTTCCTGTTCAGACTTTAAAAGAAGCTGTTGAGCTTATTGAAGCTGTTGAAAGAACGGGTAAAGTTTATGCATACGGTGAGAACTATTGCTATATGGCTGGCCCTTACGAAATGAGAAGACTCTATAAGCAGGGGCTTATCGGAGAACTTGAGCATGCCAGTGCCGAATATATGCACAACTGCGAATCTATTTGGCATGAGATCACTTACGGCGAACCGGATCATTGGCGAAACAGAATGTATTCCACATTCTACTGCACACATTCCCTTGGCCCGATTATACACATTACCGGACTTAGACCTGTTAAGGTTACAGGATATGAAAGCAAACTCAATGAACGACGTTTTCGTGTAGGAAGTAAATGTGCTTCTTATGGTATAGAAATGGTAGAATTCGAAAACGGTGGTATTTGTAGAAGCATTCATGGGAATATTTATAAAAATAATCTCTGGTATTCTATTGACGGATCAAAAGGTAGAATGGAAACAGCTCGTGCTGAAGCTGATAATGATGAGGCTGGTAGAATTTATGTAAATTACGATGAATATAGTGGAGCTTATGGCACGGAAAAACGAGATAACTACTGCCCCGAAAATTTTGCTTCAGAAGAAGCTAAGAAATTTGGTCATGGTGGCTCAGACTTTAACAGCATGTATAATTTCGTGCGTAAAATTCAAGGCTTTGATGATGCGGATATTATTGATGTCTATGAAGCTATGGACATGTTCCTCCCCGGTATGTTTGCTTACCGTTCAATTTTACAGGGGGGAATACCTCTCGATATCCCCGATATGAGAGATCCTGCAGTAAGAGAAAAGTATCGTAACGATACGACTTGCACAGATCCTGATATCGCAGGCGATATGCTTATTCCTTCCTACGGAAAGGGCGATCCTGAAGTTCCTGCGGAGATTTACGATAAAGTTCGCAAAAAATGGGAAAGTTTTAAAAATAGTAAGGAATGCTCTTTTCAATAATAAAACTATTGTCAATGAATACATGGATTTCATCCATTGAAATTATATTTTTTCTAGGTTATAATAATTATCGAAAGTCGAAACGTCAAACGCTTCGACAAAGCCTATAAAATCGGCTTTTGCCAATTCAAATTTATATGGTTTTAAATTGACTTCATAACCATTGAAATGAGTATAGACAAGTTTTTAAAGAAAATTTGGCACCAAACTATTCAGTTTGGTATCGAAATACAGCCTTTCAGGCAGTGTTTCGACTTTCTATAGTCATTATAATAAAAAATATAGAAAGAATAATACTTTTTAAAGGAAAGGGCCTTATTATGAATATTTGCAGATTTGTACCATCTTATAGTTCCCCCGATGTTATTACTACATTGAACTATGTTTGCGAAAAAGGTGAATATGTAAATAAAGGTCCTTTTATTTTTTCTTTTTACCGAGTTTGCCTTGTTACAAAGGGCAAATGTTCAGTAAAATTTGATCAGTCGTGTTTTGAGTTGAAAGAAAATGATGTTTTTGTTATTTTCCCATCTGTAGAATATCGTCTTGAATGTGCAGAAGATTTAAATCTCATGTATGTTAGCTTCATAGGCACGAGGGTAAGTGAGATTCTGTCTCGTTTGGGCGTTACGAAAAATACCGGTTTTTTTTACGATATGTCCCATATCCGATTTTTTTGGGAACAAGAATTTTCGTGTAAAACTGAGTTCCTCGATCTGGTCAGCGAAAGTGTTATCTTGTACACATTTTCAGAGATAGGACATAAACTTTCCTCAAGTAAGGAAAGTGAAATTCCCGTCAATACGTCAAGTTCTATGTTTTTTGTGAAAAAATTCATTGATGAAAATTTCGGGGATCCTGAGATTTCGCTTGAATCCATAAGTTTCCGTTTTAAATATAACAAAAAATATTTGTCTCATCAATTTAAATGTGTTTTTGGAATGGGCGTTAGTGAATATCTGAACACATTGCGTATCAGTTATGCGGTTTCTCTTATTGAGCAGAATCATCGTTTTGTTCAGGAAATCGCCTTTCGTTGCGGATACAAAGATCCGTTTTATTTTTCAAGAGTTTTTAAGAAAATTACAGGAACTTCTCCACGCGAGATGATCAAGTCGAAAAAATAGATTAAAAAACCGTTTGTAAGAATTTTTAAATTCTTGACAAGCGGTTTTTTCTATGATATAATAAATGCAAAGTATTATTACATATAAAATGTGGGAGTAGAGTTATGAAATATTTATCAAATGAGATTAATGTGGGCGCAGAAAGTCCTTTTACACTTCTTCATATCAGCGATACGCATCTTTGTCTTGCTGACGGGAGAGATGATGAACGAAAACTTAAACTTGCAGAAAGAAGAGGTCCTCGTTTCCCTGAAGCTGAAGCAACACTTGCAGAAGCGGAACGTGTTGCAAAAGAGAAAAATCTTACAATAGTACATACGGGAGATCTGTTTGATTTTGTTTCATGGGCAAATATTGATGAAGGTAAACGATTTACCGATGAAAACGATGTTTTTATGGCAGCGGGAAACCATGAATTCAGCCTTTATGTTGGTGAAGCATGGGAAGATGCTGACTATAGAAACCAAAGTCTTGAAAAAGTTCAGTCTGCTTTCAAAAATGATATCAGATTTTCTTCAAGAGTAATAAACGGAGTGAATCTTGTTGCAATAGATAACGGATACTATCTTTTTGAAAAGGAACAGTTGGATGCCCTGAAAGCTGAGATTTCCAAGGGTCTGCCGATGATCCTTTTCATGCACACACCGCTTTATGCGGAAGATCTACTTCATTTCCACAAAGATCTCGAAAAACACCCTGTTGTGTATCAGATGGCTGTTCCTGAAAAGTATTTGAAAGCGTATCCCGAGGACAGATACCGCCAACAGAAAGCTGACGAAATAACTCAGGAAGCATATGACCTTATAGTAAATTGCTCATTGGTAAAAGCTCTTATTACCGGTCATCTTCATTTTGATTTTGAAGGTATGGTTCATGAGAATTTACCTCAGATAGTTACAGGTTGTACTACTTTGAGGGAGCTTTATATTAAATAGGTTAGGAAAGGATGCTTTAAAATGCCTTTTTTTCACAAAAGACAACGTGAAGTTATTAAAAAAATTCTTGAAAAATTGAGACTTTGTATGTATACGCCCGTAGCACCTCTTAAAGTTGTTTGCTACAAAACAAAAGAGCCTGTTACTTATGAAAACCGAACTTGCGGTGAGTATAAGGAGTTGAATCTTGGAGATGAGTGGGGTGAACAGTTTGACTGTGCTTGGTTTCATTTTATGGGCACAGTGCCTGAATCTTGTGCGGGACAAAAAGTAGTTGTTGCTATAGACGTAAATGGTGAGGGACTTATTTTCGATAACGACGGGGTCCCGGTCCGAGGAATTACTTGTATTTCTTATGCTCTTGATAACAAAAAGGGGACGGGCAGTAAAAGAATTTACATCATTGCGGAAGAAGCAAAGGGTGGCGAAGACATCGATATTTGGATGGATGCAGGCTGTAATGCTCTTATTGGAAATTATGTGGCGGGAGGGCTTGAAGAAGCTCAGATTGCAATACAGAATGATACTGCAAGAGCTGCTTATTACGACACGTTTATTCTTGAAGATCTCCTTGATACTCTCGACCCGAAATCTGCTGATTATACAGCAATTCTTTACGGGATGTATGAGGCGTCTTTGAATCTTAAAACCTATTCTCAAGAGGAGATTGAAGCATACGGAAAGACTGTAAGAGATCTCTACCGCAGTGGCGGAGAGGGGTATTTGAGCTTTACAGGAATTGGTCACGCACACATTGATCTTGGTTGGCTTTGGCCAATCCGAGAGTCTCACCGTAAGGGTGCGAGGTCTTTTGCAACTGCTTTATATCTTATGGACCGTTACCCCTGGTATAAATTCGGGGCAAGTCAGCCGCAGCTTTATCAATGGATAAAGGAAGATTATCCCAAACTCTATGAAAAAGTCAAGCAGAAAGTTTCGGAAGGTCGTTGGGAGCCTCAAGGTGCAATGTGGGTCGAGGCAGATACCAATCTTAGCGGGGGAGAAGCACTTGTTCGCCAATTGATTCACGGAAAAAGATTCTTCAGGGAAGAATTTGGGGTTGATATTAAGAATCTTTGGCTTCCCGATGTTTTCGGTTATTGTGGTTCTCTTCCTCAGATATTAAAAAAGGCTGAAGTTGATTATTTTGTTACTCAAAAACTTTCTTGGAATCAACATAATCGTTTCCCGCATCATACTTTCATGTGGAAAGGTATTGACGGAACGGAAATTTTTAGTCATATGTTGCCTGAAGACACTTATAATGGTCCGTTGCGTCCTACTTTCCTCAAACATGCAGAGAAAAACTATAATGAATCTCATATAAGTAATGAAGCACTGATCCTATTCGGAGTGGGAGACGGTGGTGGTGGACCGGGTACGGAGCATTTGGAGCGTTACCTCAGAGTTAAAGATCTTCGTGGAATATGTCCGATTAAAAACGATTTTGCACAGCCTCATCTTGAACGTGTTGAGGAACGAACTCGCGGAAAACTTGCAACTTGGTCCGGAGAGCTTTATCTTGAGAGACATCAGGGAACGTACACCAGTCAGGCCTTGAATAAATATTATAACAGAAAGTCTGAGTTTGCTCTTCGTGAAGCAGAATTTGCCCTTGAACTTTGTGGTGAATTGAATTATCCACGTGAACAGTTGGATAAGATTTGGAAAGAAGTTCTGCTTTATCAATTCCATGATATAATTCCCGGCTCTTCAATTAAGCGTGTTTATGATGAATCAAGAGCGAGATATAAAATATTGCTTGAGGAATTAGAGCAGATCATAAAAGAATCCTATGAGAAAGTTGCAAAGGGAAAGAAAACTTTGTTTAATTCACTCTCGTGGGAAAGGTCGGTTCTTGTGGATTGTCAAGGCGAAATTAAAAAAGCAACAGTTCCGGCTCTTGGATATACTACAATTCTTGAAGATGTTGATGCTTCTGAGCTGGAAATCGGAGAAAATTCTATTGAAAACAAAAATTTAAGGGCTGTTTTTGATGAGGATGGAGCTCTCGTTTCGTTGTTTGATAAAAAACATAATAGGGAAGCTCTCGGGGCAAGATCCAATATTTATGCTGTTTATGAAGATACGGACGGAGACTGCTGGGATATCGATATACTTTATCTTGACAAGGAACCTGAATTCTTTGAGATTTTTGGTAGTGAGATTTATTGTGACGGTGCAAAAGCTGTTTGCAAACAGTATTATAAATATAATGAATCGTTTCTTACTGCAGAAATTTCTCTTCCGGTAGACGGAGAGGTTTTGGAGATCAAACTTCACGTGGATTGGCACGAAAATGAAAAAATGCTCAGGGCCTCTGTAAATACAGATATATTTGCTGACCATGCAAGTTTTGAGATTCCTTATGGAAAGGTGAACCGCCCTAATAATGATAATACATCTTGGCAACGTGCGCAATTTGAGGTTTGCGGTCATAAATGGGTCGATCTTTCTCAAAGTGATTACGGAGTTGCTTTGCTTAATGATTGCAAATACGGTTTCCGTACCATAGGAAAGACCATTGATATGAATTTACTCCGAAGCCAAAATGCTCCGGGTGTAAATGCTGACAGAGGGGAACATGATATCATTTACGGTATTTACCCACATTGTGGCAACGAATCTGTAGGTGAAGTTTCTAAAAAAGCTTATGAAATAAATTCACCTGTTCGTATTATTGACGGGGAAATAGGTGATTCTATTGGGCAAATGTTTAAAGTTGATGGTAATATTGTTGTTGAAAGCATAAAACGTGCAGAAAACAGTGAAAAGTATGTTATCAGGGCTTTTGAACCTTACGGTAATACTGTAGCTGCAAGCTTTGACTTTGGTAAAGAAACGGTTATTACAGAATGTAATTTCTTGGAAAATCCTGTTTCTGTCCCCTTTGCTTCAGATATTCATTCTGTTATGTTTAAACCCTTTGAGATAAAAACGTTTATTGTTGGATAAAACCGTTATTTAATGAGGTGAAACAATGATCCAAAAGAAGGATTTTGACGGTATTATAAAAAGAAATATCGTTAAAACTAAAGGGGAATCCGTTTTGGGGTATGATTCTTATGAGAACTATTATTCCCGTGCAGAATTTGAAAAATTTAAAACGGAAATGCAAAGACCTGAATATCTGGATTTTTATAATCGCTATAAAGCAGGAAAAGGCAGTGAGTTGGAACCCCAGAAAGGAGAATTCGGGGAGATTCCTCCTAAAATGGCAAGTGTCGCATCTTCTTCAAGATTCTGTTATTTGGCTTTTCGTGATATGGGAAGTGGTTCTGTAAAAGTAGAAGTTCCGTGTCGTATCAAAGGGGTTAGGGGGACACCACCTCAACTTGATGCTTATATTTCAGAGGTGAATACATTTTTTGAGGTGAAGTGTCATGAGATTTTTGATTCGCATTCAATAAAACTTTCTGACAGTTATTGGAACCTTATTTATGGAAAGAATAATGATTTTGGACTTAGTTCCGAAAAACCTGACGGTGAAGCCTTTAATATTCCATTAACGGAGTTCAATATAACAGCTGAAGCTTCTATGTTCGATATAAAACAGCTGCTTTGTCATTTGTTGGGGATAGCCTCGCAAAAAGACGCTTCTGAAAACATTAGATTTGTCTATATGTTTTTTAAACCTAAAACAGATTCAGAAGATGACAACAGATCAATTGACGAGGTCTTTGATTTGTTGCAATCCGAGATAAAGAAGATTTTCAACAGTAAGCCAATAAAGAAATTTACTTCAAAAAATAATATTTTTCTTTCGGCTATTGCTGAGTTTTCTGAGGTCATGGAGCCTCTTACTAAAGAAAATATTATAATTTTAGCATGAAATTTTAAGGAGAAACGATTTTATACGATCGTTTCTCCTTAAATTATAAAAGGATTAAAAGAATAAAACTCTTTGTAAGATCTGTAAAAAACGGTCAATAAAAGTCATTTCTCCGTATTTTTCACATACGGTTTCCGAAACCGATAATGGAGAGCTTGAAAAAACTTTTCCGTTGACGGTTAACTGTATTGAGCCGCAAGTTTTTCCTGCATCAATGGGGGCAAAAAGAAGTTTGGGAAGGTTTTCCGAAAGTTGACCTGTAATGGCTTTTCCATCTATGGCAAGACCGTAAATCGGTTGTGTGTTTATGAGCTTGGCTTTTGAATTTCCGTTTAATGTGGGGATTTCTGCCAAATATGTTCCAGGTGCGACAGCTTCCCACAGGCTTACTCTTGAAAATCCGTAGTCAAGCATTTTTTCGTGGTCGTTCCAATCATCGGGAGCATTTAACGTAACTGCAATTATTGTAATACCATCCTTTTCTGCCGCTGAAACCAAGCATCTGCCGGCGGCTTTTGTGAAACCTGTTTTCATTCCCTTTGCATATGGATATGAATTAAGGAGTTTGTTTGAATTTTCAAGAACTAAGCTGAAGTATTCAAGTTTTTTTGTTTTTGTGGATACGATTTCTCTGACAATTTTATTTTCATATGCAGCAGCCGCAATTTTGGCCAGATTTTCTGCTGTAGTATAATGGTCGTTGTGTGGAAGCCCGTGGACATTTGCAAAATGAGTGTCCGTACAGCCTAACTCCAATGCCTTTTTATTCATAAGATTAACAAAGTCTTCTGTGGAACCGCAAAGATTTTCAGCGATTACTTCTGCCGCATCATTTGCACTTTTCAGAAGCATCATATAAAGCAAATCCCGAAATGATATTTTTTGTTCAGGCAAAAGTCCCATTTGAGATCCGTCTACTGCCGCCGCTTTATTTGAAACTGTCATTTCTCTGTCTAAATCTCCGAATTCTGCCGCCACAAGAGCTGTCATGATTTTTGTGGTACTTGCCATAGGAAGAACTTCTGTATGGTTCTTCGAATACAGTATTTCCCCAGTTAAGCATTCAATGACTATGGCGCTTTTCGCAGAAATCTCGGGCTCTGCATAAGTTATAATTGGAGTATTCAGTAAAAATATAAAAACAGTTATCAATAAAATATTTTTTTTCATTCCGTAACACCTCATTTCTATATATATGAAGAATACGGAATCTAATATTCACAGCATATGATTTTTAATTTTATGAAATAGGTTGTATGTTGTTTTTGTTGTGGCAAAAGACGAAAAGGGCCTTTCTTCGGTGAAAAAGGCCCTTTTGATAATTACGATATGGAATTATTTGAAATATTTATCAAAAATTGAATTTACTGTATCAAGTTCTGAAGTTACTGCGTAGTAGATGTAGTTTCCGCTTTTTTGAACCTGAATGTCCTTCATTTTTGCATATTCGGAAGGCAGATAATTTTCAAAAGAATTCTTTACGGAGTCCAGATATGCGGAAAAAGCAGCTTCGACTCTTGCCGCAGCTTCTGCATCAACGGCTTCGCAAATAACTATCTGATCTGCGGAGATAGCTTCTGCACTGATCTGAACTTTCATTTGTTTCAGGTCGGCAATTTCAACTGCTACATAGTCTACAATATCAGTTTCTGTCAGTTCAATGAAATCCGGAACTGTTATTGCTGCGGCTACTTCGTTATAAACATCATTTACATTTACTTCTTTAGGCGAATCATTCCCTGCGCAGGAAGATAAACTTCCGAGAAGTGCTGTCAATGTTAAAATAGTACATAATATTTTCTTCATAGTTTTTCATAACCTTTCAATTTAAAATTTACTTTATGGCAATCCGGCAGAGCCTTCAAAACCTTCAACTTCGGGGATCCCTTTATCTATATGGATTGCCCCGCTGTTTCCTTCTTTAAGGGCTGCTTCTTCTTCGGGAGTCGGTATACAATGTGACATCATATAGTCTATCCACGCATCGTACGCTTTGGGTTCAAGATGACAGTAGTTATCACTGGAAAGCTCGTATGTTAAATATCCCAAATCGTCTTTAAGAACTGTAGATATATCTATGAAATAACATCCGTTTTCCTTTGCAAAAGCCACGAGTGCATTATTGTATTCGTCTATTTTTGCATTGTAGAGAACTTTTCTCTCGCCTTCAACTGTCAGAGGCGTAACAGAAAGAATCGCTACTTGAATATCCGGAACAACTTTTCTTAATCTGTTTATAAGAATTGAGTAATTGGTTAAATATTCATTTTGGGTGTAGATTCCCACATCGTTGAGTCCAAGACAAATAAATACACGTTTAACGCCCATGTCCGCAATAATATCTTGCGGCTGAGTCGCAACTCCGTTATACAAAGAGTGTATTGAATTCGGGGAATCTACCGAAACCAGAGTGTCTGCAATGCTGTAACTTCCAACTGCTATGAATTTTGCGTTTCCGAGAAAATAGCTGTTTGTTTGCCTCTTTTTTGTAGCGTAATTCTTCAAGCCTAAAGTTACGCTGTCCCCGAGGAATACTGAGTTGTCAAAATATTCATAACCGGATTTTGCTGTATGCTGTACGGTCATGGCTTGAATTTCTGCAGGACGTTCTTTTTGCGGATAAGGCAAATTATATTTTTCTCTCGGAAGCTGATTCTCAACATCAACCTCAGTACTTGGATCTTCCGTAGAATCTTCCGGAGGAACAACTATTGCGGGAAGGTCTTCCACGGGAGTGTCCTCGTTTCCATGGTATAAGTCTGGAATTACGGCATTTACAGGAGGAAAATAATGAATTATCGGAGCTTTAGGTTCTTCATTATCAGGCTGCCCCATTATTACGAAATATCCTACAACTGTTGCTAAAAGAATCATTATGCTGAGTACGGATACTTCATTTTTTATATTTTTTTTCGTCTTTTTCATTATACATAAGCAACCACAAGGGTCATTTTTCCATTAATTTCAGCTTTTTCACCGCAGGGAATAAATACGGAGGTTCCTGCTTTAACTTCAAGTCCGGAAATTTCTCCTTCACCTGAAACTGCTGTTACGCAAATAAAGCTGTCATCATTCTTTAGTTCATAAGAGCCGTCAATTTTGATTTCGTCAACTGTGAAGTATTTACATTCACTGAGTCTTCTTACATTTTCAGAGATTGTTTTGATATCTGCAAAACCACCGTCTTCGACTTTTGTCAGATCTGCAACAGTTGCCGCTTTTTCTGTGTGGAGAGGTCTGAGATTACCTTCTTTGTCTCTTCTGTCGTAGTCATAAACTCTGTAAGTAAGATTGCTGTTTTGCTGAATTTCCGCAATAAGGATTCCTTTACCGATTGCATGGATCATTCCTGAACGGATAAAGAATACATCTCCTTTTTTAACGGGAACAAAGTTAAGAATATCCATAAGTCCGCCATTTTTTGCAAGATCAAGAAATTCTTCCTTTGTAACATCTTTTTTCAATCCGTAAACGAGGGATGCGCCCTCTTCTGCATCAACGACATACCACATTTCTGTTTTACCGTAGCTGTTTTCATTTGCAAGAGCATATTCGTCGTCGGGGTGTACCTGCACGGAGAGCTTGTCTGCTGCATCAATGAGCTTTATAAGAATTGGGAAGAAATCAAAAGCTTTACCGTTTTTACCGAGAATATCGGGATCTGCCTCAATAACTTCTTTTAAGGTTTTACCTTTCATTTCACCGTCGCAGATAACGCAAAGACCGTCATTGTGGCAGGAAAGCTCCCAGCTTTCTGCTGTTATATCATAAGGACTTTTTTTGTTGTATTCACTGTTGAGACGTGTGCCTCCCCAAATATAATTTTTATATGCAGGTTCAAGTCTTGTGATGTTCATTGTAAACGCTCCTTTATTTATTATGTTCTGTCTGTAAATATGGAGGCTTCTTCAACCTGAGTTTCCTCTTTGGGAGTAGCCACATATTTTACGAGCAAGGGGTATATCATGAAGTTGTTAAAAAGATTACAGATTGAGAATGCCAAAAACAGTATTACGGGCAAGGATACAGGGAAAAAAGAGAAACAGAGAAAATATATTACACCGTTAAATAATATCATTGCAATATTTCTCAAAGGTTTGTAAGTTGCCAATATCCAGCTGTTTCGCAATATTTTTTTAAATGGTAAGTCGAAAGACACCATCATCGGGTAGATATAAAGATTTACGGAAATCAACATATACACTACATAAAGAATTACCACCAATGCAATAACTCTTATTGTTGATGACATTTCTGCCGTTGTGTAGAAGTTGAATGCGAACCACGCAATAACTCCAACGATAACCGTTAAAATGGATGCCAAGAGTCCTTTGAGAAAATGTTCTTTGCTCTTTTCCACAAAATCACTGAAATAGTCAGCATGCTGTTCCTGAGAGTAATTTCTCAATACATAAGTCAAACCTGCGGTTGCTGGACCAATGGTGATGATGGGAATACATGCAAAAAGGTATACTACATTCAGTACAACTATTTGCCAGAATCTGTGTCCGATGACATAGAAAAATCTTACAAATCCGGGCCTCTCAGGAGCTGATTTTGAAACGCCTGCTCCTTCTTTAGAATAATTTAATTTAAACAAGCTCAAGTTTTTTTCCATCCTTAAAACATTCTTGTGTTGAAATGGGTATTGATACCCAACTATTCAGTTTGGTGTCGAAATACTGTCTTTCAGGCAGTATT
>JAZSMD010000030.1:0-34857 GCA_045535665.1 Eubacteriales bacterium
GCGTGAAAAGAAAATCCCCCTCCCTTAACCCTCCCCAAAAGAAAAGCGGGTTTGGGGTTTTGAAAAATATCCCTAAGTCGGTTTTCCGGGGCGAGGTTCCTTTTCACGAAAAAAGGAACCTTGCCACCGTAAAATTATTCAATTATAAAAAACAAATGTTGTAAGTTACTTATTTACAGTAACTGCTTCATGAAGTTTATTTCTAACTAAAACATTGAAAATGTTTTATACAAAAGTTTTTTGGAAAGGGGTACGGGGAAAACCAATTTTACAAAAATGGTTTTCCCCGTAAAAAATATTCTTAATCTTAATATCTTCTGTCTTTTCTTACTGTTACGAATACAGCGCTTCCTGATGGGATTGAAAGCTTGAGTGTTCTGTCAGATGTCAGGTGTACAGTTTCTTTGCCGTTTTCAAATATACAGCAGAGCTTGTGTTCGGGAACGTCAACTTCAACTTCCGCAACGTGGTTTTCGTCAAAGGGATTTGTTACGTTTATGAGCATTACGGCACTTCCGTCACCGTTGAACTTTTCAAAATATCCTGCCAGAAGCGCGCTGTTTGAGCGAATGGCGTTGATATTTTCAGAGCCTTCAAAATAGTCGTTTCGTTTAGCCTGCTCAATGAGCTGTTCTTTCATTTCGGGACATGCCGCATGAATCTTGCCTGCAGGAACAACGCAAACGGCAGAGAAATTTTTGAGTGTGTCGGAGAATTCTTTTATTTCACCGTTTATCTTGCGGACATATTCATATGTGGGGTTGAGATTTCCTTCCTTATCCACCATGGAAGTCTTTTCGTTCCACCAACCGGGAGAGTATGAGGCATGAACTATCATGTTTGCACCGTAAGCAAGAGCCACATTGCATTGGAGTCTGATTTGCGCTTCGGTGAGGATCTTATCTTCCGTCCATGCACCCGACTGTATAATTATCCACATGTCACGGAAATCTCTTCTGCAGGCATTTGCAATGATGTCCATGTTTTCAAGATATGTTGCAAAAGGTCCCGTGAATGGGTATGTGTCAAAACAGATGTAGTCACTTTCAACCGTTTCAATGAATTTTTCGATATGTTCCTCATAATTTTCTGTACCAAGCTGTGCGGTGTTTGCATAGTTGGGGTAGAGGTTTGCAAAGCAGAGCTTTTCGGGGTAAAGCTTTGCATATTTTTTCATTACTTTATCCAAATATTCAAAGTCTGCGGCATTGGGCTCGTCGCAAAGATAGTCACCCCAAAGTGCGGGATGATTGATAAGCTCTTTGTTTCCGTCCTCTAATTTTTTTACCATACTGCCGTTTTTGTATTTACCTGCGTTTTGACCCGCATCGCCCCACCAAAGGGGAAAGTTTGAGTTTGCAATAACTTCAATGCCGTTCTCTTGGCAAAGGTCAAGGAATTCCTTGTTTACCGATGTTGCAACAATTATGTCCGTGTTGCAGTCTTTGAGGATTTTTATGTTTTCTTCGTTTTTCAGGTTGTCATCGTAATAAAATACGCCTGTGATTATTTGGTCTCTGTCCATGTTGTAAGTCCTTCGTTATGAGTTTTTTATATTGATATTATAGCATAAAAAAATCCGAATGTCAACAGGAATAATTATGTTGACATTCGGTTATCTGTCGTTATTGTTGCCGCTTTTTAAATATTCCGCATATTTCCGTGTCGTTTGCCGGCATGATAAAAGTTGCCCCCGAATCATTTTTATCCGAGAACTCACCGCCGTTTGAAGATACCCATTCAACAAAAACGTAGTCAGGCATGGGTCTTACAATCAATTTGATTTCATCACCTTCGCGGTATTGACCGTTTATTGATTCTGTAAGACCTGCAGGAACGCCTCCGCCTTCGGTTGTTGTTATTGATAGGTTATATAAGGTGTTGTTTACTTCAAAAACTGCTGATATTTCTGTATCATTATCGGGCATTGTAAATGTAGTGGATAATGATTTACTATCTGAAAATTCCCCACCGTTTGAGGATTTCCATTCGACAAATAAAAAGCCTACTAATCTTTCTGCTGAAAGCTCTATTTTTTCACCCTCATATAATGTTGCGGTGTTGCTCGAAGAAATAATCCCACCTTCCGTCGCTTTGACGTTTAAATCGTATTTGGGCTTTTCTTTGAAAAGTGCTGTTATTTCAGTATCTGATGACGGCATTTTAAAAACTGTATTAGGGATGGTTTCGTCTTGAAAAGCTCCACCGTTCGAAGTTATCCATTTGTCAAAAACATAGCCTTCAATCGGCTCGGCTTTAATTTGTACTGTTTCGTGTTTCTTTAGTTCGTATTGTGTGTCAACTGTTATGTTGCCGCCTTCATTTGCTGAAATTTTTAGAGTGTACCGTGTATTAAATGCAATAAAAAAGATAGATATGCATAAAAATACTGCCAATAGAAGAAAAACTGAAATTAAGATATTTTTTTTCATAGGTGTACCTCCTTATCGTTTGAATGAGAATAAATTTTAAAATTGGATAAAAAGACAATCGGTCTATATTTATTATATTATATATATATGCAAATGTCAATGGTTTTCAACTTTTTGTTAGGAAATCAGAAGCAAGTTGGGGGATGTTTTCTTTATAAGAAACTTGATATAATTATCTGTTTAATTTCAAATACGGCATAGTTGTGTTTAAATTGGAAAAAACCTTGTTACTGTAGTTAAATTTTCTTTAAACAATGCGGTTTTTCTCTTGACTTCCCTACTTATATATGATATTATACAAGGTATGAATTTTATATTTTGGAGAAGATAAATGAGAAAAATATTACTGTCTTTGCTTGCATCGGCTCTTATGTTTTCTGCTGTATCCTGCGGTGCTCCTACCGGCAATAACGCTGGTTCTGAAAAAGAGCCTGTTACCGGTGTTGAGCTTGAGCAAAATGTGGGTGGTACGTTTGTTATAAAGACTGAATCCACGTCGGCTCTTTCTCTTGTTCCCGATTCCGGTGACGATGTCCGCAACGATTTGGTGGATTACCGCTACAGAGAAATTGGTGTCCGTTTTAACTGTACTGTTTCCGCTTCTGTGGTTCAGGAAGGTACTTTGGTTACAAATCTTTCCACAGCGGCTGCCGCTTCGGGTATGTATGCAGACCTTGTGGAGCTTTCTGCGGCTCAGATATACGACCTTTACAAAGGCGGTTATCTTGCTGCTGCTCAGGATGTTGTTGGAATGGATATTTCCGATGAGAAATGGGGTTATGAAGGTCAAAAGGCTATGATGACTTTCGGTGACGGCAAGACTTACGGCTTCCGCAATGCTTATTGGGCGATACCTTTGCAAAATGTTTCCAATGTCCTTTTCTACAATGATAATCTCATTGCGAAAAATATGCTCACAAGTCCCTACGAATATTACGAAAGTGATTCCTGGAATTGGGATGCGTTTGAGGAAATATGCAAAGATGTCACTCAAAACGTTAATGACTTGCAAAGTATTTACGGGTTTATGATTCCAAATGCGAAATACCCCGATTTTATTCATGCCGCAATTTATTCCAACGGCGGTCAGAGACTTAAGGAAGACGAATTTGGCAGATATGTCTGCGGATATTTTGATTCCAAAACAATGGAAGCCCTTGAATGGGTAAGAGACCTTGTTAATAAAGAACAGGTCTGCTATATTCCCGGAAATCTTTCTTCCGCAGATAATGTGGATGTAATGTCTTTTACGGATCAATATACCGTATTCCTTGTTTCCGACAGCGGTACGGGATTTTATAATGGAGCAGGATATCCTATGACTGTTCTTGAAGACGGATTCCGTTGGGTCGAATTCCCCGAAGGAAAAGGTTTTGACGGTAAAGCAACCTCTTTTTATACAAAAGACGATACTTTCCTTGCTCTTTCCCACGGTTTTGATGCTGAAAATAAAGGTATTGTATTGAATGCGATTTTTGAGCCTCTTAAAGGTGAAGACACCGAAAGCTGGAAGAGTTATGTTGCGGAAAACTATTTCTTCTACGAAGAAGATGCGGAACTGTATTTTGATTTATTGAAGGATTCCGTCAGTGATTTTTCTGTACTCACATTGAATACAAATGACTCAATTGATGACATCTTTGAAAGCGTAATTACAGGTAAAAAGAGTGCAAAAGAAGCGGTTGAAATGCTTGAGCCAGTTGTTTCAGGTTTGCTTGAGTAAATAAATTGTGCAACTTGCACAAAGAATCGGTTTTTGGTTCGTTAAGTTTGTATATTCAAAGCATTGCATTTTTATGCAAAATGGTGTATAATATATATAATAAAATAATAAATACCGTATAATCGGTTTAAAAACATGAATAAAGTATTTATGCTGCTGTATGTGCAGCGGAATGGAGATCAAAATGAATAACGACAAAAAAATTAAAAAAGTAGTCCTCGCATATTCCGGAGGTCTTGACACATCTATTATTATTCCTTGGCTCAAGGAAAACTACGATAACTGCGAAGTAGTTGCTGTTTCAGGTGACGTTGGTCAGGGTACAGAGCTTGACGGTCTTGAAGAAAAAGCTCTTAAAACAGGAGCTTCTAAGCTTTATATCGAAGATCTCAAAGAAGATTATCTCGAAAATTACGTTTGGCCCTGTCTTAAAGCAGATGCTAAATACGAAGATTACCTTCTCGGTACGTCCCACGCACGTCCCTGTATTGCAAAACGTCTTGTAGAGATCGCTCTTGCAGAAGGTGCTGATGCTATCTGCCACGGCTGCACAGGTAAAGGTAATGACCAGGTTCGTTTTGAACTCACTATCAAAGCTTTTGCTCCTCAGATGAAGATAATTGCTCCCTGGCGTGAATGGGATATCAAGTCCCGTGACGAGGAGATCGACTATGCTGAAGCTCACAACATTCCTCTTAAGATAAACCGCGAAACAAACTATTCTAAAGATAAGAATATCTGGCACCTTTCTCACGAAGGTCTTGACCTTGAATCTCCCGCAAACGAACCCCAGTACAATAAAGAGGGCTTCCTTGAATTGGGCGTTTCTCCCGAACAGGCCCCCGATGTTCCCACATATGTAACTATCCACTTTGAAAAAGGTGTTCCCACAGCTCTTGACGGTAAAGAAATGGGCGCTGTTGAGCTTGTTACAGCTCTTAATGAGATCGGTGGCAAAAACGGTATCGGTCTTCTTGACATCGTTGAAAACCGTCTCGTTGGTATGAAGAGCCGTGGCGTTTACGAAACACCTGCAGGTACTATCCTTTACAGAGCTCACAATGTTCTCGAAACTATCACTCTTGATAAAGAAACATTCCACTTCATGCAGGCACAGGTTGCTCCCAAAATGGCAGACCTCGTATACAATGGTCAGTGGTTCACACCTCTCCGTGAAGCTCTTTGCGCATTCGTAGATAAAGTTAATGAAACAGTTACAGGCGACGTTAAACTCAAACTTTACAAGGGAAACGTTATTAACGCAGGCGTAGAATCTCCTTATACTCTTTATGACGAACAGACAGCTTCCTTCGGTGAAGATGAAGACTACAACCAGGCAGACAGTGCAGGCTTCATCAACCTCTTCGGTCTTCCCATTAAGGTAAAGGCTGTTCTCGATGCAAGAAGAGAAAATGAAAATAAATAATCAGAAGGAATGTGCTTAAATGAAAGCTATTATTACCGTAACAGGTCGTGACGCAGTTGGTATCATTGCTAAAGTCAGCAGCAGCTGTTCTGAATACAATGCCAACATTCTTGATATCACGCAGAAGGTTCTCGGTGATATGTTTGTCATGATAATGATGGCAGACATTACGAACCTCAGTATTAAATTTACGGATTTCGTTGATAAAATGGATGAGATTGGAAAGCAAAACAATCTCGTTATCCATACAATGCATGAAGATATTTTCAATGCAATGCACAAAATATAAGGGTGGGTCTTGGTGAAAATGATTAACGACCATGATATACTTGAGACAATAAATATGATTGCTCAGGAGCATCTTGATGTCAGAACCATTACAATGGGAATATCTCTTAACAGCTGTATCGACAGCGATGTTCAGAAATGCTGTGACAAGATCTACGACAAGATCTGCCACCGTGCGGAGCATCTTGTTGCGACAGGTATGGAGATAGAAAAGGAATACGGTATTCCCATTATAAACAAAAGAATTTCCGTAACCCCCATTGCACAGATTGCAGCAGCGGCGGCAGGGGATAACAAAAATTTCAATTGTACCCCCTTTGCCATTGCTCTTCAGAAAGCCGCTGATACTTGCGGAGTAAACTTCATAGGCGGTTTTTCCGCGCTTGTTCAGAAGGGCTTTTCCGTTTCGGATATCGCTCTTATAAATTCAATTCCCGAAGCTCTCACGGTAACAAACAATGTGTGCTCTTCCGTAAATATTGCTTCCACAAAAGCAGGCATCAATATGGACGCGGTTGCTATGATGGGTAAAGTGATAAAACAACTTGCATATAACACAAAGGATGCGGATTCTATCGGCTGTGCAAAGCTTGTTGTATTTGCAAATGTTCCCGAAGATAACCCATTCATGGCAGGAGCTTTTCACGGTACGGGTGAAGGGGAATGCATGATAAATGTAGGAGTTTCAGGCCCCGGAGTGGTGAAAAAGGCATTGGAAAAATGCGACGGAACTCTTTCTGATGTGGCTGAAACTGTTAAAAAGACAGCTTTTAAAATTACAAGAATGGGTCAGCTTGTTGCTACTGAGGCTTCAAAAAGACTCGGTGTTCCGTTCGGTATCGTTGACTTGTCCCTTGCTCCAACTCCTGCAGTAGGTGACTCCGTTGCTTATATCCTTGAAGAAATGGGTCTTGAAAGCTGTGGCTGTTGCGGTACAACTGCGGCACTTGCACTTCTCAATGATGCTGTTAAAAAAGGCGGCGTAATGGCTTCTTCCCATGTAGGCGGTCTTTCAGGTGCGTTTATTCCCGTATCAGAAGATGCAGGCATGATAAATGCAGTTAAATGCGGTGCTCTTCCCATTGAGAAGTTGGAAGCGATGACGGCTGTTTGCTCTGTAGGTCTTGATATGATAGCCGTTCCCGGAGATACGGACGAAAACGTTATTTCCGCACTCATTGCTGATGAAGCGGCTATCGGTGTTGTAAACAGCAAGACTACTGCTGTAAGAGTTATTCCCGCATACGGCAAAACTGTTGGTGAGACTGTTGCTTTCGGTGGACTTCTTGGTGAAGCTCCCATTATGAAGATAAGCAATTATTCTCCCGCAAAATTTATAGGCAGAGGCGGCAGAATCCCTGCTCCCATTCAGAGCCTTAAAAACTAAGTATTTTAGTTTGAAAATATATTTAAAATGTTTGTCCCCCTATCGGAATTGAAAGGGGAACGGGGAAAATTTTTAATGAAAAAAGTTTTCCCCGTATAAACATTTAGAAACATACAAATTATTGTAGATTTACTTCAAAAGGAGATTCCGATAATGAGATTTTCCAAAAGTTTTATTTGTGCCGGTAAGGAATATTCAACTTGGGAAAAGCATATTCCTGCGCCTTATTTCAGAAAAGAGTTTGTAATTGAAGATGAAATCGAATTTTCTGAAATTACGGTAACGGGTCTCGGCTTTTATATGCTTTATATCAACGGGGTTGATGTGACCAAGGGTATTCTTGCTCCGTATATTTCAAATCCCGACCATATTGTATATTTTGATAATTATGATATTACAAAATATCTTGTTAAAGGTAAAAACGTTATAGCTCTTATTCTCGGAAACGGTTTTCAGAATAACGTGGGTGGCGAGGTTTGGGATTTTCAGCTTGCACGGTTCAGAAGCTCTCCAAAGCTTGCGTTGAATTTAGAAGCGAAGCTTGCAAACGGTATGGAACTTTCTTTTGAGGCAGACGAAACATTCAAAACAGCCCCCTCTCCCATATTGTTTGATGATATGAGATGTGGTGTTCATTACGATGCACGCAAAGAAATTTGCGGTTGGAATTTGCCTGAATTTGATGCTTCCGCATGGAAAAATGCTGAATTTGCCGAAATTCCGCGAGGTGATTTCAGACTTTGTACCGCTGAGCCGATTACTTGCCAATATGAATGTGAAGGTAAGCTTTTGCGTAAGACAAAAATGGCTCCTTTCTTTACAAATAAGGATTACATTGCTGCAAAAGTACCTGCATATATACCTGTTAATGACGAAGGTTATCTCTATGATTTTGGTGTTAATGCCGCAGGTACTGCAAGACTTAAGTTCAACGGCAGACCGGGTCAGTTGTTGGAATTTCAGTTCATTGAATATATAACCCTCGAAGGTCTTCCTTCATATGCGAATTTTCAGTTTTATCCAAACGGTTATGTTCAGCGTGTTGTGTATACCTGTAAAGGTGGCGAAGAAACTTTTGTCGTTCCCTTCACTTATTTCGGCTGTCAGTATTGCGTTGCAATGGGATTTGACGAAGATCAGGTCAAGGATCTTAATATCACATATCTTGTGTGTAACTCAGACCTTGAAGAGAGAGGCTCTTTTGAGTGTTCCGACGAAGTTGTAAATAAGCTTCAGAGCATGGTTCGTGTTTCAGACCTTGCAAACTTCTATTATTTCCCCACAGATTGCCCTCAACGTGAAAAAAACGGTTGGACAGGAGATGCGGCACTTTCCGCAGAACAACTGACACTAAATTTTGCTGTTGAAAAGAGTCTTTCCGAATGGATGAGAAGTATAGTTAAATCTCAGAACGAAAAGGGTGAGATCAGCGGTGTCGTTCCAACCACTACATGGGGTTATGGCAATGGTCCTGCATGGGATATAGTACTTTTTAATATTCCTTATTATACATATCTTTACCGCGGTGAAACGGAAATGATAAAGGAACATTCCGCGGCAATGATACAATATCTGCATTTTATATCCCGTTGCCGTGAGGAGCGTGGCCTTATTTATACGGGACTCAGAGATTGGTGTCCTGTTACGGTAATTAAAGCGGAAAGAGTTTTTACATCAACTCTTACAACAATGGATATGTGTAAAAAGGCTTCTGTTATGTTTGAAGCTGTGGGTATGAATCTTGAAAAAGCATATGCCGACGGTCTTTATGCAGAACTGAGAGCTGCCGCAAGAAAATATCTTGTTGATTTTAATACCATGACAGCAGACGGAAGATGCCAGACTGCTCAGGCTATGGCTATTCATTATGACCTCTTTGATCCTGCTGAAAAATCTGCGGCATTCAAAGTGTTGCTTGATATAATTCATGAAAACGATGATTTTATTGATGTCGGAGTTCTTGGCGGCAGAGTTCTTTTCCACGTTCTTTCCGATTTCGGAGAAGGTGAGCTTGCATATAAGATGATTGCCCGTCCCGAATATCCTTCATACGGCTTCTGCGTAAAACAGGGTATGACATCTCTTCCCGAAGATTTTACTACTCCCAAGCTTGATGAAGATGTTTCATCCTTTAATCATCATTTTTGGGGCGATATCTCAAACTGGTTCATCAGTAAAATTGCAGGAATTCGTGTAAATCCCTACGGAAATGATGCTTCTTATGTGAATATAGTACCAGATTTCATTCAGGGACTTGACCACGCTTCCGCATATTATAATACCGTTAAGGGTAAAGTTTCCGTTTCATGGAAGCGTGACGGTAATGATATTTTGCTTACAGTCGAAAAGCCTGAAGATGTCAGGGGCAGAGTACTTCTCAAAAACGGTTGGTACTGCCATAATCTGGATTACGGTATGTTCTGTTGCAAAGACGTAAGCCAAAGAGGCGTTGCTGTATTTAACCACGAAAACAGTAAAACTTATATAATCAGAAAGAAAACAAATTCACCTTATTTGAAAGGATAAACAATATGAAACTTTGGCAAGGAAGATTCTCCAAGGCAGAGGATGAAAAAGTAAACGACTTTAACTCTTCCATACATTTTGACAAGAGACTTTACCGTGAGGATATCGAAGGTAGTCTTGCTCATTCCGAAATGCTTTCCCAATGCGGAATAATTACGGTTGAAGAAAAAAATAAAATACATGAGGGCTTAAAAGGTATTTTGGCTGATATTGAAGACGGTAAGATCGAATTTTCTGTTGACAGCGAAGATATTCACATGAATGTTGAAACTATTCTTACGGAGCGTATAGGTGATGCAGGAAAACGTCTTCATACCGCACGAAGCAGAAACGATCAGGTAGCTCTTGACATAAGACTTTACATGAGAAAAGAAATTGCTGATATCATGGTCCTTGTAAAAGACCTTATTTATGCAATCGTTGAAGAGGCTGAAAAAACAAAGGATTATGTTATGCCTTCTTACACACATCTTCAGAGAGCTCAGCCAGTAAGCTTTGCCCATTATATTATGGCTTATGCACAGATGTTCCATAGAGACCTTCAGCGTTATGCTGACTGTGCGGAAAGAATGAATCTTTGTCCTCTCGGAGCAGGCGCTCTTGCAACAACGAGTTACCCCATAAACAGAAAACTTTCCGCAGAGCTTTTGGGCTTTGACGGTATTGTGGAAAATAGTATGGACGCTGTTTCAGACAGGGACTTCCTTATAGAATTCTGCTCCGCTTCTTCAATTTTCATGATGCATCTTTCCAGATTCTGCGAGGAGATCATTCTTTGGTGCAGTTCCGAATTTGCATTTATTTCCCTAGATGATGCTTATGCTACAGGTTCTTCTATCATGCCTCAGAAGAAAAACCCTGATATTGCAGAGCTGTGCAGAGGTAAGAGCGGCAGAGTTTACGGTTCGCTTATAACTCTCCTTACTGTTATGAAGGGACTTCCTCTTGCCTATAACAAGGATATGCAGGAAGATAAAGAAGCTGCTTTCGATTGTATTGACACAGTTAAGCAGTGTGCAGAAATATTTACTCCCATGTTTAAATCCATGACTGTAAGAAAAGAAAATCTCAGAAAAGCCGCAGCAAAAGGATTTATCAATGCTACAGACTGTGCGGACTATCTTGTTGGTAAAGGTCTTCCTTTCAGAGATGCCTATAAAATAACGGGCAGAGCTGTTGCACTTTGTGAACAGAAAAATTGTGACCTTGAAACTCTTGCCCTTGACGATTACAAAACACTTTCACCTCTTTTTGAGGATGATGTATATTCCGCTATAAATATTGAACATTGTCTTGCCGCAAGAAAGGCGGACGGAGGTCCCGCACCTGAAGCGGTTACAAAACAGATAGAGAATTTAAAGGAGAATTTAAAAAAATATGAATAAGATAAGAGCCGCAATAATAGGAGCTTCCGGATATGCTGGAGCGGAACTCCTCAGAATACTCCTCCTTCATCCAAATGTTGAAGTTACGGGAATTACTTCCGTTTCTTATACAGGTCAGGGTATCGAAACTATTTATCCCTCTTTTGCAGGTATTTGTGAAAAACTTCTCGTTACCGAAGAAGAAGCGGTAGAAAATGCAGACGTTGTATTCGCTTCCATGCCCCATGGTCTTAGCCAGGAATTGGCGGCAACTTGCGATAAAAACGGTAAAGTTTTTATTGACCTGGGTGCGGATTTCCGTCTTGACGAAGCTGAAGTATATGAGAAATGGTATGCTAAAGAATATGTTCATGAAGAACTTCATAAGAAAGCCGTTTACGGTCTTTCCGAAGTTTTCAGAGAAGATATCAAAAATACAAAAATAATCGGAAATCCCGGTTGCTACCCCACAAGTATTGCTCTCGGTCTTTATCCTGCAATAAAAAATGAGCTTGTGGTTGCAGATGATATAATTATAGACTCTAAGAGTGGCGTTACAGGTGCAGGTAAAGGGCTTACCCAAAAAACACATTACCCCGAATGTAACGAAGCATTTTCACCTTACAATATAGGTAAACACAGACATACTCCCGAAATTGAACAGACACTTTCCAAGTTCGCAGGCAAGAAGGTAAGAGTTACATTTACACCTCATCTTCTTCCCGTAAACAGAGGTATAGTTTCAACTATCTACTGCAACAGAGTTACGGATATGAGTCTTGAGGAGATAAGAACTCTCTATGTTGAAACTTATAAAAACGAAAAGTTTGTCAGAGTTCTCCCTCTTGGTGACTGTGCAAACCTCAAAAATGTAAGATACAGTAACTATTGCGATATTTCACTTCATGAAGACCCACATACAAATAAAATAATTATCGTTTCCACCATTGACAATATGGTCAAGGGTGCCGCAGGACAAGCTGTTCAGAATATGAATATAGTTTGCGGTTTTGATGAAGATGCAGGTATAGACTTCATTCCCCCGGCATTCTAAAACAGAAAAATTTCCTACGAAAGGCAGATATATAAATGAAATTTATTGAAAACGGATCTGTAACATCACCCAAGGGTTTTCTTGCTTCAGGTGTCCGCTGCGGTATCCGTCCCACACAGACTAAAAAAGATTTAGCTTTGATCTTTGCCGAAGTACCTTGTACTGCTGCGGCTGTTTATACTAAAAACCTTGTTAAGGGTGCACCTCTTACAGTTACTAAAAATCATATTTCCGACGGTTATGCAAGAGCTGTTATTTGTAACAGCGGTAACGCAAATACTTGCAACGCTGACGGTGAAGAAAAGGCTGAAATGACTTGCGATGCACTTGCAAAGGCTCTTGATATTTCCGCAAACGATATTATTATCGGTTCAACCGGAGTTATCGGTCAACCTATAAATGTAAATGCAATTATCGGTGGTATTCCCGAACTTGTTGAAAAACTTTCCGAAAACGGAACTCCTGCGGCTGAAGCTATTATGACAACGGATACAGTTAAAAAAGAGTATGCTGTTGAGTTTGAAATTGGCGGTAAAACTGCTTATATCGGTGCTATTGCAAAAGGTTCAGGTATGATAAACCCCAATATGGCAACAATGCTTTCTTTTATTACAACTGATGTTAAAATAAGTGCTGAAATGCTTGATAAAGCGCTCCATATGGCTGTTGAAGATACATACAATATGATCTGCATTGACGGAGATACAAGTACGAATGACATGGTTTCTATTATGGCTTCAGGTCTTGCTGAAAATGAAGAGATAACAACTGCAAACGCGGATTTCGGTAATTTTGTTTCTGCGCTGACTTCAGTAGCGGCAAAAATTGCGCAGAGTATTGCTAAAGATGGTGAAGGAGCAACAAAACTTTTGCGAGTTCCGGTTTCAAACTGCAAAACAGTTGAATATGCAAGAACTATCGCTCTTTCCGTTGTTTCTTCAAGCCTTGTTAAAGCTGCAATGTTTGGTTCTGATGCTAACTGGGGTCGTGTTCTTTGCGCTATCGGTTATGCAGGCTGTGATGTGGATGTTACAAAGATAGACGTAAGTTTTGAGTCTAAAGCGGGTAAGATAGACGTTTGCAGAAACGGTGCGGGTATTCCTTTCAGTGAAGAGATTGCAAAAGAAATTTTGCTTTGCGATGAAATAGATATTCTCGTGAATATGAATGACGGTTATTGCAGTGCAATTGCATACGGTTGTGACCTTACATATGATTATGTAAAGATCAACGGTGACTACCGTACTTAATGAAGGAGAAACAAAATGACAACATACGAACAGAAAGCCAAAATAATTTCCGAGGCTCTTCCTTATATCCAGAGATTTAGTGGTAAAACGGTCGTTATCAAGTACGGTGGAAATGCCATGGTAAATGAACAGATGAAACATGCTGTTGTTGAGGACTGTCTTCTTCTTTCTCTTGTAGGTGTAAACTGTGTTCTTGTGCACGGTGGCGGTCCTGAAATTAACGATATGTTAGGTAAGATCGGCAAGGAAAGCAAATTTATAAACGGACTCCGTTATACGGATGCTGAAACTATGAATATTGTTCAGATGTCACTTGCAGGTAAAGTAAATAAAGACCTTGTTGCTCTTCTGACTCTTTCGGGCGGTAAAGCTGTAGGTCTTTGTGGTCTTGACGCAGGGCTTCTTAAGGCTGTTAAGCTTGAAGACGGTGAAAATGACTACGGTTTTGTTGGCGAAGTAACGGAAGTAAACAAGCAGATAATAGAAGATGTTATCAATTCAGGTTATATTCCCGTAATTTCCACGGTAGCACTTGGTGATGACGGACATTCCTATAATGTAAACGCAGATACTGCCGCAGGCAAGATTGCCGCAAGTCTTAATGCGGAAAAACTCATTCTTCTTACTGACACAAGGGGAGTTCTTTCTGATAGACATGACGAATCTTCCATTATTCCCCAGATTCATATTGACGAGATCGAGGGGTATATTGAAAAAGGTTTTGTTGTTGGCGGTATGATACCCAAAGTAAGATGCTGTGAGGATGCACTCAGAGACGGTGTTCATTCTGCACATATCCTTGACGGAAGAGTTCCTCACTCTATTCTGATTGAAATGTTTACTGATGGCGGTATCGGTACAATGCTTAAAAAAGGTTGATTTGACAATGAAAAAAACATTTGAAGAGATTAAATCTCAAGATAAAGAATTTATAATGAACACCTATGGCAGATTTGACGTTGCTTTTGTTGGTGGTAAAGGCTCTACTCTTTATAATGAAAAGGGAGATTCCTTTATAGATCTTGGAAGCGGTATCGGAACAAGTGCCCTTGGTGCAAACGATGAAAAATGGAGTGCCGCCGTAGCGAAACAGGCAAATACTCTTTCTCATATTTCAAATCTTTACTATAACCCCGTAACCTCAGAGCTGGCAGAAAAGCTCTGTAAAGCAACAGGCATGAAAAACGTATTTTTTGGAAACTCAGGTGCTGAAGCCAATGAATGTGCAATTAAAATTGCCCGTAAATACAGCTTTGAAAAATACGGTGCCGAAAGCGGAAGAAATAAGATTCTGACTTTGAAAAACTCCTTCCACGGAAGAACGGTTACAACTCTTGCCGCAACGGGTCAGGATGTTTTCCATAATTACTTCTTCCCATTTACAGAAGGTTTTATTTTTGAAGAAGCAAACGAAAAAGCTCTTGACATTCTTGAAAATGACGATAAGATCTGCGGTGTACTTATGGAGCTTGTTCAGGGTGAGGGCGGTGTCTTCGTTCTTGACAAGAAATTCGTTGAAACTGTTGAAAAGATTGCACGTGAAAAGGATATTGTTTTCATGATCGATGAGGTTCAGACAGGTGTGGGAAGAACAGGAACTTTCCTCGCTTGTGAACAGTATGGAATCAAGCCTGATGTTGTAACTCTTGCAAAGGGACTTGGCGGAGGACTTCCCATAGGGGCGGCTCTTTGCGGTGAGAAAACTTGCAAGGTTTTGGGTGCAAGTGACCACGGTTCAACATTTGGCGGTAATACTGTCAGCTGTGCAGGAGCTCTTGCTGTTCTTGAACGTCTTTTTGATGACGGTGTGCTTGCGGAAGTTTCTTCCAAAGGTAAATATATCCGAACAAAGCTTACTGAAACATTCGGTGAAAAGATAAAAGAAATAAGAGGTCTTGGTATGATGTTGGGAATAGATTTTGACGGTCCAACATCAAAAGAAATTGCAGTTGCAGGTATTGCCAACGGGGTAGCTGTTCTTACGGCAAAGGCTGCGGTAAGACTTCTTCCTCCTTTAACTATTACAACAGCTGAAATCGATGAGGGTATTGCCCGTCTTAAAAAAGCTGTGGACTCACTTAACTAACGAAAGGTAAAAAAATACAATGAAACATCTTCTTAAACTTCAGGATCTTTCTCAGAAAGAACTTTTTGAAATACTTGACCTTGCTTCCGAGCTTAAGGCAGAGGTTAAAGCAGGCAAAAAACATGAAAGAAGACTTGACGGTAAAACTCTCGGTCTTATTTTCCAAAAAAGCTCCACAAGAACAAGAATCTCTTTCGAGGTCGGTATGTATCAGTTGGGCGGATATCCCCTCTTCCTCAGCGGTCACGACTTGCAGTTGGGTAGAGGCGAATCCATAAAAGACTCAGCCCGTGTTTTCGGCAGATATCTTGACGGTATCATGATAAGAACTTTTAAGCAGAGCGATGTTGAAGAGCTTGCTGAATATTCAGGTCTCCCCGTAATTTCCGGACTTCCAGACTACTGCCACCCCTGTCAGGTATTGGCAGACCTTCTTACTATCAAAGAACATAAGGGCGGTTTTGAGGGCTTAAAGGCGGCATATATCGGTGACGGAAATAACATGGCAAACAGCCTTATTGTTGGTTGTCTTAAAGCAGGTATGTCTTTCTCTGCAGGTACCCCCAAGGATTACGCTCCAGCACAGCAGGTTCTTGATTTTGCCAAGGATTACGGTGATAAATTTACTCTTACAGAAAATATCTATGAAGCCGCAGACAAAGCTGACGTTGTATTTACAGACGTTTGGGCAAGTATGGGACAGGAAGCTGAAGCTGAGGCAAGAAAGAAGATATTTGCAGGCTACTGCATAGACGATAAACTCATGAGCGTGACAAACAGCGGTTGTATGGTTCAGCACTGTCTCCCTGCTCACAGAGAAGAAGAAATTACAGATAAAGTCTTTGAAGCTCATGCAAATGAGATATTCGATGAAGCTGAAAACAGACTCCATGCACAGAAGGCTGTAATCTACCTCACAATGACAGACGAAGCTTATAAGAAGTAATTTAATTGTTGAATATATGTTGGTAACGGGGAAAACTTTTTTCACGGAAAAAAAGTTTTCCCCGAACCCCCTTTAAAAAACCGATGTATTAGTGTTTAATTGTGAATTAAGAGTGTTATAGGAGATTTGATTGGAATGCCAAAGCAGTGTAAAGTGGTAAGAATACATTTGAAAACAGGTGGATCAGAAGGTACTGTTAATCGGGAAAAACTGATAAACTATTGTCTGCATAATAAAGATTCACAATATGTAGTTATTGGATGGAGCTGTGTTTATAAGGAAAATGAAAGCTCTATAGAATCCTTTGATGATTATTATAAAGCAGTACAATATCTTAATAAGATACAACGTCAAGAAAACGGTTATGTATATCGTATGAATCCTGCGATTAACCGATTTTCAGAAACGGAAGAAAATGATTTGTTTTGGACAAGGGATATTGACGGAAACTATTGGATATGCAGAGCAAAAGGAAAGGCTGAGCCTTATTGTGATCCTTCACTTGATATTGGTGCTCGTGTACCTGTGGAAGCATACATGTTCGGTGTTGAAGTTTCGGGGCAAATAAAAGCTTCCTTTAACAGAGCGAGAGGCGGTATTACTGAATCTTTTTATGACGATTTGATTGTTTCATATTCTCAACATATATTCAATAAGCTTTCCGGCAGAACGGTGTATTCTGTTGAAAAATCGGAGAAAGGGGATATTTTGGACAATCTACCTCATTTTGATTTGGAAGAGTTGGTAATATCTTATATTCAAATTAAAGAAAATTATTATTTGCTTTCAAATTCTATTGCGAAGAACTCAACCACAATAAAAATAGAGTGTGAGTTTCGCTCCCGAGATAAAAACGATCCAAAACGAGCAGTTGTTCAGGTTAAAGGCGGACACAGTAAGGAGATAAATGCTGAAGATTATAAAGCGTATGATGATGAGGGATATAAAATTTACTTTTTTGCTCCACATGTTAAAAATTTCGACAAGCTTAATAACGGTGTTAGGATAACGCGAGAGGTATTGTTGGACTTTTACCGAGAGTATAGAGCTGTGTTGCCCGATTCAATTACGAAGTGGGAATCTCTGTTTGAATAACTATTTTAACTGAATATAATTGTAAAACAAAAAACTCCCGAATAGATCGGGAGTTTTTCTATACAGTTTTGGTTAAACTTATTTAACTTCAGCTTTAGCGCCAGCTGCTTCGAGAGCTGCTTTAACAGCGTCAGCGTCTTCCTTGGAAACGTTTTCTTTAACTGCTTTAGGAGCGTTGTCAACGAGTTCTTTGGATTCTTTAAGGCCGAGACCTGTGATTTCTCTAACTGCTTTGATAACGTTCATTTTGCTTGCGCCAGCGTCAGCAAGAATTACTGTGAATTCTGTCTGTTCAGCTTCAGCGGGAGCTGCTGCTGCGGGAGCTGCTGCTGCAACGGGAGCTGCAGATACGCCAAATTCTTCTTCTACTGCCTTTACGAGGTCAGCGAGTTCAAGGATTGTAAGTTCTTTAACAAGATCAAGGATCTGTGTGATTTTTTCAGATGCCATTTTAAATTTCCTCCAATAAATAATAAAAAATAATAATGTATTTTGCGGTCTGTGCCGCTTGCGGAACTATGCCGCGGTATGGGTTCTTGACCCGATGTGATTACGCTTCTGCTGCTTATTCAGCTGCAGCTTCGCCATTCTTGTCGATGATAGCCTGAATAGCGTATGCGAAGGAGTAAAGGGGAGACTGGATACTGCCAAGGAATTTTGCATAAAGTACGGGTTTGGAAGGAATCTTCGCGAGAGACTTAACACCGTCGGAGTCAAGAGTTTCTCCTGCAACGAAACCAGCTTTGATGATGAACTTATCGTTCTTTTCAGCGTATTCGCAAAGGATTCTTGCTGCAGCTGTGTAGTCTTCTGTTGTAGCCATTGCTGTAGCGCCATTGAATACTTCATCAAGACCTTCGTAGCCTGCTTCTTTAACAGCACGTCTTGTAAGAGTGTTCTTTACAACGGAGTATTCTACATTGTTCTTACGGAGTTCGTTACGAAGAGCTGTGTCTTCAGCAACAGTAATACCTGTATACTGTACAAATACACCTGATGTAGCACCCTTAATTTTTTCAGTGAGATCAACAACTATCTGTTTTTTCTCATTGAGAATTTTTTCGTTTGCCATGAAATTTCACCTCCTGAAAATTTTCATGACTTTCGATTAAAACAAAAGCTCTTTCGAAGCCATCGGTCGAAAGAGCGTAAGAATTCCAATAAAATTTGAAGCTCTTCCTCGATAGGCATAAATTAAGCGAATCGCACCTATTGTCTTAGGAAAATCATGAATGTCTCATGAACTCATATATTATATCATTTTACTTGTGAAATGTCAACGGTAAAAGTGTGAACAGTTTCCGAATTATCCTTTTATAACAAGGTTTACCATTCTGCCTTTTACATAGATCTCTTTGACGATCTGTTTGCCGTCAATATAGGACTTGATCTTTTCGTCAGCCTTTGCTGCTGCGAGAATGTCAGCCTGTTCAGCATCGGCAGGAACGACAACTGTAGCACGAAGCTTACCGTTTATCTGAACGGGAATATTCATTGACTTGTCAACGGTCTTGCTTTCATCGTATTCTGCCCATTTGCCATTTGCAAGCATGCCTTCAAAGCCGTGCTGCTGCCAGAGTTCTTCGCAAAGGTGGGGAGCAAAGGGGCTGAGTATGGTGAGGAATGTTTTGAGTTCTGCTTTATTTACTGAACCCTTGTCTCCGATCTCGTTGAGAAGTGCCATCATTACAACAATAGCAGTGTTGAACTTGAGGGCTTCAATATCTTCAGTAACCTTTTTGATGGTTTTGTGGAAGGATGCTTCCAATTCTGCGGAGTATTCGTCACCGTCAACAACATTCTGGGCCATATTGTAAACTCTGTCAAGGAATCTGCGGCAGCCTTTTACACCGTTTTCGGACCAAGGAGCAGCCTTTTCAAAGTCACCGATGAACATTTCGTAAAGACGGAGAGTATCTGCACCGTATGTATTTACGATATCGTCGGGATTTACTACATTTCCTCTTGATTTAGACATCTTTTCGCTGTTTTCACCGAGAATCATACCGTGAGAGGTTCTCTTTGCGTAAGGTTCTGATGTGGGAACAACACCTTCATCATAGAGGAACTTGTGCCAGAATCTGGAGTAGAGCAGGTGGAGAGTTGTGTGTTCCATACCACCGTTATACCAGTCAATGGGCAACCAATATTTCAAAGCTTCTTCGGAAGCCAAAGCATCGTTATTGTTGGGGTCAATGTATCTGAGGAAGTACCAGGAAGATCCTGCCCACTGGGGCATTGTGTCCGTTTCTCTCTTAGCGGGACCTCCGCAGCAGGGACAAGTTGTGTTTACCCAATCTTCAAGTGTGGAGAGGGGAGACTCACCTGTATCTGTCTGTTCAAAGTTTTCAAGGTCGGGCAAACGGAGCGGCAGCTCGCTTTCTGGGAGAGCCACGCAACCGCATTTTTCACAGAAAACAACGGGAATGGGTTCGCCCCAGTATCTCTGACGTGCAAAGATCCAGTCACGGAGCTTGAAGTTTACTTTTTCTTTACCGATTCCTTTTTCAGAGAGGAATTCAACTATTTTTTTCTTCGCCTCTTCAACGGAAAGTCCGTTAAGGAAGTCTGAATTTACCATTGTGCCTGTTTCGATATCTGTAAATGCTTCTTTTTCGATATCACCGCCTGCAACTACTTCAATCATGGGAATACCGAATTTCTTTGCGAAATCCCAGTCTCTTGTGTCGTGTGCGGGAACTGCCATAATAGCTCCTGTACCGTAGCCCATAAGAACATAGTCGGATACGAAAATGGGAATTTCCTTACCGTTTACGGGGTTGATTGCTTTAACTCCGTCAAGGCATACGCCCGTTTTATCTTTTGCAAGCTCTGTTCTTTCAAAATCGCTCTTTTTGGAAGCTTCAACTCTGTAAGCAATGAGGTCTTCGTAATTTGCGAGTTTTTCTTTCCACTGTTCAATTACGGGATGTTCGGGAGAGATTACCATATATGTAGCGCCGAAAAGTGTATCGGGTCTTGTGGTATATACGGTGAGCTTATCTCCTGTAGTTGTTGTGAAGTCAACTTCTGCACCTGTGGAGCGACCGATCCAGTTTCTTTGCTGAGTTTTAACTCTGGGGATATAGTCAACAAGGTCGAGATCGTCTGCAAGTCTGTCTGCATATTCTGTGATTTTCAATATCCACTGGGATTTGTTCTTTCTTACAACTTCTGAGCCACAGCGTTCACAAACACCGTTTACAACTTCTTCGTTTGCAAGAACAACTTTACAGGAAGTACACCAGTTAACAGCCATTTCTTTTTTGTAAGCAAGACCCTTTTTGAACATCTGGAGGAATATCCACTGTGTCCATTTGTAGTAGTCGGGGTCTGTTGTGTTTACTTCTCTTGCCCAGTCAAAGGAAAGACCGAGGGATTTTATCTGATCCTTGAAGTGTGCGATATTGTTTTCTGTAACTATACGGGGATGGATCTTATTTTTGATCGCATAGTTTTCTGTGGGAAGTCCGAATGCATCCCAGCCCATGGGGAAAAGTACGTTATATCCCTGCATTCTTCTTTTTCTTGAAACGATATCCATTGCTGTGTAAGGACGGGGATGTCCTACATGAAGACCCTGACCTGAGGGGTAGGGGAATTCAACGAGAGCGTAAAACTTGGGTTTTGTAAAGTCGTTACTTGCTTCAAAAACGTGGTTATCATCCCATATTTTTTGCCATTTTTTTTCTATGTCTTTATGTTCGTAGCCCATTATGATCTCCTTCTGCCGCTTTTTTGCGGCATAATAATTTATTCTTCGTCTATAAGTTCTTTGATATCAATATCTGTGCCGTCTTTCCAGAATCTTTCAAGGTCGTAGAAAGCGCGAGCTTCTCTGTTGTATACGCTGACTATCATGTCTCCGTAGTCAAGTAGTATCCAACCGCTCTCCGCAGTACCTTCACGGTGGTGAATGGGGAATCCTGCTTCCTGTAATTTGTATTCGCAGGCATCGGCAAGTGTTCTGACCTGAGTGGAGCTTGAACCGTTGCAGATAACAAGGTAAGATGCCATTGAAGTCAATTTTTCGATGTGGATGGTTCTGATGTCAACAGCTTTCTTTTCATTTAGGGCTTTGACAGCGGTTTTGACCATTTCGTTCATGATTTTTGTCCTTTCTTTTCTAAAATTCTATTTTAACATGGAGTTAAACATTTTAATTGAATCCGGGTGTAAGAATCTGTCATTATCTATTTTGTCTCGGATTATCCATTTCATACCCAAAAACAGGGCTTCGTCAATATCTTTTTCAGCTTTTTGACGGTAAAAATCCACATCGGAGTAATTTCTTGTGGGTTCTGTGAAGTCTGCAACGTAGATTATCTTGTCTAAAAGTGACATTTCCGCACGTCCCGTGGTGTGGTAACGCAGGGAATTCAATATTTCCTCATCTTCAATTCCGAAATCGTGCTTTGCGGAAATGGGAGCTGTTACGGAATGAATGATTGGTTCTTTCTTATCTTCGGGTCTTGCATCGACTCCGTAGGTCTCAAGCAGTTTCAGTTGAATATCGTAGGTAAAATCTTTTGTACAGTCATGCAGAAGTCCTGCGATTTCAGCTTTTTCAACGTCGGCTCCGTAAAGCTTTGCGTATTTAACGGCAGTTTGTGCAACACCGAGGACATGGGCAAATCGTTTGGGGTTCAGTCTGTTTTTCAGAACTTCGATAACGGACTCTTTATCAAACTGCTTTTCAGCTCCGTAAAGACCCTTTGCTTTGATGTAAGCTTCCGTTTCGGGAAGTATCAGGTCGAGGGCGTGTCCGCATTTTACCGCATTTCGTATTTCCGTTGAGCTTATTTCCGTGGGTTCGTCGAAAAACAGCTCCGCATTCAGCCCGATATTTTTTTTCAGCTCTGCGATTTTATTTTTTAAAGCTTCGAGATCGTCCCCATTTCGGGAAAAGACCGCAAGTGTTGTCATTTTTGCGATGTCTTCCACTCTGTACCAACGGTCAAAGCTTAAAAGCATATCAGAGCCCACAAACATTGTGAATTCAGCATTTGTATATGCCTTGTGCAGATATGTCAGAGTATCAAAAGTATAGCATTTGCCTTCTTTTTCCGCTTCGTAAAGGCAAACTTCCGTATCCGGGAAATTTCTTACGGCAGTACGGAGCATATTTACTCTGTCTGAAATGGGAGTTGTGGATTCTTTTTTGTGCGGCGGCACACCTGCAGGGATTACCAATGTTTTTTGTGGAGAAACTCTTTTTATGAAGTTTTCCAAAGCTTTCAGATGTCCCTTGTGAACAGGGTCAAATGTACCGCCGAAAATTCCGATATGTATGCTCATCTTGGGAGTTCTATTTTTGGATTTTTGCTTGCTCTGCGGTAGATTACCGCTTTGCTTCCTATTGAAAATACGACTTCAGCACCGACTCTTTCCGCAATTTCTTCTGCGGCTTCTCTTGGGGAATATTCGCTGTTTTCAAGACATTTCAGCTTGATAAGCTCTCTTGCTTCAAGGGCATCGTCTGCCTGCTTTATGAGCGCGTCACCTATTCCGCCTTTACCAACATGGATTATGGGGTCGAGGCTGTTTGCCAAACTTTTAAGATATGCTCTTTGTTTGCTTGTCATTTCTGTTCCTAACTTTCTTTATATTAAATCAGTTTTTGTCGAAAAGCGTTGTACTGAGGTATTTTTCGCCTCTGTCCGGAAAAATAACGACTATTCTGCCTTTGTCAATGCGTTCTGCTATCTTAAGAGCCGCAAGCATTGCCGCACCGCTTGACATTCCCACAAATATTCCTTCTTCGCTTACTATTCTTCGGCAAACAGCAAAGGCTTCTTCTGTGTCTATCATGATATGTTCATCAATAAAGCTGGGGTCATAAATGGAAGGTACAATAGCTTCTTCCATGTTTTTGAGACCCTGGATATAGTGTCCTTTTACGGGCTGTGCTTCAACTACCTTGATTCTGGGATCGTTTTCTTTCAGACCCATACCGATACCCATAATAGTTCCTGAAGTTCCCAGAGCAGAAACGAAGTGAGTGATATTTCCGTCTGCCTGTCTCCAGATCTCTTCCGCAGTTGTTTTGTAGTGTGCAAGTTTATTGTAAACGTTGGAGAACTGGTCAGGATTGAAATATTTATCGGGGTTTTCAGCAACACGTTTTTTACATTCGATTATAGCTCCGTCTGTACCCTTTGTTGCATCTGTCAGAACAACATTTCCCCCGAATGCTTTTATCATTTTCTGTCTTTCAATGGAGACCGCACTGCTCATTACTATTTCTACATGGTAGCCTTTAACTCTGCCTATCATTGCAAGTGCAATACCTGTATTTCCTGAGGTAGCTTCAATAATAGTTTTACCTTTTTGGAGTTTTCCTTCCGCCTCAGCCTGTTCTATCATTTTAAGGGCGATTCTGTCTTTGATACTTCCCGTAGGGTTGAAGCCTTCAAGCTTTGCGAATATTTCAACGCCCGGTTTGTTTAAGAGATTATTTATCTTTACCATTGGAGTGTTTCCGATGGTTGAAAGGATGTTGCTGTGCATTTACATCACCTATATATAAAAATTTGATATTCATAATAATATATCACTATATATTATACACCCATAGCGGAAATTTTGCAAGAGTTTTCTTTGTACTAAAGCGAAATGTTCTTTAAATTTCACATTTCAAACCCATAATTTCGGTAATTTTGTGTAGAGTATTGACTTGGGAGATGTTTTATGATATAATCTACTTTATAAAATATAAAAAATGGTGAGTTCTATGCCTTTACCTGCTGTTTACGACGTGGTTTTTGCGTTGCTCATAATACTCCCGTTGGGGCTTGTTTTCTTCTCTTCCGCATTTCTTTACAACAAGCTTTGTGAAAAGGAATTACTTTCTTTGGAAGAGGATGCAACTCTTAAGCCAATAGAAAAGTTTTGGAATTATCTTGTTATCTTAGGCTTTGGACTGACAACAGCCTGTCTTTTTTACTATCTTATTACAAACGATTCCTTTGATTTTACCCTTATAGCACTTGTTCCCCCTCTTTTTGTGGCATTGTTTTGCGAGCTGAAAAACGGATTTTCACCTCCTGTAGCGGTTTTTCTTATGGGACTTTGTGTTTTAGTCCGAATAATTTATTATTGTATTTTTCATGGATTTTCCTATGGACTTTCCATAATTTTTAGTTTTGCTTTAGTGTTTGCCATAGTTTTTATACCGAGATTTATTTTGAGAAAATCAGATAACAGACCTCTTGAAATAATGTCGTTGCTGATATTTTCTTTACTCGGATCGTACTGTTCCCCGTTATATGCACTTATTTATGTAACGGCAGCATACTTTATCCTGACATTGGGGTATGAGCTCCCCAATTATATTGCCAAAAAACATAAAGGCAAGCCGATTTTTACTTTCAGAATACCATTGATAGCCATGGGAACGGGAGTTCTTGCGGTCATGCTGTTTATTTAATTAAAAAGGAGATACATTATATGAAGAATTTTTTGAAGATTGCACTTGCAGCAGCTCTGATAATTTCAATGACTGCCTGCGGAAATGACGTTCAGCCCGAAAATAATGAGGTTGACGGAAATAAAGATGATATTATCTCGGAGGTTCCCGAAGAAACACCCGAAAATCCCGAGCCTTCTGTTTCCGATGAACAGCCCACAGAAATGCCCGATATTCCTGAAGATGAGCCTGAACAGCCCGACAGCTCCGAAATTAACCCCGAAGAGCCCGAAGTTTCGGAGGATGTTATCGAAGAGCCCTCAGTTTTTGAGTTTGACCATTTATGGGCAGGAAACGGCTATGAAATGTCCGTACCTCAGCCTCCGTATCCCGTGAATGTTGTATTAAGAGACGGTTCTTTCATTATAAACTCTTCAAGCTCCGATGAAGTTCTTGCAGGATCTGTTGATGATGTCGTAAATTATTGCAATATATTGCAGCAGGCAGGCTATAATATCAATGTTAAATCCGAAGTATTGAAAGGCTTTACAGAAGACCGTCCAGGTTACAACTTCTTTGCTGAAAATTCCGATGGGAAATTTGTGGAAGTTATGTATGACGGCAACGGGCTTATGATGTTTGTCAAAGATGATATTGCGGAAGAAACGCCTGAGGAAAATGAGTCTTCCGACGAATCTGTTTTTGATACGACATGGGCGTCCAATGATTACGAAAAGCTTATTCCCCAGCCTCCTTTTGAGGGGTGGGAAGGTACTATGAAAGATTCAAATGTCTATGAGCTTTTCACCTCAAAGGCAAATGCCGACGACAGTCTTTCATATTACGATGTTTGGCAGAATTACCTTGATTTATTGAAAAGCCTTGATTTCTCAGTAGATGGGGAAGTATACAGCTCCACCGCATATGACCCAATGGGAAATGAATTCAAACTGAAATGCGGTGACGGTTGCGCTTGGATAACATTTTATCCGGTAAATTAAAGAAACAGTTTCAAATCGAAACATTTAAGGCAAAAACAGCAGAAACGGAATTCTTTGCTTCTGTTTCTGCTGTTTTTTCAAATTTATTTACTTGACTTTTTCGTTGTTCTAAAGTATAATGTTAGTCGAGCTATCAAACGGTGGCGGTCGCTTCCTTTTTTTGAGGAAGTTGAAAATCTTTTTTCCCTTCCTCAATATGAGGGAGGTGGTAGATATGTACATAACATGGATAGAGCTTTTTGCTTTTATCACAATGCTGATTGCTTTAATCGGTATAGTATGTGACAATTCTAAAAATGATAAAAAAAGATAACCGCCCACGTTCCCAAATGTTGTCGGTTATCTTTTTTAACAAATAACTTGGAAGCGACCGTTACCGATAGCTCCTTTTTACAGTATTATTATATCATATTTTTTTTGGTTTGTCAACAGTCGAAGCGGAACTTTTCACGAATTCCGTTTCGGCTGTTTTTATTCGTTTTATTTGAGATTTTCCTCGTAGAAAAGCTTTATATGCTGAGTGATATAATGCTTTTGCTTTTCCGTCAATTTGTTATAATACTGAACAAGCATTGACTCGTTACTGTTTGAAACTTTTCCCAACAGTACATAGTCTGTGGAAACATCAAGGATTTCACATATCTTAAGAAGCATTTCCAAAGACAGTCCTGTTTTTCCGTTTTCAATATTACTGTAATGAGTTTGTGTGGTATCAATTTTACTGCATATTTGTTGTTGAGTCAGTTTTAACTGTGTTCTTCTTATTCTGAGTCTTTCGCCTATTTCTGTTAAATTTAATTTTTCCATATATACATCCTACTATATTACTGTATCTATATATAGTATAAAATATTTAAAGTAATAGATGTATTTGTATTATATAATAAGTATTGACAAATATTAACTATTAGTTTATAATAATATATATTGTAAACTAATAAATAGGTGGAAATATGTTATGGAAGTAAATAAAACAGCGTTATTTATCGGACACCGGGTATGTCACGGTATAGAAGTGAATGATATCTATCCCGTAATTCGTGAGCTTGCGGAAAACGGTGTTAACACTTTTCTTTCGGGTGGCTGTGGACACTTTGACATGATAAGCGCAAGAGCTGTTTGGGAGCTGAAAAAAGAATTTTCCGAAATTGAAAATATACTGGTTATTCCTTATTTGAACTTCAATGTTTTTGCACCTGAAATTTTTGACGGAACTATTTATCCCGAAGATGCGGTAACTGCTCCTTTCCGTGCAAAAATAATCAGGCGTAACCGTTATATGGTCAGAAATTCCGCTTATGCTGTTTGTTTTGTGAACAATCTGTTTGGCGGTTCGGGGTTGACATATGAATATGCAAAGAAACAAGGTCTTAAAATTATCAATTTGGGTGGGTTGCTATAAATACTCACTCGATTTTTTTGTACTTTTACCTTTTTTTATGTTGACTACAGCAGAATTTTGTGATATACTTATCATGAAGTAAAATTATATATATGTAAAGGGGTTAAGTGTATTGGAAGATTTGAAGAAATCCGAATTGTTTGAAAGGACTCCCGTACCAAAGGCTGTTTTTACTTTGGCTGTACCGATGATAATCAGTTCTCTTGTTATGGTTATTTACAATCTGGCAGACACCTATTTTGTGGGAATGCTTGATGACCCCATTCAGAACGCGGGAGTGACCTTGGCCGCTCCTGTTTTATTGGCGTTTAATGCTGTAAATAATCTTTTCGGAGTGGGAAGCTCCAGTATGATGAGCCGTGCCTTGGGTCGAAAGGATTACGAAACTGTCCGCAGAAGCTCTGCTTTTGGTATATATTGTGCTGTTTTTTGCGGATTCTTGTTTTCTCTGTTTTATACTGTTTTTCAAAATCAGCTTCTTACAGTTCTGGGTGCGAAGCCTGATACTGTAAAAGCCACAGCGGATTATCTGTTATGGACAACTACATTCGGTGCTATTCCTGCCATATTAAATGTAGTAATGGCTCAAATGGTGCGTGCTGAGGGGTCTGCTCTTCATGCAAGTATCGGAACCATGAGCGGCTGTATTTTAAATATAATACTTGACCCGATATTTATTTTACCTTGGGGACTGAATATGGGTGCTTCAGGAGCGGGACTTGCAACTCTTATATCAAACTGCTTTGCCTGCTTGTATTTTTTCATGCTTACATTTATAAAACGTAAAAATACATATGTGAGTGTTTCACCCAAATATTTTTCATTCAAAAAGGATGTTGTTTTCGGTATTTTTGCTGTTGGAATACCTGCTTCCATACAAAATCTGCTGAATGTTACGGGTATGACTATTCTTAATAACTTCACGGCTGAATTTAATGAAAACGCAGTTGCTGCAATGGGAATTGCTCACAAGATAAACATGATACCGATGTATATTGCAATGGGGGTTTCCCAGGGTATTATGCCTCTTATAGGCTATAATTATGCCCAGCACAATACCCTCAGAATGAAGCAGACCTTAAAATTCTCTGCAACGATATCTCTGTCATTCCTTGCTTTGATGTCTGCGGTGTTTTATTTTACTTCAGGAAGCCTTATAGGGCTTTTTATGGAAAATACGGAGGTTGTAAGTTATGGTGCCGATTTCTTGAAAGGACAATGCTTTTCTTTGCCTTTTCTATGTTTGGATTTTCTTGCAGTCGGTGTGTTTCAGGCTTGCGGCATGGGTAAAAAAGCACTTATATTTGCAATTATGCGTAAGGTTGTATTGGAAATTCCCGCATTATATATTCTTAATTGGGTATGGCCTCTTTACGGGCTTGCATATGCGGCTTTCGTTGCTGAATTGATCCTTTCGGTAATTGCGGTGGTAACACTTTTGATAACATTCAAAAAAATAGAAAATAAAAGTATTTGAGGGGTATATTATAATGACAAATTTACAGCTGGGCAGACCTCGTACAAGAGAAAGACGTCTTGACAGAGAGGTAAGAGTTTATGATTTTTTGGATGAATTACAAATAGAATATTGGCGAATAGACCACGAAGCGGCATTTACAATGGAGGCTTGCGAAGCCATAGACAAGGCTCTTGAAGCTACAATATGTAAAAATTTATTTCTTTGCAACAGACAGAAAACGGAGTTTTATCTTTTGCTTATGCCCGGGGACAAGCCCTTTAAAACAAAGGACCTTTCCGCACAGATAGGAAGCTCAAGGCTTTCATTTGCAGGAGAGGAAGATATGCTGAAATATCTTGATGTTGAGCCGGGCTCTGTAAGCTTTCTCGGATTGATGAACGATCATGGCAAAAAAGTAAAGCTTTTGGTTGATGAGGATCTTCTCAAGGGTGAATGGATAGGTATGCATCCTTGCGTAAATACTTCAAGCCTTAAAATAAAAACAGCCGATGTTTTTGGAAAAATACTTGAAAAACTCGGCAGAGAACTGAAAACAGTAAAACTTATGGGGGACAATAACGTGAAAATCAAAGAAGCTGTTGAAAAACTTACAGAATTACAAACAAAAATGTATGCATACAGAACAGCAAGCTCTGCACTTTACCTTGACGGTGTTACAGTTGCACCCAAGGATACTTCTGCAGGCAGAGGCGTTGCTCTTGGAATCCTTGCAGGGGAAGAACATAAGCTTTTTGCCGCACCTGAAGTTGGGGAACTCATTTCCTTCCTTAAGGAAAATAAAGTTGAACTTGATGAAGTTACAGCTCGTCAGGTTGAGCTTCTTGACAGAAGCTATGCTCAACTTTCCAAGATACCCATGAATGAGTATATGGAATACGCACAGCTTACAAATGAGGCAAACGACGTATGGCACAGAGCAAAAGAAACTAACGATTTTGAGCTTTTCCGTCCCATACTTGAAAAGCTTGTAAAATTCAATATCAAGTTCGCAGGATACTATGACAGCAGTAAAAAGCCTTATGACGCTCTTCTTAACGAATACGAAAGAGGCGTAGATATGGAATATCTTGACGATTTCTTCGGTAAAGTCCGTTCAAAGCTTGTGCCTCTTATAAAGAAGATCAGCGAAAAGCCTCAGATTGACGACAGTTTCCTTTACAAAAAATATCCTGTTGAGGTTCAGCGTAAATTCTCCGATTATATCATGGAAGTCATGGGGCTTGACAGAAACCATTGTACAATTGGCGAAACAGAACATCCCTTTACATTGAATTTCAGCAGTCAGGATGTAAGAATTACCACAAATTATGCTGAAAACAGTCTTGCAGACTCTCTTTATTCAGTAATTCACGAGGGCGGTCATGCACTTTATGAGCTTAATGTAGACCCTGCTTACGACTACAACTGCCTCAGCGGTGGTGTTTCAATGGGTGTTCATGAAAGTCAAAGCCGTTTTTATGAAAATATTATCGGAAGATCGGAAGCTTTCACAAAGGCTATCTTCCCCAAAGTCAAGGAATTTTTCCCAGAACAGCTTGAGGGCGTTGACGAGGATATGTTCTACCGTGCAATAAATAAAGCACAGCCTTCACTCATAAGAACGGAATCAGATGAGCTTACTTACTCCTTCCATGTAATGATTCGCTATGAAATTGAAAAACAGCTTATAGGAGGCACTCTTGAAGTTAAGGATATTCCTGCTGAATGGAACAGACTTTATAAGGAATATCTCGGTATTGACGTTCCCGACGACACACGCGGCTGCTTGCAGGATTCACATTGGTCAGGCGGTTCTTTCGGGTATTTCCCCTCATACGCATTGGGAAGTGCTTACGGTGTGCAGATGCTCCGCAAAATGAAGAATGAAATAAATGTATGGGAGGCAGTATCAAAAGGCGATATTTCTCCCGTGACTGCATGGCTCAAAGAAAACGTTCATAAATACGGCTGCCTCAAAGATCCTGCAGAGATAGTGAAAAATGCTTGCGGAGGAGAGTTTGACGCGAAATACTACGTTGAATACCTTGAGGAAAAATTCAGTAAACTTTATAATCTGTAACATAAGACAGGAATGGTCATGAACATGGATGTTATCAGGAATAACAAGATCAGAAGTATTATCTTTTCCGCTTTGAAAACTGCTGCTTTGCTCTGTGCAAGCGGAACTCTGATACAAACTTTTATAGAATCCCTCGGATTCAGCAGTCAGTTAAACTATATTCACACCACCATATTGCAGGTGGCAAATATTGCAACCATAATTTTGGGCTCAAACTGGGCGGACAAGGGAAATATAATCAAGCGTACTGCTTTTTTGAATTTCCCCATGGGTGTACTGTTTTTGCTGTATGTGCCTTTCTGCTTCTTTAAATTTGAAGAAACAGGCTCAATGATCCCATTTTTCATGCTTCTTGCGGTGGGCGTTGTTCAGATGATAACTGTGGGACTCCATGTGGTATGTGAATATAAACTTCCGTATTTCATCTACAGACCCGAAGATTACGGTGTCGTAGGGGCGATTTCGGGGGTTATCGGTTCGGCAATAAGTCTCGGTGTAAGTGCCCTGATTGCCACTCTTTCAACAAAAATACCTTATTCAAAGCTCATGATTTTTGCATTTATACTTTCTTTTATTTTTGTTATGATAGCGGCTGTTGTTATGCTCTGTCAGAAGTCAATTCTCAATATGGAAGAGGTTCAGCTTACCAAAAAAGATGCCAAAACCATACCCTTGAAGGATGTCTTTTTCCATCCCACATTTTCAAGACTCTTTGTTGCAAATCTTTTGCGAGGTTTTGCGTCGGGGGCTTTAGGGGTTCTTGCTATTGTTTCTTTTGACCTTGGCTTTGATGAAACGGTTGCGGCAACACTTGTTTCGGTAACTTCTGTTTCGGGATTTGCGGCAGGCATAGTTTTTGGAACACTGTCCGTATACATAAATCCAAGAGTTTTAACATTCTGCGGAAGTCTGACGTATTTACTTTTACCGCTTATGCTTACAGGAAATAAGGTTGTATTCCTTGCGGTGGCAGGTGTAGTTCTTTTCGGCAGAACCATTGTGGATTATGCAGTTCCAACAGCACTTTTCCGTGTTGTTCCCGTGGAGATAGCAGGTCCTTACAATGCTTGGCGAATGGTCCTGCAAAGCGGAGGAACTCTTATTGCAACGACTGTTGCGGCAGTTATTCCCACAGGCCTTCTTTTTGGTTTGGCTATAGTGTTTCAGCTTATTTCGGGAACTATCTATATGCTTGATAAAGTAATGCGCAAGGATTCACCTGTATTTTTGCGTAGAAAAACAGTAAGAAAGTGAAAAGTTTGAAAATAAATTTTCAAACTCAGCCTTTTGTGGCTTCTGAGCCGTCAAGAATGGCTCAGATATGCCTTGCGGCATACCGCCAAAACGCTATATAATAAAGAAAGGCATGGTCATAATTATGAAAAAACAAGAATTTTTTGACGGAGTAAAAGACGGTATCCCTATTTGCCTCGGTTATTTTTCCGTATCTATGGCATTTGGTCTGACAGCGGTTCTTTCAGGTATGCCTGTGTGGGCAACAATACTTATATCAATGACAAACCTCACAAGTGCGGGGCAATTTGCCGGAGTTAATCAGCTATTGGCTTTCGGGTCAATGGTTGAGCTTGCATTCACAATGTTTATAATAAACATCAGATATTTTTTAATGTCCTTGTCCGTATCTCAAAAAGCGGATTCCAAAATGAATATTTTTAAAAGACTTGCTGTCTCCTTCGGAATAACCGATGAGGTGTTTGCCGTTTCAGTTCAAAGGAAAAAGGCTCTCAGTGCTACATATATGGCAGGTCTGATAATCACGTCATATCTTGGTTGGGTTGGAGGTACGGTAACAGGTGCAATAGCCACATCTGTAATGCCCGAAGTCCTTTCAAGCTCAATGGGAATAGCTCTTTACGGAATGTTTATTGCCATAGTTATTCCTCCTGCGAAAAGACAGCGTAATGTCATGTGGACTGTTATTTTTGCAATAGTATTAAGCTTTGCATTTAGTTACTTGCCTTTTTTGTCGGAAATATCGGGTGGTTGGGCAACAATAATCATTACCGTTGCGGTAAGCGCTCTTGCGGCAACACTTTTCCCAATAATTACCATAAAAAAGAAAGATGAGGAGGCAGAAGACAATGGAGATTAGTTATATTTTAACGGGAATTGCTGTAATGGCAGGTGTTACATATCTCATCCGCATGATTCCCATGGTGTTTTTTCGCAAAAAAATAGAAAACGTCTGGCTGCAATCCTTTTTGTATTACGTGCCGTATGCGGTATTGACCGCAATGACTTTCCCTGCGGTGTTTTCAAGCACGGGATCAACCCTGAGTGCCGTTATCGGTTGTGCTGCTGCTTTGATACTTGCATTCTTCAATCGTAGTCTTCTTGTCGTTGCTGTAGGTGCTGCCGCTGCAGCCTTTATTACTCAGATATTGGGCTTTTAGTAATTAATCTTGTTTAACATAGTGTTGAAAATTGAATTACCTTAAACTTCAAACAAAAATGTCTGAAGTTTAAGGTTCAATTTTAAAAGGCTGTTTAGATAAAATGGCGGAAAAACACGATTGAGAAAAATTTTGCATATTTAAGCTGTAAAAATTCAGGGTATAATAATCATATGAACGATAATATGCTATAGCACATAAGGAGATAGATCATGAAAAAACTGATACCGATATTATTATCCGCGCTGATGTTTACCGGATGCGCCGCGACAAGTAATAGTCAAGCCAACACCTACCGCCAGATCAGTATGGACGAGGCGGTGACCATGATGGCACAGGAGACGGGCTATATCATTCTCGACGTGCGCCGTCCCGATGAGTTCGCCGCAGGGCATATCCCAAATGCGATCAACGTGCCAAACGAGTCCATCGGTACGGACGAGATTCCCGAACTGCCCGATAAGAACCAGCTCATTCTTGTGTACTGCCGCAGCGGCCGACGCAGTAAAGAGGCGGCTGAGAAGCTGGTGAAGCTTGGCTATACGAATATCGTTGAATTTGGCGGGATCCTTGATTGGAAGGGCGAGATCGTAAAATAAAAAGGTTAATCAACCTTTAACTGTAACTGATTTATGAAAAAACACATCGCAAACATCATCACGGGCTCTCGCATGGTATTGAGTCTGCCTCTCCTATTGATACCTCTGACATCGGCGTGGTTTTACGCGCTCTATCTGCTGTGCGGACTCAGTGATATGATAGACGGCACTGTGGCAAGAAGGACAAACAGTGCAAGTGAATTAGGCGCAAAGCTGGATACGGTCTCAGATTTCGTGTTTATGACCGTGGCTTTTATCAAATTCGTGCCGCATCTTCATATCCCAGTATGGCTGTGGATATGGATCGGTATTATCGCCATGATCAAGTTTGGAAACATGGTTTGGGGATTCAGTCGCACGAAAAAACTCATATCCCCTCATACCGTTCTGAATAAGATAACGGGACTATTACTGTTCCTTCTGCTTACGACGATAAGCTTTGTTGACCTAACGTACACCTTGCCCATCGTATGCACCGTTGCAACAGTCGCGGCGATGCACGAGTGGTATTATATGGAGAAAAAACATGATACTTGAAACAGAACGCCTCATTATTCGCCCGTGGTGCGATGATGATGCACCGGATCTATACATATACGCAAGTGACCCCGATATAGGACCACCTGCAGGATGGCCACCTCATACGAGCGTGGAAAACAGCCTCGAAATCATCCGCACAGTACTGTCAGCTCCCGAAACGTATGCCGTCTGTTTAAAAGAGAGTGGCAAGCCTATCGGCAGCATCGGTTTTCATCGCAATGACCTCGCCGAGCAGGACGATGAATACGAACTTGGTTATTGGATAGGAAAACCATTTTGGGGGCAGGGGCTCATTCCCGAAGCCTCGCGCGAGATGCTCCGCCTGTACTCGAAATGCTCACAGAGTATCGAAAAACGGTGGATTCGATATGGCTGTT
>JAZSMD010000005.1:0-15218 GCA_045535665.1 Eubacteriales bacterium
TATCCAGAACTGAAATATCTGATATGTAATTATTTGAAAGAATTAGTGTTCCGTAACCCATTTCTGCATTAAGGTCTTTGATCGTAACTACTCTGCAGTTTGACACATCCAGATATTCCAAAGCAGGTAATGCCGAGAATACCAAAGCTTCAAGGTCATTTCCTGAAAGATCCAAATATTTTAACTGAGGCAGATCTGCTATTTTTTCAGGATATTCAACATCGCTGTTAGTAAGAATCAGAGTTTCCAATGACGGAAGATCCCGTATTGTGGGTGATGCTATATCTGAGCCGTCGATAGTCAGCTTTTTGAGATTTGGGAGTTCTGCTATTCCGGACGTGCTTGAGTTGTAAGGGCAATCAATTATTGAAAGTTCTTCAAGCAAAGGTAAATTGCTTATTGCAGGTTCTTTTATAACTGAGTTTTCTATGTATATAGATCTCAACGTCTGCATTTTGTTAAATGAAGACCAATCCGCGTTATTCATTCGGTAAATTCTTATATTTTCAATGGCAGTTAAACCTTCAAAGTCTGTGTAATCTGTTACATTTTTTAATGTTACAGTCAAGCTCTTAAGTAGGGACATTTGAGAAAAAGCAGTTATGTCTGCAATATTTGTACCATAAAGATTCAATGTTTGTAAGGAGGTGAGTCCCAAAAGACCGACGGTTGATTCCAGCGGTACATTCTTAAGAGACAGTGTCTGAAGTTTTTTGCAGTGAGAAAGATTAAGTGATATGAATTTTGTATTATCTGCATTTATCTTTTTTATCTCATAGAATTCCGAGAGGAAATTTCCATCTGTAATTGGATTGTTTGAAATATCTAGTTCTGTTAAACCAGACATATTCTCGGCTTTTACTGAAACAAGATTGTTATTGGATACATTTAGCTTTATTATTGAGTTGTGAGAGCCTAAAAGATGAAGCTCTTCGAGGCTATTATCTGAAATGTTGAATGTCAGAAGATTTGAAAGTCCTGCAGTTGAAAATCTTTTGATATTGTTTTGGGAAAGATTTAGTTTTAAAAGATTATTGAGACTGTAAATTGGCGAGGCGTCTGTAATATTATTTTTTGAAATATCAAGATATTCTATTTCAGCAAGATTTTTCAAAAATTCAGCGGAAGTTATATTACAATCCGAAAGAATAAGCGATTTGAGTTTTGAAAGACCTGAAATTGATGTTGTGATATCAAAATTCTGCCCGTTTGCTATCAAAGTTCGGAGCTCTGTAAGTGATGCTAAGTTTGGAGTAGTATCAAACACAGTATTTGAAATATCCAGATAAGTAAGATTTGTTAATACGGATAAAATATTGGCATTTATAGTCAAATCCCCGAGGCCTAATTCTGTTAGGTCGGAAAATCCTGCAATTACAAAAAGGTCCTGAGCTTTAACCCCCGAAACGTCCAATGAGTTTAATTTTCTTAGAGTTGAAAGGGGAGCAATACTCGTAATATTATTGTAGGATAGGTCTAATTTTTCAATATTTCCAGCCGATGTTAGCGGAGTTATATCGACATCGGAATTCCCCGTAAAACATCCGGAAAGACTTAACTCTGTCAATGATGTCAATTTTTCTACGCCATCAAGAGAATAAAGGTCGTTTCCGTCAAGATTGAGTTCCTGAAGCATCGGAAATTTTCTGAGATCTGAAATATAATGAATCATAGCTTTTCCAGAATCTTTATCTTCTTCTGTGTAAGAAAGATCCAATGACTTAATATTAAGAACATCTTTTACCGTGATTACTGCATTTTCACTTTTTCCCAAAGAGATGCAGACTTTGGATTTAAGGGCTGAATCAACAAATACAAGAGGTGCATCAAGAAAATCACTTTTAATTCCATTGAGCGCGGAAATTGCGTCTAAAATTTCCGATATAGATGCTTTTTCATTTAATGCAACAGCTGCAAGTTCATTTATTTTCTGCTTTATGTCTTCGGAAATTTCCAATGTTTGGACTTCTTCAAGTAAACCGATAAAAACAGTTCTTTCCAGATTTGTATCATTATTTTCGGTATTAGAACAGGAACATGTCAAGCCACAGATCGCTGTGGAAAGCAGGATACTTGCAATCAGTTTTTTATTAAGTTTTCTCATTGTAAATCCTTCTTTCCGCAGAACATTTTTGCATATAATAATGGTATTGTTTTTTCATTCATTATATCATATTTTCGGGGAGTTGTCAAGACTATACTATCTCTCATATTCTTCCCGTTAGCTGATATTGAAGTTTTCGGGAGAGATTTCCTTTTATCGAAAAGAACTCTCTCCCTGTAAATAGATTTATATAATTAAAATCCGATAGATTTAAGATATTCTCTGCTCATTTTAGCAGCCTCAACAGAAGAAATTTCGTATGTATTGTCTTGTTCAACGATCATCCATTCTGCGCCGCATTCAACTGCAGCGGCTGTAATAGACTTGAAATCCTGTACGCCCTGACCAACCGGTCTGAAAGCAAATTCTGATTTTTTCTCTGTCTTTTCGGATTCTATTCCGATAAGTTCGTACATGTTTTCAGCTTTGCCGCCTACGAAGTCTTTAAGATGAACGATGGGGCATCTGCCTGAATATTTTTTGATATATTCTGTGGGATTTTCACCTGCTACATTTACCCAACATGTATCAAGTTCTGTTTGAAGAAGGTCTGCGGGAATTTCAGAATAGAGATAATCAAGACCGTACTGACCGTTTTCTACACGAACAAATTCAAAGTCATGGTTGTGGTAAAGAAGAATTACGCCCTGATTTTTACATTCTTCACCGATCATTCTTATGTTTTCAACAACTTCGTTGAATCCGGGTTTTCCGGGTCTGTGTTCGTCAACCATGTAAGGAATAGTTATATATTTGCAACCGAGAGATTTATAATTTGCAATTGTTGTTTTGGGATCTGCAATAAGTTCCTGATAGGGAACATGGGCTGATTCAACTATAAGGCCCAGCTCTTTCATTATGGAATCTACTTCTGCAAAAGTCTTTCCGTGAAGACCTGCAAGTTCAACCCCGTCATATCCCATTTCTTTTACTTTTGCCATTGTTCCTTTAAAATCGATTTCTGCGGCATCTCTTACGGTGTATGCCTGTAAGCCTATTTTCATTGTGTTTTCCTCCGTTATATTAAAATAAAAAAAATTTTTAATAGTAAAAACGGAACTGAAATGCCGAATAATTTAATTCTGCATCTCAATTCCGCATTTAATAAGTTATTTCTTATTCAGCGCCATAGGTAATAATATAAGCTGTTCCTTTGACCTTTCCAAAATTATTCATATCTGTCATTGATGGCAGGAATAAATCGATTTTATTTCCTTTAATCGCTCCGCCTGTATCTTTTGCATAAGAGTAACCGTATACAAAGCCATCATCTGTGACTATATACAAATAAGAATGCATAGGAATTACATTTCTGTCTACAGCAACATATCCTACTTGGGTAGGCTCTTCTGTCCATGTTATTTGACCGCCTATTTCTTCATGGGCATATGCGGTAAGCTCGACATCTAATGCCGCAATATATTGAGTTGGAGCTCCGTCCCCTAAATCGAGCAAATGTGAAACGTCTCTGTGTATTACAGCTGTGGTTGGTTTTTTTGTGATTTTTTCACTGAGTACCGTCACTGTATCCTCTCTGCCGTTAACGTATTTGATGCGTTTTGTAATAGTCTTTGTACCATCCACACCTTTTACATCTTTCGGTTTGTTTTTGTCCCAATAAGGATTTCCTTGCCAGATATTTTTTTCTGCCCAAACAGAATAAATGATATCTACGTATTTTGTGCTGTAAGGAATAGCTATGGTTTCAGTTACTTCTTCATAGGTTATTCTGCCTATTTCAACGTAAATGTCCTCAAAAAGAGGGGTTGTGACTTCATAAAGATTGATGTAATCGTTTTCCGAAACTTTAATGCCGGCTTTATCCAAAAGAGTTTGAACGGTTGCCTCTTCATCTATCCTGAAGGGGAATGTATAGCTTTTTCCGTCAGCTCTGAGATGTGCCAGATATACGGTTTTATCCGAAATGTACATCTTTATCGGTTCTTCTGCAATTATCGGTTCAGGTTCAATCTTATCCGGAACAGTCGGCTCATTTTTTTCTGAGCTAACAGGAATCTCTGGATTATCATCTGCCATTGCTATCAGAACTATATCGTATAAGAAAAATAACGATAGTGTAACGATAACTAATGTAGCAATAATTGAAACACGACCGAAAACTTTAGAGTCACGACTTCGTTTTTTATGTTTTTTGTTCATTCTGCACCACCGGAATATTTTATGTGGAAATATTCTCAAAAGAAGCACGAAATTTGGTTGAGGTTGAAAGACAGTTGAGTGAGATGCTGTCCAAGCTTCTTATTTTGAGAATGGTCCCTCACTATTTTACACGGCAAAAGTAAAAATATGTAAGTGTTTGAAATTTTTGCCGTTAGTTCCGTTATTTTTAAAAACGGTTTTTGCGAAATCTTATTCCGATTCTGACATTCGGAAAAGATTCTTTATCTATGTCAATCCGCCATTGGCGGCCATTTTTATTCTTCGGCTGAAAAGGGACTATGCTCCGATGTTGGAGCCTTACCTTTATGATAACATATTCAAACTGTACACTTTGAGTCATTCTACCATAAAAAAGCTGTTTTGTCAAGGGTTAAGACCTTTTTAAGGCGTTTATTTCGATTTGAAGTTTCAAACGTTTCTTTTTTGACAACGAATTGTCATTAATTACCGCTTGGGATAAATAAAAGGAGAGAGTCTTTTCCTTTGAAAAGACTCTCTGATTTTTTTAGTTTTTGTTTTAAATTGGATATTTTATTTTTCCAGTTCAGAAGTACAATGAGGACATCTTGTAGCTTCAATTGCGATTTCTGTGCAGCAGTAAGGACATTTCTTTGTTGTAGGTGCTGCGGGAGCTGCAGGTGCTGCCTCTTCTTCTTTCTTAAGCTTTTCAGCAGATTCTTTAACTTTGTTGATACCTTTTATAAGTAAGAATACTGTGAGTGCGATAATAAAGAAGTCGAGTACGATAGTAATGAATGGACCGTAATTCAAAGTTGTAACACCGAGTTCTTTTGCAACATCAAGAGATGTTACCTGAGCCGCCTCAACGCCTTCCGGAAGTCTGAGTATTGCAAACTGGTCGTTGAAGTTTACGCCACCTGTGAACATTCCTACGATGGGCATTACAAGGTCATTTACAAATGAAGTAACGATTTTCTGGAAAGCGCCACCGATGATTATACCGACCGCCATATCCGCTACGTTTCCTTTTGTTATGAATTTTTTGAATTCACCCATTAATTTACTTTTTTTCATGATTTTTTATCTCCTTTTCTTTTTTTATCTGTTTTAAAATTTCAGTTACTGTTTTTTGGTTTTCCGTAATCTCTTCTTTTAGTTGGGATTCCGTTTTTTGTTCTTCGCTTTTAGGCTCCATTTCCGGAGTTTCTTTCTCTGTTTTTAGGTTTGTTTTTTTATGTGGTTCCTCAATTGAGGATACAGTGTTGTTTTTTGCTGTTTTTTCATTTGCTATGATGTTGTTATATGCTTTTATCATTGTATCATCCTGAGATATTTTAATATCCTCAACATCTATGTTGTTCTGAATTTCTTCAGGGATTACAGCTGATATTTTGAAATTCTCAATGGAATCATCGGAATTGGTTATTATTGGACAAACTCTTTCAACTGCGATTACTTCAATATCTTCTCTTTCCGGAGTTTCAACAGGTGAAGGCTTTGCCTCGTTTTTGTCGTCAAGTTCTGTTTCTTTTGAAGTTTCTGTGGGATCCTCGATCGACTGTACTTCGACAGCTTCTTCAACAATCATAGGGACTGTTTCTGTTGAGTTTTCCGTAGCATCTTCAATGGGCGAAGGTTCTGTATCTTCTTTTTTATTTTCGAATTCGGTTTCATCAAGTGTTTTTTCAGCAGGAGCAGTATCAATATTTGTTGAAAGTTTTTCTTTGTCTTCTGAACTGTGCTGTTTTATTGTTTCATTTTTCTTATTTGACTTGCGTTTTAATATTCCGTCAATAATAAGGAAGATGATTCCACCTGCAGCTACGATGGCTAAAAGTCCATAAATAAGGATATCTGTTGGGATTTTATTTTCATCAGCAGGATCTTCAGGGTCTGCAGGCACGTTGGGGTCAGCAGGGTCATCAGGTTGACTTGGATCTACAGGAGGAACAGGAGTATCAGGTATTATAGGTTCGCTTGGTTCGTCTGGATTATCCGGGTCTATAGGATCTGGGTTTGTTGGAATATCCGGATCTGAGGGCTGCTCCGGGTCTACGGGCTCCACAGGGGCTTCAGGATTGTCCGGCTCTTCGGGGGATTCCGGATCTTCAGGCTTCTCGGGGTCAACGGGTTGAACAGGCTCTTCCGGCTCCAGTAATGCTTTTATCTCCGCTACCTTACTTCTCAATGTCCAATTTGCACTGTCAACTTGGTTTTGTGTCGCATTTTCATTTTGATAAACCAAAGCCGCATTGTTGTATATTTCTTCTAAGGCTAACAGTTCCTCAGCAGGGTAGAGGATGCTTACTGTCGGATAATAAAGCATTTCATATGCTTTGCCAAGGTTATAGAAAAGCGCTTCTTTATTTACAGCTGATGCTTTTGTTAAGGACGAGAGCACTGTATCCAGCATTTTTTGTGCGCTGCGTATCTCGTTTACTGTTACGTTTTCTTTTAAGTATATATCACGGCAATCTGTATAAATCGATGTGAGATTCTTTATGGATTCCGATGAGTATTCCGCGGCATGATTTTCCAAAATATCATAGCCTGTATTGAGGAGGTCCAAGAGATAATTCATCTCACTGTCAAGATCAGAAAGCCCTGGTCTTGAGGGATTGAAATTTTCTTCTTCGGGGGATAGATTGTAATTTTCTTTTGCGGCATTTGCATATTCCTCATATGCTTTGTCTGTTGTATGTGTATGAGAAATTGCGGAAGTTGCTTTGAGAATATATGATTCGTAGACTCCAATATGTTTTCCTGTTTCATCAAGTGGACCGTTTGCGAAAATATCCAGGTGATACCATTTGCCGTCAATTTTAACCATATTCCACGAATGGTCTGTTTTCTTGCCAGAACTGTTTTTTAAGGTTCCTTTTACGATGATGTTTTCCAATCCCATTTCATCAAGGAATAAACCTACAAGGCCGGCATAATCTTCGCTTGTGCCTTTCCCGTCCTTAATGAAACTTACAACACTTTTTCTTTCTTTAAGTTCTGTGTCAAATTTAAATTGTCCGTTTAAAATATAACTGTTCAGCATCAATAACTGTTCAGCAGTTGTAAGAGATTTCCAATCGTTGATTTTGGGTATTATAAAGTTGGCTATAACGTCTGACGTAAAAGATGTCATCTTGTCGCCCAAATATAATGCCATATGGAAATAAGCATTTTCTGTTTTTCCATTGATCTTTTCTGTTTTTATATCACAGTCATATGCATAAATGTTGGGAGAAATTGATCTTTTTGATAGGCTGTCTTTTACAGAATTGAAAAGCATTTCTTCCAGCTTTTCCAACTCTTTTTCTTCATCATTTGTAATTATAGATTTTATATCTGTGATCTTAAAGGATAGGACTGTAATATCTCTTAACTGATAGTCATCTCCGATGACCATCATTCCGAATTCCATTGTTGTCTGTGATGGGTCAAGAATCTCCGAGCCTTTTGCTGTTTTGAAGAAGTTTATGATTTCGGTAGAAGTCATTTCATATATGTACATAGGCTTTTCCGCCATTTTGAAATCAACTTCTATTGTCGGCTCTTCTGCCAAAAGGGGGGTGCAGAGTGTGAATATCAGGCATAAGGAAAGTAAGATTGTAAAAACTCTATTTTTGATTTGCATATGATTACCTCTGGTTAATAAAATTATGTATACGGCTATTCATATTGGTAGTATCTTAATTATTATAGCACAATTAGTACCAAAGTTCCACAATTTAAAACAACATTTTTGCAACAAAATACTAAGGATTTTTTTTCATTATCTTAAGCTGTCTATTTTTAGAACTCTTCACCGCTTTGCTTCATGAAATATTTATAACAAAAGAGGTTTTCTGCTTGACACTGTAAAAAGTAAATGATATAATAACATGTACATACTTTGCCGAAATTTTTTGGTGTATGTAAATTTGCAGAAATGTGGGCACGCCTTTGAAATCCATGTGTCCATATGGAGGAACATAACAGATGTTTGATTTTGATATTGATAAGTATCTTCAGCGAATTGGTGTGGCGGCAAACGTTGGGGAGCCGGATGGGGAACTTCTGAAAATTATACATAAGGCTCATTATATGTCGGTTCCTTATGAGAATCTTGATATAATTCAGGGTTTGCCTCTTGATCTTTCAACCGAGGCTCTTTACGATAAGATCGTAAACCATAAACGCGGTGGATACTGCTTTGAAATAAACGGTCTTTTTGGAGCACTTCTGCGTTCCATGAACTATGATGTAACAGATCACTTGGCAAGATTTCTTCTTGATGAACCCAATATACCAATGAGAAGACACAGGGTTCTTAAGGTTCAGCTTTCCGATGGGGCATATGCTTGTGACGTTGGTATAGGAATTGAATCTCCCCGTATTCCTTTGAGAATCGTAGAAAATGTGGTTCAGAGCGATGGATTTGCAGAATACCGTTTTGAAAATGAGCCGTTTTTAGGCTGGGTCCTTTGGCAGAAAAAGCTTTTGGGAGAATGGAAAAAACTTTACTCCTTTACCGATGAAGTTCAGCTTTCCGTGGATTTTCTCCAGCCATCTTTTTACTGCGAAAAGAGTCCTGACTCTACTTTTAATAAGGCACCGATTATCGCTCTTAAAACAAATGTTGGATTGAATTCTTATGACGGTAAAGTTTTCAGAATCTCTTCCAAGGGAAACATAATGAGAAGTATTACACCGAAAGATAAAGTTGAAGAACAACAGCTTATAGCTGATCTTTTCGGTTTAAATAATATAATTTTATAAAGAATGAAGGCATGAAAAAATGTACGAAGGTTTGATAAACAAATACAGTAAATATCTTCCCGTAGAAGATAAAAGTAAGATCGTTACACTTAATGAAGGTAACACACTTTTTCTTAAACTTAAAAATCTTCCCAAAGCTATCGGTTTGACAAATGCAAATGTATATGTTAAATTTGAAGGTCTTAACCCTACAGGTTCTTTTAAGGACAGAGGTATGACAATGGCTGTTACGAAGGCAAATGAGGCTGGCTCAAAAGCTGTTATTTGTGCTTCAACAGGTAATACTTCCGCTTCTGCCGCAGCATATGCAGCTGTTGCGGGAATGAAGGCTTATGTACTTATTCCTGATAAGAAGATAGCTCTCGGAAAACTTGCTCAGGCTATTATTTACGGTGCTGAGGTTATTGCTATTGACGGAAACTTTGACGATGCTCTCAATATGGTCGTTGAACTTTCCAAAACACAGCCTGTAACACTTGTAAACTCTATTAACCCATGGAGGCTTCAGGGTCAGAAAACAGGTGCATTTGAAATTTGCGATGCTCTTGGCAGAGCTCCTGATTATCTTATGCTTCCCGTTGGTAATGCAGGTAATATCTCCGCGTATTGGATGGGCTTTAAAGAATATTATGCAAATAAGGAAGTTACAAATCTTCCCAAAATGACGGGTTTCCAGGCTGAAGGCGCTGCTCCTATCGTTGAAAACAGAGTTTTCCCCAATCCTGAAACAATTGCTACTGCAATCAGAATCGGTAATCCCGCAAGCTGGAAGCTTGCAACTGCAGCAAGAGACGAAAGTAACGGTTCTATAGATAAAGTAAGTGACGAAGAGATACTTGAAGCTCAGAAGCTTCTCGCAGCAGAAGACGGCATCTTTGCTGAACCAGCAAGCTGTGCATCAATTGCAGGTCTCATAAAGAAAGTAAAAGAAGGTAAACTTGAAAAAGACAGACAGCTCGATATTGCTTGTATTCTTACAGGTAACGGTCTTAAAGATACAAGTGTTGTTGTTAATGACAATATGCAGATCCAGAAGTTTAAGCCTGATCTTAATGAGCTTTCTAAGCTTTTTAAATAAGAGGAAATAGTAATGTTTAAGATAAGAGTACCCGCTACGAGTGCCAATATGGGGCCGTGTTTTGATACGGCCGGTTTGGCTGTCGGACTTCATAACGAGGTTGAAGTATTTACAGAGGCTGACGGTCTTGACGGAATGCCACTCGTTACAAGTGAATGTCTTGTGGACCCTCGTGTAAGTGCAAAACAGATAATCCCTTTGGGTGAAGATAATCTTATAGTTTCAACCATGCGTTATTTCGCCGATGTTACAGGTAAAACCTTGCCTGAATTTGCGCTTAAGCAGTATGATAGGATACCTTTGACACGAGGTCTTGGCAGTAGTGCGGCTTGTATAGTTGCAGGACTTATGGCTGCAAACGAGCTTACAGGTAATACCGTATCCCGTGAAGATCTTATGAATATGTCTGTAGAATGTGAAGGACATCCCGACAATGTTGCTCCTGCATTTAAGGGCGGTATGGTCGTAGGTGCTTCTGAGGGTAAGCGTTTTGAATATGTTAAGATCGATGTGAGTGATAAACTTGAGTTTTTGGCACTTATACCCGATTTCCCATTATCAACAGCAGATGCCCGTGCGGTGTTGCCCAGAGCATATACTAAAGAGCAGTCAGTTTTTAACTGCTCCAGAGTCGCATTGCTCGTTGCTTCAATGATGAGTGGTAATTTCAATGCGTTGTCTATTGCCATGCAGGATGAAATACACCAGCCTTACAGAAAAATTCTCATTCCGGGAATGGAATCTATTCTTAAGGCGGCTGTTGAATTCGGAAGTTACGGTGGTTATCTCAGCGGTGCAGGTCCTACTCTTATGCTTGTGAATCCGACAGGCTCGAATGTTGAAGAGAAAATCAGAGAATATGTGAGTCAGTTTGAGCATTTTTGGCTTGTTCATCCCGTAAAAGTGGATAATGAAGGCGCTGTTATAATCAAAAACTAAGTGAAGTTTTGTTTTATTTGAAATTGTTTTTTTGAAAGGAGGCAGGATAAGCTTTTTTATGAAAAAAGTTGTCCTGCCTCAAAAATTATATTTTGATATAAAGGAGAAATTATGATGTCATCGAGAAAAGATTGGACGTTGGCTGTTTCTGTGGGTTTTGCCGTGGTTACGGACGGTGAAAAATTGGATGAACTCAGAAATGCGGGAATTACGGAAATAGAATTATCTTCGGGGGATTTTAGGCCTTTTTTTGAATATGATTATTTTGAAAAGTCTGTTGAGATATTTGACTTTGCAAAGGCTCACGGAATAACAATTTCTTCAGTACATCTTCCTTTTGCTCCTTTTTCAATGATTGACGGGACTGATCCTCAAAACGATTTGTTTACAGTTAAACTTCAGACTATGATAATGGATGCTGCTGCAAAATCGGGTATTAAAATAGCTGTTATTCATCCCAGTGGAGAACCTTATAAAGACGATGAACGTGCAAAAAGGTTGGAGTTGGGTTGTAAAGTCATTTACAAACTTACGGAAAATGCTGAAAAACTTGGTATTCAGTTGGCTTTGGAAAACCTTCCCAGAGCATGTCTTTGCAGAGATCATGATGAAATGCTCTATTTTCTTGAAAGGATTCCGAATCTTAAAGTTTGTTTTGATATGAATCATAATCTTTCTGAAGATAATGAAGAATATATAAGAGCCGTGGGAGATAGGATAATTACTCTTCATGTTTCGGATTATGATTTTGAGGATGAACGTCATTGGCTTCCCGGAAAGGGCAAGGTTGATTGGAAGAGAATGGTCGAGGTCCTGGAGGATGTTGGCTACAAAGGCAGATTCCTCTACGAGATTAGCTGGAAAGATGTAACTTATAAGGATGTTGCTGAAAATTATATAAAGCTTTTAGGTTAAAAGCAAGACCGCCCCGATTTTCTCAGGGCGGTAAAAATAAAGAAAAAATGAAGAAAGTAAAAAATATGGGGTCAATGAAGGGAGTAAAACATCTACTATATTATATCAGAAGATGTGTGTGAAAAAACGTGAATGCTGTCGTGTCGGGAACGACAAAGTTCAATCCTTTTTTCGTATATTCCCAAAAAACTCTTTATATAATTTATTTTTCGTAAAGGACTGATTGAGTATGAGAGAAATAAATGTCGAAATAATACGCGAAGCTGTAAAAAATCTTTTTATTGAAGCAAATTACTTTTTGCCTGAAGATATTTCTGCTTTGATGAAATGTGCCGCTGAGAAAGAGACTTCTTCGGGGTGTGCTTATGCCCTTAAATGCTGTCTTGAAAATGAAACAGCCGCAATTGAGTTGAACGTCCCCATATGTCAGGATACGGGAATGGCTGTTGTTTTTATGGAAATAGGTCAGGATGTCCATTTTACGGGCGGTTTACTTCGTGATGCAGTTAATAAAGGTGTTTCTGAGGCGTATATCGATGGCTTTATGCGTTGCTCCGTTGTTGGAGATCCTCTTGAACGTAAGAATACAGGGGATAATACTCCGGCAATAATTTATACGGATATCGTTGAAGGAGACAAGGTGAAAATTACAGCAGCACCCAAAGGTTTTGGAAGTGAAAATATGAGTTCTCTTAAAATGTTTAATCCTTCTGCAACTGATGATGATATAGTAAGATTTATTGTGGATTCTGTGGAAAAAGCCGGTAGTAAACCTTGTCCGCCCGTTGTTATCGGAATTGGTATCGGAGGAGATTTTGAATATTCAGCATTACTTGCAAAAAAAGCACTTATAAGAAATTCAAATATCAGAAATCCTAAAAAACGTTATGCAGATCTTGAGGCACGAATTCTTGACGAGGTCAACAAAACGGGTATCGGTGCTCAAGGCTTTGGTGGGGATGTGACTGCTTTGGCGGTAAATATTGAAGAGTATCCAACTCATATCGCAGGTCTTCCCGTGGCGTTGAATATGGGATGCCATGTTACAAGGCATAAGAGTGTGCTTATTTAATAGTCATATATCGAATTTAACAAAATTTTTTTCAAATAATTATTGCAAGTGCCTGTCTTTTATGATATAATACGGATATCCATAAGGATAAAATGAGAAAGGAATAATACTATGAAAAAACTTATTTGTACATTGTCTGCAATTGCTATGTTTTCCACAATGCTTTCTGCATGCAATCAGAACGGTCCCTCTGTTGATCCTGAAGATCCACAGCAGGGAGATATTATGATTTCAGAAACTTTGGATCTTGTAGTTGACGGGGTTTCAGAATACGTTATCGTAAGAGGATCAAACGCATCTCCTTCCGAAATTACCGCATCAACAGAGCTTCAATCTTATTTGAAACAGATAAGCGGAGCAGAATTGAAAATCGTAACAGATTCTGTTGAAACCGTTGAAAAAGAAATTGTTGTTGGAAAAACCAATCGTGAAGCTGAGGGCGAATTTGACCGTGAAGAGCTTGGTGATGAGGGTTTTGTTATAAAAACCACGGGTAAAAAGCTTTGGCTTGTAGGTGGAGAACAGCGCGGCACGTTGTATTCTGTTTACGAGTTTTTGGAAGATTATCTCGGTTGTCGCTTTTTTACTAAGACTATAGAGAAGATTCCAGAGCTTAAAACTGTCTCTATTGAAAAAATTGAAGAAGATAAGCAGATTCCTAAGTTGGAATTCAGATTTTTAGGTTGGTACGACTACCGTGAAAATGAGCTGCTGGCGAAACGTCGTATTAATTTTGTGCACTATGAGAAGTTGCCTACTGAAGAGTTTGGCGGATGTGAGCTTTGGATAGGCGGTCATTCTTTTGACTGGATGCTCCGAGATGAAGATTATCTTGAAGAACATCCTGAATATTTTGCAATGGATGGAAATGGTGTTCGTGGCTACGGACATCCTGTTGGATCGGAAGATTATTATCATCAGCTTTGTCTTTCAAATCCTGAAGTTATTTCTATCCTTACAGAAGCTGTAAGAAAATATATTCTGGATAATCCCGATGCGGAGATCTTCCACGTATCATCCAATGATAATGACGATTATTGTAAATGTGATGAGTGTATGAAGATATACGCTGAAGAGGGTGGTGCGATCTCTGGAACTTTGATCAGAGCGTTAAATAAGATCTCAGAAGCTGTATCTGAAGAGTTGAACGGACGTTATTTGATGACTTATGCATATCGTTTTACCAGAAGTGCGCCCGTTACTGCCCCAGCTGACAATATAATTATTCAGTTTGCACCCATTGATGCTTGTGCTGCCCATCCCCTTTCTGCAGGCTGTCCTTTGGCCGGTGATGTTACGATGGTTGACGGAACTTATAATACTGTCAGCAAGGATATCAACGGATGGTTGTCTTTAACTAATAAGGTTATGGCTTACGGCTATAATGATAATTTTGCTCATTATCATGTTATGGTTCCTGATTACGACGTTGTTTATGAGGATTTCAAATTTTACATGGAACATAATATCTGTGGATATTTTTATCAGGGTGTATCTCACAGTACCACATCAACCTTTAATGAGTTGAAGTGCTATTTGATGTCTAAGCTTATGTGGGATACGGATATGACAAAAGATGAGTATTATGCTCATATGGATGAATTCCTTGAAAATGTATATGGACCCGGTTGGAAGAGTCTCAAAGCATACCTTCTTCTTGCCCAGGAAGAATACTCTGTCAGCCATAAGCGAGTATCATCCGAAGCAGGTGTCTCTTATCCCTTTGAAATTGTTGAAAATGTGCATGAGGCAGGCTCATATCCCGAAGATTTGACAGAAGATATGATTCGTAATTACGAAAATTATGATTGGACTGTTTATTATAACTGGTTCAATGATGTTATCCCTCCGAGAATTATGACTGAAGGTGAAAAGTTTTTTGAGGAGGCGCTTTCTCTTGCAACTACTGATGAGCAGCGTGCTCGTATCGAAAAGGAATCTTTCCAGTTGGATTACATGAAATCTTATTACTATGCCATTAAATGGGGTGTAGGTTCGAAGGTTAAGGATCTTGTAGATTTTTCATATATAAAGGTTGATAATTCTTGGATTGGAGCTACAAATAAAATTCTGACCAATTTCTTTAATGCAAATCCCGGTATGTTTACTAAGGATGAAACCAGTAAATATAGGGTAGCTATACAAAAATATGTTGCTGAGTCTGTATATAACGGTTATTTGCAGTACAATAAATACATATTTGAAAGATTGAAGGA
>JAZSMD010000069.1:0-8513 GCA_045535665.1 Eubacteriales bacterium
GTATGTTACGATGTAAAAACTCTTGCCAAGGCACAAAAAATCATGGGCAGAAAAAACACACGTGTAATTTTTGACCTGTTCAATTACATGGATAAAGATAATCAGGGGGACTACCTGAGAATTCTTGATGAAGGTCTTGAAACTTTCGGAGATAAGATCCTGCTCTTCCACATGAAAGACTGTATTTTCCATAACGGTAAGTCCCCCGTTCAAGTTCCCTACGGCACGGGAGAAATGAACATTCCCGAAGTTTTGAAAAGAATAAAAGCATACAACAAAAACGCAGTTCTTACCCTTGAAGATACAAGCGGTAACGATATTCCGCTTGCTGTTGAAACGCTCAGAAGAATTTGGGAAGAAGTATAATGGTTTACAAAAAGAGGTTTGTATATGGAATTTTTAACAAATGGCGGCAGTCACATTGAAAACATGATAAAAAAAGCCTTGTCAGAAGGCAAAAAGCAATCAAGGATCACGGGAGATTGGCTGATTGAAAGGACGGTCCGTATCCCCTCTGATTTCACACTTATTCTTGAAGACTGTCACCTGAGAATGGCAGACCACACTTTCTGCAATATGTTTGTAAATGAAAACTGCAATACAGAAAAAGGGAAAACTGTCAGAGGTACAGATAAAAACATTAAAATCATAGGTATAGGCAGAGCAATCCTTGACGGAGGCGAATACAACGGCTTAAGCGAAAAGAACCACAGCCAAAACGGAAAACCTCATATTTCTGTTAATAATCTGATTCTGTTTACAAATGTTGACGGATTTGAAATAAAAGATATCCACTTAAGGAATCAACGCTGGTGGGCGATGAATTTCATTTACTGCAGACACGGAAAAATCAAAGATATAGATTTCAGATCAAACGATATTTCCGTATGTAAAGACGGACGCTTTATCCACGGACTTTCCCATAAACTTCAACCACTTGTATGTAACTCCGACGGTATTGATCTTCGTGCAGGCTGCCACGATATTATCATTGAAAATATTACAGGCTTTACTCAGGACGATTCCGTAGCATGCACTTGTCTTAACGGAACACTTGAAAAGATGTTTGAAGTCGAAGGACTATCCACAGATCTTTATAATATAACTATCAGAAATATAAATACCGCTACAATGCACGGTAATGTAAGACTTTTGAACCAAGGCGGTACGAAGCTATATAATGTAATAGTAGACGGTGTTATAGATTCCTCAAAAAACTGTCCTCACCTTGAAGAAGGTCTGCGATCATGGAGAACTCTTTGCATAGGTTCAGATTCACCTTATGGTGGAAGACATTCCACAAAAGAAGAAACATACAACATTACTGTACGAAACATCTACTCCAGAGCAAAGAGTGCCGTCGTGGTGGACGGATGCGTTGCAAGACTTACGCTTGACAATATAAACGGATTTGACGGATGCGAAAATATCCTTGAAAACCGCGGAGATATAGACTGATAAAAACGGGAAGAGATTTTGCCTCTTCCCGTTTTATATTTTCAGTTTTCTCTTTTAAGTCTATTCATACAATATATATAGCCTATAACCGAGATTACCACATTTCCTGCCCAGGCGAGGGGTTCTGCGAAAAACAGATTCAATTCGCCCCAGATGGGAGGAATAATAATTGAAGCTCCGACTCTCATTACAAGCTCCGCAAAGCCTGCACTCAATGGGAAAAAGCCGTTGCCCAAGCCCATGACCGCTGAACGGAAAATATGAAGGCTGTAAAGAATGGGCAAGAAAGAGCTCATTATAAACAAATATCTATATGCAACCTCAAGAGCCGCCGCAATCTCTTCGGGAGTACCCTCTATAAACAGAGACAGCAGATTTTCACCGAAGAATATCATACACAGCGATATTATAATGGCGGTGATGTAACCGACCACATGACCTGCCCATATACCTTGTCCGATACGTTTATAAAGTCCTGCGCCCTTATGCTGACCCACATAAGTAGTCAAAGCGTAACCGTAGGATATTGCCGCAGTTTCGATAACTCCGTAAAGTCTTCCCGTAGCGGTACTGCCTGCGATGAATATAACACCGTATTGATTCATAATGAACTGAACCATCAAGCCGCCAATTGAGATGACAGTATTCTGCAACGCCATGGGAACACCCAAAAGAAGCAAGCTTTTGCACTCGGAAAGAGAAATCTTTATATCTTCATTGCTGAATCTCAGAAAATCATATTTGGACAAGCAGATCAAAGTATATATTGCCGCAACAAGCTGAGCTATGACAGTTGCAATTACCGCACCTGCAATTCCCCATTTAAACGGACCTACAAACAGCAAGTCAAGGCAGATATTCGTAACGGAAGCAATTATCATTGCTATAAGCGGAGACCGGCTGTTACCTACAGCTCTTAGATTTGCCGCCGCAAAATTATAAAGTGCGATTGCAGGACAGCCTGCGTAATAAATACGAAGATATGTAAGAGCCATATCCATTATCGAATCGGGCGTATCCAACAGCCTCAACAAAGGCTCTAATATAAACTGACCTCCAACAGCAAAAACAATTGATATCACAACAGAAAGAAAAGCAGAGTTCAGTATGCTTTTTCTTATCATTGCAAAATCTTTTGAGCCGAAAGCATTTGTTACGGGAACGGAAAACCCTTGGCACAGCCCTTGAACTGTGGAAAGAAGCATCCATGTGATCCAGCCACCTACACCGACTGCCGCAAGAGCCTGATAGCCGAGGAATTTTCCAACGATCATTGTGTCAACTACGGAATAAAGCTCCTGAAAAATATTTCCTGCAATCAAAGGCAAGGAAAATGTCAGAAGAAGCTTCCATGGTCTCCCAACGGTCATATCTTTAGTTATCATATAATTTGAATACCTCTGTTTCTGAGAATTTCTTTTGCTTTGGCAACTTCATTTTCTGTTGGGATCCATTCTTTTTTTCCGCTGTCTTCAAAACCGAGAAAAACCGATTTTGTGCCACCGTAAGCATGATAGGGTAAAAATTCAACGCCGTCTGATCTATCCAAAGATGCCGCAATCTCAGCAATCTTTTCATAATGGAGCTCATCGGTATTAACACCGCTAACCAAAATACAGCGCAAACGTATCCTTGCTTTCAGTTCATTCGCAATACTCAAGTTTTCAAGTATCAACTTATTCGATACACCCGTATAATATTGGTGACGGACATCATCAGTATCTTTCAGATCCCACAAAAACAGATCAACAAAGGGAATCGCCATCTTTAAAATATCAGCAGAGACATAACCGCAAGTTTCCACCGCGGTAGAAATACCTCTGTTTTTACATTCTTTCAACAGATCAACAACAGATTTTTGAGCTAATGGTTCACCGCCCGAAACGGTTATTCCCCCAAACTCTCCGTAAAAAGAAGCGTCCTTTTCAACGACCTTCAGAATTTCCTCAACTGAAAGCTCCTTGCCGCAAAATTCCAAAGCCCCCGTAGGACAATTATCCGAACAGGTAAAACAGGATACGCATTTTTCCCGATCAAGGCTGTGAGTCTCATCAAAGCTATGAGCTTTTACGGAGCAAGAATTAAAACAACTCCTGCAACCGATACACTTCTGCGGATAAAAAAGCACTTCGGATGAATGATTTTGCGTTTCGGGGTTATGGCACCATAAACAGCGTAACGGACAACCCTTCAGAAAAACCGTGGTACGCACTCCCGGTCCGTCATGCATACAAAATCTCTGAATTTCCGTTACCTTAAGCTTTTTATCTATGTTCATTTTGTTCTATCACCATATCCTGCCACTCTTTGTTTAAGGTGACAAAACGTGCATTCCAACCCGAAACTCTGACGGAAAGAGTCTGGTAGTTTTCAGGCTTTTCCTGAGCTTCTTTCAGTATAGCCGCATCAACTATATCGGGCTGCATGAAAAAGCCTCCAAGAGAAACAAAGCCTTTAATTAAGGAAATCAAAGCCTGTAATCCGGATTCTCCTTCAACTGTCGAAGGAAGAAGCCTTATATCAAGAGCTGCGCCTGTTGCAAGTCGGGAAAGATCCGCTTTGCAATATGAACGAATAATTGCCGTTGCGCCTTCCTTATCAGTATTGGGTGTAGGTGAGCAATTCGCCGCCAAAACCTCACCCATTCGTCTTCCGTGGGGCGCGGAAAGTCTTTCAGGCGCCCATTCAAGCTGTCTGCCAAAGGTACTTACCCCTGCAGGCATATGGAAGCCGCTTTTTCCGTTAAAGGAATTACAAATATCGGCAAAATCGGAAATAATACGGGTGTATATTTCATCGACTTCATCATTATCATTACCGTAATAAACGTATTTGTTAAGAACATACTGACGAAGAGCCTCTTCACCCTCCCAGTTATTTTTAAGAACCTCCATAAATTCTGAGAAAGTAAGCTTTTTCTCATCAAACACCAATTTTTTTATTACGTATAAGCCGTTTACTGTATCTGCCAAACCACCTATATGAGGCGAATACAGATTATATATCGGTCCACCCTCTAAATAAGAAAGACCTTTATCTATACAGCCTTCTTCGAAAATAGAAACTAAAGTACAAGGATCTTGTTTTTTCCATATCCAAGTATTTGAAGCCTCGTCAAACTTTTCAAAATGCCGGGACGATGTTCCATGAATATAAGTTACAGCTGATCTAAGATCTTTGATAAATTTTGAATAAAGCGATTCAAAATCGGAAAAAGATATATTATTATAGCTTTTCAACGTTCCCTTCTGAAAAACCTGCAATGAATCAAAGGGGGAATATGTAAAATATGTTTTACCGGGAATCTGAACTTCCCAACATCCGTCATTTGCGAAGTTACGGGCTTCCTTTACATCATACCCATCCTTCACAAGGGCATCTATTATAAGATCTTCATTGTATACAGCAAGTATTCCGCCACCAAACCTCATTACTTCAGCAACACGGCGTAAAAGCTTTTCATCGGTATTTTTATTTATACGAACAGTTGTGGGGAAATCACTTATTCCCAATTCCTCAAGAACATCGAGAACAAGATATGTAACTTCGTTGGTGACTTCTTTTCCGTCTTCATCTATACCGCAAAGCAGGATATTCTGGTAATGCTGGGCATCTCCGCTTCCGATAAATATTCCGTTTACCCATTCACAACCCTTAATAAAGAAGTGAGAAAGTATTTCACGGGCTTCGTCAAGTGTCAGTTTGCCTTCAGAGAGGTCTTTTTTGAGGTAATCACCGAGAAGCCAGTCGATTCGACCTATTCCGGGCCAATTCCCGCACAGACGAAGAAATGCAAAGGTAAACCAAATACTTTGAACAGCTTCATAAAAATTCGTTGCGGGTTCAAATGGTACTCTCTTTAAATTTTCATAGTTGGAGCGATACTGCGGAAGATCCTTCAATTCATTTAAATATCTGTCGTGCCATATTTTAAAGGACTTAATACTTTCTATGCAGCTTTTGGAAAAGGGTTCCTTTTCCGTATTTTTATATTTTTCATAAGCTTTTTCAGCTTTTACAAGAATACCGTTTATACCTTCTTTTAAAACCGTTGCAAAATCAACGGTCAAATGGCTTATACTGTTGCCAAAGTCATATTCTTTATACATTGCGGGAATTTTATGTATAATTGAATACGCAAGAGTTGCAGCACCGCTGAGTTTTTCATTCTCGCAAATACGAATGGGAGACTCTTCCGCGATTTTTCTGATGGCGGCGTCATATCTGTCGATAGGAGTCATTTCCACTATGCCTTCAACATTATCCATAGTAACTACTCTTGTTTTCATTGTTTCCAAGCCATATTTACGGTTCAAGGAGTCATATGCAAATTTTCTCGTTTCTTCGCATAGACGAATAGGTCTTGTCATTCCGTTTTGAGCATAAAATTCCATATATAAAACTCCATTCTGCCGCTAAATTGACATAACAAAGAGGAAATAAAATCTCCCAAGCGGCTGATGGAGATTTTAGGCATGTGCCGCACTTCCGTTTTTTTCGGCTGCGGCAAGCCGTGTTTAAATCTTGATTAGCGTGATTTTTCACGCTGATTCCCGACTGTATTCAAATTATCGTCTATTCAGACGTTGATATAATATTATTATATCATATCTATATAAACAAATCAATATCAAACACTCATTTTTCAAAAAATTGATGTAAATAATCTATTCTGAAGCAAAACAAGCCATCCGTTTGTGGCACCTGCCGTAGAGCAGGTGCCACAGTTATATTCGCCTGCGGCGAGATCTATTGCTTCGCAGTGGTATTCGGCTATCGCCGAGTGATATTCGCTACGCGAGCTTGGGAGGCGAATATAATATCACTGCGACCATCGGGAGCAATATCACTGTTGCTTGCAACAATATCACGCTGACACGGTCAGCATATCACTTCCAATTTGATACGGCATTTGTGTCTACAAATGCAGTGCTTGTCAAGAAAAGAGGACAGAGAATGTAAAACACTCTCTGTCCTTTTCCTGTCAGTTCGAGTATACTGCTCTATGGAAGGCACCCGTTGGATGGCTTGTTTTTTTGTGTTTGGCGACCGAAATAGATGCAACAAGTGTCATATTGGATCATCAGCAATTACACAAGCGCCTTTTTCATAAACGAAGACGTCACCGTCAACAGCCCCACCATGATATGCACAAATATATTTATCGGTTATTTCGAAAGAATATATTCTTCCTGAAAATTTATATATCAAGGTGGATTTCTTTGTTTCATAATCAACGTAACTGAAATTGCCGTTTGAATCGAGTATGTACATTCCGTTCTCGTCAAAATCTATGATTTGTTTTCCTTTTTTGTTAAACTCATAAACAGTTTCAATTTCGTTTGTTTCAGCGTTATAACTCTTGATTTCAGACTTGCTGATACCGCCAAACAATGGCTCTCCCGAATTAAAATCGCTGTCGTGGCTTACTACTACAGAAAACCACCTTTCCTCTCCCATTGGTTTTGATAAACCCATAACGGTGGAATTATTTTCTACCTGAGCATTGTATAATTCTTCGGCAAAAGTCAAAATGGCTTGTTTTTCTACATCCTCATATTCTTCTTTATGATATTTCCACAGCATATCTACTTCAAAGGCAAAAGCATCTACATTAGACGGATTACTTTTATATGCATCTTTCATTTCTTGCTCTGTTAACCCTTCACCTATATACGAGCGCTCAATTTCTTTACCCTCATAACTGTATGTAAGTACGCACTCGTAATACAAGGTTTCGCCGCTTTTGGTTGAAGCTGTTTTCAAGTAGGTATATTCTTTAAATGAAGATTCTTCAAATATATATTCATAAGCATACGGACCGTAATAATAAAATCTCCAAACCTTCGATGGAAGATCATCAGTGTCTGTGTTTGCTTCCAACAAGCATACAGTCTTATCTTGCTTGTTTATTAGAAAATGATCTATAATCAACCATGTATCATTTTCAAATGCCGCATATGTTTCCAAATCAGGCATTGAAGCTCCAAATCCTAAGGAAGAACAAGACGAAAGCATAATTGCCGATATAAGCAAAATCATGCAAAGAAGCTTTTTCATAAGGTCACTACCTTTCATTATCATTCTCGTCTGCTATCAAGCCAACTGTAATAATCCTCTAACAGCTTTTTGTTCTTATCAAAATTAAGCATTTCTATCTTTTTCTCATTGATCTCATACGCCTTTTGAATAATATCGTAAGCGTATTGCTCGCCCTCGGTTTTCGGGGGATTTTCGAGAAAAGACAGCTTGCATCGCAGTAGAGTTAATTTTACTTGATAGTATGGTTTTAAATTTGGCATTTCCGTTCTCCTTTCGGGTGGTAAACACATTATGCCAAAAAGAAACGGGAATGCAAGAAAAGTTTTTGAAAATTATTTGTTACTTTGATTTGCCTTTGTTGTGTTGAGGGAGGAAATCAACATTCTGCGAATTTGTCCGCATTGATTTTGCAGAGGCTTATAAACATTTTCGGGAATATAACCCGTTTCAAAGAGTAATTCCATCCAATATTCCGTTTCGTAGCACTCTTTTTGCGCTATCTCCAATTTGGATATAAAATCCCTTGTTCCTTGAGCATACTGTGCCTCGTGGATATTGGCACCAATAGAAGTTCCCGAACGCAAAAGCTGATTTGTTAAAACCGACTCTTTCATATTTGTTTTTATATCACGGCAAAGAAAAACGATCTGCTTTGCAAATTCTTTGGATTTATCTCTCAAAATACTTTCTGCCATTGTCATCACCTCGAAAATATTATAGCATAAAAGTTGTAAGTTGTAAAGAGTTTAGTGATATGCTTCGCTTGCGCACAGCGTGATATTTTTGCTTCGCAAAAGTTATATTGCTCCACTTCGTTCCGCAGTGATATTATATTCGCCTCCAAAACTCGCGAAGCGAATATCACTCGGCGTAAGCCGAATATCACTGCGAAGCAATAGAACTCGCCGCAGGCGAATATAACTGAAAAAAGCACATCTGTTTACAGATGTGCTTTTTTCTGGCAGCGGAATAGGGATTCGAACCCCAACAAACAGAGTCAGAGTCTGCTGTGC
>JAZSMD010000052.1:0-9548 GCA_045535665.1 Eubacteriales bacterium
TTATACTGACTGCGTTCGTCCTGACAGTCAACTATTGTATTCGTGGGAACATGGATAATTCTGATTGCGGATTCAGTTTTGTTGACGTGCTGACCGCCTGCACCCGATGAACGGTGAGTTTCGATTATGAGGTCTGCAGGGTTAATGTCTACTTCAACCTCGTCAATCTCAGGCAAAACCGCAACAGTAACGGTTGAGGTATGAATTCTGCCTGAAGATTCTGTTTCGGGAACACGCTGAACACGGTGTACACCGCTTTCGAACTTAAGTCTGCTGTAAGCACCTTCACCCTCAATTGAGAAGCTTATTTCCTTTATACCGCCAAGCTCTGTTTCATTAAGGGAAAGGATCTCGCATTTATAGCCCTTTGCTTCAGCATACATTGAATACATTCTGAAAAGAGAATGAGCAAAGAGCGCCGCCTCTTCTCCACCTGCACCGCCACGGATCTCCACAATTACGTTTTTATCGTCATTGGGATCTTTAGGCAAGAGGAGTATTTTTATTTCTTCTTCATATTTTGCAATAAGGTCTTTGGTTTCCAGATATTCAGCTTCAACAATTTCCTTAAAATCAGGGTCAAGCTGTGAATCCAAAAGCTCTTTAGCTTCTGCATTTGAATCAACAGCCTTTTTATACTCCAGATATTTATCAACTATGGGAGTAAGCTGTTTATTTTCTTTCATCAACTTTTTATATTTTTCCTGATCGGAAATAACAGCAACATCGGAAAGCTGTGTATTTATTTCATTATATCTTTCATAGATACTATGAAGTTTATCAAACATAAGTTAATCTCCATTCTACCGCTGTTTCGTCGGCACAATATTTTCCTAAATAATATAAATAAACATTATTATACCATAAAATGCCTTATCTGTAAACACAGTTTACCGAAAAACCACAATTTTCGTATTTATTATATACCCAACAACATTGACGCCATATTGAAATAAACCAAAAGAGACAGCGCGTCAACTATTGTTGTAATGAAAGGACTTGCCATTACCGCAGGGTCACAACCAACCTTTTTTGCAAGAACGGGAAGCATACAGCCAACCACCTTGGCAATAAGAACAGTTGCCAACAATGTAAGGCAAACAACAGCCGCAACCATAAGACTGACCCTATCAACAAAAAGAAGCTTTGCAAAATTAACAACAGACAAAGTAAGACCGCAAAGTAACGCAACCCTGAACTCTTTCCAAACGATTCCGAAAAGATCCTTTATTTCTATCTCTCCAAGAGACAGACCTCTGATTATGGTAACAGATGTCTGACCGCCTGCGTTGCCACCCGTATCCATAAGCATGGGAATAAATGCTGTAAGAATTACCTGAGCCGCAAGTGAGGCTTCAAAATAAGAAATAATCTTTCCCGTAAAAGTTGCGGAAATCATAAGAAGCAAGAGCCATGGAATACGTTTTTTCCATGTTTCAAAAACGCCTGTTTTCATGTAAGGCTTATCTGTAGGCGTAATAGCCGCCATGACTTCAATATCTTCGGTATCTTCTTCTTTAATGACGATGATAGCGTCGTCAACTGTTACGATACCAACAAGACGGTTCTCATTATCCGTAACAGGGATAGACAAAAAGCCGTACTTCTCAAAGAGAACGGCAACTTCTTCCTTATCATCGGAAGTTTTTGCCGAAACAATAGCCTGATCTTCCATCAGGTCTTTTATAAGGACATCCGTAGGGGAAAGCAAAAGAGTTCTTACTGAAACCAAACCGAGAAGTTTTCGTTTCTCGTCAGTCACATAACAAGTATAAATAGTCTCCTTATCCTGCCCTACTTTTCTGATCCTATCAAAAGCCTCGTTTACAGTCATATTTTCCTTGAGGGAAACAAATTCCGTAGTCATAATGCTTCCCGCGCTGTCCTTGGGATATTGCAAAAGCTGATTTATCTCTTCCCTGACATCGGAATCCGAGTTCGACAGTATTCTGTGAACAACATTTGCCGGCATTTCCTCTATAATATCCACCATATCGTCCAAAAACAGTTCAGACAAAATTTCACGAAGTTCTTTATCGGAAAATGCTTTTATCATATACTCGCAGCTCTCACTGTCCATTTCGACAAAAGTTTCAGCTGCAAGTTCTTTTGGCAAGATTCTGAAAACCAAGATCTGTTTTTCCAAAGGTAATTCATAAAGGAACTCCGCTATGTCAACAGCCTGCAATGTCTCCAGAACTGCCCTCAATTCATTGAATTTTTTTTCTTCCAAAAAAATAAGTGCCTGTTCAGTCATTTCAACCAACCTTTCTTTAATTACAGTAATTACAGTATTACCAAAAAGGAAGTTTTCCTGACATCAAGCACCCTATATGCACAAATATTCTGAGATTATTTTAACCAAATAACGAGGTGAAAATAATCTTAAAGGTATTCAATCTACATAAAGGGGGCTTCATGCCGTTACTACTCCCTGAAGACATATATTTCCACCTCACAATAATAATTTAAAGTAATACATTAAGTATACACTATTTTTTTCCGTTTGTCAAGCCTTTACGGCTCAATATTAATGACATTAATATTCTTTTTATTTGCCATATTCAATGTGGAGGAAGTTCCTCCGGGTTTCCCATTGAAAACGGATATTATGCTATTTGCATGCTCTACAAGAAATGCATTGCGTTTTTTCATAGATTGACGAGTATAATGGTCCTCTATGACAAAAACACCCTTACACAACCGCAAAATCTCGTTATACCTTTCCTTCTCCCACTCATACCATGAAGAACTCTGTCCGTGGAAAGGAACTGCGGCATAAAGGTCAACCCTTTTTCCTGAATCTCGAGCCAAATGAAGAACCATTTCAGCTGCCCACATATCAGTACCGCGAGCCATTCCCGATATAAAGGAGGTATATCCTTGTAATATAAGATTTTCTATTTCAGAGCAAAGCTTATATTTCAAATCAATACAACGACTGTCTGTCTCTTTATTAAAAGCAAATTTTTCGGGTCTGTAGCCTGTAAATGAGCAAACTTTTTCATTTTGAAATATCGAAGAAGCCTCCTCACATTTAATGTAATTCGGCTGTTCCGGGATATCCCTAAACAGTCCCGGGCTCAAAAGATATAAACGAAGATTAGAATCAGACAAAAATTTCCCCTCCAACATTTATTTCAACAAAATCTCAGACAATTCATAAGGACTGTCGACACATATCTCCGCACCGTTTTGAAAAAGAAAGTCCCTTGAACGGTATCCCCATGAGACATTTACAGGAACCATTCCCGCATTAAGAGCAGTCTGACGGTCTTCAGCGGAATCACCAACAAAAGCACAATCCTTATATGCTGCACCTATAGCATCGGCAACGAGAAAAGCACCTTCGGGAGAAGGCTTTACGGGAACATCGGGAGTCTGTCCCCTGACAGAAGCAAAAGTATCGGGGAAAAACTTACTAACAAGCGCCTTTACTATATTATCAGGCTTATTGGAATACACACCAAGCTTAATTCCGTTTTCCGAAAGTTTGCAAATAAGCTCTGAAATACCTTCATAAGGCACGGTTTTTACCGAATAATTTTCGCTGTAATAGTTTTTATATTCTTCAAGAATCTTTTCAACGATAACGTCATCCTCACACTCGGAAGCTCTTTGAACAAGAGCTTTTGAACCGTTGCATACAAAAGTAATGTATTCATCGTAAGTACGTTCTTTCATTTTATATTTACGCAGAATATGATTCAAGCAATCTCCTATATCATAGATAGTATTGAGCAAGGTTCCGTCAAGATCAAAAATAACAGCTGAAAAATTCATTTTCAACAATCCTTCCTGTATTTTTTTAAGGTTTACGAAAAAGTCTTTTATCATGTAACTAAAATTTATATAATTATGTGTTAAAATGACTAAATTAAGTGCTATAATTATTCCAACACAAATATCAACAACACAATATTGGAGCTAAACATGGATAAATATCCGAGAAGTGAAGAGCGTACAGGCTTTAAAACCAATAAAAAATATTCACCCGACATAGATATACAAACGGACTTTGTAATACTGAATGAGCTTTCCGACGACATAGCCCAAAGAGCTGCCTCATGGAAAGAAAAAGGTTACATCGTCCATCTGACAACGGGAATTTCCCAAGGAAATTTCAAAGAGTATCTTGATGGGAAATATGACGGAATGAATCATTGGAGCGAAGCCCAGACGGACGAAAACGGTCAGATACTTATGCACAGTATCGGCAACCCCTTTATGGTGCCAACTCTTCCCTTTACAAAATATATAATAGAAAAACTTAAAAAAGCGATAGATGCAGGTATTTTCGACATTCACGCGGAAGAACCCGAATTCCTGATAAAAAGCGGTTACAGCGAAGCCTTTAAGCGTGAATGGGAGATATTTTACAAAACTCCGTGGAAAGACCCCATATCTTCCGTAAATGCCCAGTATAAAGCTTCCAAGCTTAAAGCGGCACTTCTCACAAGAGCCATTAACACTATAGGTTCAGAGCTGAAATTCTACGCAAAGGCAAGATATAATAAAGACCTGAGGTTTTACATTTCCACCCACAGTATCATGAACTACAGCAGTTTGGGAATAATCAGCCCCGAAGCTTCAATAATGAATATTAACGCTACAGACGGTTGTATAGCCCAGATTTGGACAGGGACTTCAAGAATTCCCAATATGTATAACGGAGAGATAAAAGAAAGGACTCTTCTCACATCTTTCCTTGAATACGGATATATGCAGGAGCTTGCACGTAGTTCAGGTAAAAAAATGTGGTTCATGCACGACCCAATAGAAGATACGGTCTCGTACGGTTGGGATGACTACAGGTACAATTATACAAGAACTCTTATTGCGTCCCTTTATCATACGGAAATTCACGATTATGAGGTCTGCCCTTGGGTTGACAGAGTTATAAACGGAAGCTATCCAAGAAATACGGTATTTGAAGCAAAGCCTATTCCCGAAAAATACAAAACCACGTTGTTGACCGTTATGAATCTGCTCAGAAACATGGCACAGGATGATATTAAATGGGAAACAGCAAACTCCCATGTCGGTGTTCTTATCTCTGACACGGCATTATACCAGAAAAATTATCCCAGAGACGACGATTTCGGAAAAGCGAATGCTGACTCTATAACTCATTTTTCAGGTTTTTACGGTCTGGCTGTTCCGCTGTTGGAAAGAGGTATTCCAGTACTGCCTGTTCCCATGGAGAATATCACAAGATTTGCAAATTATCTTAACAAATATAAAATAATACTCATGAGCTATGAATTCATGAAGCCTGCAGACCCAACAGCCCATTATCTGCTGCATGAATGGGTCAAAAAAGGAGGAGTTCTTGTTTATGTTGGGGATAATGCAGACAGCTTCCACAAGGTTGAAGAATGGTGGAATACGGGAGACTGCAATTACGACTCCCCTGCAGATCATCTGATAGAGGTTTTTGGGTTGACATCAAAAATAAAGACCCTGAAAAGAAAATCCAACCAAACGTCAAGAATTCTTTTGGACTGTATCTACAATGTGGGAAAAGGCCAGTTTGCATTTTTCAATGAAGCTCCCTTCAACTGTGCAAGAGAAGCCGAATATGCGCACTTTTTAAGGAAACTCGTCTATGCCACAAGTGAAAAAACGGGAAATCCCGTCAAGGTTTCCAAAAGCATGATACTGAACAGAGGTCCTTATAAAATAGTTGCCGTAATGGATGATGACAACAAGGAAAACGTTGCCCTTAACGGTCATTTTGCAGACCTTTTGACACACGATTACGAGATTGAAACCTTCATTGTAGCAGAACCCGGTTCGATATATCTGCTTTATGACCTCGATACCATTACAGACGAGATTCCGAAGCTGATAGCTGTTTCGGGAAGAAGCGAAAATACCGTTGCAACGGAAACAAGCTTTTCAATGACAGTAAAAGCCCCTGCCCGTACGGAATGTGCCTGCAGAATATACTGCCCATTTGATGCGGAATTGAGGGTCAACGGCAAAAAGACGGAATTTGTAAGAGACGAAACAAATAAAACTCTCTTTTTCCGTTTCCAATCGGGAAATGCGGTAAAAATTGAGCTGAATAAAATTTGTTCTAAGAAATAATTTAACGCTTTCGGGAAAAACCGGTTTTGTAAAATCGGTTTTTCCCGAATACTTTTACAACTTAGCTTTATAAATCTATTTCAATTCCCACGGGACAATGGTCACTGCCCATGACATTTCCGAGAATAAAGGAATCCTTAACTTGCGGAAAAAGTCTATCCGAAACAACGAAATAGTCAATACGCCAACCAACATTCTTTTCACGGGCTTTCATCATGTAGCTCCACCAGGAATATTCAATTTTATCGGGATAGAGTTTTCTGAAAGTATCGGTAAATCCGCTTTCAAGAAGCTCCGTAAATTTGCCTCGTTCCTCATCGGAAAAGCCTGCGCTTTTGTGGTTGGTTTTGGGATTTTTCAGGTCTATTTCCTCATGAGCAACATTAAGGTCACCGCAATATATTACAGGCTTTTTCGCATCAAGTGCTTTTATATAGCCCCTGAGAGCATCTTCCCAACTCATACGGTAATCAAGGCGAGCAAGCTCCCGCTGTGCATTGGGAGTATAAACATTCAGCAAATAAAAATCCTCATATTCCAGAGTTATGGCTCTGCCCTCTGTGTCATGTTCGGTAATTCCTATGCCGTAACTGACGGAAAGAGGCTCTTTTTTTGCAAATATTGCAGTACCCGAATACCCCTTTTTCTCTGCGCTGTACCAGTATTCAAAATATCCGGGAGCATCGAATTCCGCTTGTCCCGGCTGCATTTTGGTTTCCTGCAAGCATACAAAATCAGCATCGGCAGATTTGAAAAACTCTTCAAAGCCCTTGCCGAGACACGCACGGAAACCGTTTACGTTCCAAGATATAAATTTCATATAACAGACACCTCATTTCGTATTTGAATAAGTATACCATAAATATGTGACATTTCAATAGAAAAATACTTGACCTCAGAGATAAAATGTAGTATAATATAAATATCTTAAAATATCTTAAGGAAAAAGGAGATTTTAATTATGTTGGAAGTAGGAATGAAAGCACCTGATTTTACTTTAGAAGATAAAAACGGCAAATCTGTTTCACTTTCGGACTTTTCAGGTAAGAAAGTAGTTTTATATTTTTACCCCAAAGACAATACACCCGGTTGTACACGACAAGCCTGCGCTTTTGCGGGACTTTACAAGGAGTTTCAAGCTAAAGGTGTGGAAGTTATCGGCATAAGCAAGGATAGTGTGGCTTCCCACGTTAAATTTGCGGAAAAATACAATCTGCCCTTTATTCTTCTTTCAGACCCCGAAAGAAAGGCTATTGAGCCTTACGGAGTTTGGCAGGAGAAAAAAATGGCAGGAAAAGTAGGTATGGGCGTTGTAAGAACCACTTTTATTATTGACGAAGAGGGCAAAATTACAAAAATAATGCCAAAAGTCAAGCCCGATACAAATGCGGAAGAGATTTTGGCGGAACTGTAAAGAGGTGTTCAAATGAAAAAGTTTGTAATAGGCATTGCGGGCGGAAGTGCAAGTGGAAAATCAACATTTTCAGACAATTTAGAAAAAGCATTAGAACCTATTCCAGTAAAAGTATTCCACATGGATTCTTATTTCAAAAGATCTGAGGACCGTCCGAGAGCTACTGCACCCATAAGCGGGAAAATATATATGGACGACAATCACCCCACAACAATAGATCTTCCCAAATTAGAAAAAGACGTAAAAGACTACATTGAAAATGGTGATGCTCAAGTCGTTATAATTGAAGGCTTACTCACATTGTGGTATGAAGAAATTCTCAAATATTTAGATTTGAAGCTATTTGTTGATTGCAAAGCTGACGAAAGAATCGTACGAAGAATAAAAAGAAACATGGAATGGGGTCTGACCTATGACCAAATTTCAAACGTTTACCTCGACCTTGTACGTTTTCGTCACGATGAATACGTTGAACCTACAAAATGGAGAGCTGATTTCATACTTAACGGCTCAAATCCTTCGGATATAACCTTGAAAATGATAGTATCTTATGTAAAAAGTATTATTTAAATGTATTGACAACCACAGATGATTATGGTATAATTTAATAAAAATAATTATTGAGCCTAACTTACGGCAGAACGGAGACTTATATTATGAACGCAGATATCAGAGTTGTAAACGAATTTCTTGAATCCATACTTGAACACCCGAAAACACCCGACGAATTGAGATTTAACGACTGTTTTTACAAATGGGATAAATCTCTCCCCTACTCCTCGGATTTTTATGCCGCAGAAGTGGAAAAAGACCCCAACAAAGACTTTGTAATTCTTAATTTTGCGGACATTCAATGCCATGACGGAGAAGCTTTCAGTCAGGTTGGCGATTTTTATGAAGAGACCATTGACAAGCTCATAAAGAAAGTTAATCCCGACCTTATAACAATGACAGGTGACAACGCTTTCGACCCCATGGCGTACCTTAAGCTCATAAAATTTATTGATTCTTACAATATTCCCTGGGCTCCCGTTATGGGTAACGCTGACCACAAAGGTCTCGTAAGCGAATTTTGGGCTGACTATCAGCTTGCTGAATCCAAGAACTGTCTTTTCGATTACGGTCCCGAAGGTATGGGTGACGGAAACTATATTGTAAACATCACAGAAAACGGAAAGATAATCCACACATTATTCCTTATGGACTCCCACCATGAAGACGAACAGATTGACGGTAAATACGACCATTTCCACGAAGACCAGATCGAATGGTACAAATGGGCTGTTGAGGGTATCAAAGCAGAAGCAGGAAAAGCAGTTCCAAGCACGGTTGTAATGCATATTCCCGTACCAGAATACCAGAACGCATGGGATTCCATATACAACAAAGAGACAGGAGAGCTTGCCCCAGAATACAGAGACAGAGAATTCTGTAAGGTTCACGAGAAAATGGGTCCTCCCGATGAAAACAACGGATTTTTTGACCTTTGCAAAGAGTTAGGCAATAAAACATACATGATCTGCGGTCACGACCACAAGAACTGTTTCGATATTGATTACGAAGGTATAACTCTTATCTACGGCATGAAAACAGGCTACGGCTGCTATTGGGAAAGAGAAACAAACGGCGGTACAACAATGACTATAGGCTCTGACGGTATGGCAAAGATAGACCACCATTACATCGACCCGAAAGAATCAAAAGTAAAGAAATTCATGCTTGAATACTACGGCATAAACCTTTACGACGAAGGCAATGTTGTACATACGGGAAATTAAGTATATAATATAATTATGATATAATTATGCGGGGAAACAAAGTTGTTTTCCCGCACTTCTTGTATCTGAAAACCACCAGCGGTGCTGGTGGTTCCAAAAAGCTTTAGCTATGGGTAGACAAGAATATCCTCCTTTGGTATAATAAAAGCGGCTGCCAACCGAAAATAAAAACCAAAGGAGGAATCAAGTAATGAAACTTGATGTAAATAGTTTAGCACATACAAAGTGGAATTGCAAGTACCATATCGTATTTGCACCGAAAT
>JAZSMD010000015.1:0-19802 GCA_045535665.1 Eubacteriales bacterium
ATTTATGATATAATATAAAAGAGGTGTAAAACATGGAAGATAAAATAAAATATGATAATAGATTTACTCAAAAAGAACGAAATGAATTGATTTCTTATTTTTATAAATCATTAAGAAAAAGCAAAGGATTAACTCAAAAAGAAGTTGCTGATGCAATAGGTATAAATGTTGCAACATATGCGTCTTACGAAAAAGGACGAACAGAAACCCCCTCAGAAATTTTAATAAGATTATCATTTTATTATGACATATCACTTGATGTGTTAATGCAGAAAGAAAATATGTGCAAAGATATATTAACAACCAAAGAAGAAATAAAAAGGGCTAACAAAGAGCTTGGTGAGCTGAAAGAAGCTTTAGAAAATAGAGAAGTCCTTGATAAAATGGATGAAGGTACAATAGATAAGCTTAAAACCATGATTGACAGTTTGTCACAATTTACGCAAAGTCTTGAAAAGATAACAGATATAAAGAAACAATAAAAAAGACGAAAAATACGGATGAGCCTCTGAACGGGGCGAGAGAGGAGACGGCCCCCCGTTAAACGGGGTCTCTCTCAACAATACGATATATTTTGCAAATTTACCGACATCTATCCCCCTGTCAGACTAAGCTGACGGTCGGGGGTGTCGGTATCTTTGCTTCAATATATCGCATTGTTGCCCGTTCTACTCATCCATATTTTTCAATCTTAATGTAAATATATCATACTGTATTAACGAGTAATAATTCAATTTAGATTCTTATTCAAATGTTGTTTTAACTGAAATAAGTTCTAACAGTTTTCTAACGAACTTTCTTTTCATCTTCTCTCAATTTACGATAACTAGTTTGTTGCTGACTCAAAAAAGCTTTAATACACGGTTTTTTTTAATGTTAAAAGGTATATACTAATTTATTATAATTTATAGAAGCGTTCACTCCAAAACCGCGTGCCGAGGGTTCGATCCCTTCTGCCCCTGCCAAGTCTTTAGGTCGATTTAGATCCGACCGAGAAAAAACAAGAAAAGCAGAGATTTCGAAAGATTTCTCTGCTTTTTTCGCGCCTAACTTTTTTCGAAGTTCCATAGATCCATTTTCAAAAAAATTTTGAGTCGAAGGGGTCGAACTACCGAAAGCCTCCCTCCGAGAGCCAGAGCGTGACCGAACCGAAGCGAGACAGAGGACCGCGTTAGCGGAGGAAGGAGCTTGCGCGACTTTGAGTTTAGATTAACCTCATTGTAGCGCACTCTCCCTCAGTCGCCTACGGCGCCAGCTCCCTCCTGGAGAGAGCTTATTTATTCAAAACGGTTGAAATGTTCACGGATTTGTGCTATAATGAGCACAAATCAATCAATACAGCAAAGGAGAACGAAAAATGAGCATTGAGCAAAAATTGAGCCATGATTGGTTTATTCATGCAGATGACAAGGACAAACGCTTGTATGTTTCAAGAGAAAAGCCGAATCCGAGCGGTGCCTTATCCCCATGCAATATGTCTCCTGATGACGTTGATTATGAAATGAGCAAAGGCAAAAACAAAAAAGTCATTGAACTTTGCGGAATGGAGCAAAAAAGCTTTGAATATTTTGTTGAGAAATACGGAGAAACGTACGAATTTTTAAGCTTTTTCAAGTGTCAGTTAATATCCGATTTTTCACCTCTTGAAAAATTAAAAAAAATAGAAGGAATTAGGATTTATTGGAATATTCGTGCGAATACCCTATGGGATATGTCTCAAAATCCCAAGCTTGAATATTTGAACATAAAGGACACTAAGAAGATCGCATACAATCCTGTTATTTTGCAAAAGGCAAAATATTTGAAATTCATTGAGTTTCATGGTGATATATTCTCACCATATCCAATGCAAAGTTTGGAATGGATGAGAGGAATGTCATCATTGGAAAATGTGAAGCTTCATTTAATTAAGCTCGAAGACAGAAGCACGGACATCCTTGAAGCTATGCCAAGCCTAAAAAGATTTGATTTTCCCGCAGGAATGTTTACTACCGAAGAAATCGCATATATGTGTGCAAAATATCCTCACATCTCGGGGCAATCGTTAAGGGCATATAATACAGAAGATGCTATGCTGAATGACATCAGAATTTGCGGATACAGAAAGCCGGGGCTTGATCTGCCCAAAGGGCAGGCAAGACTCGATAAATATATAAAGGAATTTGATGCTTTGGTAGAGAAATACAAAGCGGAACTGAAAAATAATACATAGATTCGTTTGCAAACATGGCGTTGTACCCCGGAAGATAGCGGTATCGTGCAACTCCCATCATCGCCAAGAGATAAGTGTACCCTCTCGGTAAAAATCACGGACTGTTTTTGTACGATAGTCTTGTATGGATCTATTTTGTAGTGGTATCACAAAAAACCTTTCACATCATTTGATGTGGAAGGTTTTTTTAGTATTCGGTACAAGCTCGAACCCGAGGCATGCGGAGCGTGTCAGGCAAAACCTCCGAGCGCTGCCTGTGGCAGAAGAAGCGAGGAGATTTTGGCGCAGCGGTCGAAAAATACAAGTCAGAAGACTTGGATTTTCTCATTTGTGTAGCAAAGTACAACATAATTTGCTCGGCACACGCAACACCATTTGAATTTAAAGCTTCAGTATTTGAGCCGCCATATTAACGCCGTAATGAGGTATTAGTGTGAAATTATTTTTAAAAGCCTTGAAATTTCAGCAAAAATGTAGTATAATATAAGGGATTGAACTATTTTATTTATAAGGAAAAAATTAATGAAAAAGATTATTAAAAATATATTTTCCGCACCAGTTACGGTGTTATTGGTAATTGCTGTTCTCACAAATATCTTTATAGAAACTCTGAGCAGAAACTCAATTACGGCATTGCTTTCATACATATGTGAAACGCCATTTACGTTTATATTCAATACAGCAATAATCATGCTGACGCTTTCGGTTTCGCTGTTTTTCAAAAGACAAGTCTTTATGATGTCACTTTTGACAATACTTTGGATAGCATTGGGAATTGCAAATAAATTCATGCTTATTTCAGCAAATACTCCACTTACGATATTCCATATTGCAAACGTCGGCTCAGGAATAAAGCTTTCAAGTATATACATGACGATATTTGAAATAATCCTTATTTTGACAGCAATTATTGCCGCACTTATTTTTGTGTATCTGCTCTGGCGAAAAATGCCAAAAGCCATCAGGAATATAAAAATAGCTGTTTTATCATTGTCTTTACTTTTAATTTCCTGTGCAGCGATGAGTTTTGCAACCTCAGCACAAGCATTGGATTTTTCGGATATGTCTTCAGCTTATGAAAAATACGGCTTTGCGTACTGTTTTTCAAGATCAGTTCTTAAGATAGGAATTGAAATGCCCGACGACTACTCAAAAGAATCAATAGAAGAAATTATTGAAAAAATAAATATTGAAGACGACACTCCCGAACTGAAACCAAACATAATTTATGTTCAGCTTGAATCTTTTTTTGATGTAAAGGATCTAAAAAACCTCGAACTGAGTGAAGACCCCATACCAACTTTCACAGAACTGAAAGAAAATTATCCTTCAGGATATCTGACTGTGTCTTCCATTGGCGGTGGAACTTCCAACACAGAGTTTGAAATAATGACAGGTATGTCTCTTTCCCATTTCGGTATAGGTGAAATTCCATATCTTTCATTCCTAAGTGAACGATCTTGCGAAACTGTAATGAGAAATCTTGCAGAATACGGATATACCTCTACTGCAATACATTCATACACAGGAACGTTCTACCAGAGACATAATGTATTCAAACAGTTGGGATTTGACAGATTCGTTTCTGAAGAACTGATGACAATTCCCGAAAGAAACGCTCTCTCCTGGGCAAAAGATACTGTATTTTTGCCTTATATCAGAGAATCTTTGACTTCTACAAAAGGTCCTGATTTCGTTTATGCAATAACCGTTCAGGCTCACGGTAAATACCTTTCCGATGAAGCACAGGGACAGTATTTAATCAACTATCAACCCGAAAACATTGAAACAAAGCCCCAGATGGATTATTATATCGGTCAGATAAACGAAGTGGATATGTTTATAGGTGAGCTTATTGAAGAATATTCGAATTTTGAAGAACCTACTGTAATTGTTCTTTTCGGAGACCACCTTCCCGCTTTGGAAATTGAAAAAGAGAACCTCAAAAACGGAGATATATACAAAACAGAATATGTTATCTGGTCAAACTTTGAACTCAAAGCAGAAGACAAAGACCTTGAAGCAAACATGCTTACAGCAAGAGTTACAGACATTTTGAACATGACAAACGGAACAATAAACAAGTTGAACACTTATTGCGAAAACGATTCCGATTTCGATAAAATGTCTGAAATGTTGGCTTACGATATCCTTTACGGAGAAAACTTCGCAAATGAAAAAGAGCTTCTTTCCATAGATATGCAAATGGGTCTGGGGCTTATTAAAATAACGGATTGTTACTACCAAGGAAACGATTTGTATGTCAAAGGTGAAGGATTCAACCAATATAGCAAAATAATGACTGATGGCAACATAAAATCAAATACGGAATTTGTAGATGAAAACACTCTTATGGTAAGAAACCTATTTACATTTGAAACTTTTTCAGTTTCCGTGGCTCAGGTTTCAAGCGACAATACGGTTTTGGCAAAAACAGGAATCATATTATGCGAACCTCAAAGCCCCGTGGTAAGCTTTATAAACTTCAACAATTATACAAAATAATAAAGGAGAAACGACATGAAATTCAACGCAGAAGCAATTCTCAATAAAAAAGAGATACTTGATATTCATTTCAGAGACGTGTCTTACAGCCCGCTATACTCCACAACAGGTCTTGTGGCAAATAATAAATATAACGGTATTGAATCACTCGTACTTAATTATAACAGAAAATGCCGTAACATTTGGGATTCTTTCATTAAATTTGAAGAAGGCCTTATAAGAGTTCCCTCTTCCATGGACAAACTCCGTTTTGAAAAGGATGAAAAGAATGCAACTATAGTCTATTACGGCAGAGATATGCTTGTAATAGATACAAATAACACAGCTTCTTTTGAACTCTGCGGTGAAATAACCGAGGAATGTAAGGGCGTTTGGGTTGAATCCAAAACAGATGACACAGTTGTAATAAGAGGTTACTCTTTAAATGGAGACGCAAGAGACCCCGACCAGTCAGTTCCCTACAGAGCAGGAATTAAAGTCATTAAAGGCTCAATAATTGAAAAGGACAAAAAAATCACAGCAAAAGCAGATGGAAACGGGAAAATTTATATTGCTTTTGTATTTGAAGCTCTTGAAACTTCTGAAGAAAGTATTATTGAAAGCCTTGACAAAGCTCCCGAATCCATAGAAATAGCAATGGACATCTCGAAAAAATGGTTTGAGGATACTCTTTACGGGTTTGAAACTGAAGTTGAATCAGAACAAGAAGCGTCAATTCTGTCAAAAGCTTTGAAAGGTCTTCTTTTCAATTCTACGATCGGTCAGGGTATGCTTAACGGTTATGTGTCCGCATACCCAAGCAGAGGTGTGTACCCCACACATTTCCTTTGGGACTCATGTTTCCAGAACCTTGCGCTTGAATATCTGAATCCCCGTCTTGCAAAGGATTCTCTTTTAATGTATCACCATTATCAGAGAGTTGACGGTAAATTCATGCAATTCCTTTGCTCCACATGGGCAAGACCACACGAAACACAGCCTGCACTTATCGGCTGGGCAACAATGAGAATCGTAAATAGTTCAAAAGAAAAGGATATGGATTTCATTGAAAAAATGTTTTCCGCCCTCGAAAAGAATAATCAATGGTGGATAAATCAGAGAATGACACGTCACGGAGTTATTTATTGCCCCCACGGACTTGAAACAGGTCAGGACGATTCCCCAAGATTCGACAACGGTCCCATTCTTGCGATAGATATGAACAGCTACCTTCTCAGCCAAATGAAAGCGACTGCTGAACTTGCAAAGATATTGGGCAACGATGCCGCTGTTGAAAAATGGACAAAGAAAGCCGAAGCTCTTGCAGAAAACATGGTTCGTGTAATGTATGACCCCGAACAGAATATGTTCTTTGATGCAGACCCCGTAACTGCAGAGCGCAGACCTCTTTGGAGCGCATCGGGATTCCTTCCCCTTTGGGCAGGCGTTGATATCGGAGAAGACAAGGCAAAAGCGATGATAAAAGAACACTTGCTTAATGAAAAGAAATTCTTCGGAAAGATCCCTCTCCCCTGCATCGCTTATGATCAGGCAGAATACAAGCCAGAAAAATGGTGGAGAGGCCCCACATGGATGTCACTTGCCTGGATGGTAAACGAAGTTCTTCTTAAATACGGATTTACCGAAGAACATAAGCACGTTTGCGAAGTCTTCCATGAAATGATACTCAAAGACGGAAATTTGCGTGAGCTCTTCAATTCTCAGACAGGTGAAGGTCTCGGAGCATACGATCAGGGCTGGACAGCTTCTGTATTTGTAAAGCTCCACAAAATGCTCAGAGGATAATTGGAATTTAATTTAATAAGATATGTTTACGGGGAACCTTCTTTTCGTGTGAACAAGCATGTTTAACAGGCTTTTAAGGTTTCCCGTACCCCATAAAGAATAGAAAATTAAGCGGATGTTAAATACCTTTCGGTAAAAAACATCCGCCTTTTTTATTTTTCTACTGACTTAATGAGTCGGTCTACATTTCTGAATCAGACCATTTCATTTTTCTTTTTTTCAAGAAAACGAATACAGAATTGAACGACCCTTATTCCCAATTCTTTTTATCAACCCCAACTCAGTCAAAACCAAAAGGGCTTTCTGTGAGTCTGAAAGTCTAAGCTTTGTTTCTTTTGAGTAATCTGCTGATGTAAATATTTCGGGTAAAGATTCGGGTAAAAAGAGTTTATAATCTTCGGGAGTTTTAAGAAAAATCTCTTCTATCAACTCCGTTGGAATGATATCCACCTTTGAAGCTCTTTTCTTTTTATCCTTCCCGAAACCGTCGGCATATCTGTACTCATCACAATTTACAAGTACTGCAATAAAAGTCAGATCAGGCTCTTTCAAAAAATCCTTCAAAGCGTATAGCTCAGGCAAAAGATTGTAAACCGAGCCTTTTTTAGGAGATTTTGATCGTGAAACGATCTCTCCCGTTTCGGTATCCGTCCAAAGAATATTCTTCGTGACTGTTATAGGATAAACAACACTTACAGGTGTAACCGTAAGGAAAGCCTTTAACTTTTCCTTGATTCGGAAAAAGGCTTTTGACTGGATCTCATATATTCCGTCCTCACGAACGACGTCGGCAACATATCTTCCGACCTTTGCCTCTGTGGCAAACTCTCCGCCATAATAGAGCTTTAACGTATGGTGGAGAGTTTTTTCTTTATATGTGCCTATACTTTCACGGTTTCTCGCAAGCGCTTTATCACGGGCTTCCAAGAAGTCTATTACATTACTCATTGTAGTTTGGAACTATGTCTTTTGCACGAGCGCAGTAGGTTTTGTAGTTTTCGGGATCACTTTCATCAATATCAAAAACACGGCAACCGCGCATATCGTCATCGTTATAACAGTCGTAACAAAGAGCTGAATTATAACCTAACTGAATGCCGCAATACATACCGCAAAAATCGTTGATATGGTCATGTCCTACAAAAATACCCTTAACGTCTCCTCTGAGAAGAGCTGCCGCAAAAAGACCGTTATTGAGCTCTGAACAAGCAATCTCTTCACGAGCTTCACCTATCATTCCACAAGCTTCAGGGTTTTTGAGGATCACGGTATGTTCGGGAATAGGAATATGGAAATACATGATAGAGGGGACTTTTTTTCCGCAATATTCTTCCAATTCCTCGGAAGAGCTGTAATACCATGATACTTGGTCGAATTTGGGATTATCATATCCCTTTCCGTTATACAAAGGATTTGGTACTTTCAGCTCGTTTTCCACGAAATTAGGATGCTCCCAATCGCAAATATCTATCGTACAGCCTGAGTCAAAGCCCCAGACGTTGAATATTATCTTATCCCCTGCGGTATTTTTAATGGGAAGCATATGGTTACCCGTACCTCTGAGTTTCTTCGGTCCTGCTTTTGATATACAGTTGGGATAAGACTCAAATATAGGCTGAAGAACTGCGTTAGGCATAGCGCCCTCACGTTCATGGTTCCCGTAAACATTTGCCCATGGAATATTATTCTGTTCCAAAACTTCCGTAAGCTCGTCAAGGAAAGCTCGAACCTCTTCTTCCGTTCTCAATTCAGCATCAATATCAAATACGTCTCCGCTAAAAAGTACAAGATCGGGCTTCAAGTCTGTTATCATGGCATCGAAATCACGTTTCATTCTCTTGTCATAGACCTTGCCGCCATGAAGGTCGGAGAAAAGTGCAATTCTGAATTTACCGTCTTTAAAACGGAGTTCTTTTTTAAGATAAAGATTTTCCTGTAACATTTGTTTATTCCTCTTTTTCATAGTAATTCGGAACGATATTCATCGCCTGAACGCAGTACGTTTTATAATTTGCGGGGTCACCTTCGTCGATATCAAAAATACGGCAACCGCGCATATAATCGGCATTGTATTCGTCATAAGCAAGTGCGGAGTTGAAAGCCAACTGAATACCGCAATAGGTGCCGAGAAAGTTATTCGTATGGTCGTGACCAACGAAAATACCTTTAACGTCGCCTCTCTGAAGAGCTGTGGCGAAAAGACCGTAGTTAAGCTCACAGCAGGCAATACCTTCGCGACATTCGCCTTCCATATGAGTTTCAGCCTGATTGAATTTAACGAGACGGTGTTCGGGAAGAGGAATATGGAAGAACATAATTGAGGGCACTTTTTCACCGCAATATTTTTCAAGCTCAAGGGAAGATTTATAATACCATGAAACCTGATCAAATTTGGGGTTATCGTAACCTTCGCCACCGTAAAGAGCTGTTGGACGTGGCATTCTTACATCGCTTTCGGTATAATTGGGATGAGGATAATCACAAATATCTATTGTACCACCTGAATCGAAAGCCCAGATATTGAAGATTATCTTATCGCCGGATGTATTTCTTATGGGAAGCATATAGTTGGAATGTCCGTGTTCCGTATCTGAATTTTTCTTCATCAAGCAGTTGGGGTAAGACATGAATATTGGAAGAAGTTTTTCGTTTTCAAACGCACCTTCGGACTCATGGTTTCCGAAAGCATCTGCCCAAGGAATATTATTCTTTTCCAAAACTTCTGTAATCTCGTCAAGGAAGGTTCTGACCTCTGCTTCTGTTTTAAGATTTGCTCTTATGTCAAACATATCGCCGCTGAAAAGTACAAGGTCGGGTTTGAGATGTGAAACCATTGCATCAAGATCTCTCTTGAGGCGTTTATCGTATTTTTTGCCGCCGTGAAGGTCTGAAAACATTGCAATTCTGAATTTTCCGTCCTTGAAACGTAGTTCTTTTTTAAGCTCAAGATTTTCTTTTAACATTTCTTTTTACTCTCCATTACTTCAAATCGGTCTCAGGGAAAATTTCTGTCATTTTGAACATATAAGTGTTTATATTCCAAGGATCATTCTCTTCTATTTCAAAAATTCTACCGCCAAGCATATCAGCATTCCAATACGTATTGTAACCCATGCCGCCGTCATAACCCAATTTTATACCACAGTATTCACCGCAGAAATCGTTTATATGCTCATGACCGCAGAACATTGCTTTAACATCTGCCCTGAGAAGTGCAGCTGTAAAAAGTCCGTAATTAAATTCACAACAAGCAACGGTTTCGCGAACCTCTCCTGTCATACCTGTTCTTTCGGGATTTCTTGTAATAAGAAGATATTCGGGAATAGGAATATGGAAATACATAAGAGAAGGAATCTTTCTTCCGAAATGAGCTTCGAGGGCTTTGGAAGAATCGTAATACCACGTTACCTGATCGGGACCCGCATGGTCGTAGAATGTACAGCCGAAGTTTTTGGGGAGAATTACTTCTTCTTTTTTCAAATCTGGATGTCTGTCTCCGATACCGGAATGAGAATCAAGTCCCCAAATACCGAAAATAACCTCATCACCCTCAGAAGCCTTTATGGGAAGGAAGTAATTTCCCGTACCGTCAAGTTCTTCGGGACCGGCTTTTGAAACACAGTTGGGGAAACTTTCGTAAATCTCCTGCTGAACCGCATTGGGGAAGCTTTCACGGTCATGGTTTCCATAAACATGAGCCCAAGGAATATTGTTTTTTTCCAAGACCTCTGTAATTTCGGAAAGATATGTACGAAGTTCTTCCAATGTAGCACAACCATCATTTCCGCCGATAATATCGCCACCGAAAAGAACAATGTCAGGTTTAATTTTTTCAATAGCCGCATCAAGATTGCGTTTCAGCTTCGGGTCGTAATTTGTACAGCCGTGAAGGTCCGAAAACATGGCAATCTTCAACTTTCCGTTTTTAAAACGGAGCTCTTTTTTTACTTTGAGAATTTCATTTATCATTTTCGTTATTCCTTCTGTTTTTAATACATACTGTGTTCGCAGGCATAGTCGTGCATACCCGGCATAGCCGCAAGTTTTTCATTATCAAGAATATTACAAAGATATGTTTTGTAATTCCAAGGGTCATTTTCATCGATCTCGATTACTCTGCAGCAACGGATATCGGGGTGCATATAAACATTGAAGCCCATACCGCCCAAATAACCGAGGTGTATACCTGCATAAGTGCCGCTGTAAGTGTTTACATGGTCATGACCGCAATACATTCCCTTTACATCTCCACGTGTTGCCGCAAAAGCAAAAAGACCGTAATTAAGCTCTGTACCGCAAACTCTTTCACGATGAACACCTTCCATACCTGTTTCCACGGGATTTCTTGTGATGAGATTGAATTCGGGAATAGGCTGATGGAAATACATTATTGAGGGTACTTTTTCACCGCAATATTTCTCAAGCTCAACGGAAGTGTTATAATACCACATTATCTGATCGGGTCTGCAATGGTCTGCATCGTCACCTGTACAAAAATGATTGGGAAGGATAGTTCTGTAACCGTTAATGGACGAATTATATCTGTGTGAATCCATACCCCAGACATTAAATTTTATCTTGTCTCCCTCAGAAGCTTTAATAGGGAGCATATAATTACTTACACCGTGAATATCCGAAGGTCCGCGCTTTGAAAGACAATGCTCGTATGTTTCGTAAATATCCTGCTGGTCACTTTCGGAAAGTCCCACTTCTCTGTCATGATTTCCGAAAACATGCGCCCAAGGAATCTTACGGGATTCAAAAATATTCGCAATATCATTGAATGAATTTCTGAAAAGCTGCTCAGACTGCAAGTGCATACCGCCGCAGACATTGTCACCTCCCAAAAGAACGAGGTCAGGTTTCAGATCTTCCGTGAGTATGTCAACCGCAATAACGGTTCTCCTGTCAAAAGTTATCTTTCCGTGAAGGTCTGAAAAGAAAACAATTTTAAATTTACCGTTTTTAAAACGTAATTCTTTTTTCGTTTTGAGATTTTCTTCAAAAGTCATTATATTCTCCATTCCGCCGCCATACGGCGGCACAAATACTGAATCATTAAATTCAAACAGATTTGCTCGTCAAACAAAAAGAGATATGGTCCCATTTTCAATTTGAATTTGGGTGTGAAACAGATAGACGAAATCTTCCTTCTGATTAAACTTTCGCGCTATCCACTTCCTGATACAAAATTAAGATTTTATTTATTAAAAAGGCATAATACATTTAACATTACACATACTTTTAGAATGTAAAACATATTGTTGCTGTTCTCAACAGCGGAAAGGACTTCCCGATGATTCAAGCAAAACCTTTAATCAAAAACATACTTATTGCCGCATTGGCAGCCGTAATTGGTTCAATTTTCTCGCGGAATGCCTCTGAGCTTCTTGATACCCTGAACACACCACCGATAATTCCACCACCGTGGGTCTTTGCTGTGGTATGGAGTATTCTATATTTACTTATGGCAATTTCCGCATATCTTATAGACACAAGCGATTCCGAAGACAAAAACATGGCTTTTACTATCTACGGAATTCAACTTGTGCTGAATATAGCCTGGACTTTTTTATTTTTCGAGCTTGAAGCTTTTTGGGCGGCCTTTGTCTGTATTCTCCTTCTTTGGATATCCATAATCGCAATGATATTGGTCTTTACAAAAATAAAACCGATTGCGGGATATTTGCAGATTTCTTATTTGCTTTGGGTTACATTTGCCTCCGTAATAAATGCTTCAATAGCGATACTGAACTAAATTACCGAGCCTCGGGACCGAATACCATTTCAATATAAGCGTCAAGATATTCAAGTCTTAATGTAATCATCTCTTTCAAAAATGTCAGGTCTTCCGTATGACCGCCTTCGGGCCATCTTTCAAGGTCTCTGAGATATGCACCGGTAGACATCATAAATGAATGAATTTCATCAACTCTCTGCATGATGTTTTCTTCTTTGAGAACATCGGCACGAAGTTCCTGCCACCTGTCATAACAAGCGGCTTTTCCGCCTTCCGTATATTCAATAACTCTTTTTGCGTATTCAAACTGATAAATATCATCAAGTACGCCAGAATCATGTCTCCAATGAAGATACTGTTCACTGTCCCATTTCTCACCGAATGTAAGGTCAAAGTCCCAGGGTGTAAGGTGAATTTTATAAATATCCCCATCCTTTTTAAAGGAAATATAAAGATTTTTCCACACGTTATCCCCTGCGCAAATAAAGTTTGTAAAAAGCCAATGATCAACAGCGTTACCTAAGTCTATCCATGAACCGATATCTCGTACCATACGCTGAGGTGTGGACTCATAAACGTATTCCATAAATGTTGCCATAACGTCCCATGATTCCTGTGTAACATCACTGGGATATTTGATATCCATTGTTTCCTGTTCCGCAAGAGCCGCAGAGTAGTCAACATAAAGGACTGTATTGCCGAGAGTTCTCAAAATATCAGCCTTGGGCTTTGTCCATGAATGAATTTTAACAAGCACGTCACCTGCGGACATATTTAGCTGTTTGCCGTCAATAGGTTCAACAAGTCCGACCATACCCCAATATGTTCCGTTTACGATAAGCTCGATATATTCCATTCTTGTGCCGTTATCCATATCATAATCATTGTTTTCAAGACCGAACATTTCCCAAGTGTCGATACAGAATTTTTCGCGAATCTTTGTATCTTCCGTATAAAGAGGAATAATTATCCAGTCGTCTTCCGTGCGGAGACCGCAGAAAGAAAGGTGGTTGTTCTTCTTTTCTCCGTTTTCGTTTGTGTAGCGGAGATTTATTCTGTAACCCTTTTTCAGATAGCCCGCATCAATTGTAGAGCCGCCTCTTTCGTGGAGATATGCGTCGGAAACCTGATATACAGGTGTTCCCGAAGCGGAAGTAGGTTCATACATTGTAAGAATACAGTCAACATCGTCTTCACCGATGGGGTTAGAGGGATCTTCGGCAGGTTCTTTTGTGGTAACTGTCATAATGGGCAGACCTGTAAATTTTATTGTATATTTATTCAAGCTACCGTCAACAACGTGTAAAAGAGTAAAGCTTCTGTTTGAAGCAATACTGTCCGCTTTTGCTTCCGTGTAAAGTCCGTCATCAGCCACAAGATAAAGCTTGCCGCCGTCATTTGTTGTAAGTCTTCCGTCATCCCATTCAACGGAATCCAGGTCAACGGGAAGAAGATATGTACATTCATTTTCATAATAAGGAACGGGATTTCCGCTGAAACGAAGGTCTGTACCTTCCGGAATATAGACAGGTTCGTTTTCCGTCTCCAATTTTTCAAAAGCTTCGGCCGAAACAACTTCTATTCCCATAAAGCTTGTTTCGGAATAAGTGGGAAGCTCAGGCTCAGAGCAAGATACGGTTAAAAAAGCTACGGTTAAAAATGCCATTGCAAATAATGTTTTTAAGAACCTCATGATTTTCTCTCCTTATAATATTAAAAATTAAATAGATTTCTTGTATTTTCTGCGGTTATTTCCGCTATTCTTTCTACGGTCTCGCCTTTTATTTCCGCAATTTTTTCAGCCACATATCTCACATATTTCGGCTCGTTGCGATGTCCCCTGAAAGGTACGGGAGCCATATAGGGACAATCTGTTTCTATCATTATTCTGTCAAGAGGAACAGCCTCAACAGCCAACAGAAGCTTCGATGCGTTTTTAAATGTAACAGCACCTGTAAAAGAAATATAAAAACCTAACTTCACCAATTCCTTTGCCATTTCCGCAGAGCCGCTGTAACAATGGAAAACGCCTTTGTTTCCGTGAGCCTTAACACCGTCAAAACATTCCGCATGGGCCTCTCTATCATGAATTATAACGGGCTTATCCAACTCTTTTGCAAGTTCAAGCTGACGTGCAAACCATTTACGCTGAACATCCTTCGGGGTGAAGTCATAGTGGAAATCCAGACCTATCTCACCCAAAGCAACACATTTTTCATGGGAAAGCATTTTTACAAGCTCGGAAATATCTGACTCTGCCATATCTGAACATTCACTTGGATGAACCCCTGCTGCCGCATATATAAACGGGTATTTTTCCGCAAATGCTATGCTTCGTTTTGAGCTTTGGATATCAGCGCCGATATTTATCACCGTGGAAACGCCATGTTCCTCAAGGGCGGCAATAACCTCTTCCCTATCCTCATTAAATCTTTCATCATCCAGATGTGCATGGGAATCCGTAAACATCGGAATATGACTCCTTTCAAAGCTAAAAAAGCATTTTTAAAACTGTTCATATACAGTATATAATATTTTCGTCCAAATGTCAACCTTTATTTTAGCTATAAAGAAAAATTCCTTGACAAATTCAAACTTTAGTGTTATAATAAGTATAATGGATTTATTATAACCAAATCAATAAAGCTGAAGTGCAGCGTAAGACTTGAATCCCAATCAGCGACTATTGGAGATTTTATTTCTGTTTGCGCTGATGTATAAGCTGCAGAATGGAGAATAATATGGCAATGGAAAAAATGTTCAGAGAAACACCGTTCAACGGATACAACAGAGATGACGTCAATGCCTATGTAAGAAGACAGGATGAAGAATTCAAGGCATTAGAAGCAGATCTTAAAAGACAGCACGAAGACACCCTTGAAGAAAACGGCAAACTTAAAGAAATCGTTGACACTCTTAATAAAAAACTTGAAGAAAAAATGCAGGAAAATCTTGAGCTTTCCGAATCTATAATGGCACTCAAAAATGCAGAGCTTGAAAAGAATAACTGCATTTGCGAAAAGACTGCTGCTCTTGACGAGCTTTCAAAGAGAAATCAGGAGCTTTCAGAATTGTATAACAAACTGAAGGGTAACGCTGAGCATCAGGAAACACTCATAAAACAGCAGGAAACAAAGCTTACAGATCTCAGCGACAAAAACAAGGAATTTGAGGCAAATCTCCAAAGTTACATTCAGAATGCGAACAAGCTCCGTGAAGAAGCTGAGGCAGGTTTGGCTATAAACGCAAAGATCACAGAGCTTAACAAGATAATCGAAGAAAAGGACAATAAGATAAAAGCCCTTGAAGCAAACTGGAATCAATGCAAAAAAGATTATCTTCTTTACCAGGAAGTTAAAAACAGCGTAGGCAAAATAACCGATGAAGCTAAGAAACAGGCTGAAAGCATTATCAATGCTGCAAATGAAAAACGTGAAAAGATACTTTCCGAAGCAAACGGTGAGGCTGAAGGCATTGTTGAAAAAGCAAAAGGAAATACTAATGAAATAAAAGAAATGCTTGCAAACCTCAAAAATGCAGTTCTTGACATCAACACAAAGATCGAGTATGCGGAAATGAGTATGGAGCTTGACCAATACGTTGAAAAACTCAAGGAAGAACAGCCCACACCCGAAGCAAAAGAATCGGCACATGATGAGCTTGTCCGTCTTCTGGGTCTGAATCTTAATAACTGAAGGTAAAAATCATGATATATATATCAACGGAAGACACTGCGAAATTCCGAGAGCTTAAAGCCGGAGACTCCGTATGTCTTTCGGGTACAATTTACACTGCAAGAGATGCGGCACATAAGCGTATCGCAGAACTTATAAAAGAAAACAAGCCTCTGCCCTTCCCCATCAAAGGTGCGGTCATATATTATGCAGGACCTACCCCTTCAAGAGACGGAAGAGCCGTTGGGTCTTGCGGTCCTACAACCTCTTCAAGAATGGACAAGTTTGCACCTGAGCTTTACAGCCTCGGCATGGCGGCTGTTATAGGAAAAGGGGAACGAGACAAGATCGTTTCTGAGGCTTGTGGTAAATATAACGGCATATACTTCTGCGCAATTGGCGGTGCGGGAGCTCTTTGCTCAAAGGCTATAATTTCATCTGAGGTTATCGCTTTTGAAGACCTCGGCTGTGAATCCGTAAAGAAAATGACAGTTAAGGATTTTCCGCTTATAGTTGCAACGGATTCCGAGGGACATGACATTTTTGAGGAAAGAACTGCAAAAAATCTCAAGAATTTAAAATAATGACATAGATTTTCCAAAATCTTAAACCATAATATTATTATATAATTACATATCAGGTATTTATGCCGCAACGCGGCGGAAGGAGATATATGAGAAACGACAAAACCAGAAGAATTCTTGTTTCAATATTGGCTATAGTCCTCTGCGTTGGACTTGTTGCGGGAATTCTTTTTTCGGCATTTTATTCCGTATTATAAATAAAACCCCAGCCTGAGAAATCTTTTCAGGCAAAAAAAAGGAGACACCATGCAAAAAAACAACCCAAATAAAACCGAAAACACTCAGAAAAAAGATACTTTCACTCAGAAATCAGATCAAAAGGTGGAAGTAAGGTCTAAAAAAGAAATGCAGGAAATGCGAAAGAAAGCGGAAAAAATAAAAGGTCACTATTTCCGTACTTTTTACTACGCTTTTGCAATGTCCTTCATAATTTTCGGTCTTGCAGCTATAATATATTTTGTGTACTTGCAGGATAAAAATATTTTCGGTTTTTCGGACAAGTATTACGAACAGGCTTTAACTTATATTGATTCGTATAATTTTGAAGATGCGGAAGAAGCTCTTAGGGACTGTCTGGAGTTTGACCCGGGATATGAAAAAGCAAGAATAGAGCTTATTGAGCTTTATGAAAAAGAGGGGAAATTCAGCGAATGTGAAGAACTCTTATTGGAAAGTATTGATATGTTCCAACGAAAAGAGTATTACTACAAAAAAATGATAGCTGTACTCACAACGCAGAATAAAATCACGGAGGCTATTGATTTTACAAATAATATTTCTTCAACGTATATTGTAAACAAGCTTTCAGAATCCTCTCCCCAGAACGTAAACTCCGCACCGGACCCGGGAACTTACGACAACGCCACATCAGTAAGACTTACAGGGTCTGAGGGCGTGACCATATATTACACAACAGATGGCTCAACTCCCACTAAAAACAGTAAAATTTACGACCCGTCAGCTCCTATTTTTGTGGAAAAAGGCACGGTAACCATTAAAGCCGTTGCTATAAACGATTCGGGACTTATCAGTGACGAATACAACGCAACATACAGAATCTATAATGCAAATACCGCATACCTTTTCCTTGATGAAAAAATAGAAAAAATGGTTCGTGTATCCCTTAATAAATCAAGTGGAACGATCTATTACAGAGAGCTTGAAAATATCAAACAATTGAGCAATGCAAAAAGAGGCGATATTGAAATAACAGGTGAGATAAAAACCTTGGACGACCTGCTTGTAATGCCTAATCTTACAGAGTTGGTTATACAAAACGAACCAATGATCTCAGATCTTTCACCTATATTCCAGCTTAAGCAGCTCACATCACTTACACTTTCAGGTTGCGAACTTGATGACGAAAACGTCAAGAAATTCAGCACACTTATCTGGCTGTCTGATCTGAATTTAGACGGTAATCTTATTTCAGATATCTCATTCCTGAAAAACCTGTCAATACTGAAAACTTTCTCAGCGGCAAATAATATGATAAAAGATATTTCGGTATTGGAATCCTTGACAAATCTGAGAAAACTCAATATTGCCAACAATATTGTATCAGATATAAGTGCAGTTTCATCACTGACAGCTCTCCGAACTTTGGATATTTCCTATAATCTGATAGAATCGATCTCTCCCATTTCAGTGCTGACTTCAATTACAGAACTCAACCTTGCGGGAAATACAGTCAAGCAGTTGGATTCAATTGCAAGACTTTCAAAGATTGAAACTTTGGTTCTCAGTGATAACCCAATACAGTATTTATCAGTGCTTTCAAATTTCAATGTGCTTACAGCATTGAATATTGATGGAACTTCAGTTACTTCGTTGTCAGAGATCGCAGGAATTGAAACTCTCACAACGCTTGACTGTAGCAGAACAAGAGTATCGGACTTCTCTCCTCTTGCATCAATGAACGTGATAAACCTCACAGCGGCACAGTCCGGACTTACGGATATTTCAACTCTTTCTCTTGCATCATCCGTAGAAGTTCTGAACATTTCAACAAACAGCGTGTTGGATATTACCCCCCTCACATTCCTCGAAAATCTTAAAATTCTCAACATATCCAACAACCCCGTTATAAATATGGGAGTGTTGACTGCATGTAAATCGCTCACAAGCATCAGCTGTATAAACGCACCACTCACGCAGGCAGATGCGGAAGCTTTCATAAATGCAAACATTACGCTCATTCAAAGTTGACCGGATAGGGAATTTTTGAGAAATATAAATAAAATGAAAGGAAACAAATAAATGGAAAACAAATTCAGCAAATACATTAAATTTGTAATTATCATTCCGATAATTCTTATTCTCGCATTTATTATTTTTACAAGTTTTTATACTGTAGGAGAAACAGAACGTGCGGTAATTACCACATTCGGGAAAGTTACTGCAGTAAAGGAAGCGGGTCTTCAATTCAAGCTCCCCTACCCAATACAGGATGTTTATAAGGTTGACATGACGACCCGTAAGGTAACAATAGGTTATGAAACGGAAAAAAACCATGACTACGTCAAAGAAGATGAATCAAGAATGATCACAGGTGACTTCAATGTGGTCTCCGTAGACTTCTTTATGGAATGGAAAGTTACCGACCCACAGAAGTATCTCTTTAATTCAAGAGATCCCCAAGGAATACTCAAAAACGTGGCTCAGGCTGCAGCAAGAGATGTAATGGGTTCAAAAACAGTTGACGAAGTTCTTACAACCGGTAAAGTTGCAATTCAGTCAGAAATTAAAGAAATGATGGTTTCAAGACTTGAAATGTACGATATCGGTATTCAAGTAATCGAAGTAAAAATTCAGGATGCAGAACCTCCGACACAAGAAGTCATTGCGGCTTTCAAAGCAGTTGAAACTGCAAAGCAGGAAAAGGAAACAACCATCAACGTAGCAAAAGCTTACGAAAACTCAGTTCTTCCCGAAGCCCAGGCTCAGGCAGACAAAATACTGAAAGAAGCGGAAGCTTTCAAAGAACAAAGAATTAACGAAGCCGAAGGTGAAGCGGCTAAATTCATAGCAATGTTCAACGAATTCATCAACAGTAAGGAAGTTACAAAAAAGCGTATGTACCTTGAAACAATAGAATCAATCTTCCCCAATATCGAGCTTTATATCGATGCCGGAAACGGTTCAATGGAAAAACTCATGATAGTCGGAGAAAACGAAGACAAAGAAGCGGCATCTGCCGTAGTGGAGGTTAAGCAAATGAAAAAGTTTATATCTTTGGTTACAACTGTAATCGTAATTTTCGTTGCAATAGTACTCCTTTCAAATTCATTGTATATCGTTAA
>JAZSMD010000032.1:0-2745 GCA_045535665.1 Eubacteriales bacterium
GGCTTCGCTCGTGCGCTTTTCGCGTGCTGGTGTATAAAAACCGCATTGCCGTTGAGTTCTTTCATGCGCTGACAGACGGAAACGGCGGTCTTGTGTTTTTAAAAACTCTTGTCGCGGAATATCTTTCGGAGCGCTATTCGATTGAGATTCCGTCTGAGTTTGGAGTTCTCAACAGGCTCGAGCCACCTTCGGATGAGGAGATAACCGATTATTTCCCTAAAATAGCAAAGGGAAAGCTTCCAAAGAGCCGCCGCGATACTAACTCATACAGAATTTACGGTACGGAAGAGCACGATAGCTTTTTGAATAACACCACCTTTATAATGAATACCGACGAATTGCTCTCCGGTGCTCACAAAATGGGTGTCAGCCTGACGGCGTATCTGGCTGCGGCTTTTGTTCTTGCAGCTATAAATCTTCAGAATGAAGAGATAGTTCACCGCAAAAACAAACGTCCTGTTAAGGTTCTCATTCCCTGCGATCTGAGACGTATATTTAAGGGAACCGAGCGCTCACTCAGGAATTTTGCGCTGTATTCAACCCCAGGTGTTGACCCAAGACTCGGGGAATATACTCATGAAGAAATTGCGCATATCATTTCCCATCAAATGGCGCTTGACCTTACTGAAAAAAATTTGTCCTCGATGGCAAAGGCGAACGTTAAGGATGAGGAAAACATGCTTCTGAAGCTTACACCTCTTTTTGTTAAAAATATAGCCATGAAGCTGGTCTTTCACCTCGTCGGAGAGAGAAAAAGCTGCTTTGCGGTTTCAAATCTTGGACTCGTCAGGCTTCCCGAGCCAATGCAAAAGTACGTCGAAAGATTTGATTTTACCCTTGGTGTGCAGGCTCAGGCGCCGTATAATTCCGGAGTTCTGTCTTATAAGGATAAGACCTATCTAAATATAATAAGGAATATAAAAGAGCCGCGCCTTGAATTTGCTCTTTACAAGGTTCTTCGCGAAATCGGTATCAGTGTGAAGGTTGAGAGTAATCAGCGTGACGTGTAAGTGATTTTTGCCTATATGGCAGATTGGAGATTGTATGTATTGTGTGAAATGCGGAGTTGAGCTTGCCGAAAGCGAGCAGGCTTGCCCACTGTGTAAAACACCCGTTTACTATCCCGAGCATAAAAGGGGAGAGTTGACTTTTCCCGAATTTACCAAGATAAAGGAAAGGGTAAATACGAAGGGGTTGTATTTTGTAATAAGCGGACTTTTCGTTATCGCTATGGTTCTTTCGGTTTTTTGCAACTGGTCTATAAACCAGGAAATAAGCTGGTCTCTTTATGTCGTGGGAGCTCTTATTCTCGGCTACACCGTAGTAATTCTACCAAGATGGTTTTATAAGCCGTCGCCGGTTATATTTGTTCCGGTTGATTTTGCTGTTGCCGCGCTGTTTTTGTGGTATATATCCTTTGCGAGCGGCGGCGGATGGTTCTTGAGTTTCGGTCTCCCCGTTGCCGGATTTGTTTCGCTTTTGTGCTCCGGCATGGTTATCCTTCTTCACTATATCAAACACGGCAGGCTTTACGTATGGGGCGGGGCTCTCATAGCGCTTGCGCTTTTTATGCCGACTCTTGAATATTTGATTCACCGTAATTTTGTGGATCACGGCAAAATATACTGGGCGTTTTATCCAATGATAGTGTTTGGAATTTTTGGTCTGTTGCTTATCGTAGTTGCAATAGTAAAGCCCTTTAAGGAGTCCTTAAAAAAGATTTTCTCGCTTTAATGAACGAAAAAAGGAAAACCGATTAGAGCGTTACTCTAAAGGACAGTTTTCAATAATACGGTATATCTTGAAAGAGGTATGCCGTATTTTTGTGTTTGTGGACACAAATGCAGTGCTTGTCAGGAAAATTGACAAGTTACAGGTGAACATAAAAAAGGCTCCCTTTACACAAGGGAGGCTTGGTGTTAAGCATTCATTTATCGTGTTGTTTTGATAATATGCAATTCAATTCATATAAAGCAGTCTTGTTGGAATCCCATTGCAATCTTTCTCTTGCTTCTTTGTATTGGAGCCAAACAAGTTCCGTATGTTCATGAGATAAAACAAGATCGTTGTTACATTCAAATCCAAATGAATATTCGGGAACGACATACATGTCATCAGACCAACCGTAAAGGTGTCTGCGAGGGAATATTTCAACGGGAATGTAGCACATTGACTTTAATGAAATAATATTGTTTGCATTTATACCGCCTTCTTCCATTATTTCTCTTTTTGCTGCGTCATTTGGAGATTCTTTATCTTCGCCACCTCCGGCGATAAATTGCCACTGGTCATAATCTGAACGATGTAAAACACAATATATAGGCATTCCGTTTTCATATTTATATGGGATTGCAAGTATTTGAAATGGTGCTCTCATAACAATCTCCTTTATCACAAACTACAAATTAACATCAAACAATTTCCATGCTCCTATTATATCACAAAAACCGCAGAAAATCAATCTGCGGTTTCTGCTTTTTCTGGCGGTAGGTATAACTGTCCTTTAGAGTGAAGCCCTATTCTGCGGGAGATTCTTTTTTCTGTAAAAATGCACAAATTTACATGAAACTCACAAACCCTCTTTACTTTTTGTGAAATATAAAGTATACTATATGATGAAATAATTTGTCGCATGAATGCGATATTGATTCAAATTCTTTATTAAGGAGATAAATAATGAACATTCATCTTATAGGTAATGCGCATCTCGATCCCGTATGGCTCTGGGACTGGCACGAAGGTTAT
>JAZSMD010000012.1:0-100510 GCA_045535665.1 Eubacteriales bacterium
TGTCTAAATTTCATTATAAATCCCCCTTGATTCTTTTATATATTTATATAATATCATATGTTTTTTATAATTTCAATAGGGTAAACAAAATTTTTTTAATTTCTTACAAAAACTTATTATTGAAATTTTGAAGAAGTTTAGCATGAAACATTAGTCAGAATAAATCTATTGCTGTTTCAGTTTCATGCCAAATTCAAGTTAAAAATGGGACCCTATCCCATTTTTGTTTGACAAGCAAACCTACTTGAATTTAATGATACAGTATTTGTGCCGCCGCATAGACGGCGGTATGGGGTATTAGAGTGAAAAAAAATTATCCGTATGAATTTTATTTTTTGTAAGGAGTTTTTCGGCTTCTTCGTAGCTTTTTCCTGAAAGTTTATCGCTGTGGCAGTCACTTCCGATAGACAGCTTTACTCCTGCGGATTGAAGTTCATATACGAATTCAAGATAATTTTCCACCCATGCCTCATTATATGTTCCGCCGAGAGCCAACGGCGAACTTCCGGAAATTGTTTACGAAAGATTGAATGAATTCGGTAACTTGCTGAAAGAATATCGAAACAACGGTGAATTTAAAGTATAGAACCGAAAATACGGTATATAAAAGAGATACACTGAAAGTCAAAGAAAAGAGATACATTTTTTCCGCAAAAAGTATTGACAACCACAGACTTTTGGTGTATACTTTATTTAAGGAAAATTAAAAAGAACCTGACGGAGCTTTGTCGGGAATAAATTAAAAAAGGAGATTAAAAAATCATGATGAAAATCGGTGTTATGCCATCCTCGTTCAGAGTACCTTTTAAGGATGCGGTAATTCTTGCAAGAGATATGGGAGCGAAGGGACTTCAGCCCTATGTTACAAAAGGAGAGCTTTCTCCTGCACTTACAAAAGATGAAAGAAAAGCCATCCTCAAATATGTAAAAGATAATGGCCTGGAATTTTCCGCTGTTTGCGGTGACTTCGGTTCTGCATATTTTTCCGCGGAAGACAACGATGAGGAAGTAAAATTCATGATGTCCATGATGGATCTTGCTCTTGACCTTGATACAAGAATTGTTACCACACATATCGGTCATGTTCCCGAAGATGAAAATGACCCCAAATATATTAATACTGTAAAAACAATTGAAAAGCTCGGCAAATACGGTGAAAGTATCGGTGTTGTTTTTGCTACTGAAACAGGTCCCGAAATGGCTGTTGTTCTTAAGGGTATTTTGGACAAAGCTGATACAAAGAATGCAAAAGTAAATCTCGATCCTGCAAACTTCGTAATGTGTGCAGGTCAGGATCCCGTTGAAGCTGTTCATATTCTTAAAGATTATATCGCTCATACACATGCAAAAGACGGTATCAAAACAGGTCCTACATCATATTTGGAAAAGCCCCTCGGACAGGGTGGCGTGCCCTATATCGAATATGTTTCCGCATTGAAAGAAGTTGGATACGACGGATTCCTTACAATCGAAAGAGAGTGCGGAGATACTCCTTACGATGATATTAAACTAGCATACGACTTCCTTACGGAAATACTTAAAAAGATTTATTAAAAACAGAAAAAAAGAGGGTAAAATTATGGCTATTAGAATCGGAGTTATCGGTTGTGGCGGAATTGCGCATATGCATGGAAATTCCTATAAAAAATTGGGTGACAGAGTTGAGTTTGTTGCTTGTTGTGATATAGTCGAAGAAAAAGCTAAAAAATATGCAGAAGAGTATGGTTGCAAAAATTATTATACAGATTGTTATACAATGCTTAAGGAAAATGACCTTGATGCAGTTTCAGTTTGTACCTGGAACAGCGCTCATGCGGAATGTTCTATAGCTGCGCTGAATGCAGGCTGCCATGTTTTCTGTGAAAAGCCTATGGCGATGAACACTGAAGAAGCTCTCGCAATGAAAGACGCTGCTGAAAAAAATAATAAACTTCTTATGATCGGTTTTGTACGTCGTCATGGAAGTGATGCTAAAATGGCAAGAAATCTTGTTGAAAACGGTGAACTCGGTGAGGTTTATTACGCAAAGGCTACCTATCTTCGCCGTTGCGGTTTTCCCGGTGGTTGGTTCGGCGATAAGTCCCGTTCAGGCGGCGGTCCACTTATTGACCTTGGAGTTCACGTTATCGATCTTTCAAGATATATCATGGGAAATCCGAAGCCTGTGACCGTTTTTGGTGCCACATTTAATAAAATTGGAGCAAGAGATGATGTTGCTCCTGATGAAGAATCTTGGAAATCCAGAACAGAAGCTGATAAACCTATTTTTACAGTTGAAGATCTGGCAACGGCTATGATTCGTTTTGACAATGGTGCAGTTCTTCATGTTGAGGCAAGTTTTAACTTGAATCTTAAAGAAAATCTTGGAGATGTTTATTTCTTCGGAGATAAGGCAGGTTATAACCTCAATAGCAGTGAAATGTATACAGTTGTGAATCATCAACTTGCAGATATACGACTCCGTGGAGAAAATAATTTCCATTTCGACAGAGATTTCGGAAGAGAAGCTAAGAATTTCATTGATTCTATCGAAGGAAAAGCGGAGCTTCTTGCAAATGGGGATGATGGCGTTGAGCTTATGAGAATTCTTGATGCTATCTACGAATCTGCTGAAACAGGTAAATCTGTAGATATTGTAAGATAAGAGAATAGGAGAAAAAATAAATGCTTACAGATATAGAAATAGCAAAACAAGCAAAAATGATTCCCATAAAGGAAGTTGCTGAAAAGGCGGGATTCAACGAAGACGAGCTTGTATATTACGGAAAATACAAAGCAAAGATTAATGACAGCGCTTACGGCAAGTCTAAGAAAAACGGAAAACTTGTTCTCGTAACAGCTATAAACCCAACACCCGCAGGCGAAGGTAAAACAACCACAACTGTAGGTCTCGGTCAGGCTTTCTATCAGTTGGGTGTAAACTCTGCAATTGCCCTCAGAGAACCTTCTCTCGGTCCCGTATTCGGACTTAAGGGCGGTGCCGCAGGCGGCGGATATTCTCAGGTAGTTCCCATGCAGGATATCAATCTGCATTTTACGGGCGACCTTCATGCAATGACAGCGGCAAACAACCTTCTTTGTGCAATGATCGACAACCATATTTATCAGGGAAATGCTCAGAATATTGACCCCAAACAGATAATCTTCAAAAGATGTCTTGACATGAATGACAGAGCTTTGAGAAATGTTGTCGTAGGTCTCGGTAAAGTTACAGACGGTACAGTTCGTCCCGACGGCTTCCAGATAACCGTTGCAAGTGAAGTTATGGCTATTCTTTGTCTTGCAAAAGATATTTTTGATTTGAAAGAACGTTTGGGAAATATCCATATCGCATACAGATACGATAAAACTCCCGTATTTGCAAAGGATATCAAGGCTCACGGTGCTATGACAGCTCTTCTTAAAGAAGCTATTCAGCCTAACCTTGTTCAGACTTTGGAAAACTCACCCTGTCTTATTCATGGTGGACCTTTCGCAAATATTGCACACGGATGTAACTCTATCAGAGCTACAAAGCTTTGCCTTGAAAGATTTGATTACTGTATTACCGAAGCAGGCTTCGGTTCTGACCTTGGCGCTGAAAAATTCCTTAATATCAAATGCCGCAAAATGGGAGTTTCTCCTTCTTGTATTGTTTTGGTTGCAACTATCAGAGCTCTTAAATACAACGGCGGCGCAGACGTTAAAAAGGGTGCGGAAGAAAATCTTGAAGCTCTTGAAAAGGGTATGGATAACTTGCGTAAGCATATTTCCAACCTCAGAGGTTTCGGTGTTCCTGTAGTTGTTGCACTTAATGTGTTTGCAACGGATACTGAAGCTGAAAAAGCTGCTGTAAGAAAAGCTACCGAAGAAGAAGGCGCTACATTTGAATACTCTTATGCTCATGCAGAGGGCGGCAAGGGTACAATTGATCTTGCAAAGAAGGTTCTCGAAGCTTGTGAATTGGGAAGCGATTTCAAATTCACATATGACGAAAACGATACAATTGAAAATAAAGTCAATGCTATCGCTACAAAGATCTACGGTGCAGACGGTGTCAACTTTGACCCTGCCGCAAAAGCATCTATTGAAGCTATCGTAAAAATGGGTATGGACAAGCTTCCCGTATGTCTTGCAAAAACTCAGTATTCACTTTCAGATAATCCAAAGCTTCTTTGCAGACCTACCGGATTCAAAATCACGGTTAAGGACTTCAAGCTTTGCTCAGGTGCAGGCTTTATTGTAGGTTATCTCGGAGATATACTTACAATGCCGGGACTTCCCAAGGTTCCCGCAGCAGAAGCTATTGATATTGATGAAAACGGAGAGATCGTCGGACTCTTCTAAACATATAAGGAGGTCATTCAATGAAAAAAGTTATTGGTATATTACTTTGTGTTCTCTTGATATTTTCAATTTCTTCATGCAGTTATCTTTCTTATACCATTGCAGATGCCTTGAAATTGGAGCAGGTTTGTGTAAAAGGAGCTCTTGATACATGGTATAAAGGTATCTGTGATGAACAATATTTGAAAATGGCGGAAAGGACTCCTGAAGAGGTAACTCAGGGCTTTGAAGAAAGCCTTCTCATGGAAGCAGATTATTTCGCTTATTATTGGTCGTTTTATCTTGAAGAATTGGGCGAAAGCTTTGATTCTTTGAGTGAAGATGTTCAGAACGAAGTGATTGAGCTTTGCAGAGAAATGTATAAGCATGTAAAATACGAGATCATAAGCTCCGCAAAGGTTGAAGAAGACAGCTATGCCGTTAAAGTTTTGGTTTATCCTGTAAATTTATTGGGTCTTGCATATGATTCCTATATGGCTGATGGATATAAGCCTTTGGATGACTTCTATGCAGAATACGAGAATATCTCTTTTGAAGAAATGACTGATGAAGAGTATTTCGAGTATTGCGAAAGATCTGCTGAACTTACTCTTCAGATGATAAAAGAACATTTGCCAAATATCGGCAATATGGAAGAAGTCTCCATTATGGTTCAGGTTGACATCATTGACGGACTTTATACTATCAATGAGGACGATCTTTCGGAGATTGATTGGAATATAATTTACTATCCTTGATTAAAAAAATAATATAAAAATCTCAGGGCGAAGCTCCTTTTCGGAAAGGAACTTCGCCCTGTAAAATGTACTGTGGAATTATTTTTTATTATAGATTTCTCTGAACTGAGCGACTGCGGAAGCAAAGTCTTCGATTGCACTTGTTACAACTTCGGGTTTTGTCATATCAATACCTGCAACGAGAAGGCTTTCGAGGGGTGAACGGGAGCCGCCGCATTTAAGGAAGTCGATGTACTGTCCTACATATGCTTCGCCTTCTGTTTCGATTCTCTTAACGATTGCAGAAGCCGCAGAAATACAAGTTGCGTATTTGTAAACGTAGAAGCTTGTATAGAAGTGGGGAATTCTCATCCATTCGTATGCTATCTGCTTATCGCAAGTTACATCGGGTCCGAAATAACGCTTAACAAGTTTATAGTAACGCTTGTTGATAACGTCAGCTGTGAGAGGTTCTCCTTTTTCGCAGAGAGCATGGATTCCTTTTTCAAATTCAGCAAACATTGTCTGGCGGAAAAGTGTGCCCTTATATGTTTCCATAAGCTGATTGAGGATATAAAGCTTTTCATCATCGTTTGTGCATTCACGGAGCTTTCTGTGAGCTAAAAGGAGCTCGTTTACAGTTGAGGCAACTTCCGCAACAAAGATAGTGTAGTTTGAATTATGGGGTTCGTTATAATGTGTAGAGAACCATGTATGCATTGAGTGACCTGCTTCGTGGGCAAGTGTCATAATGTCATCAAACTTTTCTGTGTAGTTGAGGAGAATATAAGGCTCTGTGTCAGGACCTCCTGAACTGAAAGCTCCTCCTCTTTTTCCTCTTGAGGGATAAACGTCAACCCAACCCTTTTCCTTGAGACCTGCTTTGAGGTTGGAAGCATATTCTTCACCGTAAACCTTTACTGTCTCAAGTACTTCGTCAACTGCTTCCTCGTAGGAATAAACTCTGTCAAGTTCACCGATAAGAGGTGCATAAATGTCGTACATATGGAGATTTTCAAGTCCCAAAACTTCCTTCTTTAATGCATAGTAATCATAAAGTACGGGAAGTCCTTTATTTACGGAGTCGATAAGATTGTTGTAAATTTCAGGAGTTACTTCATCTCTGAAGGTTGAAGCTGTGATTGAGTTTGCATAATTGCGTACTTTTGCCATTGTGCAGCGTTCTTTTACATGGTTGTTGAGCATTGTTCCGAATGTGTTTCCGAACTGTGCATAAGTTTTGTAAAGACAACGGAATGCTGCCTGGCGAACTCTTCTGTCATTGCTCATGAGGTAGGGAACGTAGCTTGCATCCGTAAGTTCAACGAGGTTTCCTGCTTCATCTTTGATTTTTCCGAATCTCAGGTCAGAGTTTGCAAAAAGGTTGCGGGTTTCACCGTGTGCACCTAAAGCATCTTCCATTTTTGATATGAGTTGTTCACATTCGTCGGAAAGAGTGTGAGGCTTCATTCTCATATTTTTTTCTATCATTCGGCGATAGGTCTCAAGTTCAGGGACTTCCTTATACCATTTTTCCAAAACGGTTTCGTCAAGTCTGAGAAGGTAGGGTGATACAAACCATGAAGCAGTACCTGCGGAAATTGCAAGGGTTCTTACTTTTGCACTGAGAGCCTGATATGCGTTGTTTGTGCTGTCTACAGCGAAATTCAAGTGGGCATAGTGCCAAAGCTTTTCGATTATGGCATCAAGGTCAACGGATGCTTTTATGGTATCATAAAGACCCTGAGCTGATTTCAGCATTTTCTTTTCGAATTTACGGAAGCCCTTTATTGCCTTTTCCGCAATAGCAAAATCTTTATAAAAAGCAGCTTCATCTTCGTAAATTACGGAAAGGTCCCATTTGTACTTTTTGTCAATATCTTTTCTGTCTTTAATCATTGTGATTCTCCTTAATAATGATTTGGATATTTTATACATATATTGTACCCGACTTTTGTGGGAAAGTCAATACTTAAAATGTGTTTTTTTATGATTATAATTATTTTTTCCGTAATTTTACCGTTTTAATGTTGACTTTTTTATCAGAATGTTATAAAATAAAAGAAATACATCCAAAGGGGCATTCAAAATGAAAAAATATGTTATAGGAATGGATTTCGGAACACTTTCTTTGCGTACCGTGGTTGTTGACCCTGAAAACGGTACGGAGATTGCGGAATCCGTTTATCAGTATCCTCACGGTGTGATGGATGAAGCTTTGCCTGACGGAACGAAACTTCCTAAGATGTGGGCTCTCCAACATCCCGAAGATTATATAAAAGCTTTGCAAAAGACAATACCTCAAGCTTTAAGGTCTGCAAAAATCAAACCTCAGCAAATTGTCGGGGTTGGTGTAGATTTTACTACTTGTACAGTTATTCCCGTCCTTGAAGACGGTACTCCCGTTTGCTTTTTGCCTGAATTTAAAAGTGAGCCTAACGCATATGTAAAACTTTGGAAACATCACGGGGCATGGAAAGAAGCAGATAAAATAAACGGTATTCTGGAAAAGCTTGACCCTGAAAGACTTGCGGTTTACGGTGGAAAGGTTTCTTCCGAATGGATGCTTCCCAAAATTGCGGAGACCTTGAATCTTGCCCCTGCAGTTTATGAAAAAGCTGACAGATTTATGGATGCAGGGGATTGGATATCCTTGATCCTTACAGGAAAAGAGACCCGTGCCAAGTGTTTTGCAGGGTTTAAAGCATGTTGGACAGCTTCAGGCGGTTATCCTTCAAAAGCAGTATTGGAAGCGATAGATTCGCGTATGAAGGACCTGATAGGTACAAAAATTCCCGAAAAGGTTAATGAACCTGAAGAAATTGCGGGATATATAAGTGAAAAAGCTTCAGAACTTACAACACTCCCTGTCGGAACACCTGTTGCAATGCCGATGATAGATGCTCAGGCTGGGCTGCCTGCTCTTAAGATTACGGAATCGGGGCAAATGATGCATATTTTAGGGACTTCAGCTTGTTTGATAACTAATTTCGATGAAGCCAAAACCGTTAAAGGCGTCAGCGGATATGTTGAAAACGCTGTTTTCCCCGGATGTACAACTTATGAGGCAGGGCAAGCTTGTGTCGGAGACGGATTTGACTGGTTTGTTAAAAATTATGTTCATGAAAAGTATATGAAGGAAGCTGATGAGAAAAACGTAAGTATTCACGAGATATTACGTCGCAAGGCGTCTAAACTTCGTCCCGGTCAAAGCGGATTGTTGGCTCTTGATTGGCTCAACGGAAACAGAAGTGTTCTTGATGATTCGTCTCTTTCCGGCATGATCCTGGGGTTGACCTTAAACACGAAACCCGAAGAAATATACAGAGCCATAATAGAATCCACGGCTTTCGGTGCAAGGGTCATAATTGAAGCCTTTGAATCCCATGGAATAGCTGTGAACGAAATCTTTGCAGCAGGCGGAATTGCCAAAAAAGATGAAATGATGATGCAGATTTATGCCGATGTTTTGCACAGACCAATAAAAATCGCGGATACATCTCAGGCAGGAGCTTTGGGAAGTGCAATAAATGCGGCGGCGGCAAGCGGTTTGTATTCCAATCTTCGTGAAGCGGCGGCTGTAATGGGCAGATCCTATAAGAAAATATATAGTCCGAAAGCTGAAAATGTTGAAATATACGAAAAGCTTTATGCTGAATACAAAATTCTCCATGATTATTTCGGCAGAGGCGGAAATGATGTAATGAAGAGACTTCAGAATTTAAAGTAAAGGAAAAGTAATATGAAATACGGAATAAATCTTGATGCATACGATGGAATATCTCTTGAAGAAGCGGCAAGACTTCTTAAGAAAAACGGATTTTCCACAACTTTTTTGGGGACATATCATCCCGATGTGGATAAAGGTATACAAGCTGCAAAAGAAAACGGCATAGAAGTTGAATTCATGCACGCACCCTTTCGCAAAATAAATCCTATCTGGCTGCCTACACTTGAAGGTGAAGAGTCTCTGAAAGAGCTTCTTGATGCCGTCGATTTTTGTAAAAAGTATGGAATAAAGGCTCTTGCATGTCATGTTTCAAGCGGGGTGAATCCTCCCAATATCAACGATGTGGGACTTTTGCGCTTTGCAAGGTTTATTGAATATGCAAAAGCAAAAAATGTGAGACTTGCATTTGAAAATCAGCGAAAAATTTCCAATATAGCATATCTTTTTGAAAAGTTTCCCGACATTACTTTCTGTTGGGATACTGGTCATGAGGAATGTTTTGCCGGCGGCACAAGGTTTATGCCTCTTTTCGGCAAAAAGCTTGATATCGTACATATTCATGATAATCATAAGCTTCCCGACGGGGATGACCATATGCTCCCCTTTGATGCGGAAATCGATTTTGATCGTGTGGCAAAATCTTTGGCAGAAGCAAATTTGAAGAACTCCGTTATGCTTGAGGTTGATAATAAGCCTCAGTTTTATGCAGGTGTAAGTCCTGAAGAGTTCTTTGAAAGGGCTGCAAGTGCAGTGAAAAAACTCATTTCAATGATAGAAAAAAATATCTGATTTCCAAAATTAAGAATAAGTTGGTTTATTTGATTTAATTGGCTTTTTTGAAATGGTATGGGGAAACTTTTTTCACCTGAAAAAAGTTTCCCCATAATTATCTTCATTCAATTTATCCCAAAGCTACGTCCATTACCATCATTATTGAAAATCCGATCAGGGTGAATAGCGCCATTAAGTCTTTTCGCTGATTTGTCTGACTTTCGGGAATCAGTTCTTCTACTACCACATAGATCATTGCTCCTGCGGCAAACGCCAAGAGATACGGCAGTAAAAATCTTGCTTTTAGTACTAAAACCGCACCAAAAAAACCTGATATTGGTTCTACAATTCCGCTGAATTGTCCTAAAATAAAGGCTTTTTGTGGGGAGTATCCTTCTCTCAATAATGGCAGACTTACCGCACTTCCTTCGGGAAAGTTTTGCAGTCCTATTCCTATTGCCAGCATTACAGCCCCACCTAAAGTTGCACCTTCAAGCCCATACGCCAACGACCCGAAAGCTACACCTACAGCCATTCCTTCGGGAATATTATGTAATGTTATGGAGAAAATCAGCATCATTACCCGTTTTTTGCTGTCTGAAACTGAATTTTTCATCCGTTTTTCAAAGAATTTATCTCCCAAAAAAAGGACAATTCCTCCCAGCATAAAACCTATGAGTACGGTGATCCATGGATTTGTGCCCAAATCTTCTGCCATTTCAATGGCGGGTGCAAGTAACGACCAGAAACTTGCTGCAATCATTACTCCTGCGGCGCATCCGAGTGTTGCATCCATTATATTTTTATTTATATTTTTGAAAATAAAGACGACGCAAGCTCCAAGAGCTGTTACCGCCCATGTGAAAAGAGTTGCAATTACAGCTTGAACTGTCGGGTCAAGTTTTATAAAAAAATCCGTCATGTAAATCGTCCTATTAAAAAAATCCGCATATACGGTCATTAACCAATATATGCGGAATGTATTTTTTTGTATCTATTTGACAAATTTTATCAAAACGGGTCCGTAAAGCCCTCCGTCAAGATGTTCCTTTTCAGCTTCTTTCGATTTTTCATTATAAGGTCCGATCTCTTTCTGTTCAAAGAGTTTATCTGCATCTGAAAGAACAAATTGATTTGCTGCAGTATTTGAAACAGTAATTTCAATGGTGTTTTTCCCTTTTTTGAAATATTTTGAATGGAAATAAATTTCCATCGGTTTAAAAACTGCACAACCTGCAAACTCTCCGTTTATTTTAACTGAAGCAGAGTGTTCCACTTTACCCAAAGAGATCATGGAAGTTTCTATAGGTTCAAAATCAAGTTCAAAGTCTGTTTTGTAAACTATGTCTCCCGAAAAATCTTTTCCGTAAAGGTTTTCCCAAGAACCAAGTTCTGTTTTTTGCGGCTTATAATCGGGGTATATTGCCCTACCGCTTGTTTTGTCGAGAATAAAAGATTTGCTTACAGCAGACTCAAAGTTTTTTAATTCCACTGTCTTTTCAAAGTTTATCTTTTTGGGATTGACAGTTGAATCAAGTCTTTTGTCGGTTCGTAAGAAGCATATACTTTCACCGATTTCCAGGGAGATATTCAAATCTTCGGGTTCACTTGCGGAATGTATTTTACCTGAAAGGGGTTCAAGTTCAAACGTGTATTTCTTTCCATCTTTAAATGATATATGCGTTTCGGCAAGTTTCCCGCTTTCGTTGACAAAAAGATACAGAATATCACCGTTTTCCAAGATCCTTTTTGATGCACGTATTTCGGAAAATCCGTTTGAACTGCCGCAAACAGGTATTGCTTTTGAAATATACGGTAAAAGTTTAGCTTTGATATCCGTTGGAATGTATTCATTTTTCGGAATATATACATATTTGAAGTACGATCTTCCTATTTTCAGCCCTTCGGGCTTGATTTTGGCGTTTCTTATGGCGGAATCATCACAAATAATAAAATCTACACCGTTGTTTTCCAGATGCTTTCCTATTTCATTAAATGATTCAATTGCTTTTTGGCGAATTTTGCCACCTGCACGGAAATCGTTTTGCGGAATATATAGAATCGTTTCTGCACCTGACCTTCCGAGAGTTGAAAGATATGTCATACGTGCTGAGAAGTCGTTGATTTTTTTGAGGTTTTCATATCCGGGTTTTTCTTTTCCGAATGAAGGTCTCTCCGCAAAAGCAAGATGTTTCTCACGACCGTAGCTTATATTCATGAAATTTATAATATTTATGCCTCTGAGAAATTGGTAATTTAAAACATATCTCATTTCGTTATATGTATAACCCGAGCCGTAAACTCCGAAAGATTCGCTTACTGTAAGGTTTCTTTCATTTTGAATAGCTGCAGATGCTGCAAATCGGGGAAAGAAGCTTGTTCCTTCGGAAACACCTTTCCCGTAATCTATCTGTCTCCATATAACATCTATTCCAGGCATATGTAATTTGCTTAATGAGTCAGGATATGATGTGTAACCGTGATTTACCGAAAAATCACATTGGTGGTCGTTGTCAAGATGTCCTGTTATAAGCAGATTGTTTTTTTTACACCAATCTCCTTGTGCTTTCAGGAAATTTTCATTGAAAATTTCACCGCAAAGAGTATAGTAGTCTATCCTTATTTTGTTTTCCTCTTGGGATTCACCTTGTGGCTTAAATAGAACAGGAAACTTGTCTGTAATATCGTAACCGTACTTCTCTTGGAAACATTGTTGAAAATCTTCGCAGAAAGAAGGCATTGAAGCTTTGGGTTCGTCTGTAAACATAAACGGGACAGTTTTTCCAAAGTGTTCTCCGATATATTCTTTGTATTTTTCATGGGTAATATTGATGAATGTTTCGGTTGTCAATTTTTCAGTAAGATCTGTCAAAGAACCTCTTATGGGGTCAATAGCCGCTTTTTTTATGTAGTATTCCGTTATTTCAATGTCTGAATCAAATACTTCTCCACCGTAGAGCCGTTTATCTTCGAAAAATGCAGCCTTTACGTCATTTGAAAGCAAATATTTATTTCCTTGTTTTAAGATTGATTCCCGTCTTTCAATATTTTTGATTACAGTCTTGGGTTCTTTAAGCGAAACTTTCCCTGAAGCTCCACCGGAAGGCCAACCGCCTTCGTCGTAGAGCCACATATACATTCCTTTTGAGTTCGCATAATCCGCTGTGAATTTAATGTATTCCATGAATTCATCCGTAAGATAGTCCGGTTCAAGGTTTGTTGCCATTGTGTGCGGTCGAAAGTTTTTCGGTTCGGGAATTATATAAAAACAGCGAATTCCACCTTCTGCCATTTCGTCTATTTGATTTTTAATTTTATCCTGATCAAGAACATCATTCCATATCCAAGAAAAAACAGGGTAAAAGCAGTTGTCGGGTGTTGAGAATCTTTCGTGTTCAAATTCTAAACCCCCGTTTATTACATCCGAATAACTCAATTCTTTCATTGTTTCAAAAGCTTCTTTCTTTTTTCGTAGTCGGGCATGACTGAGTATATAAAACTGTAGAACCCTTTCCCATGATTTTTATGTTTGATGTGGGCAAGTTCGTGAACTACTACGGCTTCTATTGCTTCGATTGGGTATTGCATCAGTAAATATGAAAAGCATAATGAGTTTTTTCCGCTGCAACTGCCGTATCGAGTGCGTGCGGATGTGATTTTTATACCACTTGGGGTGACGTTCATCAGCTTTGCATACTTTTCTGTAATGGGTGTTATTATTTTAATCGCCTTTTTCTTCATTTCCATTACTTTTTCGGGGGCAAATTCTGCATTCATTGCTGAAAACTTTTTTTGCCTTTGTCTTGTAATGGCTTTTTCTATCCAATCTTTTGCTTTTTCAACTTCTGCTTTGATCAGTTTTTCCGAAAGTCTTTTGGGGGCTCTCACGATAACTTCGCAGTCTTTTGAAACTCTGATCTCTAAAGTTTTTCTATCGGAGCGTATAATTTTATAGTCCATTTCAGTTTTTACGCACAAATTCAATGGCGGACATTGCCGCTTTTGCACCTTCACCTACAGCAACTGAAACCTGAAGTACTCCACCGATACAGTCACCTGCAGCAAACAGACCTGGAATACTTGTTTTCATTTTCTCATCAACTGTAATTCTGTTGTTTTCCGTTTCTGCACCGATTTTTTTTGCAAAATCTGCAGCACCTGCAGTTCCCAACGCGACAAAAAGACCGTCGATTTCTGTTTTTTCTCCGTTTTCAAATTCAACGCCTTGAAGCTTTCCGTCTCCGTAAAGCTTTTTGATCTTCAGTTTTACGGCTTCCACATTTTCGGGAACTGATTCAGGCTCTTTTCCGTCTGTAAAGAGGTACACTTTTGCGGAGGTCGGAAGCAGTTCTTTTATTTCGTGATTTGCGTATTCGCCGTTTCCTAAAACGGCTACAGTTTTATTCCTGTAGAAGAACGCATCGCAAACGGCACAGTAGCTTACGCCCATGCCTTCAAATTCATTTATTCCTTCAATTTTAGCTTTGTTTCTCGGAGAGCCTACAGCTAAAATTACTGCTTTTGCAGAATAGTCACCTGCTGTTGTTTCTATTTTATAGTTTCCGTCCCAGTTTATTCCCACGGCTTCTGCGTTGAGAATGTCCGCACCTAAATTTTCAGCTTGCTTCTTGCCGATTTCAATAAGCTCTGAGCCTGAAACAACTTTTTCCAATCCGTAATAGTTTTCTATTTTTTCTGCTTTTACCAAAGCACCGCCGTCTTTGCCTATAATAAGGCAACTCATGCCTGCTCTTTTTACATACAATGCCGCAGATATCCCCGCAGGTCCCATTCCGATAATAATTACATCATATAACATGAAATTCAACTCCTGTGTTTTTTTGAGTATAATATATCATATTATTGCCTGAAAGTCAAGAGTTTAGCCTCGATTTCCCTTTTTAAGAATGTATGGTTACGAAAATTCGTATTTTTTGCAATATGATTAAGATTTTTTTTTGAAAGGTATATACAAATCGTATTTTTTATGATAAAATATTTGTATCAGTTTCGGTAGGTTGCCGAAACAGGTTTTTGATTTAAAAACTACTCTTATGTAGTTCCAATAGAAAGGTATGGTTTACAATGAAAAAACTTTACGAAGGCAAAACAAAAGATGTTTACGCTCTTGACAATGGCAATGTTATGCTTAAATTCAAGGACGATTGCACAGGCAAAGACGGTGTATTTGATCCCGGTGAAAATACTGTAGGTCTTACGATTGAAGGTATCGGCAAAGCAAATCTCCAGACGTCCATTCATTACTTTGAGCTCCTCAAACAGGCAGGCATCAAAACTCACTATGTAAGTGCCGATGTTGAGAATGCTACCATGGAAGTTCTCCCCGGTAAAGTATTCGGTCACGGTCTTGAAGTTATCTGCAGACTCGTTGCTACGGGAAGCTTCATTCGCAGATACGGTGAATATATTGCAGACGGCACACCCCTCGAAGGCGGTTATGTTGAATGTACTTTCAAAAACGATGCTAAAGGTGACCCCCTTGTAACAGGCGAAGGTCTTGCAGCTCTCGGAGTTATGTCTCCCGCAATGTTTGAAAGTATGAAAGAACAGACTCTTAAGATCACAAAGATCGTTGCTGATGACCTTAAATCCATTGGACTTGATCTTTGGGATATTAAGTTTGAATTCGGTTACAACAATGATGAAGTTATCCTCATTGACGAAATTGCTTCCGGTAATATGAGAGTTTATAAAGACGGTCAGATCGTTGATCCCGTTGAACTTACAAAACTTATCCTTAACAGATAATCTAAGATGATATTTAAAACAGCTTTAGAAGAAGTATCTCTTCCGAAGCTGTTTTTGCTTTTTATTCTGTTTGTGTTGTTTTTATTTTTTGTGGTGGAAATAGCTTGACAAGTTCGTATTGATATAGTATAATAAATATGCTCATAAAAATTGAAAAAGGAGGATTTCTGTATGAGTAAAAAACTTTTAAGCATACTGTTGGCTATTTCTATGTTGTTAACAATACTTGCAGCATGTAACAATGAAACTGTTGATAATGTGGAGAACTCAGATGGTCCACAGCAAGAGGAGAATTTAAATGAAGATCAGGGTGGTGAAGAGGTTGTTATGTCTGAAACTGTAGATATTATTGTTGATGGTGCTTCCGAATACGTTATTGTTCGCGGTGAAAACGCTTCCCCCTCAGAAATTACTGCGGCTTCCGAGCTTCAATCTTATTTGAAGCAGATCAGCGGTGCGGAGCTTACTATTGTTACAGATTCCACTGCTGCTGTTGAAAAGGAAATTATCGTAGGTAAAACAAACCGTGAATCCGAAGGCGAATTTGACAGAGCTGAACTTGGAGATGACGGATTTGTAATCAAGACCAATGAAGGAAAACTTTGGCTTGTTGGCGGAGAACAGCGCGGAACTCTTTATTCTGTGTATACTTTCCTTGAAAACTATCTCGGCTGCCGTTTCTATACAGCGGATTTTGAAAAAATTCCCGAGCAAAAAACTATTTCTTTGAAAATTGATGAAGATAAGCAAATTCCCGTATTTGAAACACGAAACTCTTTCTGGTATGAAATGTATAACCATAACCTCAGTGCTAAACTTAAGATAAACTGCCGCAGAGGTCGTGGTGATATTCCTGCAGAATTGGGTGGAAGTCTTTCTTGGGCAGGTGGAGAATGTCATACACTTTATGCTTTGGCTGAGATGACAGGCGACCATATGTGGAATGAGCCTTGTCTTACAAGTGATGACGTTTACAATACGGTTCTTAAAAATGTAAGAGCATTACTTGATGCCAATCCTTCAGCAAAATTCGTTTCTATTTCCCAGAACGACAGTGATAATGAGCGTGTAGGCTGTGAATGTGATAACTGCATGGCTGTTTATAATAAATACGGTTGTTGGACGGGTCCTTACCTTGAATTTGTAAACCGTGTGGCAAGAGTTATCAAAGAAGAATATCCCGATGTTATGATCCATACCTTTGCATATCGTTTTACAAGACTTGTTCCTGAAGGTCTTATTCCGGAGGATAATGTTATGGTTCAGCTTTGTACTATTGAAGCTGATTTCAGACATCCTCTTGAAGAGTATAAATCTCGTACACCTGAGTCTGAATACTCTTATATTGATGACTTTGCGGCACTCCTTAAGGATTGGGGCAAAGTATGTAAGTATATTTCTGTATGGGATTACACCACAGACTTCGGTGATTATTCAATGACATTCCCGAATTTTGATGTTTTAAGACAGAATATCAGACTTTTTGCAGACAACAATGTTAAAAATCTTTTTGAACAGGGTGGATATCAGTCCACAAACGGTGAATTCGGTGAGCTTAGAGGCTATATTATTGCAAGACTTCTTTGGAATCCTTATATGACAGAAGATGAATATTGGGCAATGATCGATGAATTTATTATGGATTATTACGGCCCAGGTGGTACATATATCAGAGAATATATAGATCTTGCTTTGGATATTACTGCTGATGTTCGTATGGGTTGCGGCAATGACCTTATGGATCTTTATCCTTCAACTAAGGATGAAACCAATAAAAACAGAGAGCTCCCCACAGACCTTACTCTTGAAGATTTGAAGACTCCCGAAAATGTGGATTGGACAAAATATCAGGACTGGTATATTACTGTTGAACCCAATGAAATTATAACAAAGGGTTACGAATTCTTTAATGCAGCTCTCGAACTTGCTGAAAATGATGCACAGAGAAGTCGTATAAATAAATCAATGATTCAGGTTGAGTACATTGATTCTTATTTCAGATCATACCACAAGGTAATTCGTCAGAATAATATTATAAAGGTTGTAAGAGGCATTGCGTCCCAGAGTCTTTTCGGTAGAGATGTAAATGTTGTGGTTAATGATGTTATGAAGACTGTACGAGCTTTAAATGATGAAGAGTACTATAATTTTAATCTTAATCTTGTAAATAAGATGCGTTCCTTTAATATTTGGTTGTCAAAAGAAGGCGGGCATTTCCCTGCAAATGAAAATCTTAAACTGAATGTTGCTCCTGATGATTGGTATTAAACTGAATAATTAAGTGAATAATTAAGTGAATAATTAAGTAGTGGAATTTTCTTGAAAAAGCGAAATTCCACTACTTAATTTACTATCTTCGGTAGAAAAAGACACAAATATATGGTATAATAATTCAAAAATACGGTGTTCGGAGTCGAATTATGAAAAGTTACAGAATTTCATCAGTTCAAATGGAAAATTTACCGATGTGTCTCGATACGATACATCGGGCATTTAAGCTGAACTGCGACAGGTTCGGCTTTACCCGTGAAAATTACCCTACCTGTGCGGCATTTATGACGTTAGATGACTTAAAAAAAGCAAAAGAGTCGGGAACTCATATTTACGCTGTTTGGGTCGACAGTAGAATTGCAGGCTGTGTTCAACTGAAACGCCATGAAAATGATGTTTATTGGCTTCGTCGTTTTGCGGTTTTGCCGGAATATCAGAATCTCGGCTTTGGCAAGGAGCTTATTTCTTTCTGTAAGCATAAGGCTAAGGAGTATGGAGGTAAAAAGATTCAGCTTTTGATGGTCTACGAAAACGAACAGCTTAGAAATCTTTATACTTCCTGCGGTTTTATCCTTAAAGAAACACGTCGTGATGAAGAACATCCGTTTTTGTGCGGTATTTACGAAATGGAACTATAATAAAAAGTGATTTATTGTGGGAAAACTTTCTTTTCGCGGAAAAAGAAAGTTTTCCCACGCCCTTTCAAAGAAAACCAATATATGAAGTAAAGAACATAATATCATATTAAAATGCAAGGAGTTTTTTATATGTTAAAGTATATTTCAAAGGATATACCTCAGTATAAGGCAAATATCCATTGTCACAGCACGTTGTCGGATGGAAAGCTTACACCGGAACAGTTGAAACAGGCTTATAAGGATAAGGGCTATTCCATATTATCAATTACCGATCATGAGTATCCTTATGATCACTCGGATATGAACGAAAAAGATTTTCTTATGCTCACAGGGTATGAGGCTTATATCCGTCCTTCTGACAAATATAACCAATATCAGCCCGAGGTTCATATAAATCTGATAGCTAAAGATCCTCATAATGTCCGTTATATAAATTTCAACGATAATTACTGCAAATATGTAAAGGATCAGTCTATACGTGACGGCTTTGAGAAAGTCGGATCAATGCGCCCCCGTGAATATACCGTTGAATACATTAACGATTTTGTAAAAACAGCCATTGAGAACGGGTATCTTTGTACTCACAATCATGCTGTCTGGTCTTTGGAAGATCAAGAGATGATCTCCGAATATGAAGGCTTTTTCAGTATGGAGATGTGTAATTACAGCAGTTTTGTAAGTAACCGTACAGAATATAACGCGCCTCTTTACGACAGACTTCTCCGTGAGGGTAAGCGACTTTTTGTACACAGCGCAGACGATAATCATAATGAATTTCCTCTTGACAGCTTTAAAAATGACTCTTTTGGCGGTTTTGCAATGGTATTATCAAAAGATCTTGAATATTCATCTGTAATTGAAGCTTTGGAAAAAGGCGATTTTTATTCTTCCATGGGTCCTTGCATTAAGGAACTTACCTTTGACGGAAATAAAGTCCATATTGAAACAGATCCTGTACGACAGATCACAATGTTTACAGGCGGAAAGAAAACGTATTTTGTTACAGGTGATGATTTCTCTCCCGTAACTTCTGCGGACTTTGAGATTCCCGAATCAGCTCCTTTTGTAAGATTCAGTGCATATGACCTTCAGGGTAGATACGCTGATACAAGAGGCTTCTTCCGTGACGAATTAGGTATTTGACTGTTCAAAAACGGCTTTGCAACCGTAAAAATGTAAAAGAAACCCATAGTTGACGGATTGCAAGGTGTGTGTTGGTTGTTTTTATCGTGAAAACATGATATAATTACGGTGTAAAAGTTTGAAAATGAATTTTCAAACTCAGCCTTTTATGGCGTCTGAACCGTTAATCGTGGCTCGCCATAAAACGCTGTGTATTAAAGAAAGGTATAGTCATAAAAATGAAAGAGAGGTCTGTACTATGATCTTAGCTGACAAAATTATTAAATTAAGAAAAAAGAATGGTTGGTCTCAGGAAGAGCTTGCGGAAAAAATGGAAGTTTCACGTCAAGCGGTTTCCAAGTGGGAGGGAGCACAGACTGTTCCTGATTTAGAGAAGATCTTACGATTGAGTAATCTTTTCGGGGTAACTACAGACTATCTGTTAAAGGATGAGCTTGAAACAGAAGAATTTTCCGGAACTGATTCAGATTCAGGTTTGAGAAAGGTGACAATGGAAGAAGCTCATGCATATCTCAGTCACCGCACATGGGCGGCAAAAATAATATCATTGGCTACTGTTCTTTGTATTTTATCTCCCATGACTTTAATCGTATTGGCAATTTTGGATATTCATGAGATCTTTGATACTTCTGATTTTGGAGCAATCACCGGTCTGATTGTTTTGTTTTTAATGGTAGCGGTTGCTGTTGCATTGTTTATATATTGCGGATTTAAAAATTCCCCCTATGAATTCCTTGATAAAGAGAATTTTGAGGCAGAATACGGTGTCCGTGGTATGGTAAAAGAAAAACAGAAAGCATTTCGCGGTACATACATCAAAATGAGTATCGTAGCAACTGTTTTGTGTATCTTAGCTCCCGTACCCTTAATAATCGGTGCTCTTTCCAATAACGCAATAGCTTTTTACTGCACGTTGGCGGCTTTGATATTTATGGTTGCAATTGCCGTAACGATGTTTATTTATTCCGGAGTTCGCTATGCAAGTATGCAGCGGCTTCTGAGGGAAGGCGAGTTTGACAATAAGCGTAAATACAGAGTCAGAGAATCCATTGAAACTTGCTATTGGCTTCTTGCAACTGCAATATATCTTGCCTGGAGCTTTATTTCGGGAGATTGGTCTGTGACTTGGGTGGTGTGGCCAGTTGCGGGAGTTCTTTCTGCTGTTGTAACATTGATCTTGAACCTTGTATTTGATAAAAAGAACTAAATAAAATAATAAATGGGAAAATCTTATTTTTTGTGGAAAGAAGATTTTCCCATATGTTTTTTATCTGAGTTTGTACGTTGTTTTTTCGTGGAGATTTTTGTAAATTCAAGTCGAAAATATACTTATTTATCGTTTTAAACTTCTGTCTTGATAAAATATTTAAAGATTTTATATAATAAAACTGTGAGGTTGTCAACATTTATCGTAAGAAAATGCGATTTTATTCGTAAATACGTTGATATGTCAGCGTTTTTGTGGTATAATAGTCTTCCAAATTGAATCTGACATGTCAGAGCAAACAAAACGAATCCAAAAAGTAAGGAGCATTAAGATGAAAAAGGTTATTTGCAAGGTAGAATATGATACCGAAGTTTCCGAAGTAGTTGCTAAATTCACAAGCGGCGAAATGGGCGATCCTGCAGGTTATGAAGAAACTCTTTATAAAACTGAATCAGGCAAATTCTTCCTTTATGTAAACGGCGGTGCTGAATCTGTTCACCCCGAAGAAAACATAACCAGAATGTCTGCTGCAAAAGCTGACGAATGGCGTAAAGAAAAGAACGTATAATTTCTTGCGTTAAAACTGAATCGATACCGATAAGGCGATCAAGCATTTTTGTGCTTAATCGCCTTTTCAATTTTGGTTTTAGCTGATTTTATAGGGAAAAAAGACCTCTCTACCGTAGGTTTAGTAAAATAAACCCCGAAGGTGTTGACTTTTGAACTGAAATTGTGTATAATTTTGATAAAATATCTTTTGGAGGATAGCAAATGGAAAATTATTCTTTTGGAATGAAACTTTCCGAATTGAGAAAACAGAACGGTATGACACAGCTTGATCTTGCCGATAAATTGGGAGTGACGGACAAAGCCGTTTCAAAATGGGAACGAGACCTTGCATATCCCGAAGTGGAAAATTTAATTAAAATAAGTGATCTTTTCGGAGTGTCCCTAGATTTGTTATTGAAAGGGGAAAGTCCTTCAGTTGAGACTTCCGATGTATTCAAAAGGAAATATGACGATGTACCTAAAGAAAGTTCTGATTCTCTGAGAAAAATAATCGGAACGGTACTGATATGTTTCGGTTCTTTGACTTTTCTTGTATTGCTTCTTTGGGGAGGTCTTCTTTCTGCGTTGCTTTTTTCTTCACCGTTTTTTCTTTGCGGTATAGTTTGTTTGGTTTTTAAGAAACGGTTAGGACTATTCTGCTCCTGGGCGGTGTTTTTGGCTGTTTGTCTGTATTTGGGTTATGCAACAGGAGTGAGTCTCGGTTCAGGACTGATTCTCCGAACTATTGCATCAATTACATTTGAAGATAGATTAACTGTTTCAACGATAATTTCCTGGTGTATTTGGCTTATATATTTATCCTTGGTAATTTGGACAGCGTTCAGTTTCAGATGGGAAAAGTTTTCGGGAAAAAAGTTTTTGTTGATGATAGTGATTTCTGTTGTGGCATTTGTTTTTCTGACACTTTTTTCCATTATTTGGAGTCGGATTTTTACCGAATATGCTTTACTGAGCTCCGGAGCGAGATTCCTTAACAGGACTTTTATTTCTTTTATCGGAATTCTCAAACATTTGTCCGTGGTGGTGTTGGTTACGGCATTATTTAATAAATACAGTAACAGACACCGTAATGTAAAATAAAAAGAGTATTAAAAAGGGGTTGGCTTTAAGGGCTGATCCCTTTAATTGATTTTTATAATGATTATAGAAAGTAATTACATTTTATGTGAAAACCTCAGAGGACTATTGGTAAAATTATGATAGACTTTTATCTAAAATATCATAAATATTTTTCGGGGGGAATTGTTGATGTATAAATATTGACATTTTGCTGTTTTTATGGTAAAATATATTCAAGTCCTCATTATACTAAATTAAAAAAAAGAGAAGGAACAAATCAATGAAAAAACTATTATGTATGCTGCTTACAATGTCTATAATGTTGACTATGCTTGCGGCATGTAATTCCAAACCTGTTGAAGATGTGGAAAACTCCGACGACAATCAGGCTGGTGAGGAAACAATTGTTTCCGAAACATTGGATATTGTTGTTGACGGTGTTTCCGAATATGTAATCGTTCGCGGTGAAAATGCGTCACCTGCCGAAATTACTGCGGCTTCCGAGCTTCAGGCATATCTGAAACAGATAAGCGGAGCTGAAATTGCTGTTGTTACGGATTCTGTTGAAGCTGTTGAAAAAGAAATAGTTGTCGGCAAGACAAACCGTGAATCTGTCGGCGAATTTGACAGAGAAGAGCTTGGTGATGACGGTCTCGTTATTAAGACTGTCGGAGAAAAGCTTTTCCTTGTGGGCGGAGAAAAAAGAGGCACTCTTTATGCCGTTTACGAATTTTTGGAAAGCTATCTCGGTTGCCGTTTCTACACAAGAGAAGTTGAAAAGATTCCCGATTTGAAGACTGTTTCCATTGAAAAAATTGAAGAAGATAAACAGATTCCCGTTGTTATGTTCCGTGAAGTCGGTTGGCTTGATTATAATAGAGCAGATTTCTGTGTGAAGCGTAAACTTAACAGCTCCTGGGCAGCCTCAATGGGAGAAGAATGGGGAGGCGAAGAGCCTTGGGTCGGAGGTCACTCCATGTCAATGCTTGTTAACGTAAACGAATATTATGACTCCCATCCTGAATATTTTGCAATGCAATCTAACGGTAAACGTGCAAATTCCGCAGGGTTTGATGGTCCGCAGGTATGCCTTTCTAACCCCGAAGTTATAGATATATTGATTGAAAATGTTCGTAATTGGGTTAAATCAAGCCCCAATACCAGAATTTTCCACATAGGGCAAAATGATAATCAGGATTACTGTGTATGTGATGAGTGCGTTAAGATATATAATGAAGAAGGCGGAGCTTTGTCCGGCACAATGATAAGAGCCGTGAACGCAGTTGCAACAGCTCTTGCGGATGAATTCCCCGACATCCTTTTCCAGACTTATGCGTATCAGTATACAAGAAGTGCGCCTAAGACAAAGCCTGCAGATAATGTTATGATAATGCTTTGTAATATTGAAAAATGCGCTTCTCATAAGGTTGATTCCGAATGTTTGGGAGCTTCCCTTACAACTTTCATTGATGGTTCTTGCAAGACTTTTGCGGAAGACCTTGATGATTGGAAGGCTATTTGCGACAAGGTATATATTTATGAGTACCATATGAACTGGGGTGATTATCATTGCACCTTGCCAGATTTCCATAATTTGTATTATGATACTCAGTATTATGTAAATCACAATGCTGTAGGTATTCTTTCTCAGGGCAAAACTCAGGGGTACTGTATGGAATTCGGAGAACTCCGCACATACTTGCTTTCAAAGCTTTTCTGGAATCCCTATATGACAGAAGATGAATATTGGGCTCTTATGGATGAATTCCTTAAGGACGTTTACGGTCCGGGTTGGACTTATTTGAAGGAATATATCGAACTTGCCGAATCTGTTACGGAAGATCATTGCTTCGGATATTCTGCCGAGGTTACAGAGTATTATCCTCTCGAAACAGTTGATGTCAACGACCGAACTTCTTATCCTGCAGAGATCACTGCCGATATGCTCCTTAATTATGAAAATGTCGATTGGACTCGATATTGGAATTGGTTTAAGACCGTTAAAGAAAGCCCCATAACAGCTCAGGGTTCAGAGCTTTTTGCAAAAGCTGTTGAAATGGCTGAAACAGAGTCTCAAAAGAGACAGCTTGATAAGATATCTACCCAGATAGAGCTTTTGTATTCATATTATTTGTATGAAGTTTACAGTGCAGGTAGCGGTGCTGTCGGAAAGATCATTACTAATTTTTACAATGCCAACCCCGATGCTGTTGAAAAAGCCCAAAGGGCAGAGCTTCGTAAGAATATAATAGCGTTTGCTTCTGCTCAGGGCAGTGCTTCATATGAAAATTATAACAAAATGCTTGTTGAAAAAATGCAGAAATACGGTCAGTATTACAGGGAATACGGTCCGCTTTCAAGTGCCGATAGTTTTATTTACAAAAATTCCCCCAGAGATTGGTTAGATTGATAATTGAGAGAACTTAAATAAAAAACCTTCTTTTACTGTTAAGAAATTTTGAGAAATTTCTTAACAGTAAAAAGTTTGGTTGACAAAACACATGATTTATGGTATAATATATGTAAGGTATCAATAAATAATGAATTTATGCTGTCGCGTTAGCGACGGAATGGAGATTACTATGTATATTTACGGAAAACATCCGGAAAACTATGAAAAATGTGAAAAGCAGTCACAGAAAGATGAAGAAAAGCTTATATATGAGCTGAAAACAACAAGAAGAAATCAGAAGATATCACAGTCTGAATTGGCGCACAGATGCGGTTTGACTCAGTCATCCGTCGGTCGTTTTGAGAAATTTGAGCCCAATTACAGATGTACATTGAGAATTTTTCTGAAGATCGTAAGAGGTCTCGGTTATGAGATAACTCTTACGCCTATCGAACAGGAAGTTGCAGAAACTAAAAAATTTTTTATGCAGACAAAAGATTATCCTTCAGGTATCTCTTTGTCTGAAAAGAAAGTATATAAGTGCATTTTTGAAAACGGAGAGGCTACACGTCCTCGTTTGATAAAAGAGATAGATCTTTGCTCCAGAACAATAGACAGAGCTTTGATTACTCTTTCCGAGAAGAACCTCATTGAATGCTCAGGTAATCAACGCCGCCGTGTCTGGAAAGTCGTTAAAGAATTTGCACCTTCTGAGAAAAAATAAAAATTTTGTCTGTAATAATTTGAGAGGAAGCTTTTGCGAAAAGCTTCCTCTTATTTCACATTTAATTAATAGTTTTAGTTGGTTTTATTTAAGTGTTCGGTGTTTAATCATTTTGAATGCAAGAGCTGTTATTTTATCTCCTGCGTATTTGTCCAAAAAGCTACCTTCACACAGCTTTGCTTCATATATATCCGTATCCATAAGCTCGGAAAGGGGGATATATCCATGAGCGCCGTTTGCAAGTGTTGCGAAAATACACTTTGTATGGGGACATTCCTTTCGGATTCTTTCCGCATATTGGTGGTACATCTCTCCGGGCATGAACTGTCCTAAAGGTAGTTTTTTTCCGTTCATAAAAAGCGCATTTCAAGGATAATTTCTTCTTTCAACTTTATTTTCGGTGTGTATCTGCTTTTTTATGTTTTCTGAATTTTGCTGTGATGAGTTCTGAAAGTTGAGAGAAGATAATTGCGATAAACATGATTATACAGCCGAAGGTCTCTCTTCCTGTAAGGGATTCGTTGAGCAATATTGCTCCGCAAAGAACCCCGAATACGGACTCAAGACACATGAGCAAAGATGCGAGTGTTGCTTCCGTATATTTTTGACCTACGATCTGGAAGGTATACGCCATACCGCAGCTCATAATTCCTGAGTAGAGTAACGGAATAGTTGCATTGAGAAGATTTCCCATGTTCGGTTCTTCAAAAATAAACATAAGAATACATGATAGCAAGCCTGAAACTGTAAATTGGATGCAGGAGAGTTTGATTCCGTCCACATCAGGTGCAAATTTTTCGATAGCAAGGATTTGCAGAGCGAAAAACATTGAACAGATAAAGGCTAAAAAGTCTCCCTGATTTATTGCAACTGCAGAACTCGGATCGATACAGAGAAAATACATTCCCAAGCATCCGCCCGCAACGCATAACCAAGTAATTAGAGGGACTCTTTTTTTTATGAATAACCCGAAAACGGGTACAAAAAACATATAAAAAGCTGAAATAAAAGCGATTTTTCCTGAATCGGAGTGGTAAAAAGCAAATTGCTGAAAGTTTGTTGCAACGCAAAGTATCACACCTAAAACAGAACCGTAAATGAGGGTTTTCTTGTCAAATAGCCTGTGATTTTTACGTTCTTCATCGGAAAGCTTCTTTACAGCAAACTTATCTCTGATAAAAATAAAGGGGAGCAGTACCGCAGCCCCCATTAAAGTCCTTACTCCGTTAAAGGTAAAGGCGTCAACAGAGTCCATTCCGACACTTTGCGCAACAAATGAAGAACCCCATATGAATGCTGTAAGTAAGAGCATCATTACGCCCTTGAATTGTGTTTTTTTCAATATGATCAAATCCTTTTTTATAAATACCACGATATTATATCAAAATGGGTCCTAAAAGTCAATAAAAAAACTATGAAATATGTGTTTTTACGTCTGATAACTAAGTAGTGTGTTAAAGTTGTATGACAAAATTGGGAATACTATTGCTTTTTTTGACAGAATAGTGTATAATAATTCAGGTATTATCGCAATTTTATTACAATACAGAAAATTTCCATTGCGATGATTTTAATTAAACAGAAAATTGGAGGAAGTATTATGAATGGTAATACTATTCAGATATTGATTGCAATGGTCATTTATATGGCGGTAGTAATAGCGATCGGTATCTATTTTGCGAAAAAAGCAAATAAAAACTCTGAGAGTTATTTTCTCGGTGGCAGATCTCTCGGACCTTGGGTAACAGCAATGAGTGCTGAAGCTTCCGATATGAGTGGCTGGCTCCTTATGGGTCTTCCCGGTGTTGCATATTGGTGCGGTCTTGCCGAAGCTACATGGACAGCTCTCGGTCTTGCAGTTGGTACATATATCAACTGGCTCATCGTTTCAAAAAGACTTCGTCGTTACAGTGTAAGAGCTAATAACTCCATTACATTGCCCGAATTCTTCTCAAACAGATTCCGCGAAAAGAATAAAGTTATTATGACCGTGTCGGCACTCTTTATTCTCGTATTCTTTACGGTCTATGCTGCAAGCTGTTTTGTAACTTGCGGTAAGCTTTTCTCTTCACTTTTCGGTATGCCTTATGTAAGGATGATGATCATTGGTGCTATCTTCGTTCTTTTGTATACAATCCTTGGCGGATTCCTTGCTGAAAGTGCTTCTGACTTTATGCAGGCTATCGTTATGATCGTTGCTCTTGCAGTTATTGTTATTATCGGTACTGTAAACGCAGGCGGTATAGGGGCTGTTATTGATAATGCAGATAATATTCCCGGATTCCTTGAGCTTTTCGGAATCGCAACACCTACAGTAGGAGCTGACGGTCTCCAGGTTGTTGAAAACGGTGCTCCTCTCTTCGGTGAAGCTGCTCCTTACAGTATTCTTACTATCTGTTCTCTTATGGCTTGGGGTCTCGGTTACTTCGGTATGCCTCAGGTTCTTCTCCGCTTTATGGCTATCCGTAAAGAGGATGAACTCAAACGTTCCAGAAGAATTGCTACTGTTTGGGTCGTAATTTCTCTTGCTGTTGCCGTATTTATCGGTGTTGTCGGAAGAAATCTCTTCCCTGTAGAGCATCTTACAGCATCTTCTGCAGAAAATATTTTTATAACTTTGGCAACAAGTTCCTTGCCCTCAATTCTTGCAGGTTTTGTAATGGCAGGTATTCTTGCCGCAACTATCAGCTCTTCCGACTCTTACCTTCTTATTGCAGCTTCCGCTGTTGCTAAGAATATTTATCAGGGCGTTGTTAAGAAGAAGGCTACAGATAAACAGGTTATGCTCGTCACAAGAATTACTCTTCTTGTAATTGCAATTATTGCTATAATCATCGCTCTTGATGAAGACAGCGTTATTTTCAGAGTTGTATCTTTTGCTTGGGCCGGTTTCGGTGCTACATTTGGTCCTCTCATGCTCTTCTCTCTCTTCTGGAAGAGAGTCAACAGAGCAGGTGCTATTGCAGGTATGATCAGCGGTGCAAGCATGGTATTCTTCTGGAAACTTGTCATCAGTAAGCTTGGCGGCGTATTTGCTATATATGAGCTCCTTCCCGCATTCATCTTCTCATCCATCGTTATCGTTGTCGTTTCACTTCTCACAGCTCCTCCCTCTAAGGAAATTGAAGAGGACTTTGAAGCTGTTAAAGCCGGAAATGTTCCCGATGCTGTAGTTGAAAAATAATCATTAATTAATTTTGAATGGTTCGATTCCTTTAGGATGTATTTCTTTATCCTGAAGGAATCGCTTATTTTTATGTCATCCGACAAAAGTTTCATTTAACTTTTTTAGGGAAAAAGTTGTGTTATATTGACATTTTTATGTGTGTAATGTATAATAAAAATGAGGTGAAAAGTTTGAAAATAAATTTTCAAACTCTATAATAAAGAAAGTCATGGTACTAATTATGTCATATATTATAAGATATTCTTCTTTTGTCGTTTTGTTTACTTTAATTCTTTCCCTTTACGGTTGCGGAGAAAGACAGTATCCTTCGTGGGTGCCTTATGAAGATCTTCCCGAGGGGTACACTCTTGAAGAAGCAAAGAAAGATAATTGCGTTGTGGAAGAAAACGGTGACGTTACTTCAGGGAAGGAAGTTTGGGAAAGCTTTTTGAAAAAGACTGAGAATAATGAGCCTGCTTCAGTTCGTATGGTTCATTACTATACTCTCGGAGACAAAGAGCGTTATGATGAATCATATTACGAAAGTATCAAAAACGATTATCCGAAAATGTATATTTTAGATCTTGAATTTGACGGGGGAAAATATATATGGACGGATTATTCAGATGAAGAGCATCGTGTTTCCGAGTACAAATACTTGATTCGCTATGATTATACCGATCCACCCGAGGGTGCAACCATTAAATCTGCGGTATATTATATTTTGGTGAATGAAAATACTTATACTTGGGATCAGATCCAAAGGAGTATGTACAGTTCTCTATCAACCGATTGGATAGATTTCAAATATACTTATACGGAATATGATTATAAATAATTCAGATTATTAAATCGGTTTTCTTTTGAAGAGTGTACGGGAGAAACTTTTCTTTTTTCGTGAAAAGAAAAGTTTCTCCTGTAAATTGTATATTATTCTAATATATTTCCATTTGTGGAAATTGTCACTACGTTCCAGGGGATGAATTTACCGCTTGCCATCAAAGCTCGTTTAACGGCATTTTCGATACCTCCGCAGCAGGGAACTTCCATTCTTACGACGGTAACACTCTTAATGTCGCTGAGTGCGATTATCTTTGTCAGCTTTTCCGCATAGTCAACTTCGTCAAGCTTTGGGCAACCAATCAAAGTTACACGTTTGCGTATGAATTCCTGATGGAAATTAGCGTAGGCATATGCTGTACAGTCAGCGGCAATAAGCAAATTTGCGCCGTTGAAGTAGGGGGCATTCACGGGTGCTAGTTTTATCTGAACGGGCCAGTTTGTCAGCTGATTTACAACGGCTGTGGGTTTTGAAATGTTGCATGCTTCTTCTCTTTTGAATGTTTTTACATTACTTCCGGGACATCCGCAAGGGAGCTTTTCTTCTGCTTTTTTCTTTTTAGATTCGAGAACTGCCGCTTCGTCGTAAGCGGGAGCTTCTCTTTCTTCAAATGTTATTGCTCCTGTAGGACAAGCGGGAAGGCAATCACCCAATCCGTCACAGTAGTGTTCTTTGGTGAGTTTTGCTTTTCCGTTGATCATTTCTATTGCACCTTCGTGGCAGGCTGTTGCACAAGCTCCGCAACCGTTACATTTAGATTCATCTATTTTGATTATTTTACGTTTCATAATTTTTTTCTCCTTTTTTCGTTTCCCTCTTGATTTTACGAGAATATTATACTATAATATAGACATAATGTATGTTGAATTTTCAACGAAATTAAAATATTTCGACTTGGCTTTTTTCCAAAGGGAGTAATTATGAGACAATATTTGGATGTATTAAGAGACTGTGCTTTATTTGAAACTATTTCAGATGAAAATCTTGTTCCCATGTTGGGTTGTTTGAGGGCAAAAACTTCAAAATTCAAAAAAGGCGAAACTGTAATTTCCGAGGGCGATCCTGCGGATATGTTTGGTATACTGCTTTCGGGTGAACTGCAGATCATGCGAATTGACTATTACGGAAACAGAAGTATCATGACAAATGTTGAGCCTGCTCAGCTTTTCGGGGAGTCTTTTGCCTGTGCGGAAATTGAATTCTCTCCTGCAGACGTTGTGGCAACAGAGGACTCTGAGCTTCTGTTGGTTGATGCACACCGTATAACACAGACTTGCTGTAATGCTTGCGATTTTCACAACCGAATGATATTCAATTTACTTAAAATAGTTGCAACTAAAAATATTATGTTTAACCAGAAATTGGAAATAACATCAAAACGAACTACGCGAGAAAAGCTTATGACGTATCTGCTTATGCAGGCAAAGAAAAATAACAGTAATTCCTTTGATATACCTTTTGACCGCCAGGAGCTTGCGGACTATCTTGAGGTTGACAGAAGCGGACTTTCTGCTGAGGTCGGGAAGCTGGTAAAAGAAGGTAAATTGCAATGCTTCAGAAGTCATTTTACTGTCGTTGAGGCGTAAATTCCCTATTTTTTACCGAATTCTCGGTTTGCGAGAGTGATTTACGGTCTGTGGGCTTGAATTCTCTCTGACATTTTGGTAGAATTTAAACAGAACTGGTTCACTTTAGCAGTTTTTAAGAATGGAGATTATTTAGGAATGGAAAAGAAAACTATAGGTCAGTTTATAGCGGCTCTTCGCAAGGCAAACGGCATGACTCAGAAGCAGCTCAGTGAAAAACTGAATGTGTCGGATAAAGCGGTCAGCCGTTGGGAACGGGACGAATGTGCTCCCGATCTTTCATTGATTCCCGTAATTGCGGAGCTTTTCGGGGTAACATCAGATGAAATATTAAGGGGAGAACGCAGAATTTCTGACGATTCTTTTGAGGAACATTCTGTTTCGGGAAGTAAAAGTACAAAACAGCTTGAACGAATTTTAAATGATACAAAATTGAAGTTTGGTATCAGAAGCATAATTTCTTTGGGAATTGCAGTTTTGGGTCTTTTAGGGGCTATGCTGTTTAATTTCGGGTTTAACAGGGCTCATATTGGGTTTATTGTTGGTTGTATCTTTCTTCTTACGGCGACTGTTTGTGAGGCGATATTTATAAAGCTTGCCTTTGCTTCCGTTTCGGAAGATGAGTTCGATTGTGACAGCCTGAATCTTTATAAAAAGAGCTTATTTCATAAGGCATATTCTACATATTCTTGGATTTTTATTATCTTTGCTTTAACTTTACCGTTAAGTACTCTTGTGGGAGATTCATATTGGGGCTTAAGCTTTAACAGTTGGTTTTGCTACGGTGTTTTTTACGGCTTGGTTGCTCTTTTGATATGTGTTGTGCTGAAAACTGTTGTAGATAGAATTGCTATTAAATATAAAGTGTTTACACTTTCTGAAAAAGAAAAAGAAAAATCTGATAAGCTTTTCAGATTCGATAGAAAATGTCTTTTGATCTTGGTTTGCATAATGTGCTTTACCTTTGTTTTGCAGTTGGTTTTTAATGTGACAGCTTCTGTTGAGTTGTTCTGTGAAGGACAGAATTTTACAACATTTGAGGATTTTGCTGAATTTATGGCTACACCTGCTGAGAGAAACTATACATATTATGACGGATTATCTAAGATTGAGGTGAATGAGTCACTTGCGGTGGATGTTGTAAAGGATTATACTTTTTATGTGAACGGTGAAGAGGTTGAATCTGCTCCTGATGACTATTTCCGATACGATGATGAAACACATTACTTCGATCAATACGGTAATGAGATATCCGAAGAGGAAGCTCTTACAAGAGAGTTTTACGGTAAACACGGTGAAGTATATGGTACATATATAGACAGAAATGATTCGGTAAGTTACTATACCGTTGATTGGAAAGATGAAGGGATTGAAAAAATAACTGTTTATACTACGGATGATATGCGAGATTATCATGCCTTTGGAAATGCTGTAAATCAGCTCTTTGTTATTCTGTATTTTGCCGAATTATTGGCTGTAACAGTTATTTGGTTTGTAAAACGCAGAAAAATTTGATATTTTTGAAAAGCCCCTTGCCTTTTGATATGGATTGAGGTATAATATGCAGAGATCTATTGAAAGGCAGGGGTTTTATGAAAACTAATAAAAAAGCTGTCTTCTTTGCCCTTTTAGCAGCTGTTTTATATGCGGTAAATTCACCTTTTTCAAAGCTTCTTCTGGAAAAGGTCTCGGAAACCATGATGGCATCATTTTTGTATCTCGGTGCAGGTTTGGGTTTATTTTTAGTTGGTGTCTTCCGTAAGCTCTCCGGGACTGCGGAAAAAGAATTACCTTTGACTAAAAAAGAGTTGCCGTTTACCGTCGGCATGGTTCTTTTGGATATTGCGGCTCCGATATTTCTTATGATCGGCTTGAATATGACAACTGCGGCAAATGCTTCTTTGTTGAATAACTTTGAAATAGTTGCAACCACTGTCATCGCACTTGCGATATTCAGAGAAAAAGTTTCAGGTCGCTTGTGGCTTGCCATTGTTTTGGTAACACTTTCAAGTATTATTTTGTCTTTTGAAGATATGAGTAGCTTTTCCTTCTCATTCGGTTCGATTTTTGTGTTGCTAGCCTGCGTTTGTTGGGGGTTTGAAAATAACTGCACAAGAATGTTATCATCCAAAAACCCTTTGTCTGTAGTCGTAATAAAAGGCTTCGGTTCAGGTTTGGGCGCTTTGGTTATCGCTCTGCTTTTAGGCGAAAAATTTCCTGAGATACCATATATATTGGGAGCATTGACTTTAGGTTTTGTGGCATACGGTTTAAGTATTTATTTTTATATTTATGCCCAGAGAGACCTTGGGGCGGCAAAAACAAGCACTTATTACGCGGTCTCGCCATTTGTGGGTGCAGGACTCTCGATGCTTATCTTCCGAGATGTTCCGACAGTTTCATATACCGTTGCGTTTATTATAATGATATTCGGGACATATTTTGCTTCCACTGATGGAAAATGATTTTATGTAATGCTTTTATTTGAAAATAATAATGATAATTAAAATGGGAGATGTTGAAATGAGCATTATAAATGTTAATTTGAATGAAGTTTTAGGCAAGATCAAGCCGTTACATGGTATTGAAAACAGCCCCGTAGTTTACGGTTCTCACGACAATATCAGACTTTGGAAAAAAGCAGGCTTTCCATTTGCGAGGCTTCATGATACTGATTATCCGAGAGGTCCTGTAGTTGATATTCCTCGAATTTTCCCAGATTTCAATGCTGATGAAAGTGATCCGAAAAATTACAGATTCCCTAATACAGATGCTGTTATTGAAGGTATTGTGGAGTGTGGTGCAGAAACTATCTACCGTTTGGGAACATCTATTGAGCATACACGTCAGAAAATAGATACGGTAGTTCCTGCGGATATGGATAAGTGGGCAAGAATTTGCGTTAATATTATTCGCCACTATAACGAAGGTTGGGCAAACGGTTATCATTTTAACATTAAATATTGGGAAATTTGGAATGAACCTAACTTAACTCAGGATGATATGTGGCAGGGAACACGAGATGATTATTTTAAACTCTATGAAACGGCTTCAAAGCTTATAAAGAAAGAGTTTCCCGATCTTTATGTTGGAGGTCCTACCCTTGCCGAAGCTATAGAATATGAGAAAAACTCTCTTAAAGCCGAGTATGTCGATGAAACCTATGCAAGAGCTTTTCTTGACTTTGTACGTAAGACTGATTCTCCACTTGATTTTTTCTCTTGGCATTTGTACCGCAGAAATATCTGGGAATATGATGAGGTTTGTAATTTTATAAGAGATCTTCTTGATGAATATGGCTTTAATGATGTTATAACTATTTGTGATGAATGGAATATTAAGAGTGTAAAGAATGACTTTGCTTTAAGTAATGAAACATATTATGATGGGGTTGAAATGCATGAGTGGTTGGAGGATATGAAAAATGAAGTCGGAGCTTCATTTGTTGCCGCCGTTATGATGACATTTCAAAAAGGTCCTGTCGATATTGCATGTCATTATGATTCAAATCCGAGTATGGTTTTCTGCGGAACTTTTGAAAAGTCAGGATTTCCTACTAAAACATATCATTCTTTCAGATGCTATGACAAACTTTACCGTTTGAACGGAAACGAAGTGAAAACCGAAAGTGATACGGAATCAATATATGTTTTGGCTGCGAAAAACCATAAGAAATTAGTTGTTTTCATATCAAATTATGATGGCGAACCCGGAAAGGTTACTGTGAATTTTGAAGGGTTGCCTGAAGGAGTAAAAGAATATTCCGTTGTCAGAACAGACAAATACTATACTCATACTCTTGACGATGAAGGGATTCTTGAGGGAGATATCTTGGAGGTCGGTATGATTAAGAACAGCACACTGCTTATTACGGTAAATTTGTAGAATTTGAACTTGGAGTTTTGAATACTATTCTGCAAGATTTCATGTTTTGGTGGAATTTGTGCGAATAATAAATTATTTACGGAGGAGTTACTGTGTCTGAATTGAATAAAAATGAGTGTACAGGACATTGTGCAACTTGTAAAAAATGTACTGTCGATTTTTCAAAAGATGTAATTTCCGAAGATCTCGGAGTGATGAAAATTGAGGTCATTGATATTGCGGATGGGCTTTTTGCCAACGTTGAAACTGTGATTGCTTCAATGGGGCCTACAGTTGAGGCTTCTCGTGTTACCGATATGGAAAAATATGGTGATATTCAACTTCCGGCCCTTGCGGTGAACGGAAAAGTAGTTTCTCAGGGGAAAGTTCTTTCTGTTTCTGAAATAAGTTCTTTGCTTATGAAAATGTTTTAACTGCGAATTCGACCTATTGACATGTTAAAAAATTTATGTTATAATGGTGTTGGTTCGGAGGACTATACATCTTTGAATGTTATGTTGGATAAGGCTACAGGCTGAAATGCTTGGGGTCTTATCCGTTTTTTTATAGTGAGGTAAAATAATGAGAAAAAATAAAATCCAATTATCAGACCATTTTAATGTGGGGAGACTTTTGCGTTTTACTGTTCCGTCCATTGTAATGATGATATTTTCATCGATATATGGCGTCGTAGATGGCTTTTTCGTTTCAAATTTTGTAGGGAAGACTTCATTTGCGGCAGTAAATTTTATAATGCCGTTTTTGATGATTCTCGGCACTTTTGGCTTTATGTTCGGTACAGGTGGTAGTGCTCTTGTTGCAAAGACCCTCGGTGAAGGTGATAATGTTCGTGCAAACAGATATTTTTCTCTTTTTGTATATTTATCTGCAATTATTGGTGTTGTTATTGCAGTTTTAGGTATCATTTTTATTGAGCCTGTTGCAAAAGTGCTTGGCGCTGAAGGGCAAATGCTTGAAGATTGTATCGTTTACGGACGAATTATCCTTATGGCCCTACCGTTTTTTATGCTTCAAATGGAATTTCAAAGCTTTTTTGTAACTGCGGAAAAACCGAAGATCGGGCTTTTTGTTACGGTTGCGGCAGGCTGTACGAATATTATTCTTGATGCTCTTCTGGTCGGAATTTTTCATTTCGGTCTTGTTGGGGCGGCTCTTGCTACCGCAATAAGTCAGGTTGTAGGCGGTGTTATACCGTTATTGTATTTTTTCTGTAAAAATTCAAGTATCTTGCGTCTTACAAAGACAAAATATGACGGGAAAGCTGTTTTCAGGGCTTGTACAAACGGTTCTTCGGAGTTGATGACCAATATTTCAATGTCTTTGGTGAGTATGCTTTACAATTTTCAGCTTCTTAAGTATGCAGGTGAGGACGGAATTGCGGCTTTTGGTGTTATAATGTATGTAAACATGATATTTCTTGCGGCATTTATTGGGTATTCCATTGGAATTGCGCCCGTTGTTGGATTCCACTACGGTGCGGGAAATACAGATGAACTCAAAAGCCTTTTGAGGAAAAGTCTTTGGATAATCGGCACGTTTTCTGTGTCCATGCTGATTCTTTCCGTTGTGTTGGTAAAACCGTTATCGCTGATTTTTGTTGGTTATGATCAGGCGTTATATGAAATGACTTGCAGGGGCTTTTATATCTATTCAATTTCATATTTATTTTCAGGCTTTGCTATTTTCGGATCGGGCTTCTTTACGGCTCTTAATGACGGCCTTGTATCTGCAATTATATCATTTTTACGAGCATTGGTGTTTCAAGCGGTTGCAATCCTTGTATTACCTGTTTTTTGGGAGCTTGACGGGGTATGGTTTGCAAATATTTTTGCGGAACTCTTGTCAGTTTTTGTTTTTGTGTTTTTCTTATTTGCAAAACGTAAGGTTTATGAATACTAAGCAGCGACAATATTTTTTAAGGATGTTTAAAAAAACTAAATATCGTTAAATTTATCCTTTCGATTCTATGTATGTTGACTCTCGTCTGTTTTGTTACAAATATTTTTTTGGGGGGGTAGTTTTAAGAGAAAATAATATTGACTTTATATTTTTTTTGTGATAAAATATATTTAAGTCTTTTTATCAGATTAAACGATATGTGAAAGAAGGAATAAACCGATGAAAAGAATAGTATGTATGCTTCTTGTCTTATCTATACTGTCGACAATCTTCTCAGCGTGCAATAACGAGCCTTCAGCAACGCCCGATGTTCCCGAAGAGCCTGAAGTTGTTGCCCCCATTGAACCGAATGAACCCGAACCCGTTGAACCCGATGAGCCTGTAACTGTTGAACCTGAAACTCCCATTTATACCGAAACGGAAGTCGGTGCGGAAAACACACTCAACAGCAAGGGTGAAACCGTAACTTTAAATGTTGTGGATAATATTTTGTATATAACAAATCTTTCCACGTTGAATTCAAATGTTAATTTGCTTTCCGCAAATTCTCCGTTTGCGTTGCCCAAGAGTTATCAGACGGACTTTCCCTCAAAGGAAACTTTTGACTTGAATTGGGTCTATACTTCTGCGGTTAAATTTGAAAATAAAGAAGTCAATGATATAATGACTTCCGGTTTGATCTATAATTTTGAAGACACGACCCAAAATGTAAAACTCCGTGTTTATTGTGTTATCCGCAACGATATCAGAGGTCCTTTTGAATTCTACATGGAAGTTGAAAATCTCAATGATTCCGCATTCAGAATTGCGCCTTATGATTTTGCGACTTTTACGGTCGATATTCCCGACCCCGAAACTACTTCTGTTGTTCAAATAAAAAGAGAAGGCTGGTTGGCGGAGGGCTTTAGATTCAGTTCTGAAATTGATACGGTTCATAGCGGTATGGGAATATATAAAATTAAATTTGCAGATATAAAAAGGCGTACTTCTAACGCAACCACTGACGGCTCAGAAGATTATCTTCTTGCCCAATATATTGACAACAACAGCGAAAACGGACTTTTCTATGCCTTAGAATGGACTAACGGAAATATAAGAGTGATAAATAATAACGATTCAACTGCAACCGTAAACATCAATATGGATATTGCAGGTAAACACACCCGTTTCTTTACTACTGAAATTCCCGCTAAAGAAACATTTGTTTTGCCATCTGTTTATTTGATGCCGTATGACGGTTCTATTGATGACGGAAGTAATGTTTATAAAAATTGGTTTTTTGAATGTAAAACTGTTTCTACTCTGAGAGATAATCCTGCTGAACCGCTTACTCAGATAGATTTTCAAATGTCAGAAGCAGATGCGGCTGCTGTTAACTTGGATTCCATAAAATATGACTACGGTTGGTGGTCAAACGTTAATTTCCATGCAAGTGAGGCACGTCCGTTTGAAAGTACTTGGACATTACTTGCCGAGGAAAAAGATGCTCCGGGACACAGATTCATCGATATGCTTAACAGAGGTCTCGAATGTGAGAAACAGGGCTTGAACTTTACTGTATATATCCTTTTGCACGATAATGTGGATGCCGATGGAAATGTTACGGATCAGTATGGAGAATTGAACTCCATTACACATCCCGAATGGTTCTCGGATGAAAAAGAATGTGGAAATTATCTTGTGGATTTAGGTAATGTTGATGCTGTTGAATATCTTAAAAATACACTTGCTAATTTCTTTATAAAGACAAAGGTTGATACTTGGCGTACAGACTTCCAGCCAATGGCTTCCACTTCAGATAAAGAAAACAGACATGATGCAAACGGTACGGATGTTCAGTATTGGACAACCGTCGGTTTTGGAGAAATTCTTGACCATTTATACGATGCTGTGGAAGGCTTCAGATACGAATGTTGTGACTGCGGCGGTGAATCAAAAAGTATTTACCTTGCAACAAAGGCTGTAGTATTTAATGTTGAAGACTCTGCTACATATATCAATTTGAGAGCCGCATTCTATGACAGTTCTTACGTTCTTCATCCTGCACAGTTGCAATTTCCCTGTAATATAGCTTCATTTAACCCTGAAAGCGAACAGTATTTCTGCCCTGATATTCCCGAACCTACAGTTGCGGAAGGCGACACATACGATTTTTACGACTCTATGCAACATATGGGATTCCGAACTACAATAATGGGCGTTCCTCATTGGGCACCCTGGGACGGAAATGTTCTCCCCGATTATTATAAGGAATATTGCGATATGTACGAAGCGAAGGTTCGTCCTCTTGTCCGTGAAGCGGAGCTTTATCACATTTTACCCAGACCCGACGGAACAAATTGGGACGGCATGATGTATGCAGACCCCGACAGCGAAAACGAAATAAAAGGTCTTGTTTTCCTGTTCAAACCTTCTGTGGAAGTTTCCGATACTTATAATGTTGTTTTTGACGGACTTTATGAAGATACGGTTTATCAACTCACATTTGAAGACAGACCCGAACAGAATTGTACCGCTACAGGTGCAGACCTTATGACAAAGGGGATTGAGGTCGAAATCAAATATGTCGGCTCAGAGCTTATCTGGATAACTGAGGCGAATTGACTATATGTGGTGTTAGTATGAATAAGTTATTAGAATACCGTTTGGGAAAACTTTAGCTTATTCTTTAAAAACAGGTATCGATAATTATTATGACCCTGAAAAGGTAGGCGGAACTGTTCTGAAAGTGAATTCCGATGGTATTTATGATGTTTATCATGAATATGTCGATGTCAGCGAATTCATAACAGAGGATTAACGATATTTGTTTAATGCCCCAACTTGTTTTGAAACAGGTTGGGGTTTTACAATATTTTATCGGAAAAAAGAATATAAATCGGAGTTTCTTCCTGTCTTTTCTTCCTTTTCCATTAAAAAATTCTTTTTCTGGATGAATATTTTTTGATTGTGATATTGACAAATCTTCTAAAATAGATTATAATATAGTTGGCGAATTATTAGTTAAAACATGATGCACTTTCCGTCATGTTTTATTGGTGTTTTTTACAGAAAAAGAGGTGTTATTTTTGGCTTTTACATTTAAAGGGGGTATCCACCCTGATTATAATAAAGACCGTACTTATGCAAGTCCCATTGAAGAGTTGCCTGCTACCGAAGAGGTTATAATCCCACTCTCTCAGCATATCGGAGCTCCTTGTTCTCCCACAGTTGCAGTTGGGGATTATGTTCGTATTGGTCAGATAATCGGTGACAGTGATGCAGGTCTTTCATGTCCTATACATTCATCTGTTTCAGGTAAGGTCAAGGCTATTGCTCCGCATTGGCATCCTTCAGGTGTCAAGGTTCAGTCAATAGTTATAGAGAATGACTTTAAAGATGAACGAGGCGACAGCGTTGTTCCTTACGAGGGTGATCTTGATGATCTTACACCTTCTGAAATTATCGGTTATGCACGAGATGCGGGTATTGTTGGTATGGGCGGCGCTGCATTCCCTCTCCATGCAAAATTAAAGACTGCTTTCGATAAAAAGATCGAAGTTATTATTATCAACGGTGCTGAGTGCGAACCTTTCATTACAGCCGACCATCGTGCTATGGTAGAATATCCCAGAAGTATAGTAAACGGTGCAAAGCTTATTATGAAATGTCTCGGTAAAAAGGAAGCTGTTATTGCGATAGAAGATAATAAGCCTGACGCTATTGCATCTATGACGGTCACGGCAGAAGACAGCGGTATAAGAATTTGTACTTTGAAAACAAAGTATCCTCAGGGAGGCGAAAAGCAGCTTATTAAGGCGATTACAGGAAGAGAAGTTCCTCCCGGAAAACTTCCCATGGATATCGGATGTGCTGTTTTTAACGTAGATACCTGTGCATCACTTTTCAGAGCAGTTTCCAAGGGCAGACCGTTAACCAAACGTGTTTGTACTGTTTCGGGTTCTGCAGTTATCAACCCCAAAAATTTGTTGGTTCGTGTGGGAACACCGTATTATGCTCTTTTTGAACATTGCGGAGGCTTTTCTTCCGATCCCTATAAAATCATTTCAGGCGGTCCCATGATGGGTTCTGCGCAACATTCGGTAGAGATTCCCGTAATTAAAAATACATCTGCTTTGCTTGCATTCTGCGGCAATGAAGAGTCCTTTGATGATAAGCCAACTTGTCTACATTGCGGTAAATGTGTAAATGTATGTCCCATGAGACTTATGCCCAATTACATTTATATGCATGCAGAGAAGGAAGAGTTTGCTGAATGTAAGAAGTATAATGTTCAAGACTGTATTGAATGCGGTTGTTGTTCATATGTTTGTCCCGGCAGACTTTACCTTGTTCAGGCTATGAGAATGGCTAAAGGCCATTTGCCCAGATAGAAAGGAGTGTTAATACTTTGGCACAGAGATTTCTTGTAAACTCATCTCCTCATTACCGTTCCGGCGAAACTACACGTACGGTAATGTTAGACGTTGTTATTGCGTTGCTTCCCGCACTTGTTGGTGCAATAATATTTTTCGGTTTCAGAGCATTGACTTTGACTCTTGTTTCTGTCGGTGCATGTATCGCTTTTGAAACTCTTTACTGTAAGATAGCAAAGAAGAAAAACAGTATATTTGATTGTTCGGCAATAGTTACAGGCGTGCTTCTTGCTTTTAATATGCCTGTTGCCGTTCCTTATTGGCTTCCCGTTATCGGTTCTTTTTTTGCAATTGTTGTTGTTAAGATGCTTTTCGGCGGCTTGGGTAAAAATATCGTAAACCCTGCACTTGCTGCAAGAGCCTTTCTTTTCTCTTGGCCCTCATTGATGACGACATTTACGAAGCCTTTCGTTTCTCCGTCTCTTCCTATTTTTTCCGATCCTGTTTTTACTAACGGTGCTCAGCTTTCGGACTATATGGACTCCATTTCTGCGGCTACACCTCTTAAGGTCCTTAAGTCAGGTATGCTTTCCGATACAAGCATTGTTGATATGTTTGTAGGTAATACCGGAGGATGCCTTGGTGAGACAAGTGCGGCTCTCCTTCTTTTGGGCGGAGTTTATTTGCTTTTCAGAAAAGTTATTACATGGCATATTCCCGTGGCGTATATAGGAACAGTTGCGGCTGTTACATTTGTTTTCCCTTTGTCAGGTGGAAACTTTGATGTTGACTTCATGCTTCAGTCTATTTTCAGCGGTGGTCTTTTCCTCGCAGCATTTTTTATGGCAACTGACTATACCACAAGTCCCGTAACACCTAAAGGTCGTATTATTTTCGGCATATGTTGCGGACTTCTGACTGTTTTCCTCCGTTATTACAGCGGATATACGGAAGGGGCAAGTTATGCAATTCTTCTTATGAATATGTTGGTTCTTCCCATCGATAAATTGACTAAACCCAAGAGATACGGAATAGGAGGCGGATATCATGTCGAATCAAGCAAGTAAATCTAAGTCTGAAATGCTTCCTTTAAAACTTACTATAATCGTCTCTGCGGTGGTTCTTATGCTTGCAATTGTAAATGAGCTTACGTTTGCGACTATTGCGGCAAATACAGCTGCAAAAAGTAATCTAGCAAGACAGGAGCTTTTTGTGGATTCAACAGGATTTACCTCAGTTGATTTCGAGTTGACGGCAGAAGAAGCAAAAACTGTAAGTGAAATATATTCTGCATCCGGTGAAGGAGAAGATATTTTAGGTTACTGTATGAATGTTCTTTGTAAGGGTTTTGGCGGTGATATAGTTCTTATCGTCGGTGTTGACCTTGACGGAGAGATTGTTGGTGTTCAGGTCATATCTCATGCTGAAACACCCAGTATCGGTGCTGTAGCTCTTGATGAAAACGGAAAACTGTTGCCTCAGTTTGCAGGTGTTTCCGCATCCGGGCTTGAATCAGTTGAGTCTGTAAGCGGCGCAACGATTTCTTCTACTGCTGTAAAAGAGGGTATTTCCAAGGCTCTTGCTGTTGCTGAAAGACTTTTGAAGGAGGGTTATTGATATGTCAGATAAAAAACCGTCAAAGGGTTCGTTCTATCTCCAAATAATAAAAGACGGCATTATTTTCAAAAACCCGATATTTATTCAGCTGTTGGGTATGTGTCCCACACTTGCAGTAACGACTTCCGTATCAAACGGTATTGGTATGGGACTTTCTGCAACATTTGTTTTGATCTTTTCAAACTTCTTTGTTTCGCTTTTAAGAAAGTTTATTCCTTCGAAAATAAGAATCGCTTCTTATATTGTAATTATTGCAGGCTTTGTTACTATTGTTGAAATGGTAATGAAGGCTTATATGGAAGCTCTTTCCGAGTCTTTGGGTCTGTTTATCCCTCTTATAGTTGTAAACTGTATAATTCTTGCCAGAGCCGAAAGTTTTGCTTCTAAAAATGAACCCATAGCTTCAGCTCTTGACGGACTTGCATCAGGTCTTGGCTTTACTTTGGCTCTTACAATAATTTCGGCTATCAGAGAACTCTTAGGTAACGGAACGCTCCTTGGTTACAATATCATGGGCGAAGCTTTCTCTCCTGCATTGATCATAATACTTCCTGCAGGCGGCTTCCTTGTGTTAGGTTTTCTTATTGCTCTTGTCCAGTACATCATACAGAAAGGAAAGGGTGAATAACAGATGCTTAATCTTATAGTAATTTCAATCACCGCGATCCTTATTGAGAACTTTGTTCTTGTAAAGTTCTACGGATGCTGTCCTTTCCTTGGTGTATCAACAAAATCAAGCACAGCTGTAGGAATGGGTATGGCGGTAGTGTTTACAATGACACTTACTTCCGCATTGACTTATCCCCTGTATTGGTTTGTCCTTAAACCTCTCGGACTTGAATATCTGCAAACGATTGCGTTTATTGTTGTAATTGCATCCCTTGTTCAGATAATCGAAATGTTCTTGCAAAAAAGTATTCCTGCACTGTATTCCGCATTGGGTATCTATTTGCCATTGATCACAACGAACTGTGCAGTTTTGGGTGTTGCTTTGTTAAATATTTCAAAGGAATATAATTTTATAGAATCGGTAGTCTACGGTTTTGCCGCAGGTGTTGGATTCCTCCTTGCGATATACCTTCTTTCAGTTGTTCGAGAACGTATGAGCTATGCCGATATCCCCAAGCCCTTTAGAGGTTTCCCCATCGCACTTATTGCGGCGGCACTTCTCAGTATTTCATTTATGGGCTTCCAGGGTCTCAAACTTCCGTTTTGATAGGAGGTAAATGAAATGGATTTTTTGAATATATTAATAACTGTTCTTGTCATGGCAATTCTTGCACTTGTATTGGGTTTTGCACTCAGCTTTGCAAGTAAAGTCTTTTATGTAAAGAAAGACCCACGACTTGATCAGATAGTTGAATGTCTTCCCGGTGCGAACTGTGGCGGTTGCGGGTATGCAGGCTGTGCCGACTATGCGGAAAAAATTATTTCCGAGGGCGTTCCCGCAAATAAATGTCCTGTAGGTGCGGCAAAAACTGCAGCTGAGATTTCTAAAATCATGGGGTTGGAAGATTCAGGTGAGATGGTTCGTATGCGTGCGCAGGTAATGTGTAGCGGTACAAATTCTCTTGCAAACAGAAAGTATAATTATCTTGGGATTGATGATTGTCTTTCTGTTGCTAAGTTAGGTAACGGTCCTAAAGAATGTGCTCACGGCTGTATCGGTCTTGGAACTTGCGTCAAGGTTTGTAATTTTGATGCTATCAAGGTTGAAAGAGGCGTTGCGGTTGTTGAGTATGAAAAATGTGTTGCCTGCGGAATGTGTGTAAGCTCTTGTCCCCAGAATCTTATCCGTCTTATTCCTTTTGATGCAGATGTTTGGGTTGGATGTAATTCTCATGATAAGGGTCCCGTTGTTCGTTCTCTTTGTAAAGTCGGTTGTATCGGATGTGGACTTTGTACAAAAGTTTGTCCCACAGACGCAATTTCTGTTAATGAAGGCGTTGCTTCCATTGATTACACAAAGTGTATAAATTGCGGTGCTTGTGTTGAGAAGTGTCCCAGAAAGATTATCTGGTCAGGTAAAAAACAGATAAAACACGGGGATACCATTGACAATAATGCTGTTCCCAATGAACCCATAGAAAAAGAACCCAGAAGGGTTAAAAAAGCAGAACTCGAAGAAAAAGATTTTTAATAGGGTTATAGCTTATCATAATTTAGTATGTATAGTCACGAACGTGATAGGAAATGAGGGAAGGGGGATTTTTCTCCCTTCACTCCCACAAAATGAGGTCTGAAAGTGAAAAGAACCATACGCTTCAAAAGGACAACTCAACCGAAGAGAAAAATAAGCAAACGGTGGATCGTGCTTATGATTTTCGTCGGTTTATTGGCTTTTTGTGCAGGATATCTTGCGGTTCGTCCGATTTTTTTGCTTTTTGGCTTTGTGTCATAATTTGATGATTTCAGGAAGGTCTTGAGTTTTAAATTGAAAGAAAAACGTCTTTCAAAGGATTTTACGCAAGGTAATATTCCGCGTCAGTTATTATTGTTTACATTGCCGTTTATGGCATCTAATGCTTTACAGGTTTTATACAGCACCATTGACATGGTAATTGTAGGTCACTATGTTGGAACTGCAGGTCTTTCTGCGGTGTCTCAAAGCAGTCAGATATTGAATTTTGCAACAATGGTTTGTCTTGGATTCTCCAACGGTGGACAGGTTCTTGTATCTCAGGCTCTCGGAGCAGGTAAGCGCAAGGAAGTAAATAATATAATAGGAACGCTTTTCAGTCTTATTTCTATTTTGGGAATAATCCTGTCCATTATTGTTCTTATTTCACGCGTGGGAATTTTGAATGTGATGAATATCCCTACGGAATCCTATGATATGTCAATGGATTACCTTGTTATTTGTGGTGCAGGTCTTATTTTTACCGCAGGGTATAATATGGTTTCTGCAGTTTTGCGTGGGATGGGAGATTCAAAACGTCCATTCCTCTTTATAGGAATAGCTTCTACTGTCAATCTTGTGTTGGATATTCTGTTTACCGGAATTTTAGGCTGGGGTGTTGCAGGTGCTGCTTGGGCAACCATAATCGGACAAGCTGTTTCCTTTCTGTTCTCTCTCTATTTCCTTTATAAAAATAAAGAATCTTTTGGCTTTGACTTTAAAATTTCGAGCTTCGGAATTAAGAAAAAATATTTTAAAATGATTTTTGAATTGGGTTTGCCTATGGCTATCCAATCCGGCTGCATAAATATTTCAATGCTCTTTGTTAATGCGCTTATCAATGATGTTGGGGTAGTTGCTTCTGCAACCTTTGGGGCAGGTATACGAATTGACGATATCATAAACAAGATATCTCAAGGTATTCAATATGCGGCAATGCCTATGATAAGCCAGAATATTGCGGCAAATAATCCTGAAAGATCAAAAAAAGTCGTTTATTTTGCATGGGCGTACTCTTTCATACTTACGGTAATTTCAATAATAGCCTATATACTTTTCGGAAAAGAACTCTTTATGATATTCTCTGATGACCCGCTAGTCCATGAGATGTCAGGTACTTTTATCAAAGCTATACTGTGGATGTTTCCGGCTCTTGCAATAATGAGAGGCACAGGAGCCTTCATTCAAGGTATCGGAAATGTCAGATTCAGTATGGTTTTGGCACTACTTGACGGAGTGGTCTTGAGAATTGGTCTCAGTTGGCTTTTCGGAATAGTTTTTGATTGGGGCTTTTTCGGTTTTGTTCTCGGTTACGGAATTGCTGCATATGGAAATGCAATTCCCGGATTTATCTATTTTATTTCTGGTGTTTGGAAAAAACGAAAGGTTTTGGCTGAAGATATATAACAGAAAGGAGTTTTTGCGTTGGATTTTTCCGGATTATCTGCACCTATATATGATGTGCTTGTAAAATATGCGGAATCTGAGCATTCTTCTTTTCATACCCCCGGACATAAAAGCTTGAAATCTGATGGGGATTTTTTCAAGATCTATGCGTATGATGCAACGGAAATTTCTATTACTGATGAGCTTTATTCTCCTGAAGGTTGTATTTGTGAAGCTGAAAATGAGGCAACGAAGCTTTTTGGGTCTTACCATACGTTTCTCTCTGCGGGAGGGGCTTCCCAATGCGTAAAGGCATCACTTGCGGAGTTTTCCGGGAAAAAAGTTCTTTTTGATAGGAATATTCATTTTTCTGTTGCTTCAGGAATTGCTTTTTACGGTATAAATGCTGTTTTCGTTTGCGGAAAGTGTGATCCTGAAACAAGCCTTCCATTGCCTCCAACGGTTGACGATTTTAAAAATGCTTTTTATGAAAATCCCGACAGTAAAGCCGTATTTTTAACTTCACCCAACTATTTTGGGATATCTGCCGATTGTCTTTCCGTCAGGGCGTTTTGTGATGAGAATAATTTGACTTTTATAGACGATAATTCTCACGGTACACATTATTTCTTTTGTTCTGAAATGAAAAATTCGGTATTTGACGGTCATCATGCTCATGTTGTCATAGATTCAGCACATAAGACTCTTCCCGTTATGACAGGTGGCGCTTTTCTCCATTATAATAAAGAGATTTCTCTTTCAACAGTACGCCGTCGCATGATGGCAGCAGGGTCAACCAGTCCGTCATTCCCTATTCTTGCTTCTCTTGATTATGGCAGGGCTGTTTGCTCTCAATATGGTGAGACTTTTTATTCCGATATGTGTAATGTCGTTTCGGATCTTAAAAAAGACCTTGTTTCTCACGGTTTTATAATTTCAGAAGGTAAAAATACCGATCCTTTAAGATTGTCAATCTTCTTTGGTGAACAGTGTAAAAATGTAACCTCTATTCTTGAAGCTAATAATATTTACCCTGAAATGACAGCAAACGGGTTTTTGGTTTTTATATTTACACCATTTAATGAGGATTATCATCTGAAGATGTTGAAAAAACTTCTTTTGACCTTCGACCCCGTTGAATCTGTTGAAAAGTTTTCCGAAATATTCACTTTACCGTTGCATAAATTAAGTATAAGGGATGCTTTTTTCTCGGAAAGGGAAGAAGTTTCACCTTTTGATTCCGTCAATAGAATTTCCGCTGAAATGATAGCTTTTCATGAGCCTCCGTGTATTCCTTTAGTCCTTCCGGGAGAAGTTGTTTCTCAAAAGCTTGCAGAAGTTTTGCATAAGCGGAATTATGGTAATGTGGAAGTCGTGACTGAAAAATAACTGATTTAAGTTTAGTAATTTATACCGTCGCAGGTGCGACAGAATTGAGATAGTAATGGATACTTCTAAAATTATTGGAAATGAAGCCTTGAAGCGGGAGCTTGAAAAACCGTTTCATGCTTATATAATTGAAGGTGCTCCCGGTTCAGGGAAAACAACTCTTGCAAATCTTCTTGCCCAGGCAAATGTCTGTGTTTCCGACGGTTTACGTCCTTGCGGAAAATGTTCGTCATGTGTGAAATTTCTGGCAGATTGCAATATTGATATTAAGAGGATTCCTGCAGATACCGATGTTAAAAATATGCGTTTAGCAATATCGGATATTTATGTCAGGCCAAATGAGTCTGAAAAACGTTGTTATATAATTGAAGACGGTGACGGATTATCAGTTGCGTGTCAGAATGTTCTTTTGAAATCCCTTGAAGAACCTCCTGAATTTTCTGTTTTTATAATTACCTGTACTTCAAAGGAGAAGTTGTTGGAAACTATTCGTTCCCGTTGTGTAGTTCTTTCTCTTTCTCCTGTGAGAAGTGAGGATGCTGTAAAGTTCTTTGAAAGAAAAGAGTTTTCAAAGTATAGTCCGCAGCAAAAACAAGCTGCAATAAATCTTTCCGAAGGCTTTCTTGGAAGAGCTGTTGAAATTCTTGAGGGAGATTCTTACGATATTTACAATACTTGTGAAAGTTTTACCAACGCATGTCTTGATGGGGCTGCCGGTGAGGCGATGAAAATTGCTTCATTCAAGACCCGTGAAGAACTTCGTGATTTTGTTCGGACTTTAAACGTTTATATTTCTGCCCGAATACGTAGTGGCGGTGATAAACGTGATGTTGGAAGACTGTTTGCATTGGGTGCAGCTGTTGAGACTCTCGTTGATGAAGTGGAATACAATATCAATGTGAAATTATGGAATGTAGTTCTTGTTATGCGATGTCTCAGAGTTGTTTCTCCAAAACGGGGAATATAATTGTTTCAGGATCCCAGATCAGACTCCGAGTGATTTGGGAAAGTACTAAAAATCGGAGAGAAAGATTGGTAAAATCATGGAAAATGAAACTGTTGAAATTGTCGGCGTCAGATTTAAACCCGTTGGTAAAATATATTTTTTCGATCCCAAAGGGTTTGTATTTTCCTTTGGTGACAGAGTAATAGTTGAAACTGTCAGAGGTTATGAGATCGGAAATATTGCCGTTCCCAATAAAACTGTGACTCCCGACCCTAAATTTATGCCTTTAAGTCCTGTTATCAGACCTGCAACTGAGGAGGATATTGCCAGACATCTTGAGAATAAGGAAAAAGAAAAGGCAGCACTTAAGATTTGCGAGGAAAAAATTGCAAAACATGGTCTTCCCATGTCTCTTGTAGATGTTGAGTATACATTCGATAACAATAAAATAATCTTTTGTTTTGTGGCGGATGGCAGAATAGATTTCCGAGAACTTGTAAAAGATTTGGCTTCTGTTTTTAAAACAAGAATTGAACTTCGTCAGATCGGTGTTCGCGATGAAACAAAAATTGTAGGAGCTTTAGGTGTTTGCGGCAGAAAGGTTTGCTGTGCAAGTTTTCTTTCTGAGTTTGAACCTGTTTCTGTAAAGATGGCAAAAGAGCAATCGTTGTCCACTAATCCGCAGAAAATTTCAGGTGCTTGCGGTAAACTTATATGTTGCCTTAATTATGAAGAATCTACCTATGAAGACGCATATAAGACGCTTCCCAGACCCGGCTCTTACGTTAAGACTCCAGAAGGTAACGGCATTGTCGTTGAGGTAAGTGTTCCTCTTGACATGGCTTCCGTACGTCTTGAGTCCGAAGGAAATGCTATAAAACAGTTTAAAAAGACGGATTTGAAAATCCTTAAAGGTGCCGATAAGAAATCAGAATCTGAAGATTTTTCGGAGATTGAAGATTGATTCTAAATTAAGCCTTATATTTGTCCCAATTTACCCCTTGAAAAAATAGGGAAAATGTGATAGAATATACTAAGAATAAAAATAAGGAGGATAATCTGATGGCTCACGTAATTTCTGATGAATGCATCGCTTGCGGTGCTTGCCAGGGTGAATGTCCCGTTGACGCAATTGCAGAAGCAGAAGGCAAATTCGTTATTGACGAAGATCTTTGCATTGACTGTGGTGCTTGCGCAGGTGTTTGCCCCGTAGGTGCTCCTGCTCCTAAGGAATAAGACATAACGAATAGGGGGTTGTGGCTTATGCAACAACCCCTGATGTCATGTCTCAAGGAATTATATTTCAATGATACGATTAGACGATTTGCACGTTGGCGGATTAAAAATATATCAGGATACTGACAGCTTTTGTTTTGGGACAGATGCTGTCCTGCTTTCATGGTTTGCGTCCGTTAAAAAATTTACAGATGTTGTAGACTTGTGTTCCGGGAACGGTATTATTGCCATTCTTCTTTCTCGCTTCGGTTGTATGAAAAGCGGGGTTTGTGTAGAACTTAACGAAGCTCAATCTTTGTTGTGCAAAAAATCATTGGAATTAAATCTTCTTGGAGATAAACTTGAAGTTTTAAATTCGGATCTTCGTAAAATACGTAGGGATAAGCTCCTCAGATCAGGCGCGTATGATCTTGTTACTGTAAATCCACCTTACAGCTCTGCAAACTCAGGTTTTGTTTCTACCGGATCAAAAAGTTATGCACGTACGGAATTGGAGTGTACTATTTCGGATATTGCGGAGCAAAGTTCTTATTTACTCAAACAGGGAGGCAGACTTTGTGTTGTACACCGTCCCGAGCGTTTGGCTGATCTTGTTTGTGAATGTCGCAATAGAAATCTTGAATTGAAAAGATTTCGTTCTGTTTGTGCTCATGTAGGGGATACTCCTTCAATGATTCTTGCTGAATTTATTAAATGCGGAAAGAGTGGCGTTAATATCGAAGCTCCGTTGATCATATATGATGTAAATAACCGTTATACGGATATTATGAATAAAATTTACGAAAGAGGATCCGCAGATGAGTGGTAATTATATTTCTTCTCCTAAAGATAAGGTTTCATTATACCTTGTGGCGACTCCTATAGGGAATCTTTCCGATATTTCAGAAAGAGCTCTGGAAACACTTGAAAATGCGGATTTTGTAGCAGCAGAGGATACCCGAAAAACAGGTGTATTACTTTCACATTATTCAATAAAAAAGCCTCTTGTCAGTTACTATGAACATAATCTTCGTCAGCGTGGCGAAGAAATAATAGCCCGTCTTGAAGCAGGTGAGACCTGTGCTCTTGTTTCAGATGCGGGAATGCCTGCGGTTTCTGACCCGGGGGAGCAGCTTGTCAAACAGTGCTACGAGCACGGTCTTAAGGTAAGCGCAATTCCCGGACCTTGTGCTTTTGTTTCTGCGATTGCAATTTCAGGACTATCCACAAAGCGTTTTACCTTTGAGGGCTTTCTGAGTACAGCCAAAAACAGCCGAAGAGAACGGTTGGATTCCGTGAAAAATCTGGAACATACATTGATATTTTATGAAGCGCCGCATAAACTTAAGGGCTTTTTGGAAGATGTGTTAAAAGTTCTCGGAAACAGAAGGATTTCTCTTGTGAGGGAGATCTCCAAGATATATGAACAGGTTATGCTTACTACAGTGGAAGAAGCAATCTCATACTATAATGAAAATGACCCTCGCGGAGAGTTCGTTATTATTGTTGAGGGTGCAGGTGAAATTAAGGAAGAAGTTTCCGATATTTCGTTAGAACAGGAATTTTATGCTTTGGTTGAAGACGGAATGACACGAACTTTTGCCGCAAAAACTTTAGCTCGTAAATATAATCTTTCAAAACGCGAGATATACGAACGCTTTAAGGAAGAAAATTAGCCTTTTTACAGGTAAAATAAGGTAATATTGGTGTATTTTCATGACTTTTACAGGTGGATACTTGAAAAAACACTAAATATATAATATAATAGATATATAATCTAATTTCCCCAAAAAACAGGAGAGTGTGTATGCCTCGAATAGTTACAGGCAAGACAACGGGGTCTTCCGAGTCTAATGAAAAATATAATATAAGACCGGAAATAACAAGACAGAAAAAGAAAACATCAAGAAAAAAAACAAGCAAATTTTTGAGAATACTTGTTTCACTTATTTTTTTCTTACACCTTGATGGTGTTATCAGAGGAGCAGTGAAATTATTCGCTAAATTTGCGGATTTTGCATATACAAGTCGCGGTATAAACTACCGTGTAAATAAAGTACATATCAGACATACAAATTATATATATAGATTAAGATATTATGCAAAGCATTGTCTCACATTGTTGATTTATGGTATAAGCGGCCTTTTTCGCTTGACTTTTCCTGTCGCAGCACCTATTGTGGGTACTGTTATGCTTATATTTTCAATTTGGGTATTTAATACCTATGCAATTGCCCTGGAGGTTTCTGTAGGTGATGAATCTGTAGGTTACATCACCGATGAACAGGAATACTACAATATTCAGCAAACGGTTGAGAAAAGAATAGAAGCCGATGGTTATGTAGATGAATATGTTATTGAAAATATTCCGCTTTTGACTCTTTCTTTTGTGAGAAGAGATGAGGTTTCTGACCGTGAGACAATCGTAAATACACTTTATGATAATTACCGTGAATATATAGGTCAGTCATACGGTTACTTTATTGACGGACGCCTTGTCGGAACTTCCAAAAATGAAGCAGATCTTGATCAGGTACTTTCGGAAGTTGTAAAACCGTATCTTTCAGGAGAAGAAAACGAGTCTTATTATATTCTCAACAGCATAGAAGTTGTCAGAGATGAATATCCCCGTGAATACGAAAAATCAACTTCAGAGCTTATTGAATTATTTACAAAGCCTGAAGGAAAAGATACTTATGTTGTAAAAAAAGGTGATACTATAGAAAGTATCGCTTCAAAATATTCACTTGATGTGCCGGTGTTACGCTTAATAAACGGAAATATTTCAGAAGATTATTTATCTGTAGGTATGAAACTTAATGTGGATTCTCCCGAAGTTACATTGTCCGTACAGACCACAAGAACTGTTACATATACAGAAATTATTCCGTATGAAACAAAATATATTTACAGTAATTCTCTTTATGAAAACGTGACTCAGACAAAACAGAACGGTTCAAACGGTACATACGAAGTTTCTGCGGATATCAGATCCGTGAACGGTATTGAGATTGAGAGAGAAGTAGTAAGTAAAAAGAAGACAAAGGATGCCATAGCGAAGCAGGTTCTTGTAGGAACAAAGACTATAGCTCCTTCAGGAACATTCATTTGGCCGGTTTCAATGAACGGTTTCCAATTTGTTTCTTCTAAATTCGGTGGAAGAACTTTGCGTGGAAAATATGATTTCCACAGAGGTTATGACATCGCTTGTGAGTACGGTACAAAAATTTTTGCTGCAGATGCTGGTACTATCATCAAAAAGGGTTGGCAGGAAGGCGGTTTGGGTAACTATATCGCAATAGACCATGGAAACGGAATTATTTCTTATTACGGACATTGCAGTTCTTTAGAAAAATCTATAAAAATAGGAGACAAGGTCTATCAAGGACAAGTTATAGCATATGTAGGCAGTACCGGAAACAGTACGGGTAATCATTGCCATTTTGCTTTATTTAATAAAGAGACGGGCGCTTATTTTGATCCTGAACCTTATCTGAAAAAACCTTAAATGATTTTTTTCTAAAAAATCTCATGATTATATTGTTTTTGCTGTGGAATACTTATACGGCAGATTTCATCATTGTTTATATATGAAAGGATGTTAATTCTTGAAAAAGTACGTTATCAGAGGAGGCAATCTCCTTGAGGGCGAAGTTCGTGTCAGCGGCGGTAAAAATGCCGCAGTTGCAATAATTCCAGCTGCTTTGCTTGTGAATGGCGTTTGTATAATTGAAAATGTACCCGTTGTAAACGACGTTATTCTTCTTACGGAGATAATGGCTGAAATGGGTGCAAAAGTAAGCTTTTTGGATAAAACCACATTGAGAATAGATTCTACCGAAATCCATACATGTGCTGCTGTTTCCGAGCTTGTGAGAAAAATGAGAGCTTCATATTATCTAATTGGTGCACTTCTCGGAAGATTCGGAAAAGCTCAGGTTGGGCTTCCCGGAGGTTGTGATTTTGGTGTCCGCCCCATAGACTATCATATACGAGGATTTGAGGCTCTTGGTGCGACTGTTTCTATAGAACACGGAATAGTTAACGCTTTTGCGGAAAATGGAGTTAAAGGTGCCTCTATGAGTCTTGATTTCCCTTCAGTAGGTGCTACTATAAATATAATGATGGCAGCAGTTCTTGCTCAGGGAACTACGATAATTGAAAATGCAGGTAAGGAGCCCCATATTGTTGATATTGCCAACTTCCTTAATGCAATGGGTGCAGAAATTCGTGGCGCAGGTACAGATACTATTAAAATAAAAGGTGTCAGCGAGCTTCACAGCGGCAGATATGAAATTATTCCTGACCAGATTGAGGCTGGTACTTACATGGTTGCTGCTGCGGCTGTTGGCGGTAAAGTTAAAGTTACAAATGTTATTCCAAAACATTTGGAATCAATTTCCGCAAAATTGGAAGAGATTGGTGTTAACGTTGAAGAAGATGATGACTTTATCACTGTATCAAGAGCTCCAGGTCAGGCAATGAATAAAGTGAATGTAAAAACACTTCCGTATCCCGGTTTCCCCACAGATATGCAGCCTCAGATTGCAACGCTGTTGTGCCTTGCTAACGGTACATCTATTGTTACCGAAGGTATTTACGAACATCGATTTAAGTACGTTGATGAACTTCGCAGAATGGGTGCGAAAATGAACGTTGACGGCAGAGTTTGTGTTATTTCAGGTATAGATCATTTTACAGGTGCCTCTGTGTGCGCTTGTGATTTGCGTGCAGGGGTTTCCCTTGTTATTGCAGGCCTGTGTGCTGAGGGAATGACTGAAATTACAAATGTTCATCTTATTGAACGCGGATATGAAGATATCGTTGAAAAACTCAGAGGTCTCGGTGCTTCAATCGGTGTTGTTGATGATGAATCTCAGACTGCTGAAAATGCTGGTATAAATGCTGGTTGATCTTATATTATTGAAATGGAGAGCTTATCTACAACATGGTAAGAGTATGTACGCTGTATAGCGGAAGCAGTGCGAACTGTACATTTATTGAAAATGACGGCAGGGCGATATTGATAGATGCCGGGGCTGGTATTAAAAAAACGGGTCAGGCATTGAACAGTATCGGTAGCGGTTATGATAATGTCGAAGCAATTTTTATTACCCATGAACATTCGGATCATATAGCAGGGTTGAAAACGATACTCAAGCATCATGAGCGTATTCCTGTAATCGGTAATGAGAAAACTTTAGCTGCCATAAAGAATTCTTATCCTGAGATAAACTGTAAAAATTTCCATGCAATGGCTACAGGAGCAAAGGCAAATAATGGCGTTATGCAGGTTACTTCATTCAGGACACTTCATGACAGCGCAGAATGTGTAGGTTACATAGTAAATACCGGAAATCAGAAGATTGGAGTTATGACTGACGTTGGTGAAGAAACTTCCCAAGCATTGGATTTTTTGAGTGGGTGTAATACTCTTGTGGTTGAGTCCAATCATGATGTTGACAAGCTGTGGAACGGAGCTTACCCATATATGCTCAAACAGCGCATAGGCGGAAAATACGGACATTTTTCAAACGAACAATGTGGATGTCTTATGGGGAAAGCTGTTAAAGCATCTGTTAAAAATATTATTCTTGCCCATTTAAGCAAAGAAAACAATACTCCTGAACTTGCTTTTGATACGGTAGCAAAACACATTTCAGATATGGGAGCAATTATTGGGGGAGATATAGATCTTTCAGTTGCACCAAGAAATGAAGTTTCAAAAATAATAATTCATGAATAATTGAAATAGGAACTGTTTATAAGAATAAATCAGTTCCTTTGTTTATTTTATTAATAATATTTATTTTTTAAAAGCTGTCATCCTCAATTATTCGCATAAAGGCTTTTTTACGTTTTGCCTCATGTTTATCCATTATTGAAGTTTTTTCTTTTATTATAGAGTTTGCTTCATCTAAAATAGCACGTCTGTTTGCTTTTTTTGAGTCTTTTTTTAAGATGAATATAGCTTCATCAATAAGTTTTCCGTTGCATTTTACTATTACAGCTTCTTTGCAGAACCCTTTTATCATTTTTATATTTTCCTTTCGGTGTAAAGTATTCCTGTAAGCTTATTTTACACTGTTTGGAGCGGATTATTCAGTGACAAAAAAACAAGGGTAAAGATTTTTATCTTTACCCTGTGTTATTTTTTTCTTAAATTAAACGATTTCAATGATATTTACAATAACAACTGTAACGATGAAAATGATTGAAACTACTACAGTCATTGTTTTCATTTTGAGTTCGTTAGAGCTTGTCTTGTTTTTGCTCATATAGTTACCGGAAGCACCTGTTATAGCGCCTGCATTGGCAGATCTTCCTGACTGGAAAAGAATGATAGCAACAAGAGCAATGGAACAAGCCATAAGTATTAAAGTGAGTACGAGTACGATAGGTGACATATGTTTTTCCTCCAATTATAATTTCATTCTTTGCCTGTTCGTTTTTTTCGAATCAGCAAAGGACATAATAAACTTAGTATAAAATATTATACCACATTCGGACGAAAAAATCAACTATTTTTCTTTAGAAAACTGAGATTATTTGTAAACTATTTTTAAAATAATGCGGAAGTCTTCTTTGTGGTGCTTTAAAACCGATATTTTTAAAAAAAATTCTGTTTACTATTGACTTTTTCGCTAAAAAACTGTATACTTATATCAAGGGAGGTAAATCGAATGTACGATTACGATAATATTTGTAATTTCCCGCCTGCGAAAACTCCGTCAAAGGAACTGGATATACTCAATTTTGTATATGAGAGAAAATGCAATTTCCCCGATAAATATCTTATCGAGACAGTTTATACTTTGCGGCTTGTAACTTCGGGGAAAGGGATTTTGAGTACCCCTCACGGCAGACATTATTTAAAAAAAGGGGATCTGTTTTTTACTTTTCAAGCAAAGCCGTTTAAAATTCGCAGTGAGGAAAATTTTGAGTATATTTATATTTCCTTTTCAGGGCTTCGTGCGGATAGTTTACTTAAACGTATTGCAATAAAAGAATCATCTCCCGTGTTGGAAAACTATGATAGGTTTATTGATGTGTGGAAAACTTCCGTGTGTTCGGTTACGGAAAGCAATATCGACCTTATGGCTGAGGGACTGTTACTGTTTACATTGGCAGATATTTGCAACATCCCCGCTGATATGAAGAGCAGGTCAAAAAAACCTGCTGAGGTTATAAAGGAATACATTGACACCCATTATTCGGAGCAAGACCTTACCCTTGAAAATGTCAGCAAATTACACTCTTACGGCAAAAAATATATTTCGGAGGCGTTTAAACGTCATACGGGAATATGTTTCAGCTTGTATTTATGTAAGCTTCGTTTGAACCATGCAGTAAGAATGATGAATGCGGGTTTTACGAGTATCAAGGAAATAGCTTCGTTTTCGGGCTTTTCGGATCCTTTGTATTTTTCCAAGGTGTTTAAGAAGAATTACGGAATGTCTCCGGGTGAATATATGGAAAAGGAAATTAAAAAATAAAAGGTTCGGGATTATATGGCAGATTATATTATTGAAGGTTCTGTTTCCGTGAAAGCAGTTTTGAACGGAGGCAAAAGAACAGTATCGAATATACTTTTTGACAGGGAAAGGCGAGACAGGGATCTCTCCTTCATTCTCGGTAAAGCCCGTGAAAAAGGCATAAAATACATTCCCTGCAACCGTTCAGAAATTGATGCTGTGGCAACGGGAAAGACTCACGGTGGTATTATCGCATATGTCGGTGATAGAAATTACGAAACTGAAGAAGATCTTTTCAACGTTGAAAATCCATTTATTCTTCTTCTTGAAGGTATAGAAGACCCATATAATTTCGGTGATTCCCTTCGTTCAGCATATGCCGCGGGTGTAACAGGTGTTATAGTACCGTCACGAAATTGGCTTACGGCGGCTTCCGTGGTTATTAAGGCTTCTGCGGGTGCTTCGGAATATTTGCCAACATTGGTTTCCGAGGATCTTGGAAAAACGGTTTTGGAGGCACGGGCGAAAGGCTTGAAGGTCTATTGCGCTGAACGCAGAGATGCGGAATCTCTTTACGAAAAAGATCTTACAGAACCCGTAGTGCTTGCAATCGGCGGTGAGATGCGAGGACTTTCACGATCAGTTCTTGATAACTCTGACGGTAATATTTTTATACCTTATGGCTCTGGGTTCAGATGTGCTCTTTCTGCATCTGCAGCCTCTGCCGTTATTGGTTTTGAAGTTATGAGGCAGAGAAAGAAATAATGATTAAAAGGAGATATTACTATGAAAAAATTTATTAGTTTAATGGTTGTTGTTTCTATGCTTGCAACAATTTTCGTTGGGTGCTCAAATGAGAATCAGCCGAATGTTTCTGAGGATGAGAATCCCGGTATTGTTGATTCGGTTGAAAACGAAGGTCGGAATGACGATACGATCATAGTGGATGAAACTCTTGATATTGTTGTTGACGGTTCTTCTGAATACGTTATTGTCAGAGGAGAAAATGCATCTCCTTCTGAAATAACAGCTTCTACGGAATTGCAAAAATATCTTAAGCAAATAAGCGGAGTTGAACTTCCAATCGTTTCAGATAATGTTTCTGCTGTTGAAAAAGAAATTATTGTTGGAAAAACAAATAGAGAGTCTGAAGGCGAATTTAACAGGGATGAGTTGGGAACTGATGGGTTCGTGATAAAATCCAAAGGAGATAAAATTTATCTTGTGGGAGGAGAACTGAGAGGTACTCTTTATTCTGTATTCGAATTTTTAGAATCATATCTTGGTTGCAGATTCTACACTTCCAAATTTGAAAAGATTCCCGAAACCAAAACGATTTCTCTTAATAAAATAGAAGAGGACAAACAGATTCCTGTTTTTGATACGAGAACCGTACATTGGGCGGATTATTCAAGCAATGATTATTTCAGCGCAAAACGTAAGACCATAATTTGTAAGTGGGGTATAGCCTCTGAAAGTTACGGGGGTAATCCTACCTGGATAAGAATAGGATCTGATGTTGTTCACAGCTTGGGTACCCTTGCCGAAACAGGCAGGGAAGGCCAGCCTTGCCTTACAGATGAAAATACATACAACACTGTTTTGAAGAATGTGAGAACATTACTTGCGGAAAATCCGGATTATGATATCATATCTGTGTCTCAGAACGATAATGATGATTATTGCAGTTGTGAGAACTGTAGCGCCAAAGTATCTGAATATGGCAATATGGGTGGAGTAAATCTTTGGTTTGTAAACAGAATTGCAGATGCAATAAAGGATGAATTTCCAAATGTAACAATTCATACTTTTGCTTACAGGTATACAAGACATGTTCCTACTGGTATCAAGCCGGCAGATAATGTTACTGTTGAGCTTTGTTCTATAGAAGCTTGTTTCAGACATCCTCTTGCGGAATGTACGGAGTATTCAGGTGAAAACTTTGTAGACCTTCTTAATGGCTGGGGGGAGCTTTGCGATAATCTTTATATTTGGGACTATACTACAAACTATCATAATTATGTAATGACATTCCCCAATTTTGAAGTTTTGCGTGATAATTTAAAGCTCTTTGCTGATTCAGGCGTTGCCCATGTGCTTGAACAGGGTAACTACTCAACTGTAGATAGCGGTGAATTCGGTGAACTCAGATGTTACTTGCTTTCTCATCTTTTGTGGGATCCTTATATGAGCGACGAAGATGTTAAGGCTCTTATGGTTGAATTCATGCAGGATTTTTACGGTCCGGGTTGGGAGTCTGTATATGAATATTTGAATCTCGCACTTGAATTGACTAAGGATACCTGTTTTGATATTTATGAGGATCCAGACAAGGTGTATCCTTGGCCAAAAGCTGTTCAGCTCCATGAACAGAAATCTTATCCTGACGATCTTACGGCTGATATGATAAGAAATTATGAAACTGTTGATTGGAGTAAGTATTGGAATTGGTTCAGAGGTTATGCGGAAGGGGATGTTCCTGCAATAATCACTGAAGGCTACAGATTATTCGCTGATGCCTTGTCTAAAGCAGAAACTGAAGAGCAAAAGAAAAACGTTGATAGGGCGTCTCTTCAGGTCGATTATATTAATTCCTGGTATATGGTAAAGAATCACGGTTTTGGCTCAAGTGCTATGGGAAAGATCATGATTAATTATTTCAATGCTAATCCGGATGAGTTTACAGCTCAGGAAAAAGATGATTTCCGTATTGCAATCGTAAAATATTCAAGAGAGCTTGCAGGAGGTAAAATCGAAGCCTATAATAGAGCATTTGCTGAAAAGCTCCTTTCATATGGTATTACATGTGTGCGTGAAGGCCGATTCATCAATGATTTTTCAGTTTTGGATTTCATGGAGTACCCTCAAGACTGGTAAGAGCCTATACTTACATTCTTAGTCAGATCTTAGTGAATTTCCTGAGAATTTTTAAATATTTTATATCTTAAACTTAAAAACAGGATACAGGGGAAACTTTTATGTGAAAAAGTTTCCCCTGTAATTTTAAATAATCTTAATCTCTTGTTCTGATAACTCGTTCATCTTCGGGAACAAAACTTCTGAAAAGTAAAGATGCAGTCCATATACCGGAAAGACCTACTAAAGTATAGATTATTCTGCTCATTACTGAAGTGTCTCCGCCGAAAAGCCAACCTACCAGATTGAAACCGAATATGCCCACGCAACCCCAAACAAGAGCTCCTATAACGGAAAGCGCAAGGGCAATTTTATCAATAGCGTTCATTGTTAATGACCAAAGCCTTTCAATGTGTATTTCTTACAGGAATCTGACTCATTTAAGGTATCAAATGGGTCAACCCCTTAGGGAGACAGAATCTATCCGAACCTGTGTAAAAGCGAATCTTTTTAAGTCTTTTTTGCGTTTCGTCCATGAAATGCACCAGGATTGGCGCGTATTTTAACGCAGCATGACTGAAAATTCGCCTATAGAAAACAGGCGTGGATAGCTCCTGTCACCCTAATATCATACCCAAATTGTGATAATTTATTCGGTTTTGAAATTGTCAATGTTCGGAAAGTAAGTTTTTTAATTGAGAAATTGTTTTTGCTGTTTTGTAATTCCGCCATTCGGGTGGAAATAGGTTTCTGTATGAGTCCGTGGCATAGCGTGAGTCGGCAAGAATAACAAAGCCCTTGTCTGTTTCGCTTCTGATAACTCTTCCCGCTGCTTGCATAACTCGATTGAATCCAGGGAATAGATATGCGTAGTCGTAACCGCTGTTGTCACGTTTGTCATAAAATTCCTTAATGACATTTCGTTCAAAGCATATCTGCGGTAGCCCTACACCGATGATTATTGCCCCCGAAAGCCGTGTTCCCACTAAGTCAACACCTTCGGAAAATATGCCACCGCTTACTGCAAAGGCTACAAGGGTTTCAGTCGGATCCTCGTCAAATTCTTCAAGATAATCGTCCCTTTGTTCTTCCGTGAGGGAAGTTCTTTGTATTATCGTCTTAATTTCGGGATGTTTCTCGGTAAATTTTGCATAAACTTCGTTCATATAAGCAAAGGAAGGGAAAAACGCAAAATAATTTCCTGTTTTTTGCACCGCCGTAAATATAAGCTCCGATATGGGCTCATAACTTTCCTCTCTTCGGATATACTTCGTATTGATGAAAGGACAAGCTATCACTTTTAAATTGTCTTTGGGGAATGGTGAGGTAAGTCTGATTATTGGAGCCTTTGAGTTTCCCTCCGAAACTCTGTTTTTCATTCCTATGGTATTTCTGAAGTAATCGGGAGGCAACAAGGTTGCAGAGAAAAATATACTTGCTCTGCACATATCAAGAGTTTCGGAAAGTCTGTCCGCAGGGTCTACACAGAAGAGCTTCACCGATGTGAATTTTCCTCTTTTTTCCGCACAGCAACGGTAATTGTCATTGAGATTTTCAAAAACCGAAACAAAATTCAACGCATCAAAATAGAAATCCGCCGTTTCATTTTTTAGGTTTTCATTCCCGTCTTCCGAAAGGAAAGCTGAAAACATTCTGCAAAAATCAACCGTTGCATTATATATTTTTGTAGGTTCTTCTGTAATTATTCCCGAATCTTTTTCCATTTGCTTTGTAAAATTCAGTATTGCGTTATTTAATTTTTTTAGTGCCGTATAAATCTTTTTATTTTTTGTTTTAAAGGGTCGCATCGTTTCCAGGACTTTTGTTTTTTCAAGTTCTGCCGAATACATTTCCCTTGCTCGTTGCGGTAAATTATGTGCTTCATCGCATAGGAGAATATAGTCTCCTCCATCTGTGAAGAATCTTTTCAGTGAAGCTGAGGGGTCAAATGCGTAATTGTAGTCCCCTATTATTCCGTCACACCACGTGGATGTGTCAAGAGCCAATTCAAAAGGGCAAACTTTATGTTTTTCTGCATATTTGCTTAAAATTTCCGTAGTGATTATATATTCGTTGGTGAGAATATCGAAAACAGCTTCGTTTATTCTGTCAAAATGACCTTTTGCATAGGGGCAAGTTTCGGGTTTGCATTGCTTTTTATAGTTGCAGACTTTTTCTTTTGCGCAAAGAAAAATATTTCTCATTCTAAGCCCTTTTTTGTGCATGAGCTTAAAGGCTGAATCTGCGGCTCTGGAATTTACTGTTTTTGCCGTAAGATAGAAGATTTTTTCTCCCAAGCCTTCGCCTTTTGCTTTAATTGCGGAAAAAAGCATTGATACGGTTTTTCCGATTCCCGTGGGAGCTTGGGCATAAAGAGTCTCTCCGTTACGAATTGCTCTGTATACCGTTCCCGCCAATTCTCTTTGTCCTTGGCGATATTCATCAAATGGGAATTTAAGCTCTTTTGCTGATCTTGTAAATTCTTCGTCCGCATCAATTTGACGGTATATCCATTTTGAATATTCATCACAAACTCGGTAAACAAAGTCTTCAAGCTCTGCAAAGGTGTGTTCTTTCGGAAAATATTTTATTTCTTCCGTATCCAAATTGAAATAGGTGAGTCGGGTGTTGATCTCTTTCAGTCCGCATTGTTTTGCATACATATATGCGTAAAACATTGCCTGGGCTCTGTGAAGTCTGCTGAAATCTTCGTTAATAAATTCTATTGGCATGGATGTGGATTTGATTTCATCAACTGTTATTGGTTCGTCGAAAATAATGCCATCTGCGATTCCTTGAACCGTTAAACGAAAATTTGTGTAGGAAAAAGATTCTGAAAGTCGCACTTCTGAGCGGTAAATCCCGGTTTTTTCTTCTTTTTTCTGTATTTTTCTATGGATTCGAGTGCCTTCCAAAAGGTCAGGAGGGTTTTTCATTCCTTCGTTGTTTATATCTCCCCATCGAAGAATGAATTCTACGATATTTCGCACCGATATTTTGAATTCGGGAATATTCGCGATGTCATCTAAACTCATTGTTTTGCCTCCTTTCTGTTTTTTAAATTTTAACACACAAGCTTTTTTTTGTCAAGTCTCTTTTGGGTATTTTTTGTATATATTTGAATTTGCTATTGACAACAGGGGATTTTTATGATATACTATAAACAGTAAAAATGACATTTTGCAAGTGCATATGTTTAGATTTTTGCATGTTTGTAAATCAAAAAACGGAGGCTATCGCTATGAAAAAAATAATTACCGCTTTGATGTTGGCGGCAACAATTTTTATAACATCTTGTACGACAGCAACTGCACCTGAGTTGTTGGATTTTATTAAGAATATGGATGGCAGTATCAATTATGACGGAGCTAAAGTGATCATTCATTCCGAAAAAAATGAAATGAATGATGACGAGACTGCTTGGAAAAGAATTTTGAGCTATGATACCAATACTCAATATGGTGAGGCTGTCAATTCCCGTATTCAGAGTATTGAAGAAGGTCTCGGCGTTGATATCGTTATTGATGTTGATCCTGAAGGCTCAGAGACAATGCGTTTGAAGCTTATGGCTGGAACATATATGGCTGACCTTGTAAACTATACAGACTTCGGCGGTATGCAGAACTTTGCTGCGGCAAATCTCCTTTATCCTATTACCGATTTCGGTGATTACATTGATCTCACAGAAACTTGGAAATACGGTGATGCCAATGTTCTTGAGGGCGGTATGATAAACTCTGTTCCTTATTCCGTTCAGCCCGTTTTATGGCCCGATTGGCAGGCAACAGGTATCTCCTCTATTATTTATAACCTTGATATTATGAAGGAAAATTCCATTACTGACCCACACGAATTTTGGGAAAATCAGAATTGGACATGGGATAATTTTGAAGAAACTTACCTCAAGGGTGTAACTCTTTCCAAAGAAAATACATGGGTAATGTCTGCAAGTGAAAAGATTTATTACTATGGCTTGGCATATTCAAATAATGTTCAGTATGTAACCACAGCGTCTGACGGAAGTTATATCGTTAATCCCAGACCCCAGTCACTTGCTGAAGTTCTTCAGACAGGTGCTCGGTGGTACGCTGATTACAAAGATAAGATCGATCTCTTCTCCGCGTATTGGTCTCATGAAGAATTCGATGAGGGAAATGCATTTATGACTATTTCTTCTGCTACTCTTGCAGGTACTCATGAGGATGTTGCTTGCGGTCTTATGCCCTTCCCCAGCGGACCTTCCAATACATACGGTACATGGGCTCAGGCGTTTGACAGAATTCAAGGCTTCGGTATTCCCAGAAGCAGTTTTAATCCTGATATTGCAGCTCACGTTCTTTCTGAGCTCTTCGAACCCTTTGACGAATATCTCGGACCTATCGAAGATTACTACAGAGATATGATCTTCATGACAGACCTTGATGCTGAGATCTATATGGAACTTATTTCCGACGCAAGATATGACTATACCTTTGACGGAGGTTCTGACTTGATGAGAGGCGTAAACAACAACTTCTCTTCTGCTATGGTTGCAGGAAGATCTCCCGGTGAAACATTGGATCTTTACTCTAATGCAGTTCTTACTATAGTTGAAAAGCATGCACTTCCAAACTACGACTATATGTATAAGAATTACTATTCAAAACTTGAAGAATAAATAGACAGATAAGAATGATTTATAAACGGAGATAACTTTCGGGTTATTTCCGTTTGTTTTTTTTTGTTATATTTTACATAAAAGGCTTGATTTTAAATAATGGTTATGATATAATAATTGTAGTTAAATATTATACTATTTTAAATTGAAAACTAAAGCAGAAAAGGGGATTTTACCATGTTGTTTAAACAATATAATGATAGACTTCTTGCAAAGTTGGATAAGGCTTTTGATAGATATCATGAAAAAAGCTATATCAAACTTTATGAAGCTATTAATGTGAAAAAACATATAACCAAGGAACATTTGCGAACTGTTCCTACCAAGAATTGGTTTAAAATAACAAAAGGGGAATCATGGGGCGGTAGTTGGATGAATATGTGGGTACGTTTCAATGTGAAGGTTACATCTGAAACTGCTGGTATTCCGCTATATTTTGCGCCTGATATGACTTATAGAGAAGGTCTTGTTTTTGTAGACGGTAAACCCGTAGGTCTTTTGAACAACAGAGATCATTTTTATCATTTGATTACACCCGGAGCTCCTGAGGGTACAGAATATGATATTGCTGTTGAATTCTACGCGGGTCATCCCTGTGCGGAAGCTGATCCTTACGGATTCTATGGTCTTGAGGGAGATCCCGGAGAATATACTCAGACTTATAACAGTATGAATATCTATACTGTTAACAGTAAGCTTTGGAAGTTCAGTATTGACGGAAAATGTTTGCAGCAGATTGCATATTATTTTGATGATTCAAACGGTCTTAAACGTAGTGCAAGAGAAGCTCTTGAAGAGTTGTATGAAATCTTGCCGGTTCATCCCCAGTTTGTTACAAATGAAGAGATAGACGGTTTTATTGATAAGGGGATTGAAATTATTGACAGATTCAAAACAGAAACAAAGGCTGTTGTTGAAGATAAGTCAAGGCCGACTTTCGGTTTGATCGGTCATTCTCACATGGATACCGCCTGGCTTTGGCCTGTGGATGAAACTATCCGTAAATGTGCCCGTACATATGCAAATGCGCTTCACATGATGGAGCTTTATCCTGAATATAAATTCATTCAGTCATCCGCGCTTCACAGCGAATGGATGAAAGACCATTATCCTTCAATTTTTGAAGAAATGAAGCAACGTGTTGCTGAGGGTAGATATGAACCCAATGGCGGTGTTTACGTCGAATGTGACTGTAACATAACTTCAGGTGAATCTATGATTCGTCAATTCCTTAAAGGACAGATGTTTACTCGTGAAAATTTTGGTTATACTGCCGATTCTTTCTGGTTGCCTGATACTTTCGGTTACAGTGCCGCAATTCCTCAGATTATGAAGGGGTCAAATGTTAAATATTTCAATACGACAAAAATCGGCTGGAATGACTTGAACGCTCCTTTTGTTGATACTTTTAAATGGCGCGGACTTGACGGAACAGAAGTTCTTACACATTATAATATTACTCATAAACATCCCAATCCTCAGGATTTTAATACTTGTGAAAAGCTTGAAATAAGATGTCCTCAAACAGGAAATAAAAAGTTTTATGCATACGGATTCGGTGACGGTGGCGGCGGTCCTTATGCGGAAATGATTGAAGAAGCCAGATTCTCTTCCGAAATTGAAGGTATGCCGAATCTTTATTATTCAACAGTAAGTGATTTTATGAAGGATCTTGAAAAGGATATAGATAAATATCCCACTCATACGGGAGAACTTTATCTTGAGCTCCATAGAGGTACACTTACTCAGATGCACGATATTAAACGCGGTAACCGTAAGGCAGAGTATGCATTGCGTGATGCGGAATATTTTAATGTGCTTTCAGGTGTGAAAAAAGATCCTGATGCAGATAAAAAGTTGAAAAAACTTCTTAAAAATCAGTTCCATGATATTCTTCCCGGTTCAAGTATAAATGAAGTTAATGTTCAGGCTATAAAAGAGTTTAACGAATTGATTTCTGATTATCAGGCACTTACCGCTAAATATTCTGAAAAACTTGTTAATAACAATGAAAAATCCGTTACTGTGTTTAATACTCTTTCCTTTGACCGTAATGATGATATTTATCTTGAAAATGTTCGCGGCGGTGTCAGGGGCGCGAAAAATCAGAAGTTTACGGATCTTAAAGGCAAAAAGATTACTGCTGTCGGCGGTGTAAAAGTTCCTGCATTTGCTGCAAAAACTCTTGAGCTTACAGATGGCTACAGTAAGGGCAAATCTGCCTTTGTTTACGATGGCACAAACCTTGAAACTCCTTATGCTTATGTTGTATTTGATGAGAATGGTGCGATTTCTTCTTATATCAATAAGAAAACAGGCAGACAGTTGAAGAAAGCGGACGGAGAATCTCTCAATACATTCTGGCTTGCAGAAGATGTGCCGAATTACTGGGATAACTGGGATATTGACTCTGATACATTTATTAAGTTTAAACCTGAAATGAGACTTGTTTCCCGTGAATTGGTTTCTGAAGGTTCTGTCCAGCTCAGAATTCGTTCCGTATACAAAATCGGAAAGAAATCCACAATTAAACAGGATATGATTTTCCATGCAAATTCTGAACAAATAGATTTCCATACAATTATCGATTGGGATGAACCTCATACTCTTCTCAAAGTAGGTTTTGATGTTGATATTTGGTCTCAATCTGTTAAAAATGAAATTCAGTACGGTCATGTTGAAAGACCTACAACCCAAAATAACAGTATTGAGGCGGCAAAATTTGAAGTTTGTAACCATAAATGGACTGATATTTCAGAATCACGTTTTGGTGTTGCGATTCTTAATGACTGTAAATACGGTATTTCCGTTGAAAATGGCAATTTGAGACTTACGCTCCATAGAGGCGGAAGACATCCTGATACTACAAATGACAGAGGTGTTCATGAGGTTACATATTCATTCTTGCCCCACGACGGTGACCTTGCAGCAGAAAACGTAGTTCAGCCTTCTTATATGCTTAATGTTCCTGTTGTTGTTGCAGAAGGTGCTGCAAAGAACGAAAAGAGCTTTATGGAAATTTCAGCTCCTAACGTAATTTGCGAAGCAGTTAAGTATGCGGAATATGCAGAAAAGACTTTTGTAGCCCGTTTGTATGAATGTGAACGCAACAGAACCAATACAAAAGTTAAATTCGCAAAGAAGGTAAAGAAAGTTTATGTTTCAAATATGCTCGAAGAAGTTATTGAAGAGCTTCCCGTTGTGAATAATTCCGTAGACCTTACTTTCAGACCTTTTGAAATCAAAACTTTGATGATTGAATATTAAGCGTTGTGATTGCATTTAAAATTATTCGTTAAGTCAAATTTAATTTTACCCCTGAATCGGTTTTGAAAGGGGGTCGGGGAAAACTTTTTTTTCGTGAAAAAAGTTTTCCCCGATAATTTATCCCTAACATCATTCTAAAGGAGATATGTTTTATGAGAAAGAGAAAAGATTCGTTTTTTGGCTTACATTTTGATTTTCATGCGAGTAAAAACTCTGTAGGACTTGGAAATTGTAATGTTGATGTTATAGACAAGATGCTTTCCGAGGTCAAACCTGATTTTGTACAGTGCGATACAAAAGGTCATCCTGGAATTTCAAGCTATCCCACAAAGGTTGGAAATCCTGCTCCCGATATGCAGGGTGACTTGCTCAGAGCATGGCGTGATGTTACAAAGAAACATGATGTTGCTCTTTATGCTCATCATTCAGGGGTTTGGGATTCCGAAGCTGTTGCGAAAGATTCCGATTGGGCTGCTGTAAACGAAAAAGGTGAAGCAAGTAAAAATATAACATCTGTATTCGGACCTTATGAGGAAAAGCTTTTGGTTCCTCAACTCATAGAAATGGCGAAAGATTACGGGCTTGACGGTGCGTGGGTTGACGGTGAGTGTTGGGCTACAGACGTGGACTACAGCCATTACGCAGTTGAAAAATATAAGGCACTTAACGGAAAAGAACCTCCTCGTAAGGGCGATGAATCTTATCCTGAGTATCTTGAATTTTGCCGAAACGGATTTCTTGAATATGTAGACCGTTACATGAAAGATGTCCATAAGGTCGCGCCTGATTTTCAGCTTATCTCCAACTGGCTCTATACGATGTATGTGGTAAAACGTCCTGAAGTTGATATGGATTCGATTTCAGGTGACTATGATCCTAATGACAGCGTAAATACTGCAAGGGTTGACGGCAGAGCTATAATGGGACAGCAAAAGCCTTGGGATCTTATGGCTTGGGGCTTTGGCAGACATGGAAACTCTTACTTTAATAAAACATGGAAACAGCTTTGTCAGGAAGCGGCGGCTGTTATAATGCTCGGTGGTGGTTTTCAGGTATATAACAGACAGGTAGCAGACTCTACTCAGGAAGGTGTCACCAATATTGCAGGATCTGTTCAGGAGTTTATTCTCCCCGGACTTGTTGAGCTTTCCAAATTCTGCCGTGAACGTGAAAATATTTGCTTTAAGGCAGAACCTATTCATCAGATCGGTGTTATTTATTCCGAAAAGGGGCATAATTCAGGTATTGATGAATTGTTTTCTCTTGGAGGCAAACACCACAGCAGTGTCAGGGGTACGACTTTGGCTGTTGCAGATTGCAGTTTGCCTGTTGAAATACTTATGACGCATCATGTTCTTGACCGTGATATTTCAGATTTTGGACTTATAATTGTTCCTGAACTGACGGTTATCGAGCCTGAATTAAAGGCAAAGCTTCTCAATTATGCTGAAAACGGCGGCAAACTTGCCGTAATGGGTGTTGATGCTGCTGCAATATTTGAAACTGAACTTGGTGTAACTTTGAAGAAAACAGTTCGGGATTCCATGATAGACTTGAATTCCGACGGATTCAGAACTTCGGTTAAGTCTGATTTTGCTTGTATTGAACCTAAGGAAAACACAAAGGTAATCGGTGAAATGTTTACTTCTGCGGCTCATGAAAGCAAAAATAAGACTTCTCCCATTGCAACTGTTTGCGGTTACGGTAAGGGCTTGATCTGTGGCGTTTATTTCAATGTGGGAAATTACCGTGAATGGAGATCTTCTGCATTCAGAGCTTTTGTTAAGAAGATTATCAGAGAACTTTATACTCCTTCCGTCAGAATCCTTTCCAAGACAAATGCGGATATTTCCTTGATGAAGAAAAATGGGTTCCTTTGCGTAAATATTTTGAATCTTAACGGAGAACACGCAGACAGACATGTTTGCGGCTTTGACGATATCCCTGCTTTGCGTGATGTAGAACTTGAGATCGATTTTGCCGAGAAGCCTCAGTCTGTCAGACTTGAGCCCGAGGCTGTTGATCTTCCATATACTTGGGAAAACGGAATTGTTAAGGTTAAAGTTGATAAAATTGATATCCATTCTGTAGTTACAGTTAAATAAAAATATCAAAAGACCCCCTTTTTACATATTATGATTACTGTCAGAAATCTAATTTGTAAAAGGGGATTATTTTATGAACGGTCAGACTATACGTACGTTTCTCAGTGCAAATTCTTCCGAGGGGTTTTATTCTTATTTTGATGAATTTTTAAAAGGAAAGAAAACTTATGTCATTAAGGGTGGACCGGGGACGGGAAAAAGCAGTTTTATGAAAAAAATTGCCGCAAAAGCGGTTTCAAAGGGTAATTTTACTGAATATGTGTACTGTTCTTCCGACCCCGATTCTTTGGACGGTGTTTATATTCAAAATTCTGAAACTGTTTTTACAGACGGAACTCCGCCTCATGTTATGGAAGTGAAATTCCCCGGTGCTATGGGTGCAATAATAAACGTGGGTCAGTTTATAGATTCCGAAAAAATGATTCCCGTGAAAGATGAGATACTTCGTTTGAATTCTAAATTTTCTGCCGCATATGCCCGTGCTTACAGATATCTTAAAGCTGCATCATGTGCTTCTTCCGAACTCAGGGCTATAGGGCAGAAATATCTTGACAGCGATAAAATGAAAGAGTATTTTAACAGAATTTCAGAGAGATTTTCAGCAGAGAAAAAAGGTTCAGGCGGAAAATCTTATATAAGATTTCTTTCGGGAATTACTCCTAAAGGGTATGTTACTTTTAAAGATACGATATATACTCTGTGTTCTGATGTTTTTGTTATTCGCGATAGATACGGAATATCATTTTCAGCTTTGAAGATTTTGAAAGATAAATTTATTGACAAAGGTTTTGACGTTTATGAGTTCCGTTTCCCTCTTGAACCTGAATATATATCGCATATTGCCGTACCTGAATTGAATATAGCTTTTGTTACATCAGACAAACTGACTCATTTTGATTCGGAAAATTCAAAGACTGTAAATTTGAGCAGATTTTTAAGAGATGATATTGAATTTGAAAAGAAATATTCCGCATCTGCCGCAAAACTTATGAAAATTTGCCTTGAAGAAGCTATTGAAGCTCTTCGTACGGCAAAAGCATTACACGATGACCTTGAAGAGCTTTACATTTCCGCAATGGATTTTGCTGCTTTGGATAAACTGACGGAAGAATATTGTGATATGATTTAAAAAATTCGGGAAAAGCCAATTCTGCAAAACGGTTTTTCCCGAAAAATTTAAGTTACTTATTTTGTTTTTGCGTGACTTTTGATTGCTTCAAAGGTTTCATCGCTGATGACGTGTTCTATTTTGCAGGCATCTGCAGAGGCTGTTTCTTCGGAAACTCCGATTTTGATAAAAAATTCTGTCAACATTTCATGACGTTCATATATCTTCTTTGCACGGGCTTCTCCTGATTCTGTTAAGGTGATATATCCTTTTTTATCAACGAGAATAAGTCCTTCGTCCTTAAGCAAACCGATTGCGCGGCTGATACTGGGTTTTGAATATCCTGTATGGTTTACAATGTCAATTGAGCGTACTGCGGACAGCTGTTGGCGTAAGACGTAAATATTTTCAAGATACATTTCGCCTGATTCGTGTATGTTCATTTTTATCTCCGATTAAAGGTTTTATTTATATAATGATATCATAAAATCCGGTGAAAATCAAGGGCTTATTTGTGAATTTGTTGAGTAATATTATTTTTATGTTTTAAAAAAAGATTATGAGTTTAGGGTGATAGGAGCTATCCGAACTTGTTTTCCACAGTCAGATTTTCGGTCATACTGCGTTAAAATACTCGCCAATCCGACAAGGATTAGCTGCGTTTTTGCCTTGTCTGACCCAAAATCTGACTGTGGAAGATCTTCGACCTAACAGCGAAGGTTTTTTATTGGATTTTCTGCGTTGAGGACGCAGATAGGCTGTCGCCTTTCAAGGACGAAACGCAGAAAAGACTTAAAAAGACTCGCTTTTAGGCAGGTTCGGATAGCTTCTGTCACCCTAAATAAAAGAGACTTGACATTGTTATGAGAGTTTGTTATAATAATTATAGAAAGTAAAGGTTATTCAGCTTTAATTTATTGTATGGCTGCTTGGCTGATTGGGTGGGATATAAATTGATTAAAAGATATTTTTTGATTATCTTGACAGTTCTTTTATTTATAATTACTTCTTGCTCTTCTGATGTTGGAGAAGAGCAAAACAACAGTAATATCTCCGATCCCGAGGTCAATACGGGAGTTGATGATGTTGATAAAGTAATTGCCGATATCTCTTTGGAAAATCTTAAGATTTCGGAAGCTGTTATTGATACGGAATCAGGGTATTTCATTCAGCTTGATTCAGATGTTTTAAAGCAAGGTGAAACTTCTGTTTCATTTACTTGGGGAAGAAAATCAGGTGATGCTTCCATTCGGGATAATTTCATGATAGAGGTTTATATTGACGGTGTTTGGTATGAATTAACGCCTATAAGAGATATGATTTTTTCCACAGCTTCACTTGCAGGTGGCGGAGATTCGGGTCTTTCGGTAAGAGATACTGTTGATTTTTCAGAGTATTACGGAGAGCTTCCCGTGGGTTCTTATCGGATTCTTAAACCATCAATTAAAAATTCCTGGTGTGCTGCAGAATTTACTGTAATTGAATAGAATTTTTGGGCAGATTCGTCTGTCCGTATTTGTTTATTTTTTATATTTAAGTTAGTTTTGGCTAACCTTGTTTTTGTTACTTTTGCCGAAATTGAAAAAAATGTGGGAAATGTCGAATAATCCACTTGACAAACTTCATATAATGTGGTAAAATATGCAATGGTTAGTGAAGGCTAACTTTTTATAAAGATTATATTCGCATATATATTGGGGGTATCAGGATGAAAACATTGAAAGATGTAAAGATCGGTGCAACCGCTAAAGTTGTAAAACTTTACGGTGAAGGTGCTATCAGAAGACGTATCATGGATATGGGTATTACTAAGGGTGTTGAGGTATATGTTCGTAAAGTTGCACCCCTTGGAGATCCTATTGAGGTCAATGTAAGAGGTTACGAGCTTTCTATAAGAAAAGAAGATGCTGAAATGATCGAAGTTGAATAATGTAAGATTTGAAACTTCCGCTATTCTGTAAGTTTTTGGGAATAATCCCGATATTTTTTAAGAGATACGGTTAGTGTAAGCTTACCGATATCTGATTTGAAAGGAACATTATAAATGAGTATCAGAATCGCCCTTGCGGGAAATCCGAACAGTGGCAAAACAACACTTTTCAATGAGCTTACGGGTTCTAATCAATTTGTTGGTAACTGGCCCGGTGTAACAGTTGAGAAAAAAGAAGGAAAGCTGAAGAAATACGACGGTGTTACCGTAACAGACCTTCCGGGTATTTATTCTTTGTCTCCATACACTCTTGAAGAGGTTGTAGCGAGAAATTATCTTGTGGGAGAACGTCCCGATGCTATTCTTAATATCGTTGACGGTACGAACCTTGAAAGAAACCTTTATCTTACAACTCAGCTTACAGAGCTTGGTATTCCCGTAGTTATTGCTATCAATATGATGGATATTGTGCGTAAAAACGGAGATAAAATAAACATTGAAGAGCTATCGAAGGCTATGGGCTGTAAAGTCGTAGAGATATCCGCACTTAAAGGTGACGGAATCCTTGAAGCGGCTGAGGCGGCTATTGAAGCGGCAAAGAGTACAAAAACGATTCCCATGCATGCTTTTTCAGGTGAAGTTGAACATGCTCTTGCGCATATTGAAGAAGCCGCAGTTCACAGTATGCCTGCTGAACAGCAAAGATGGTATGCAATTAAGCTTTTTGAAAGAGATACAAAGGTTTACGAAGCACTTAAGCTGGATAAAAAAATAATTGACCATATTGAAGAAGATATTGTTCATGTGGAAACTGAAATGGACGACGATGCTGAAGCTGTTATTACAAACGAAAGATATAATTTTATTGCAGCTGTTTGTAAGACTTGCTATAAGAAAAAGAATACAAGCAGAATGTCCGTTTCCGATAAAATTGATAAAATAGTAACTAACAGAATTCTTGCGCTTCCCATATTTGTTGTTATAATGCTTCTGGTTTATACTATTTCCATCGGAACTGTTGGCAACTGGACTGTAGACTTTATGAATGACACACTTTTTGGTGAGTGGATACAGCCTGCCGTTGCTTCAGGTCTTGAAAGTATAGGTTGTGCTGAATGGCTTGTAGGTCTTGTCGCTGACGGTATTGTTGGCGGCGTAGGTGCGGTTCTCGGTTTTGTTCCGCAGATGCTCATTCTTTTCTTCTTGCTTTGCATCCTTGAAGATATCGGTTATATGGCTCGTGTGGCATTTATTATGGATAGACTTTTCCGTAAATTTGGGCTTTCAGGTAAATCCTTTATCCCTATGCTCGTGGCTTCAGGTTGCGGTGTTCCCGGTATTATGGCTTCCCGTACTATCGAACAGGACCGTGACCGTAAGATGACAATTATTACAACGGGCTTTATTCCGTGCGGTGCTAAAATGCCTATTGTCGGTCTTATAGCCTCTGCACTTTTTGGAAACAGTCCATTTATTGCAACTTCTGCATATTTTGTAGGTGTTGGTGCGGTTATAGTTTCAGGTCTTATTCTTAAAAAGACAAAACCCTTTGCAGGTGATCCTGCTCCTTTCGTAATGGAACTTCCTGCATATCATCTGCCCACTCCTTCCAATATACTTCGCGGAACATGGGACAGAGGTTGGGGATTTATCAAGCGTGCGGGTACAGTTATTCTTCTTGCGAGTGTAATTATCTGGCTTCTTAACAGTCTTACATTTGAGGGTGGATTCCACTATATCGGTGACGGTGATGAAAACTCTATCCTGAATGTAATAGGTTCATTCATCGCTGTAATTTTCAAGCCCCTTGGCTTCGGTACATGGCAGGCGGCTGTTGCTACAGTTCTCGGTCTGCTTGCTAAAGAAGAGGTTGTAGGTGTATTCGGTACACTTTCTTCAATGGGAGATGCTGATGCGGCATTTGAACTTGTGGAAATTGCGGACTCTGAAAAGCTTGCTCTTATCGGTAACGAGATCTTTGGCGGAAGCAAGCTTGCAGGTTATTCCTTTATGATATTCAACCTTCTTTGTGCTCCTTGTTTTGCGGCAATGGGCGCAATCAAAAGAGAAATGAACAATGCAAAATGGACAGCGTTTGCAATTACATATATGTGCGTATTTGCGTACTCAATTTCACTTATCGTTTACCAGCTCGGCTCATGGTTCAGCGGTACAGGTAATATTATCGGAACTGTCGTAGCTGTTGCAGTTCTTGCAGTTCTTATTTATATGTTGGTTCGTCCTTACAAGAACGCCAAAACACTTAAAGTAAAATAATCAATTAAACTATAAGGGAGGATATATAAATGTTTGATTGGATAGTTGCGAATCTTGGAACTATAGTTGTTCTGTTGGCAGTAATTGCTGTTGTGGCAGGCGTAACCGTTAAAATGATTAAAGATAAAAAACAGGGAAAATCCTCCTGCGGATGTTCTTGCGGTAATTGCCCCATGAGTGGCAAATGTCACGGAGAAAAATAGTTTATATGCAAAGTTAATAAATGTGGGAAACCTTTTTCGAATTAAGGTTTCCCACTAAATTATTTTTCTATAACTATTTTTTGATTTCTTACTACTTTATATAGATATATGGCTAATATCACGAGAATTACAGCACTTATGAAGGATAAGAGCTGTTGCGGATAGATCTTCATGCCGAAAAGCATATTTCCGTTGTTTTCAATTTTTTCTATGAATACCGATTCCACGCAGGATGTCAAAAATCCTGCAACACCGCCGATTGCGGATTTCCAGCCGATGGCTACACTTCTGTTTTCTTCTTTTACATAGTCAAAGGTAAGATTCAGAATTCCGCTGTTTATACCCGCCATTGAAATTGCGTAGATCATGAAGTATATCGTGTATGTAACTTTTCCCGTTTCGGGAGTGCTGAAACCGTTAATGAAAAAACCTACAGAAGCAATTATTACGCAGATCCTCAGCATTTTTTCCCAGGAATGTTTATCTGCATATTTTCCAAATGGAACAGAGAAGAATGAACGTACAATACTGTAAAGGAAAGTAAGGACTGCAATAAAGGTCATGCTAAAGCCTAAAGTATTGCGTTGAAATGCTCCGAATGAGTAAGTGGAAGCTATAGCCATAAAGTACAGTACAAAAACAACGATTATTTTTCTGTAGGAGCTGTCGAGGATCGTTACTTTGAGCGAGTCTTTCAGACCTTCAATGAATTTCTTTTTCTCGGTTTTTGTTTCAATGGTATTTTCTTTTATCATACACATGGAAATAAAGTGGAAGATTGCCAGACCGATTATTGTTATTCCGCTTGCAATAAAGCTTCCGTTCATGTTTCCTGCCTCTTCGTATGAGTCAATGATTTTACCCATTACGAAACTGAATACAACACCACCGATAAGAGATACTATCTCTTTTTTTGCGGTGAAAACGCCTCTTTTTCCGTTTTCCACATTTGACATATGCCATGTGGTTTTAAATGGACAAATTGCGTGTTCTATCATGCTTCCGAGGATCAGAAATCCGAGAAATATTGTGGACTTTATCCCCGACGGAATGTTGAAAAACGGAGTGAAATACATTATCGCAAATAATAGTTGGTTAAATAGGTTCCATGCCGTTACCCAACGCTTGACCGCGGAGCGCTTACTTATAAGCAGGACGGAGAAAAGCTCGGCAGAAAAAGTCATTGTTACCAATGATGAGATAACTGTTTGTGCCGCTGTTGAGAAACCGATACTATTGAGTAGGTTTGTCAGATATGCTCCTGTTATCATGATTGAAATGAAATATTCGATTGCCGCTTCCGCAACGTAGGCACCGCGGCTTATTCGGGATTCCTTTGTATTTAAGCCTGTCATTATGTCGTCTTCTTTCGTTTTTATGTCGGTATAATTATATCACTTCAAAACTGATCTGTCAAGGTATTCTTATTGACAAAGCGATAAAAATGTTGTATAATTTAAAGAAAGATTATTTTTCAGGAGCTATAGAACGTGATAAAACAGGAAGAAAAAAAATTTACCGAAGCCCTTTATGATGAGTATTCCCTCAGCGTAAAATCAATGGCAAAATATATTTTAAAAAGTGAAAAGCTTGCGGATAAAGCTCTTTTACATACTTTTTTGAAAATAGCAAAGTGCAGGAAACTTTTTTACCGTGTGGAAAAGGAAGATATACGTCGGATAGTTGTTGTGTTTTTGCGTAGTGTTTGCTTTGATATTTTGCGTAAGGAACGTAAATTAAAATATGATAAATCATTTAATTTACCTGAATCGGCATTGAATGAAAGCTCTGAAAAGGGTGATAATATTCTTTCCGAATTGCTGAAAAAAAAGAATCTTTCCTGGTTTAAAGACACATTTGAAACATTTGGGTCTCCGTTCAAGGAAATTTGTGTAATGAAATTTTATTATAATATGAGTACTTCCGAAGTTTCAAGTATTTTGGGCTTAAAAAAATCTCAGGTGAATTCAATTTTAGGTAAACGACTTTTTAAACTGAAAGCAGAAACAGAACATTTTCTTGGCGGTAAAATTTTGCCTGCGGAAATGGGTGTTGCTCTTGGTCTGGTAAGCAGAAAATACATTGATGATGAAATAAAACGTCTTGAAAGTTTTGATATCACAAGAATAAAGCTTCTGCCGAAAACCAAGGAAATAGTTTTGAATTATCTTGATTTCTGCCAAAAGAAACCCCTTATATTTGCAATAGGTGCTTCCTTAGCGGTGGTTTTACTTGCTGTTATATTACTTATAATATTGTTGTAATTGTTTTTCTTGAAGAATCGCTCCGATTTATGCTGGCTGCACAAATTGGAGCGATTTATTATTATATTAAATTAAAAAATCTTTTCAACTATGTAACTGCCTATGCCTAAAACTGCAGAGCAAAGTATCAGCTGAATAACCGGAATACTCTTTTTGAATATTTTCTTGTAGAGGAACATTACAATTACGACGAGGACTGTAAGAATAATGCTTATCCAGTTTATGTCGAAGGACTTTATGTTGCTGAAGCCTATGGCGTTGAACATGAGGAAAGCACCTGCGGCAATTATCATACCTACAACGATAGGCCTGATTGTTGTGAGGATCGTACGTACGATTTTATATTCTGCAAACTTGGTGAACATCTTTGCAATTATCAGAATTATTATGAAAGATGGCATTACTACACCGAGTGTTGCACATATTGAACCTACTGCCGCCCAAAGTGGTCCTCCGAACAATTCACCTTGAGATGAGCCTACAAATGTTGCCATATTGATTGCAATAGGTCCGGGTGTGGATTCGGAAATTGCAATAAAGCTCAGAAGCTCGCTTTCTGTAAGCCACATTTTTGAAATACATTCCTGCTGTATAAGAGGAATCATTGCCGCACCGCCGCCGAAGGTAAAGAGTCCTATTTTAAAAAAAGTAATGAACAGTTCGAGAAATATCATTTACCTTCACCTCCTTTTGCGGAGTCAAGTTTTTCCTTGTTTTTATCAAGCAGATATACGAAAAGTCCGATAATCGCACCGATGAGTACGAAATAAACGGAAGAGAACTTCAATGCGAAAAGGTTAACTGCTGTAATGCCTAAAATCGAAGCGATAAAAAGCGTTAGATGCAAGGGCGTTTTCTTGAAGCTTTTAACCATTTTCCAGCCTGTTCTGAGAATGATAAGACCTACAGCGCACTTGATTCCGTTGAAGGCGTATTCCACGATCTCGAAGGACATAAAAAGGTCAAAAAACATTGATATCGCAAAAATGATTACCAAAGACGGGATTACAACTCCTGCCGTTGCTACAGCAGAACCTAAAACTCCATTCATTTTGTAGCCTATATAAGTGGCACTGTTTATGGCGATAGGTCCTGGAGTTGACTCTGCGATGGTCACGATGTCTGCAAGTTCTTCCTTGCTTATCCATTTTTTCTTGGTTGAAACTTCATCTTCAATGAGAGCTATCATTGCATATCCGCCACCGAAGGTAAAGAGCCCGATCTTCAGATATGTAATAAAAAGCTCCCAAAGTGAACATTTTTTATTTTTCATTGGGAAAGATCCTTTCATTTTGATTTTTTAACATAGGAATTATACCATATTATTTGCAAATAGTCAAGCCTAAAAATGGAAGTGTATGTAATTTTCAAAAAGAAACTTTGTGAGCTTATTCTTATTATGTTAAAGGACTTGAAAAATGAATGATAATATGCTATAATAATTACAAGCAATTATTGCAGATTTGAAAGGTGGGTGAGTTCTTTTGAAAACAGACAAAAATTGGATTTCGGAAATTGAAGCTTTTTTTACTAAATGGGGCGACGATATTTCTTTGCTGTGTAAGCATTTGTGCTATGACCCGCAGGATGCCCTTGACTGTTTTGAGTCCGTATGTGTCGTTATAATAAAAAAGTATAAAACAGTGTTGGCTTTGGAAGACCCTTTTCCGTGGCTGTTAAAGACTGTTCGTAATGTTTCAATGCAGTACAACCGTAAGGCACAGAAAAGAAAAAAGACAGTTTCGGTGGATGAGGTTGAGTTGTATGAAGATTCTTTTGAGGAAGATATTATAAGAAAAATAGATAATAAAGAACTCGTTATCTTTATTAAGAGTAAACTGAATGAAAAAGAAATCCGTCTGTGGGAAGATATGTACATTAAAGACTTAAGCATAAAAGAACTTTCATCTTTATATAAGCTTCCGGAACAAACGCTATACAGCAGAGCAAAAAGCCTGAAAAAGAAATTGAAAAAGTTTGCAGATGAGTTTTATAAAAGCTGAATGTGAATATTTTTCGACAAAATGGCTTAAGGTTCATAAAATTAGAACTTTGCTGAATGTTATAATTGAGGAGGAAAATTTCGGATATGAAATTTGAAGAAAATAAAGAATTCAAATTGCATGAAACCATAGTATCCGAGGCTGCAAAAGGGAAAAATGCCGATATTGAATTAATAAGAAATTCTATACAAGAGCTGAAATCTTCGGAATCCGAGGATGATAAAATTTATATAAATGAAAGTCGGGCAATTATCAAGGAAAAACTCGATTCTTTAAAATCTCAGAACCAAGAATTTAAAGCGAAATCTTCCCACCATATGGTATTTCGCAGGTTGGCTGTGGTTACAGCTTGTATTTTGTTGGTTTTTGTTGTTATACCGACAGTTTCATCCCTTGCGTTTAATGTGGATATCTTTTCGATTTCCAGGGAAGTCATAATGTACCTGAGAGAACATGGACCTTTTTCTTCAGGAAATGAAGAATACGGTCATTCTACAGGAACTACTGTTTACGAGTCTGTTGAAGAGCTTATGGAGAAGGAAAATATTTCTTTCCCCGTTGTGACATGGGTTCCCGAGGGTTATAAGCTTGATACGGTGGAGAAGGTCGTTTATCCGGATCAAATTAATTATGATATGATTTACAGATGTAAAGATAAGAGTTTTTGCTATTCTGTCGGGACTATTCATGAATATGTCTTACCCGAACATCTGATGAATACTCAGATCGGAGAAAAGATGATCCATGTTCAGAAAACGGAATATCCAAGGGTTGGTTTTCAATGGGTTGATGAGTCTTTTTCATATGTGCTTTACACAAAGTACGTATCTTATGAGGATATGGTAAAAATTTTTGAATCTTTAGAATGACAAAGAATATATAAAAAGAGAATATGGAGGTTTTTGTAATGTTTAAAAGGTTTTTTTGTGTTTTGTTTGTTGCTGTAATGAGTTTATGTGTGGGCTGTAACGGTGATTCTGCCAAAAACAGTATTACTTCGGATCAGATTCGAGCTTTGCCCCAATTTGTGAGAGATTCTTCGGGATTTGATTCTGTGCTTGATATTCATTCGAGTCATGAGCTGTTTGGTCATGGCTTTACATATGAGGAGTTTTTGACTTCCGAGGAGATAAATTCTTCAGGGGATATTGTTGAAATCTTCGGCGAACCCAATGATTTATATGTTTCGGACGATATGCTTATTGCGGAATATACTTATGGAATTTCGGGTTATAACGGACATTTTATTCGTTTCACTTTTGTTTATGACAGCTGTTGGGATCGTTTAAGCGGGACTGCAAGAAAGGGTGCGGATAATAAGTTATTTGCCGTTTCTCTTTTAGAGGGTGACAATGAATATTTCACACAGACAGTTGACGATGTGGGCAGTAAAATTTACAGCTCATTTATGTCTGGTAAAATCAACAGTTTAAGCGAAGAATTGGAAATTTTCGGTAAAATTGCTGATAATATCGGTAAAACAGACCGCAATACAGTATCTTCCGATGAGCTTGTGAATTTATACGGAGAGACACTTCTTCGTGTGGGGAACAAATATTCTCTTTTCAACAGCATTATTCCCGAAAGGATCAGCCGTTGGGAAAATAGCGGCTTTACCTGTGAATATTTGCTTGATTCCGGCGAAATATTGATATTGAAATTCGACTATGACGGTGAGCGTTATGTCCGTGCAGATCAGACTTTGATCGAAGTTCCGTCCATGGACAGTGCAACTTTGCAAGGAGTATATCTGCTTTCAAAGGGAGAGTTTAAGCGGGTTTCTGCTTCGGATAATCTTATATTCAACCTTGAAAATGCAGAGCCTTTTTCTCCTGCGGACGCTGTTCCGGAGTATGAATTTTCTGAAAATGAAAATTTAATTTCTGTTATGGAGCGTTGTGGAAGTCCCGATGAAATAATTGAGTACCCCAATAATAAAGTATATATTTTCAATTTGGGAAGTGAAACTCTTTACTGTATAGTTCAAAACGGAAACTTGGTTTGTGATATTATTTCGGTTGAAAATTGAGTTTATAATTTATTTGAGAGTCGGTTTAGGTCGACTCTCTCTTTTTTGTTTTGAAAATATCTTGTTTATTGTAAATCTTAATAAAGTCTTAATATGTTTTTAATCCTTTCTGAAAAAGTGAATGTTGACAAGGTTTGTTGAAAATGTTATAATATAAGTGTACAGAAGTTTACTGTAAATGGAGGGATTAGCGTGAAAAATCACGCTAATCAAGATTAAAATACGGCGTGCCGCTTTTGAAAAAAAAGCGGAAGCGCGGCACATGCCTAAAATCTCCATCAGCCGCTTTGGAGATTTTCATTCCTATTTGTGCTGACAATTTAGCGGCAGAATGGAGATTTTTATGTTTGTGTTGGTACTGAAAAACATCAGAGATTTTATTGGAAAGAAAACTCATGTTTTCATCTTTTTTATTTCGACTTTGATAGTTGTTTCTTTTGCGGGAATATTTCTTTTGAATTATATTGCTTCGGAATTGGTCGATGATTACGAGATTCGTACCGAATATATGATGTCTTTCAGAGAAGGTGTGGATATTGAACTTATTACCGAGGCTTTTGAGAAACATTCAGTCAAGCCCTCATTGGTTTATTATTTCAATGATGTTGCGGTGCGGTATATAAATACCGAATTGAGTATAGCGGACAATAGCGGTTATTACCATGTTTATCTTAAGGATAAAGCTGTTTCCGTTACGGAAATCGGAGTTTATGCGGAAGAGTTAAACTCTTCTTACAGTAAAACTTCTCCTCAAATGTTCTATGGCAGAGATTTAAACAGCTCCGATTCGGGGGAATTTAACGCCCGTATTTCCTTGGAGCTTGAAGCTTTTACGGAAAATTCCGTAATTGAAGTTGGGGGAGTTGAGTATGCTGTTGTGGGCTGTGCTTCGTACGGTAACAGGGGCGTTGGAAATATCCTTGTTTCTAAGGAAACCTTTGCGGAATCGGGGAATAAAGTCTCAAAAATTGTGTGTTTTTTTGAGATTCCGCCTTTTGAAAAAAATATGAAAGCGTTTATTTCCGAGCTTAAGGATTATTCGTCGGAAAATACCGAAAAGGCTGTTCATTATTTTGATTCTGCAGTTATTTTACATATTGTTGCGGACGGAGGACTTTACATTGCAATTCTTGCGGTTGCGATAATCGGAGTTTCGGGTATATTTACTTGTTGGCTTCGTGCGGGAAACAGGAATTACTGTATTTATAAGCTGTGCGGAATGGGTAACAGTCAGAAAAAAACAGCGGTTCTTCTTGAAGTCTTCATATATATTGTATGCTCTTTTGTTGTTGGAATGGGGCTCTTTTACTTACTTTTAAACAGCGGATATAAAGACCCTGTATTTTATCCGCCTTTGGAGCTTGTTGTTGCGAATTTTGTTATTATATTCGGAATTTCCGTTTTGGTTGTGTTTTTTAACGGTTTGGCAGACAAGGAAAAATCTGTTTCGGAGAGCATTTGAGGGGTGAAGTTATGAAATTCAAATACTGCGTTCGTTTTGCGTTTAACCAATTCCGAAGGAAGCTTGGTACAAGTTTGCTTTTGAGTGTATTGATAATGGCAGCATCGTCTCTTATTCTTATATTTTATGTATTGTTTATGTATTTGAGTAATTATTATTGGGCATTAAACGATTTTAAAAATCATGATATTGTAATTTCAAATCACCCGTCCACAAGTGTTACCAATAAATATGACGAACCCGACGCTCTTGAAGGCGTTGAAGCTGAAAGCATGAAGCGTATCCAAATTTATAAAGAAGCGGATAGAGCAAAAGGGAATGTTTATATTTATGTATACGATAATATCATGATTGAAAATATGGAGTTGCGACTTTCGGAAGGACTTCAACTTTATGAGGCAGATGTTAAGGATGGGGCATATCCCGTAATTATTCCCGAAAACAGCGAATACAATCAGCTTTATGATGTGGGCGATGTTTTTTATGTATATGCCCGTGTGAAAGAATACATCCCTATTAAATATTATGTCTGCGGTATTTTGGAATTTCCTTATTATGTTTATTATTCTCCCGGAGTATATGGTGGCGCTGAGACTTTGCTGAATTCGGCAGACAGTCTTGATGCTGATTTTATATTAAGCAAAAATTTTATATATAATGGCGGTGAGTATCTTTCCGAAGTCAAAAGCGGAAGCGATTTTATGGGGACTTTTGCCAAAATAAATTTCGAAAAAGGAACTTCGGAATATAACTGTGCTATGGCAGAACTTCTGACAACCTTTAAGGGCTATACAATTCAAAATATTCTCGATTCATCGTTAGAAAGATATTTTGAAGCTTCTTCGGACGGATTTATAGCTTTTTTATTGGTGCTTTTCTTAACTGTTGTGGGTATTGCGGGAATAAATATGTTTATGGAGGAAAGTCTTAAACCCGAATATGCATTGTATTTTATGGGTGGGGCAACATGGACTGAATGTGTGATTATTGAAGCTGTTCGGAGTGTTATTCTTGTGATTGTTCCTTCTGTCATAGGTTGTTTTTCGGGTTATTTTATTATGGTTACGTCAGACAAGGTGAAATACTTTGCGGATATAAAAATGGTGGGATTTGTCACATCATGTGTCTTTGTAATTTATTTAATAACATCTTTGTATTTTATTCTAAAACTTAAAAATACCAAGCCCATTGACAATATCAGACTGATGGTAAAAGAATAGAAGGAGGTCTCGGATATGGAAATTATCAGAACGGAAAATTTGAATAAAATATATAATCCCAAATCAGGTGTACCTGTTAAGGCGTTAAACGGAGTAAACTTGAGTGTTTGCGAGGGTGAGACTTTGGCAATAATGGGTCCGTCGGGTTGCGGTAAAAGTACGCTTTTACATATTTTAGGCTGTCTCGACGAACCTTCTGAGGGCAGATATTTTCTTGAGGGTAATGAGGTTTGTTTTGAAAATAACAAAAAAACAGCAAAGCTTCGAAATGAGAAATTGGGTTTCGTTCTGCAAAATTACGGACTTATCGGAGAGAGAAGTGTTTATGATAATATTATAATACCGCTGATATTTGCAGGCGCAACCGTTTCAAAGGAAGAAAAACGGCTTGATGAGCTTATGGATAAATTGGGTATTCTTCATTTGAAAAAGAAAAAATGCAACGACCTTTCGGGCGGTGAAAAGCAAAGAACAGCCATTGCAAGAGCTTTGGTAAATAATCCTAAAGTCCTGCTTGCAGATGAACCTACAGGGGCTCTTGACGAAGCTACAGGAAAGAATATCATGGATCTTTTTATGCAAATAAACAGAGAGCAGGGAACGACAATAATAATTGTTACCCATGACCCGAATATTGCTGCATATTGCAGCCGTACTATCCATATGAAAGACGGCAAAACGGTTGAATAGAACATGGAATACTTACATACGGTATGCACATCTGAAAATATATAATTCAGGGGTGCATATCAATTATGGTTTATGGGTTTACTTTTTATATGTTTTATGCTATAATATATATAATATAAGATTCAATAAGGCCTGGAATTTAATTGCGGAATTTTTCAATAATCTTTTCGGAAATTGAATGATTTATAACATTAAAGGAGATTTTGCTTATGTATACACTTTACGGAGACGGAATTCACGATGATCTTCCTGCGATTCAGGAAATGATAGACAGCGGTGTCAGAGAGGTTTTTTTACCTTTACCGAAGGTTTGTTATTTGATATCGGGAACAATTACTATTCCCTCAAATTTCAGGTTGGTTTTACCCCGTTATGCAGAGATAAAACTTGCAGACGGTGCGGACTGTATCATGGTTACAAATAAAACTGCTCTGAACGGAAAAGAGTTTGCAGAGTGGGGTTTGTGGAATAAGATTCTTGAAAGGTCGGCAGAACCTCAGTACTGCATTCATGATTTTGAAATATGCGGCGGTATATGGAATTTCAACAATAAAGGTCAGGCTGAAAATCCTCTATGGACTGCCGGCAGCGGTCCGAAGGATTATACGGGCTTCGGTATGCAGTTCTTTAATGTTAAAAATTTCAAGTTGACAAATATGACGCTTAAAGATCCTGTAAATTTCGCTGTCACGTTAGATACAGCTTCATGGTTTACGGTTGAGGATATTACTTTTGATTTTAACTATGGCAACCCCACTGCTGTAAATATGGACGGTATACACCTTTGCGGAAACTGTCATTACGGAACGGTTCGCAATTTAAAAGGTGCTTGTTATGACGATCTTGTTGCAATAAATGCCTGCGAGGGATCTGTCGGACCTATAACTAATATAGAGGTCAACGGAATCTTTGCTACAGACTGCCACAGTGCAGTTCGCATCCATACTATCGACAGTAATATTGAAAATATCCATATTTCCAATGTTTTTGGAACTTACTATCAGTATTGTATCGGTTTGACAAATATAGGCACACCTACAACTGGACATTTTGATGCAATAACCCTTGATAATATCTATGCTTCAAAGGCTGAGAGATTAAGTGTTTATTGTAAGGACGGTCAGGCTCAATATGCATTGATCTACGTTCAGGAATATGCAAAAATCAAGAACTTGAAAATAAGTACGCTTCACAGAAGGGAATATAATAATCCTATATTTACTCTTGCGTTGATTGGAAATTCTCAGATAGATAATCTTATTCTTGAAAATATTACAGTTGAAAATAATACTGATGATAAAATGTGGTTTATGTCAAACGACGGTAATATTGAAAACTTTACCATGCAAAATATCAGACTTGATAAAAATACCATGTTCTGCAAGGGCGAAGGCTTGATAGGCAGAATAAATTAGATATATCAAGTAATGTATAGTAGGTGATTTTTACGGAAAACATGAAAACAGGTCTCGTTCTGGAAGGCGGCGGTATGCGAGGAATCTATACTGCAGGCGTTCTGGATGTGTTTATGGAAAACGGGATTACTTTTGACGGACTCATAGGGGTTTCAGCAGGTGCGATACACGGTTGTTCTTTTCTTTCGGGTCAAAAGGGACGAAGTATCCGTTATTATGAGAAATATTGTACAAATCCTCGGTTTATGAGCTTGAAAAGCTGGATAAAAACGGGGAATGTGGCAGAGGTTGAGTTCTGTTACCATGAACTTCCCGATAAATTGGATATTTATGACCATGAAGCCTTTTTGAAGAATGAGACAGCATATTATGTAACTTGTACAAATGTGGAAACAGGATCGGCTGAATATCTCCGTGTTACGGATATGCGTGGTCAGATAGATGCTGTTCGTGCGTCTGCCTCATTACCCTATTTTTCAAGGATAGTTGAGTATGACGGAAAAAAATATCTTGACGGAGGGGCGGCTGACAGTATTCCCTTAATGGCGTTTCAAAACATGGGTTATGTGAAAAATGTTGTGGTTCTTACCAGAGATAAGGATTACAGAAAGAAGCCCGAACTGCAATTTTTGCCGAGCCTTGTCTACAGAAAATATCCGAAACTTGCAGAGACTTTGAAAAAACGGCATGAATTTTATAATAAGACTGTTGATTACATTTGCGAAGAAGAATTACGCGGCGGAATTTTTGTGATTCGTCCGTCGGTTGCTCTTGAAATCGGCAGGATGGAAGGCGATCCTTCAAAAATTCGCGAGGTCTACAATATCGGACGTGCCGATGCTGAAAAATCAATGGAATCTCTTAAAAAATGGTTATCTTTAAAGATTTAATATGCGGAAACCCTTCTTTTCACGGAAAAAGAAGGGCTTTACATTAAAAATTTTTTTTCTATTTGTAATATTTTCAATTTATTCTCGTCTATAAGGGTGAAAGGAGATGAGTATATGACTGATGAAAGAATAATTGAACTGTTCTGGCAAAGAAATGAGTCTGCGGTAAAAGCTGTAGCGGTAAAGTACGGTACATATTGCGGAGTTGTTTGCGGAAACATTCTGAGAAATGCTGAGGATAAGGACGAGTGTCTTAACGATACCTGGCTTCGTGCCTGGAACTCGATTCCGCCTCAAAAACCCAAAAATTTGAAAATGTTTCTGGCAAAGATAGCCCGAAATCTTGCAATTGATCGCTATAAACGTCAAAATGCCGTAAAGCGAGGTGACGGAGAAACAGAGCTTATCCTTGATGAGTTGGAAGAGTGTATTTCCAATAAAGACAATGTGGAGAATACGGTTATTTCCAAAGAGATAGGTGTGGCAATAAACGATTTTTTGAAAACTTTATCGGAAAGAGATAGAAACATTTTTATTCGCAGATATTTTTATGCAGATGATGCGGAAAAAATAGCAAAACAATATGCGTTGACAGTAAATAACATCATGGTCATTCTCACCAGGACGCGTGCGAAGTTGAAAAATTACTTAATGGAAGGTGATTTACTATGACGAGAGAAGATTTATTTGAAAGCATGAGCTTTATTGAAGATGATTTTTTGGAAAAAAGCGAGAAAAAAACTGTAAGTTGGCAAAAAATAGCTATAGCTGCAGCTTGTTTTTGTATTGTTGCGGTTTCTGCTGTTTTGATTATCCCACAAATTATCGGAGATGAGAATGTTCCACCCATAGAAAATATTGAGCATCAGCCTCCAATACCGAATGCTCCAATTCAGCCCGATTCTCCAATTGAGCCGAATATCCCGATTGAGCCCGATAATCCCGTTGAACCGAACATTCCGATTGAGCCCGATGTTCCTATTGAACCCGGAATCCCTGTATTGCCGAATACCCCGGAACCTCCGAAGCTTCCCGAACATCTTTTTGATGCTGTATATAATGATGTGGATAGTGTATACAGTGCTGCAATGCCTAATATCCCTGCATATTTCCCCGAACAGCTCAGTGAAAGTGAATTGAAATCTTTAGAGCTTACATTTAAAGAAGATTGGATGAATTTTAGCGGTGTTGCCGGATTTGACGGTGACGGTTCTTTGTTGGATGTTCGAATGTCCACACCAACAAGAGTTCATGATACTGAAATTCATGTTGCAATATCCAAGGTATGGGCTCCTCGTGATTATCTTTTCTCTTCGGAGGCTCAAACTTCAACGATTGAAAATGTTAATGTCAATATATACCGTTGGGAAAATAAAGATAAGATACTATTGAGCGCAGATGCTGTAATGGATGGGGCAAATGTGTGTTTTTCCGTGGAGACTCTTGCAGAAAAGGAGGCTGCTGTAAAAAAAGATTTTGAAACTCTTATATATCTTTATGCGTATTGGTTCAATTCAGAAAGGCTTGATGAAATAAAAGCGGAAAACATTCCCGAATACAGAAATGAAACAGTTACTCTTTCAGAATCCTATAATGACCCTGATTTCGGTGCATTTATGCCAAAAGAATTACCAAACGGTTTCATTGAGGAGAATGTCAGACGTTATAAGAATTATCAGCTTAATTACCTTTCGGGTCTTTGGACAAAGGGTTACTCTCAGATAAACTGGCAGATTTCTTACCTTGCGGAAGGTGATGAAAAGAGATTCACTTCTGTTGAAGCTGTGGAAAACTACGATCTTTCTTTATATCCCATACCCATGGCTGAATCCGTTCCCGATGAATTGCGTGAGATAGTGAATCATCCCATATTTGAGATTGAAGAACTGACTTTGGATGCGGTTTATGCGCGTTCTCGAGATACAAAAGAAGCGGGAGATGTAAGCGGTTACAGAACAAGCTTTGATGTTAGAATTGGAGAGATCGTAATTCGTATCAGCACTAAAGGTGTTTCCCCTGAATGGGTCTATGACAGCTTGAAGGCTTTGGAAATTCAATAATATGTTTATTGAGAACCTTCCTCTCTTTGAAAAGGAAGGTTCTCAATATTGTTAAAAAAATTATTCTCCGTTTGGGTTAAGGTATCGTTTTGCTTGAGTATTGAAAAGAAGGGCATATTTACCGTTTTCTTTTGCGATAAGGTCATTGTGGTTTCCTTCTTCCACGATCTTTCCGTTTTCAAGAACTACTATTTTATCGGCAATAGTCGCACTTGAAAGTCTGTGTGATACGAATATCGTCGTTTTTTGATTCCCGTCCGATCCTTTTGAAAGCTCGTCAAACTGATTGAATATTTCCTGCTCTGCCATTGGGTCAAGAGATGCTGTAGGCTCGTCAAGAATCATTACGGAACATTCGCGGAAAAAAGCTCTGGCAACAGCTAATTTTTGCCATTGACCGATGGAAAGCTCAGTTCCCGTTTCTTCAAAATAGCGGGTAAGATGAGTATCATAGCCGTTTTTCAGCCTGCCGATAAATTCGTTTGCGCTGCTCTTTTGGGAAGCCTCTTTTACGGCTTCAATATCGTCAATTCTTTCAAGCTGTCCGAATCCGATATTTTCGCTTACTGTAAAAGCGTATTTTCCAAAATCCTGGAAAATAATACCGAATACTGCATATATTTCTTCAACGGAATATTCTCGGATATCATGTCCGTCAAATAAAATGCAACCTGAAGTGGGGTCATAAAGTCGTGTCATCAACTTAAGGAGTGTTGTTTTTCCTGCACCGTTCAATCCCACAAGAACTACTGTCTGACCTTGTTCTATCTTAAGGTTTATGTTTTCAAGTACGAGCTTATTTGTGCCCGGATAAGCGAAAGAACAGTTTTTGAATTCGATTGTATGGTTTCTGTCCTTATCAACATGACGGGGTTCTTTTATGCTGGGAACAATTCGTACAGGCTCAGACATGAATACTATCATGTTATCAATAAACAGAGTACCTTCGTAAATTCCCGCAGTTGTTGTGATAAGGCTGTTTACATTGTTTGAGATTGAGAACAGGGCTTCAGAGTAAAGTGTATAATCACCTACGGAAAGAAGTCCGTCAAAGACTTTTCGGGCAATTACAAGGAATACACCACCGCTTGCTACGGTATTTAAGAATGAAAGAAGTATTCCGCTGATACTTTCACCCATGATAAGCCCTTTAAGCCCTTTGTAGTATTCTTTGAAAACTTCGGAATACCTGCCAATGAAGAAGTCTCCCAAATGGAAAAGCTTAACTTCCTTAACAAGGTCTTTGTTAACAAGCAGATTTGCAAAGTATTCCATTTTTCGTCTCTCTGCGGAACGGCGGCGGACGTAACCGAACATCTTGCGGCGGTAGTAGAATCGTACGATTGCAGAAGGAATTGAAAGCAAAATGATGAGTATCGGTGCCCATGGCAAAACAGAACCAAGTACCGCTATAAAGCTTACTAAGCTGATAACTGTGCTGACAATACTGAATGAAGATGACAAAATTTGCAAAGGACGTCTGCCAACTTCCTGATTTGCATTTTCCAATTTGGAATAAAATTCGGGTAAGTCAAAGTTTGCAAGGTCAAGAGTCTTTGCTTTACGCATGATTTTCAAGCGGATACTGTTTACCACGACTTCGTTGGAAAGTCTGTCAACCATATTACTTAATCCGTTTACAAACTGGACGAAAAATCTATACGCTATCTGCAAGACGAGAAGTCCCCCAAGATTCCAGAAGCTTAATCCTTCTCCGATTGCGGCTCGTGCCAATTCATCAATGAAGAGCTTTCCGATATAGGCTTGAATCACAGGGCTGACACCGTTGAAAATTGCCATGAACGCCATAACGAGAAGTATCCACGGGCGGGCATCCCAAACAAGCTTATATATGTATAACAGCCGTTTGAAAAGATCTTTTGTGTTTTTTAGTATATAGTCTACCCACCCTTTGAATGTTTTGGGTTTCGGTTGCTTCGGGCGATTTGTGCCTTTCATTTCAGGAGGAGGTCCTCCGGGTCCCATTGGTCCAAACATCATATCAATCCTTTACGTGAAAATTTTAGTAACACCTTATAAAATTCATTAGTTTACTAACTAATTATAATTGTATCATATACTAAGGAAAATGTCAACAGGGTTTACAAAAAATTTACTTCATAAAAAAGTTATAATGATTACTGCAATGGAAGTGGGGAAAACCCTTTTCACTTGAAAAAAGTTTTCCCCACATAATATTTACAAATATTTAATTACTGTTTTTTAGCTGTAAAAGCTTTGATTCCGAGAAGAGTTGCAACCATAAGTACTATAGCTATGGGCAATGCGATGAATGCGTTGGGAACGAAGCCTGCAATTATGTAAGCAACGAAGGATACAGCCGCAACTGTTATAGCGTAAGGCAACTGTGTTGAAACGTGGTTTATGTGGTTGCACTGTGCACCTGCAGAAGCCATGATCGTTGTATCGGAAATAGGAGAGCAGTGGTCGCCGCAAACGGCACCTGCCATACATGCGGAAACAGCAACGATTGTAAGGCTGTTGTCAAAGCCCTGGAATGCTGTAAGCACGATGGGAATAAGAATACCGAATGTACCCCAAGATGTACCTGTTGAGAAGGAAAGACCTATTGCAATAAGGAAGATTATTGCGGGAAGGAAGGACATCAATGCGCCCGCGGAGCCCTGAACCAGATTTGCGATAAAAGGTGCTGCTCCGAGACTGCTTGTCATAGCATTGAGTGTCCATGCAAATGTAAGGATAAGGATTGCAGGGACCATTGCTTTGAAACCTTCAGGAATACTTTCCATAAGTTTTGAGAATTTCATGAGTCCGAATCTTGCGAATGTGAAGTATACGATGTTTATGATAAGAGCAACTATTGAACCGAGAGCGAGACCACCGTAGGGGTCACAGTTTGAGAATGCATCAATAAATGATTCACCTTCAAAGAATCCGCCTGTGTAGATCATGCAGATGATACAGCTGATGATGAGAACCACAACGGGGATAATGAGGTCGATAACTTTGCCTTTGGGGTTTGTAGCAATCTGTTCAGCTTCAACAGCTTTTTCGTCAAGAGTTGTGAAGAGGTCGCCTTTTTCTTCTGCGTTCTTTTCGTGGAGCTTCATTGGGCCGTAGTCAAACTTGAATACTGCGAGAAGAATCATCATAATGATTGTAAGAATTGCATAGAAGTTGAAGGGAATAGCGCTTACGAAAAGTTCAAGTCCGTTCATGGAACTTCCTTCAGCGAATCCTGAAACCGCTGCAGCCCATGAAGAAATGGGAGCTATGATACAAATGGGAGCTGCTGTAGCGTCGATGAGGTATGCAAGCTTGGATCTGGAAATCTTATTTGCATCTGCAACGGGACGCATAACACTACCTACTGTAAGACAGTTGAAATAGTCGTCAACAAAAATGAGACAACCTAAAAGAATTGTTGCAAGCTGTGCACCTACGCGGGATTTGATGTTTTTACTTGCCCATCTTCCGAATGCGGCGGAACCTCCTGATTTGTTCATCATTGCAACCAATGCGCCGAGAACAACAAGGAATACGATGATACCCATACTTCCGCTGTCAGCAAGGCTTGCAACGAAACCACCACCGACAATATTGTTCATTGTTTCAACAATATTGAAGTTTGCGTTAAGGAGAGCGCCTGCAAGAATACCAACAAAGAGGGAAGAGTAAACTTCTTTTGTGATAAGAGCCAATACAATGGCAATTACAGGGGGAAGCATTGCAAGAATAGTACCGTAGAAAGGTGTTGTGTTTTCACGGTAGATAGCAATAGCTTCTTCGTAGTTTTCAGCAACGTTTTCGTCGAACTGGAGTGCCTTGTCATAATTGTCAAGGTACATAGCCGCATAGTCTGAGTATTCCTCTTCAGAAACGGATTCGGGAGCCTCGTCCATTGTGCTGATTACAAAATCTACATAACCGGGATATCCTGATTCGGATTCTGCAAATGAGGTTACGGAGAAGGCGAACATTGCTGAGATCATTGTGAGAACCGCAATAATGAGTGCAATTCTCTTTGTGAATGTTTTGTTCATGATTTTTACCTCCTGATAAAATAAAAAAATACCGTTATCCTCGCAGAAAGCAAGCATAACGGTCACAACTGTTTTATCTAAAATATTGTTACCGAAACGATAGCCCTCCACGACGATTTGTCGTGACAGTACGACACATATTCTGTGCCGTCCCAACCGAAATTTTTCATAAAAACCTCAGTTTCGGCGATAATTCCTTTCGTCCCACCCGGAACTACTCTTAATTACCGCACCTCTATCATGTTTTACTTTATTATTGTATACTATAAACCCTGTTTTGTCAAGCCTTTTTGTGAGAAAAAGTAATTTTTTGAAAGAAAATATCGGTATTTGATAATGAATTTTCAACATTTTTGTAAAATTATTGATTTATGTGAGGGATTTTTGTTTTTCCGTTGTATTATTATATAGTAGGGATAAAAAGTTAGAATGGGGTGTTTGTATGTATTTGTATTTATCCGAAAGTTTAAAAAATATAAGAAAGAGTAAATTAGCGGTGCTGTTGTTTGTCCTTTTGTTTTCCATGATGTTTTTGGTTGAGGGATATACGTATTCTTACTCAGGTGTAATTTCGGACAAACTTCAGCAAGGACAGGATGAGAATCTTCAGAAGTATACTATGTATGTGTTCAGCAGTAGATTAAATTCCAGAATGATTCAAATGGCTGAACCTGAGGCTTTTGCAGACAATATGGAGATCAAAAGCATAAAGTTTTATGAGGAGCTTGCCGCCATAGATAATTTGAAGTTTATAATTTACGATGAGTCAATTCTTAATATTCATGATTTTAAGGGGGATCTGAATGTTTTCGGTTCCCCGGAAGAGGAACTTGAAGGTTTTGTTATGACTCTTAAATGCTACCCTTCATTCCATAAAGTAGAAAATTACAGAGTTATTATCGGAAGAGATATTACCGATGAAGATTTGGTATATGAGGAGGGTAAGCCTCGTCCTGTTTTGTTGGGATATAAATACAAAGATGTATATAAACCGGGGGACATTCTTTCAATAAGTAATAACAACGGAAGTTATAACAGCATTGTTCAGGAGTTGGAAGTCTTCGGTATTCTTGACGAGGACACCGTTGTAATGGATAAGCAAACCCACAGATTATATGATCTGGATAATTATATCCTATTCCCGACTGTTTGTGTTACGGAATCTTTATATGAACATTTTCTCGAACCTGACGATCACAATAGAGATCTGAGTACATGTTCTTTAAATTATCGTGACCATGATATTAACAATGTTAAAATGTACATACCACAAGAGGTTGAATCCGAAACCGTTTTGAAAGTCCAGGAGGCTTTGAATAACTACAGCATTTTCGGGAAGTATTATAAGATTGTAAATAAAAACGAGGGTATTGAAAGGGAAGTTGAACGAAATGAGGCGCTATCTCAATTTCATTCTTCAATAGCTATTGTTTTAATTGTTTTTTCTGTTGTAACCGCAATCTTTTCCGTAACGGACAAGGTTAACCAAAACATAAAAAGTTATGCGATACATATGCTTGTTGGAGCATCAAAGCGTTCTGTTGTACTGATGCTTTTGACGGAGTTGGGTCTGATACTTCTTTTGTCCGAAGTCTTTGGACTTGTACTTTTTGCTGTTGTCAGCGCAGAGTTGTATTTGCCCTTTGATTTTTTGCCGATAGCGGGACTGTTTACGGGGTCATCTTTGCTGGTTTTGGTGATTTCCTCAGTTGCGGTTTTGGTTGAACTTCGAAAATTTGATATTTTCACAACTATAAAATAATTTTTGGGAAAGGCGCATTTTTATGTATTTATATTTATCTGAAAGCTTAAAAAATATAAGAAAAAGTAAATTTTTGGTGCTGTTGTTTATTTTTTTATTTTCCATGATGTTTTTGGTTGAGGGATATACATATGCTTACTCCGGAATTCTTGCGGATAGGTTAAGGCAGGGGGAAGATGAAAATATAAAGAATTTTACGATGTACACCTTTAACAGCAGTTATAGTCCCCGAATGATCTATTATGCGGAAAAAGATGAATTCAACGACGAAATGGATGTCAAGTCCTTGAAATTTTATGAGGAAATGGCAAAAATTGAAGAGCTTAAATTTATAATGTATAATGAACACGTTCTTAATATTAAAGATTTTAAGGGTGATTTGAAAATATTCGGTTCTCCCGAGAAAGAGCTTGAGGGTCTTATATTAACTATAAGGTGTTATCCGTCATTTCATAATGTTGAAAACTATCGAGTAATAATAGGCAGAGATTTTACGGACGAAGATATGGTGTATGAAGAAGGAAAGCCATTACCTGTTTTGCTCGGATATAAGTATAAGGATGTCTATAAGCCGGGCGATATTCTTTCCATCAGTAATCTTAACGGGAGCTACAACAGTATGGTTCAGGAGTTGGAAGTTGTCGGTATTCTTGATGAGGATACTGCTGTTATGGAGGCTGATGAATATTCGTTTTTAGATCTTGATAAGTATATCCTGCTCCCTTCAATTTGCGTGACGGAAGAGCAGTATGAATATTTTCTTGAACCTGACGATCATAACCGTGATTTGGACTTGTTTGTGTTTTTCATGAACCCGGATACGCTCACCAGAGTAAAAATGTATATCCCAAAAGAATCTGAATCCGAAACTGTTTTAAAGGTTCAGGAGGCTTTGAATAATTACAGTATTTTCGGAAAGTATTATAAGATTAAAAATAAAAATATCGGAATAGAGCGTGAGGTTGAGCGTAACGAGGCGTTGTCGCAGTTTCATTCTTCAATAGCATTTGTTTTGATTGTTTTCTCTGTTGTAACCGCAATCTTTTCCGTAACGGATAAGGTTAACCAAAACATAAAAAGTTATGCGATACATATGCTGGTTGGAGCATCAAAGCGTTCTGTTGTACTGATGATCTTGACGGAGTTGGGTCTGATACTTCTTTTGTCCGAAGTCTTTGGACTTGTACTTTTTGCTGTTGTTAGTGCAGAGCTGTATTTGCCCTTTGACTTTTTGCCGATAGCGGGACTGTTTACGGGGTCATCTTTGCTGATTTTGGTGATTTCCGCAGTTGCGGTTTTGGTTGAACTTCGCAAATTTGATGTTTTTACAACAGTAAAATAAGAAGCTTTTTGTGGCTGCTGAGCCGTAAAGAGTGGCTCTGATATGTCTTGCGGCATGTCGCCATAAAACGCTATATAATTCAAGAAAGGAATGACCATAATAATGAGTTCAAGGCGAAAACTTTTTTGTGAGATTTCTCCTTTTACATATAAGATTTCCGTATTTAAATGCAGAAGTCTGCGTAGTATAAAAGATTTTTTCTCTTGTAATCGTTTTTCTTTGAAGAAAAGCTCTGAAGCTCTTCCTGTTTTGGTTTACAGCCATAAGTCACTTATGAGAAGGAAGCTGGGAAATACTGACCTTCAACTTCAAGAAAATAAAGTTGTTAATCTGAATATTGCAGCACCTAAAGTTACCGGTGTTTTGATTTATCCCGGAGAAACTTTTTCGTTTTGGAAGCTGGTTGGGGGATATTCTGAGAAAAAAGGATATAAAGAGGGGTTGACGATAAGCAATGGACGTGTTTCAAGGGGAATAGGCGGTGGCTTATGTCAATTTACAAATCTTATTCATTGGCTTGTTTTACACACACCGTTGAATATTGTGGAACACCATCACCATGGCGGAATGGATCTGTTTCCTGATTTTGGACGGCAAATCCCGTTCGGTACCGGAACTTCAATAGTTTATAATTATGTAGACTACCGATTCCGTAATGATACAGATAAGGTTTTTCAACTTATTGTATATACTACGGATGAATACTTGTGCGGAGAGCTTCGCTGTTCAGAGTCTCTTGATGTGAAATTTCATATAAAGGCGGAAAATGATAGATTTATCAGGGAAAACGGGATTGTGTACCGAGAGGGTGATGTCTACCGTGAATGCGTTGATAAGATTACAGGGAATGTTATTACGCGGGAACTGATAAAATCAAACCATGCCCGTGTTATGTACGATACTTCAAGTCTTGTTGTATATGATAAAGAATAGCTTACAGTGATAGATTGAAATGTCACAAATGGACTTGAAATGCGTCTTTTATGTAAAATATAGGGACTCAAAGAGGATTGGTTTATCTCTTTTTTGGGAAAAGTCATGTGTATTTTGTATAAAATAATACTTAAAAATGATATCTGATATGTACAAAATACCAAAAATTTACTTAATACATAAAAAACATGATTTTTTTGTAAATTTCCTATTGATTTTATTCTTATTTTAGTGTATAATATATGTATGCGGTATTGCCGCGCTAAACAGGTAATTTAAAGGAAGCTCGAACAGGTTCGGGCCGAAAGGAGATAAATAACAATGAAATACCCCGTAGAAAAGATCAGAAACATCTGCCTCATGGGCCACGGAGGTGACGGCAAAACTTCTTTGTTGGAAGCTATGCTGTACTTCACGGGCGCTATCGACAGACTTGGCAAAACTTACGACGGAAACACAGTAAGTGACTTCGATCCCGAAGAAATCAAAAGAAAGATCTCAATTTCCGCATCTATCGCTCCCGTTGAATGGAGAGACCATATTATCAACGTAATCGATACACCGGGATATTTCGACTTTGAAGCTGAGGTCCTCCAGGGTATTAATGCTACAGCATCTGCAGTTATCGTTCTTTCCGCTAAAGACGGTGTTAACGTAGGTACTGAAAAAGCATTCAAGCTTACAAAGAAATACAGAAGACCTGCATTCTTCTTCATGTCCAAAGTATATGAAGACCACAGTGACTTCTACGGTTCATTTGAACAGATCAAAAAGATGTGCGGTAAGTCCGCTTGTCTTATCAATATTCCTCTTGAAGAAGACGGCGTAATGGTAAACGGCTTTGTAAACCTTATTGACCTTAAGGGCAGAAAGAACGTATTCGGTAAGATCGTTGAAGTTCCCGTTCCCGAAGAAATGAATGATAAGATCGAACATTACAGAGATATCCTCAATGAAACAATCGCTGAAACAAGTGATGTCATGATGGAAAAATATTTCGCAGGCGAACCCTACACAGAAGATGAATATAAACAGGCTATCAAAAAGGGTCTTAAAGACGCTACGATCACTCCCGTTCTCGGTGGTTCTTCCGTAACAATGGAAGGTCTTCCCTCCGTATTGAACTTTATTATAGACTATATGCCTCAGCCCGATGTTAAACCCGACGAACCCACATCTGCATACATATTCAAAACTGTTGCAGACCCCTTCGTTGGTAAGATGTCCTACTTCAAGATGCTCTCCGGTAAGATCGCTCCGGGTATGACTCTCATTAACAGCAGAACAGGTACTCAGGAAAAGATCGCTCATATTTACGTTATGAAGGGCAAAAAACAGATCGAAGTTCAGGAACTCGGTGCAGGTGATATCGGTGTTGTAACAAAGATCGGTTCACTCTTTACAGGTGACTATCTTAAAGCTCCCGGTGCTAAAGCTACTCTTGATGCTATCGAATATCCGAAGCCTTGCTATTCCAGAGCAATCGCTCCCAAAACAAAGGGTGACGAAGATAAGATCTCTCAGGGTCTCCAGAAGCTTTCAGAAGAAGATAAGACTATCGCTTATGTAAATAACGCAGAAACTCACGAACAGATACTCAGCGGTCTCGGTGATACACATCTTGACGTTATCGTAAGCAAATTGAAGTCCAAATTCGGCGTTGAAGTTGAGCTTAAAGAAGCTAAAGTTCCCTACCGTGAAGCTATCCGCAAGAAGGTTAAACAGCAGGGTAAACATAAGAAACAGAGTGGCGGCCACGGTCAGTACGGTGACGTTTGGATAGAATTCGAACCCCATGACGGCGAAGAAATGATCTTTGAAGAAAAGATCTTCGGCGGCTCCGTTCCCAAGAACTTCTTCCCCGCAGTTGAAAAGGGTCTCCGTGAATGCTGTGAAAGAGGCGTTCTTGCACACTATCCCGTAGTTGGCTTGAAAGCAACTCTCGTTGACGGTTCTTACCACGATGTTGACTCTTCCGAAATGTCCTTCAAAATGGCTGCATCCATTGCATTCAAGGAAGGTCTTAAGAAAGCATCTCCCACAATTCTCGAACCTATCGGTAACCTTGAAGTAATTGTTCCCGAAAAGATCATGGGTGATGTTATCGGTGATATCAACAAGCGCAGAGGTCAGATCCTCGGTATGGAACCTGCAGAAGAACCCGGTTATCAGAAGGTTTCCGCAACAGTTCCCATGTCCGAAATGTCCAGCTATGCAATTGAGCTCCGTTCAATGTCCAGAGGCAGAGGCTCTTTCGATCTTGAATTTGCTTCTTACCAGGATGCTCCCATGAACATCGCTCAGAAAGTTATCGACGAAGCTAAAGGCGACGGCGACGACGATTGATTTATAAGTAAATAACATTATAATGGGGCTGGCTCATTTAGCGCAGAACAAAAGCCCGTGTTTGAATTTAAAGATAAATTAAAACCTAAAAATACCAAATAAACTTTAAAATGTTGAAATCTATCGAAAAATTTCGATAGATTTCCTCAATTATAAGGGCTTTTTAGTCGCGATTTGGCTCTCTACCGTACC
>JAZSMD010000083.1:0-11708 GCA_045535665.1 Eubacteriales bacterium
AAGCCGAATATCACTGCGAAGCAATAGAACTCGCCGCAGGCGAATATAACTGAAAAAAGCACATCTGTTTACAGATGTGCTTTTTTCTGGCAGCGGAATAGGGATTCGAACCCCAACAAACAGAGTCAGAGTCTGCTGTGCTACCTTTACACAATTCCGCTATATTCTGTTTTTTTGTCCCTCTTGAAAGGTACTCTAATATTATACTCATTTTTCAAAAAAAGTCAAGGGGGTATTTGTGAACTTTCGGCAAACTCTGTTCTTTTAAAGCTTTTTAATTCATACCAAAAAGGTATGTTTTTTTGATATAACCCTTATATATCTATTGACAAATCCGTTTTTTTCGGTTATAATATATTTGTAAATAACGGTATAGGAGAAATCAATGCAATACTTAATAACGTTTCTTGAAGGAATAATCTCTTTCATTTCGCCCTGTATGCTGCCGATGCTTCCGCTTTACATTTCATACTTTGCGGGGAATGCAGATAAAAAGCACAAGACAGTTTCCCGTGCAGCAGGTTTCATTGCAGGATTCACTTTAGTATTTACCTTACTCGGATTATTCGCCGGGACTTTGGGAACATTTCTGATAAAATACCAGACAGTAGTCAACATTATTTGCGGTTTAGCTGTTGTGATTTTCGGATTGAGTTATCTTGAAATAATCAAGTTACCGTTTTTCAAAGGTATGCAGGAAATGAAGCCCGTAACAAGTATTTTTTCCGCATTTATTTTCGGAATGATATACTCGGTAAGTCTTACCCCATGTGTCGGTGCGTTTTTAGGCTCGGCTTTGATGCTTGCGTCTTCCACAGGCGGTGCGATAAAAGGAGCGTTGCTGTTGCTGACTTATTCTTTAGGGTTGGGAATTCCGTTCTTTTTCTCGGCAATTCTCATTGAAAAGCTGAACTCTGCATTTACTTTTATAAAAAAGCATTACAAGGTCGTAAATACAGTTTGCGGTATATTTCTTATCATAGTAGGAATCATGATAATGTTCGGGTCTATGAACGCGGTAATCTCGTTTTTCTCATAAGGAGGTTTCATTTTGAATAAGAATATCAAATACATCCTGTTTGCATTGGTCTTTGTTTTACTTATGGGAGGAGCTTATTTTGCATATAACAAGCTTTCCGAAGAGTACAAGCCCGAAGTAAACGATAGCGAAAACATTGAAAATACAGACCCCGAAGCGGACGAAGTTCCTGAAAACACGGAAAACGAGGATATTGTTCAAGCACCCGATTTCACGGTAACAGACTATGAGGGGAACAGCGTAAATCTTTCGGATTTTTTTGGAAAACCCATTGTGGTAAATTTCTGGGCAACTTGGTGCGGACCTTGTAAAATGGAGCTTCCCGATTTCAATGCTCTTGCGGAAGAGTATAAGGACGAAGTCGTTTTTATGATGGTAAACACCGAAGGCTCAAGAAATTCTGAAAATGAGGTTAAGGAATTCGTAGAAGATGAGGGATACACCTTCCCCGTTTATTTCGATACGGAATACAGCGCATACTACACTTACGGGCTGACATCAATTCCCCGATCGTTGTTTATTAAACCAAACGGCGAAATAAACTTTGCAATCATTGGTATAATGGATGAAGAATCCTTACGCAAAAATATAGAAGATATACTTGAATAGAAAGGAAACTAAAAAAATGGCAGAAATTAAAATAACATCATCAAACTTTGAATCTGAAGTATTAAACGCAAAAACACCCGTTATCGTTGACTTTTGGGCACCCTGGTGCGGACCCTGCAGAATGATCGCTCCCGTACTTGCGGAGATTGCAGAGGAAAACGAGGGAGCTGTAACAGTAGGTAAGATCAATGTTGACGAAGAGCCTCAGCTTGCGGCACAGTTCGGCATTGCAAGTATTCCTACATTGCTCGTTTTCAAAAACGGAGAGATCGTACAGAAATCCGTGGGTGTAAAGCCCAAAGCTCAGATCGAAGCAATGTTCAAATAAGGAATTGAATGAAAATTTTTTCGGGGGTATTCTTTTCGTGTGAAAAGAATACCCCCGAACCCCCAAGAAAAGCAAATTGGGTATTAAAACAGATATTCTATTTAAAGGAATTGAATGAAAATAGTGGGGAAACTTTTTTCGCCTGAAAAAAGTTTCTCCACGCCCTTTCAAAAAAGCCGATTGGAAGGACTGAATTATTGGTTAATAGAGATAACGGAAATATCCAAAACGCCGTCTATTGCTCGGAATTTTTCCGCGACTTCAACCTCATGACCTCCGTTTTTGAATTCAACGGTATATTCGGCATATGTTTTTGTAACGGATTTAGATTTGTATTTCATAGATTTGAGCTTTTTAAGTTCTGACCTTACAGCGGAATTCACGTCGGGACGGAATCTTACAGTTAAAAGATACGGATGAGTTTCGACCTTTTTCCATACGAAGGTAACAAGGAGATATACAAAACCGAGGATAAGATTTGCAAGGACAGCCACAAAATAGAAGCCTGCACCTGTGATTATACCGATACTTATTGACCAATACATAAATGCTGTATCTACGGGGTCTTTTACCGCGGTTCTGAAACGGACTATGGACAACGCACCGACCATACCGAGGGACAGCACGATGTTCGAAGTAATAGTCATTATCATTACGGTGGTTACAAGTGAAAGAAGTATCAAACTAAAAACATAAGAAGTATTAAAGCTTACACCTCTGTAGGTTATCTTATAGATCACAATAAGAAACAATGACAGCAATAATGTCAACGCAAGGGAGATCAGCACCTTTTCGACAGAAAGACCTCCTGAAAATTCTTCAAGCACGCTGTTTTTAATAATTTCCGTAAAACTCATACATATAATTCCTTTCATACTAATCACTCATACCGCTGTCCGAACAGCGGCACAAATACTGAATCACTAAATTCAAGTGAGTTTGCTTGTCAAACAAAAATGGGATAGGGTCCCATTTTTAACTTGAATTTTGCATGAAACTATGAGAACAATAGATTTATTCTGATTTATGTTTCATGCTAATCTATATTCTCTATTATTCTACCACATTTTCAGCAATTTTTCAATATATTTGCGTAAAATATCATATTTATATGCGACAAATCCTCTCTTTTTTTTCATGAGAGGATCTGTAAAGTCATTTAATCATTAAAATAATCGCTTTTCACTTCATATAAGCCCGTAATTTCGGAAGGAATTGCTTTATGACGCTTGATATCCGCAGGACTATCGGGGTAAATTCCGAGACAGTAACGGAAATAAATATACGATGGGATAGCTGACCAACCGTGACACAAGCTGCCTGCGAAATCAAAATCGTCTCCACCCAGAGCAGTCTCCCAGAATGTTGTCGCATTGGCTTTCAGCATAGCACCGAATGTTTTTGCGATATCGTCAAAAACGTAGCGACCGTATTTTTCGGGTCTTTTGAGCAATGCTTCATAATAATAAATACTGTTGGACAATGTTATTTTTATCAGCTCACCGTTATTTACCATTGAATTCAAAACATCGTCTATTTCAGATTCGGGAGTTATTCCGCTGTATACAGCCAAAGCCTGAGCAAGCTGAGACAAATGGAATCTCTCCCCTGACATCTTCGCTTTTTTCGTATAGTAATATTTATCTTTTTCATTGTATAAAGTATCGTGTGTTGCACGTTTTAAGTTATCTGCAGCATATGTCCAAAATTCAGAATTTGAAATATCACCAAGATGTGCGTAAATATTACCCAAGCTTCCGAATGCCATTGACACAAAAGCCTGTAAAGGCATATCGTAAGAGATCTCATCCTCGGAGTTTTCCTTACCGATATATCCCGACAGCCCCGGTTGCCACTCATAGAAATTCCAATACTCATATTCCTTAAGTATGGGAACTAGGCCGTTTGAATCTGTAAGAGATATAAATTTTCGGCAAATACGCTCTGCAACGGGAAGCATTTCTTTTGCAAATTCAATATCCCCCGAATAAAGAAGATATTCCCATAACTGAATGGAAAAGATAGCGCAGAAGCAAGGAATCGTTATTGAAACCCTTGCAGGCGAACAAAGTTCCAGCAAATCGTCCTCACGGATAGACTGCGCCATTAAACGAATAGAGGCTTTTGCAAAATCGTACTCTTTGAAAGTATAATAACCGCAAAGCATCTGATTTCTCGAATCCATTCCATAAAGAGCCTGTTCTCTCCAAGGGCAGTCCTCGTAATGCTCGTGCATACATAAAAGTAAAGTTCTCTTGCAAGTCTCATATATTTCATTATGTAAATGGTCTGCACAAGTGAAAGATATATCAGCAGTTGTGGGATAGTCCGTAGGAATAATACCTATATAATGAATTTTAATATCGGGTCCATAGGAATGTAAGGAAACGTATCTGCCTCCGCACCTTTTAAAATAATGCGTAAATACTGTTCTTCCTGCAGGAATGACTACTCTGCCTGCAAAATTTCTGCTTCCTATAATGGTTCTTACTCTGACATCGTCAAGATGCTCGCCCCAACCGACTAAAATTTCAGTAGTTTTGGAGACTTCAACATCAAATGTAATAAAGCCAGATTCTTCTCTGCCAATATCAAAAACAGTATAAACACCATCCTTTTCGGGTTTTCTTAAAAGAGAAAGACCTTTATTCCAATCAATATTTTCGTATCTCTCACCAAATCCCATATAGGCATATTGCATTCTCTTGCCCATGGTATCTGTAATTTCCCCATCATCAAATGAGCCGTTTGCCATTAAACGGACGGATGGAGAATCTTTTACTTCAAGCTTTTTAATTGGACGTGGAGAAAGCTTTTCAAAAGTCCTTGTTTCAACAACTTCTCCGAACTCTGCATTATCAAAAGTAAGGTCACATTCAAAAGAAAATGATAACTGTCCCGAAACTTTATCCACAGAACCGCTTTTATAATTTGGGTCGGGAACAACTTTTGTAGCTTCTCCCGAACTCACCACGGGAATACCGTCTTCCGTAACCACATACATAACACCGGGAATACCCTTGCGGTATGTGGAACTGTCTTCATTCTGGCAATATCCTATAATTTTAAGCTCATTTTCACCCTCTGAAAAATATTCTGTAATATCAAAATCGTCGTACACCTTACAAATATCGGGATAATCGGCAAACTGACCGCATTCCGCGTATTTTCCGTTTATATAGAGAACATAATTGGAATCAGCCGTTATGTAAATACGGTATTTTGCACCCTTTTTCACCGTAATTTTCTCATAAAAATCAACATAACAGTTGACCTGCGATTCTAAGCCTTTACACCAAATAAATTTAGCATTATTGAATATATCCATAAATCAAAACTCCTAATTTGCATTTTACATATGTTATTTTACATCATAAAAGAGAGTTTGTCAAGATAGTACTTGATTTTTGTAAAAAAATGTGGTATACTAAATCAGAAAAGGAGCGATACAAAATGAAAAAAGAAAATAAACAAAAATTTAAACTACAAAACTTTATTGCGATACTATTTTTTATGGCAATAGGTTTCTTCTGCGGAATACTTATAGCAGAACACGTTTTATCAAAAGATGATTCACTTTTCAGATTTGTGATCTTATTTGCAACAATGTACATCGTAATGTTTCTCCAGATAATAATTCACGAAGGCGGGCATCTAATATTCGGCTTACTTACGGGATATAAGTTCGTCTCATTCAGAATAGGGTCGTTTATTTTTGTTAAAACAAACGGTAAAATCAAGCTCAAAAGAATGAGCATTGCGGGGACGGGCGGTCAGTGTCTGCTCAGCCCTCCCGAAATGAAAGACGGTAAGATACCCTATGTTTTATATAACTTAGGCGGTTCTATACTGAATTTAATATCAGCCCTGATCTTTATTGTTTTGGGTATAATATTCAAAAACACAGACATACTGAATATTATTCTTTATATGTCCGCAATTATCGGTTTGGCATATGCGTTGCTGAACGGAATCCCCATGCGTGTGGGGCTTGTAGATAATGACGGTTACAATACTCTTTCAATAAGCAAAGACCCCAAAGCCATGAGATCATTATGGGTACAGATGAAAATAAGCGAATACACAGCAAATGGGATCCGACTTAAGGATATGCCCGAAGAATGGTTTGAAGCACCAACCGATGAGGAAATGAAAAACAGCATGGTCTCAGTTCTCGGAGTTATTGCCTGCAACAGACTTATGGACGAACTGAAATTTACCGATGCGGAAGCCTTAATGGAAAAATTCCTGTCCGAAGAAACTGAACTGTTAGGCTTACATAAAAATCTGATGAAATGTGAGCTTTCATTCTGCGAAATGATAAAAGATATGCCCGACGTTGAAAAAGTTGAATCATTACTGGATAAAGAAACAAAAGCTTTTATGAAAAGCATGAAAACTTTCCCCACAGTAATAAGAACGAATTACGCATATGAGCTTTTGATCAAAAAGGATATTCCCACAGCATTAAAAACAAAGAATCTCTTTGAAAAAACAATGAAAAATTATCCTTTTACGGCAGATATCGAAAGCGAAACAGAACTCCTTCAAATAACGGAAACAAAGGCAATTATGCCATTGAAAAGCCTTTAAACGCAAAAGTATTTTTGAGAAATCTTCCTCTTTTCATGAGGGAGATTTCTCTTTTTTCATGAATAATATACTATAATAGAATAAAGAAAATTGTGTGAATTTATGGGATTTTCTTGAACTTTTATATATACGGTCTACTTTCACTATTGACATTTATCCGATTTCGTTATATAATTATAATTGAAACAAATAATACTTACAGAAGAGGGTTCATCCTTGGCAAAGCTTTTCCTTGCACCAATGGCAGGTATTACCGACAGAGCTTTCAGACAGATATGCAAAGAACACGGTGCTGACATCACAGTAACCGAAATGATAAGCTCCAGAGGGATTTATTATAAAGACAAAAAAACAAAAGAGTTGCTCACATTTTCAAATGCAGAGCGACCCATTGGTATACAACTTTTCGGAAATGAGCCTGAGATCATGGCTTATGCCGTTAAAGTTGCGGAAGAATATTCTCCTGAATTCATAGACGTAAATATGGGCTGCCCAATGCCTAAAATAGTCAATAACGGTGACGGAAGCGCTTTGATGAAAACCCCTGTACTTGCAGGAAAAATCGTTGAGGCAATGGTAAAAGCGACTAATATCCCGATTACTGTAAAATTTCGTTCAGGATACACGTCCGAAACGATAAATGCAGTTGAATTTGCAAAGGTTATTGAGCAAAGCGGAGCTTCCGCAATAGCCGTACACCCAAGAACTAGAGCACAGTTATACACAGGTACTGCAGACCACACAATAACTGCGGCAGTTAAAGAAGCTGTAAAAATCCCGGTAGTTGCAAACGGAGATATTTTCAGCCCCGAAGATGCAAAAAGAGTTTTGGAAATAACAAAATGCGACGACCTTATGATAGCCAGAGGCGCATACGGAAATCCGTTTATATTTGAACATATAAAAGAATATTTAAAAACAGGAACATATCCCGAAATATCCGTTGAAGAAAGGCTTTCCGCGGCATTAAGACATTTGGAACTTATGTGCGAATTCAAGCCCGAAAGACAAGCCATTCCCGAAGCAAGAAAGCATATGGCATGGTATATGAAAGGTCTCTACGGCGGAACAAAGCTGAAAACAAAGATATTTGAAGCTTCAACAAAGAAAGATATATACGACCTTATACAAGGATACTTACAGAAATAATACCGAGAAGTATTTATGCCGCAATAGCGGCGGAAGGAGGTTCAAATGAGTGATTCTGTTGAATTCAACACAACTGTAGACATACAGGAACAGGAATTCATAAAAGAGCTGAAAGCAGGAAGTGAAAAAGCTTTCAGCAGACTTATCAGCGAAAATCAAACAAAAGTATACAGAATAGCATTATCTATAGTGAAGAATCATTCCGATGCGGAAGATATTGCGCAAGAAGTTTTCATCAGAATATACACATCCATAAGCAGTTTCAAAGGAAACTCCTCCCTTGCAACATGGATATATAAAATAACATACAACCGATCATTGGATTTTCTGAAAAAAAACAATAAAAAAATGAAAACCACAAAAACATTGGACGATCCCGAAGATGCCGAGTTACTGACCCTTGCGGGAGAAAGATTTATTCCCGAAAAGGACTTCGAGGATAAACAAATGAAAGAGGACATACAAGCTGCTTTACAAAAGCTTCCCGAAGATCAAAGACAGCTTATTGAATTAAAAGATATACATGGTTTCTCCTACGAAGAAATAATGGAAATAACGGGATTAAAAGACGGTACAATGAAATCAAGATTAAACAGAGCAAGAACCTCGTTAAGAAAAATGTTACAAACTAAGTGGAACATTTAGAGAATTTCGACGTCTAACCCAATGTAAGAAATGAAAAAAACAAAGAAAGGAGAATAAATCATGGAAGATGAGATCTCAAAGAATTGCGTGTCCACCGATGACATCTATGATATAATTGACGGAGAAGCCTCTGAAGAACTCTGTTCAAATTTTCACGAACATATAAATAACTGTGAAAAATGCAGAACAGAATACGAAAAGATAGAAAAACTTAAATCTGCATTAAGAGATTGCACCTCAGAACCAAGTGCCGATTTTACAGCAAACACTTTAGCTCGATTAAAAACGATTGAACGAAATCCCTTTATACGCTTTACATCAAGCAAGTCATTTAAAATTATCGCCTCAACAGCGGCTTGCGTAATTCTGGCGTTCATCGTAATTACAGGCGGACTCATAAACAACGATGCTTTATTGCAGGACGATATTGCAAACGAAGAAAACAAAAGATTGGACGTTGCATTATATTCAGGCGAAACAGATTCTGTATATACAGAAAACGACTCCGATGAAACAAAAGACGTAAAGGAGGACGTTTCACCCGGTGAAGATAATGAATATTCTGTTTATGTAACACAAAATAATACGCCTACCCCTGAAAACATGCCAACAAACCCTTCAGCTTCAGATGCAGGAGGACGTGATCTAAACGGAAACTATTGGGATGAAATTGAAAATCCGACAGCAACAGATGCCGCAGGAAACGACTGGTACGACCCAACACCTGAGCCTTCAGATATTTTAATTCCCGATGCCGAAACAACTCCATCTACAGACGATGCAATCCCCGTTGAACCTGTTCCCGTTCCTGTTCCGGTAGAACCGGAAGCTCCGATGGCACCTGCAGCCCCCGAATCTACAGGTGAAAACAAGGTTCATGTAACTACAGGAACAGCAGCAGAACCAAAACCCGTTGTACCTCAAATGCCTTCAACCTTCCCTGCACCTTCAATTGTTGAAACATTGTACAGACCGACAGTTTTATCCGCGGATTATCAAATGAATCAAATGGGACAAAACAGTTACTTCACCTATGCGTGTTACAACAATATGACATATGAAGTAATATTGACCTGGTCCGAAGAGCTGACATCCATCGAAAAATTTGAAGAACTCGGTTTTTCAACAACTCAGGAATATACAAACTATCCCGATACGGAGGTTTATTATTCCGACTATAACGGATACAGATATATATATTGGGAAAAAGACGGTAAATATTTTGTTTTAAGATTAATCATGAATCTTACAATAGACAATACAGGTCTTGAATTTACCGAAATAGAAGAATATCACTATTAACGCAATAACAGGAGAATCACTCAAAGATTCTCCTGTCTTTTATTTTATTTATTTCTGCCGATTTTTTCCACGGGTATTTCGGGAAAGTTTTCGGGTTGAACCTTAAATTTCAAGGTTTCAATGTCAAAGCCTGCCTCTTCACAGGTTTTATATTCGGGATTTACACCAATCTTACTGTATTTGTAGGTGATATCCGAAATATCGAAATTGTTACCCTTATCTCGGATTATAATATTGTTTTCAACAACAGAATTTGCAGGATACACAACGAAATCGGGGGAATCCTTCTTTGCAAAAGCTATTTCAACTTTAGCAAGTGCAGGGAAAGTTTCAGCCCAGACACCTTCTTTATAGGGATATCTGACAAGGTTTTCATACTCCCCTTCATTTTCCACCTGAATATGAGACCTGTACCACCCGTCATGGAAAAATCCGTCATAAGCACGGCTGTCGTAATGGATAGGCTCACCGCCTGAATTTACTATTATATTATCACGGACAACATTATCTCTGCCGCCGCCGACCTCTATACCCCAATGTCCTACGTTTACGAGAATATTACCGTAAGCCGTCTGACCCGGTTGAGCATCGTCCCAATAAATACCTTCGGGATGAAGGGTCTCCCCTCCTACGTTCTTGAGAATATTGTAACGAATAACCGTTCCATAGCCCGCAAAATCTCTGCCCGTATAGATAGCTCCGGCATCTGCGGAATAAAGAACGACCTCGTGCAAATAGTTATATTCGATCAAATGGCTGTTTCCGATGTACTGTATTGCTTCGTGGGGCGTATTGTATATCTCATTATGAGCGCAAATCTGCCCCACACCCGTAAGATTCACACCGGGCTGATACGTCTGATAAACCTCGGAATAATCGTGTATCAGATTATTTGTCGCTTTATTATTTGCAGGCTTAAGTGTCATTCTGTCGCCGCCGCTGAGGTAGATACCGCCACAGCCCGTGCGTGTGACCTCGCAGTTATCAACTGTATTTTCATAACCGTCAACAACAATTCCGTGCGTTGCAACGTTCTTCACAAGACAATTCTTAATTGTATTCCTGTTTCCTTTCACAACAACACCGCTGTTACGGGTACATTTGAGCTCAAACCCGTCAAAAGTCATATTCTCAACGTTTTCAGCTTTGATAAGAGGTTTTTCGCTGAAAGAGATTTCAACAGTATCAACTTCCGAATAGGTATAAACGTAAAGCATACCTGTTTCACGGTCAAGGTAATATTCTCCCGGTGCATCAAGTTCTTCAAGAACGTTGAAAAAATAGTAGTCAGCTTCGGGTCTTGCTCCGAATCTTGCAACGTATTCGGGATAAATAGTTCTGTTTACATTATTTATCTTTTTCAATGGCGTTGAGGCATCCGCCCAGTCATGCTTGAAATAGCCGAATATCCAAGCAGTTTCGGGGTTTTTCCATTTTGAAATATGCTTATTCGTTTCTCTGTCTATAATATAAGCTCCGCCACGGTGGTTTCTTCTGTCTTCCCAACCTTCCCAATAGTTCTGATTTGGGAATTCACCGGGGTCCCCCTGATCAAGAATATCGTCAAGCTTAAGATATCCCGAATCAGGATAACGGCAAAGATTCATTCTTTTACCACCGGAAAAAACTTCAAGATTTACACCCATTTTCGCTTTGTCGTACTTTCTTGCTGTATGATATGCGCCTATGGGATAGACGTTACCCCAATCGTCCTTACTGAAACCGTAAGCAGTCAAGTCAACACATCTCACTTTTTCAGCCGCTTCAGGAGTAAGTCTTTCTTTTATTTCCGCGGAAATATCCTTAGTTTCACCGAAAGATATTTTAAGACCTCCTGTAATAACAGCTCCTTCACCGATGTACGTTGTTCCGTTGTCTCTTTCGTCAAATTCAAGAGCTTCTCTGTAAACACCTTTTTCAACAATGACAGTTGAATCCTTTAATTCTCTTGCTTTTTGCTGAGCCACAGCGATGGATTCGCCGTTTTTTACTCTGATAATGTTTTCCATAAAATTAACCTCCCCATGTGGGACTGTATCTGCC
>JAZSMD010000003.1:0-83240 GCA_045535665.1 Eubacteriales bacterium
CAAGTTTCATTACTTGATTCCTCCTTTGGTTTTTATTTTCGGTTGGCAGCCGCTTTTATTATACCAAAGGAGGATATTTTTGTCTACCCATAGCTAAAGCTTTTTGGAACCACCAGCACCGCTAGTGGTTTTCAGATACAACAAAGCGGCAAAGAGGTTGATAATTCTTTGCCGCTTTTTCAAAAAAACTTGAAATATTGGAGTAATTAGTGTATAATACCTTTGTCAGCGTGGCAACACTATGGCAACAAAAAATCTGATAGTCCATACTATATGGATAATACAGATGTATGAGATACCACGAGCCAAACCGCCTATGCAAAATTGTTTAGGTTATCTTTTTCGGGAGCGAGTGGGAATAATATCTAATATCCCAGCAAATCTGATTTATTCTTTCTGAGGTAATTTCCTTTATCCTTTCCTCAAAGAAAAATCTTATCTAAAAATAGTATTTTAGACCTTGTTTCATCCACAGATGAACAAGGTCTTTTTTTGTTATAAGTAAGTCCTTGCCACATACAATTTTGGGAATCTAAGTACTTTTCAGCATAATTTCTTGTGTTTTTTCCCTTTTTCTTCTTTTTTTGAGCAAAAGAATCCTCTTTTCATCACATATTTTTCTTTTATTTTTTCTTAGATAAGTAGTTGCCATTGCAGAAAAAATGAGGAAAATGTTTTGTGATAAGTAGTTGCTTTTGGGAGAAAATGAGGAAAGATAGAGGATAAAAAGTTTTGCCTTATGGAAGATAAAAAGAAAATGCTGAGATATCTAATGGCTAACAAGTGCCCGAAAATCGTTGTGTTTTTGGGCCCTTTTTGCAAATATCTTGTCATCGATACCATGAGTGATACCAAATTGATACAATTATACTTTAAACCAGAAGACTAAATTGCAAGGTTATTAGAAAAAAATAATACTTGCTTAAGAGGAAAACACATGAAATAAAGGATCTATATTGATTTCTTAAATAAGATCGAAAAACTAAAATGCAACACTCATGGCGGCTTGCGGTGATAGCTATGTTATGTGCAGATGAGTATCCGGAACTTGACATTAACAAGGTTGTCAAGATGTGCCTCATTCACGATTTTGGCGAAGCAATCACCGGAGATATTCCTGCATTTTTGAAAATGTCTCAAAATGAGCAGGATGAAACTGTTGCTGTTACAAAACTATTGTCAGTTTTACCTACTGACACGCAAACGGAGTTACAATCACTCTTTGATAAAATGAACACAAGAGGGACCCCTGAGGTAAAGCTGTTTAAGTCGCTTGACAATTTAGAAGCCCTGATTTCCCATAATGAAGCCGACATTTCCACATGGCTTTCCCGTGAACATGAAGAAAACCTTACATATGGTCAAAAGAATTGCGAATGGTCAGCGTGGGTTAAAGAACTGAAATCAGAAATCAAAAAAGACAGTATTAAAAAATAGAAACTGAATCCGATATTCTTGAAAAAGATAAATAATTATTTTTACGATAAACATATTTTTTCAACTAACATAATTGAAATTTTGCAGGATTTATGATATAATAAATTATATAGGCGAGTAAATCACAGCTAAATGAAAGTCTTGAAACTATGATCTGACTTTTTGAATAAAACTGTTCATAATATAAGGAATTACCTGTAAATACAATGTTTTCAGTTTAAATCAGTTAATCATTATTATTCAGCAATCAAACACTCTTGAATTTAATGAAAGAATCATGCCACAATATGGCGGAGAAATGGTTACGCCCATGGATTCTATTTTGTCGGACGTTATGCCGAAAGATTTCAGAGATGAATCTACTCTCCGTTGCGATTTGAGTTCAGACGGAAAAGGTGGTTTTATGTTCATAAGTAACCGCGTTCGTCTCAGGAAATCACCTGCTCACCCCAAACAGCTTTTTGATATTAAATTTAAAGACAGAACCCTTTCTTTTGAGGTCGACATTCCCGAAGTTCTTGCTGTGAAAGAAGACATAGTGGTAATTTAACATTAAAATTCATTTGTTTTTATATAAAATATTTTAAAGGTATCAGGAGAAGATATGTATAACAAGGTCTATGTGGAAATCACAAATATATGCAATATGAACTGTTCTTTCTGTCACGGTCACAGCCGTAAACCGAAGCAGATGAGTACTGAAGAGTTTGTGTGTATTCTTAACAAGTTAACAACGCACACCAAATATATTTATTATCATTTGATGGGTGAACCACTTACACATCCACTTCTTCACAAGTTTATTGAATTGGCAGGTTCCCGTGGGTATAAATCGATTCTGACCACGAACGGAACGCTTTTACCTGACCGACAGGACGAGCTTTTGAATACAGGAATCCACAAGATAAATTTATCCTTGCATAGCTTCGAAAAAGACAATGATGAAGCTCATGTCAGATATATATGCAATCTTGCCGATTTTGCAAAAAATGCCGCAAATGTGGGAACTATTGTGGTTTTCCGCCTTTGGAATAAAGGCTTTGACGAAGGTAAAAATGAATCAGCTTTGAAGATTCTTAAACAAAATATTCCGGGTGATTGGGTTGAGAATTCTCGTGGAATCAAAATACGGGATAAAATTTTTCTTGAATTCGGAGAACGCTTTGACTGGCCTGACAGTAAAGCTGAAATTCAGGGAAACAGATTTTACTGCTACGGTCTTAGGGACCAATTCGGCATTCTTGCTGACGGCACGGTGGTTCCCTGCTGTCTTGACAGTGACGGAAAGATTGCTCTAGGAAATATTTTTAATGAAGACATAGAAGAAATTCTGCACTCTGAAAGAGCGGTTGCTATAGTTGAAGGATTTAAGTGCGGCAACGCTACTGAGGATCTTTGCAAAAGATGCGGTTATGCACAACGGTTTGTGCAATAAAAAGAGATAAGATCCACAATGAGAAGACTTTTTATACAGATAAATTTAAGACTTTATGTTGTCTGAAACGATGACCAAGGTCTTATATTTTCAATAAATACCAGTATAATACTTTAATTTATTCATTTTTATTAATAAAAATAATAAATGTTGAGTATTATCCCAACATTTATATAAAAAACACCGTTTTATTTAGATTTCGGAGCCGTCGTAAACTCCATCTCCGACCTTGGATTCACTGTAGAACTTAACGATTTCGCAGTTTTCCACTCTGAAGCCAAATGTACCGTCATATGCAAAGTATATCTTATCTTCGGCAACATTTCTGCGCACAGCTTCAAGCTCAGGATTATTCTCCTTTTCTCTTTCGTCGGAATCCTGAGGTATCAAAGCGACAGAAGGTTTCATTGCATCATAAAGATATTTAAGAAGATTTATAAGATGATGGGCAACCTGAACGATATCGGTTTTGAGGTAATCTGCGGAAAAATGTTTTAACATCATCATTTCAGCATCATCATCAACGTCTCCAAGGATTACAAATTTCTTACCCTCGTCCATTCCGATACGAAGAACTGTAGATGTATCATTAAAACCTCTGAAGCCATGGAATCTTTCGTTTTCAATTTCCCAGATACCGTCTTCATGGGTCTGGATAACTTCAAACAGAGATGTTGCAAGCATGAATTTCTGTCCTGTATGAGCTTTGAGATATTTTACATCAGGATAATATTTATTGATACGGTCGATCATAATATAAGTTTCGGGCATCAATGCAAAATGGTCTCTTGCAGTAAAGTTAAAAATAACACGTTCAAGAGAAAGTTCGTCATGGTAAACACGCAAAAGCTTGCTGAAAAGATCCATATGGTCATCATGAGCATGAGTGATAAGTACCCCTGAAATCCTGACTTTTTCACCTTCGGGAGTTTTGGTCATGTTTCGTATGATTTGCATTATATGGTCAACGATACAGTCGGAAGACTGTTCATATTCACCACCGTCAACGATAAATACAGAATTATCAGCCAATTTTACGATATACAGCATACCGCAGTCACAAGTAAAGCCTGCTCTCATACTGCCGTAATGATGACCATACTGATATACTTCAACCTTTTCACCTTCAAGTGCTTCACATTCATAACCAAATTCGGAAAGTCTGACGCTTGTTCTGTCGTCTACAACTCTTGCAGTCTGAGTATTTGCCATATAATATGCATAAACATGCTTGTCGCCTTTTACAAGCTCTCTGAAAAGGTTGTTTTCAATTTTATTTTCATAATCAAGCTCAAAACCGTCCGCAAGAAGCTTTTCAATATATGCAAGAAATTCAGACTCGGAAGTTTCTCTGATAACTCTTATGTAAGAAGTTTTATCTTCGTTTTGCTGAGGTTCGGGATCAAGAAATTTTACTTCCTTTACTTCTCCGTCTTTCCAGAGCAATCTGATAAGTCTCATATCATTGCATATTCTAGCTGCTACACCGTCCTTGGAAGTTTCAAGATGCGCTCTGTGGGTACGTTTCATATCGAGCATCTTCTGCTTAAAGTCTTCTTCCGTATATTTATCCCCCACATGAAAAACTGTATCGTAGCTTTCAAGAGGCTGTCTGTCATCGTAAAGTCCTGCGCCCACATCAACAGCTTCTAAAATTTTACCGCCGTCATAAGCGGGTATTCCATTAAGAAAAATATTGTCCATAGCATAAATTCCTTCCATAATACTACTTTTTTATTTATTTTACCATATTCAGGCTTTATTGTCAAGCATTTTTGTGAAAATCATAAAAACCCTTGACACGACGAGTTGCATATGTTATAATGTAAATAAAAAAGGACTGAACACAATATGAGAAAAATACTTACAGGATTGATTTCTGCAATACTTCTTGTTTCGATAATGGGCTGTACATCAACAGAAAAAGAAGAGACTTTGATATACGAGCATGAAAGGCTTTACGAACAGTATAAGCAAGATCATCCAAATGACTGGGAAGAGATCCCCCGAACCAATTATGAATCAAAACGTTTGCTTTTGGGAACGGACAAGTTCAATGTTTCGGTCAACATGTTCAGCACAAACTCCCACACATCACCGCAAATTTCCATATATGAGCTGAGTACCAAGTATACAAAAATCATAAACCTGGACTCAGACTTTTATGTATATGATTCCAACGGTGAAGAGATTGCAAAACTGGTAACAGGTTCTACAATTCCGGGATATTACGATCCATTTGAAAAAGATTGGGAACCTTACTGTTGGTATAAAGCTTACGATGAAAAAATAGAAATAAAAATGCTTGCAGAAGAAATGTTTTTTGTGGGTGAGGCTCATATGCCGTGGGCTATGACAGAAGAAGACTATCAAATGATAACAACGAAAATAAAAGAGCGAGAAAATGAAGACCAACTTGAATATTGGGACCTTATGGTGGGAGATTGGATCGCAATTGAGTCAAATCTTGAGCTTTTAGGTCTTCAGAATATCGTTGACAGAGATGTTTTCAACGAAGGAATTCATGTATTAAAAGGCGGTGTAGATTATCCGCACATGACTCTTGAAGATATAATTGAACTTACGGGAATAACAACAAACCAAAAGCGAATAATAGAAAGCAAAGTTCTAAAAAAAGATTATGTAGCAAACATGGCAATGATTACAATGACCATTGACCTTTCAGGAGCTTCTCCAAAGGTTGATTTTGCTTATGATATAATTTCCCCTGCAGAATCAGACATTGCAGAAATCTACTTTGGTGGAAAAGATTACGACTTAAACAAAGAATTAGCTGACATTTTTGGTTAAATTAAAAATCAACCGACATCGGGAACTTCCCGGTAATATGTCGGTTGATTTCATTTTTTAGTCGTGTTTTACATTTCTCATTATCTGCTGCATGAATTCATCAGGAGTTACAACTTTAACGTGATCGTCAAGTTCGGAAATCATATCGCAAATGTCATCCATTGTATATCCACTCCACGCATGAATAATAACGAAAGAATAACCATCTTCTGAAGTTATATCTACAGGTGCAGAATTCAATTTTTCAAGACAGTCTTCGGGAGTTGCATCATCCATACCATTGGGATCCCAAATCGCATACTTCGCAGAAACAACAGGTTTGCCGTTTGACCAAACTATTTTTCCGTTTTCCCTGTGATATTTTTCATATTCAAGATAGAAAAGACCGTGAATGTTTTCATGTTCGGTATATTCATCAAAAGCTTCGGGGAATACATTCATTGTATCAAGTTCGTTTATCATAACATACTTCAAATCAGTTTTTCCCATAAGAACATTAAGATTATAGGTCCAATCATTAAGCGTTTTTTCATATTTCGTTGCATATGCATAATGGGGACCAACAACAAAATAATCCTTACCGTTTTCATTATTTGCGGCAGTTTCATAGAAATATTCAACCGTCGTAGGTGCCGCCTCATAAAGAAGCTGATTGATACCCCAACCTATATTATATCTTCCGCGTGACTCTGATGCCCAAAAAGTAGGATTATTTGGAAAACTTCCCGAAGTCCATTGAATATTATCTCCGTCAGACCAAATAAAAGTAACATAGTGAACATTTTCAGTCTCCAATTTTTCAGGATCGGTTGCTGTATGCTGTTTGATTATCTCTTCCTTGGGACGAATCGAAGAAAGAACTGAAAGATTTGCATGCCAGTCACTTGCAATCTGCATAACACCGTTAATTGCGGCAATCGTACCCAATTCGGATTCCCCGACCTTATCTCCGTCACCCCAACCGATAATAGCACTGTCATTCTTAAGTTTCTTAAGAAAAGCATCTTTAAGGGGTGAATCACTTTGATAAATACACGCCATATTACAGAAGATCGCATAGTCTCTCAAAAGAAAATTTCTGTCATCATATTCCAAAGCTCTTTGTTCGAGGATAAATTCATCATTAAGAAGATCCTCACCTTGCCCGAACTTATCTTTGTAATTATTATAAAGCCAACGGTCATCAAGTCCCCTCACATCCATAATGCACTCAAATCCCATTGATTTAATGGTTTCTTCAATATGATAGTCAACAAGAATAGCCCTGTTGATTCCTGCAAGAGATGTTGCAACATTGAGAGAGGTGTTATCTGCCAAATCGTAAAGAATATAACCGTTTATTGATTCCGCAACCTTACTTAAAAGAGCGTAAACATCGTTTTCATTCTCAGTAACGATCCCCTTATCTGCAACAATTCTGTCAAGCCACAACCTGTAACTGTCGTTTTCAAGGATATATATACAAGGCTTATCTTTTGCGGTGACCCCCTGCATGGAAGCAAGCATTATCTTTTCATAGTTTGTAAGAGGACCACGATCAATTGTATAAAGAAAATCAGGCTCATCAGGTTTCGGGAAATAACGTGGTTCATCCATAATAGACTCCTTAAAAAATTCAGGAATTTCAACATCTGAACTACTACATGATGAGAAAATAATTGAAACGGAAAGAACTGCCAAAAGGAATACGAATAATTTTTTCATAGTTTTATACCCCCGGATTTAATATATTAATTCAATGTAATTATATCATAAAACTTTGCTGATGTCAATGTCTTTTCTTTTTAAATTTCACAAAAAAGACCTGATTCCCCCCTTGACTTTATCAAGGTAATATATTATAATATTGGAAATTGTATACAATCATACAATGATACAAGTATACCAAAAAGCAAAAGAATAAGGAGCAAAGAAAAAGATGCTTGAAATAAATAAAAAGACAAACCTTCTTGAAGAAGAAACATACCGATACAAAGTTCAGGACATTTCCGAACCGAATCTTTACAGGGATCTTTACCCTTACACAGAAGTTCCAAAAATATCATTTAACCACCGCCGTGTTCCCATGAATATGCCTGAAGAAATATGGATAACAGACACTACTTTCCGTGACGGTCAGCAGTCAAGAGCTCCTTATACTGTTGAGCAAATGGTCCATATCTATGATAAACTACATCAGCTTGGCGGTCCCAAAGGCATTATCCGTCAGACAGAATTTTTTGTTTACAGCGAAAAGGACAGAAACGCACTTTACAAATGTATGGAACGCGGATATAAATTCCCTGAAATCACAACGTGGATCCGTGCGTCAAAAAAAGACTTCCAACTTGTAAAAGACATCGGAATTAAAGAAACGGGTATTCTTGTAAGCTGTTCCGATTATCATATTTTTAATAAACTCAAAATGTCCCGTGTTCAGGCAATGACTCATTACCTTTCCGTAGTTGAAGATGCAATTGAAGCAGGACTTCGTCCCAGATGTCATTTTGAAGATATCACAAGAGCAGACTTTTTTGGTTTTGTCGTTCCCTTTGTAAATGAACTTATGACAATGTCCGAAAGAACAGGCGTTCCCATAAAAATCAGAGTTTGTGATACAATGGGTTACGGTGTTCCCTATACAGCAGTAGCTCTCCCCCGAAGTGTTGCAGGCCTTATTTACGGTTTGCAGAAATACTCCGATGTTCCCTCCGATATGCTTGAATGGCACGGACATAATGACTTTTATATGGCTGTCGCAAACGCGGCAACCGCATGGCTTTTCGGTGCAAGTGCAGTAAACTGCTCCCTTTTCGGTATTGGCGAAAGAACAGGAAATATTCCCCTTGAAGCAATGGTTATGCAGTATGCTTCCCTTAAAGGTACGACCGATGGTATGGACACAACGGTCATTACAGAACTTGCAGACTATTATCAAAGAGAACTCGATTATGAAATCCCACCCATGACTCCGTTTGTTGGCCAAAGCTTCAATGTTACCAGAGCAGGAATACATGCTGACGGGCTTCTGAAGGATGAAGAGATCTATAATATTTTTGATACAGGAAAGATACTGAACCGTCCTGCAAATGTTTCTATAAACAATGTATCGGGACTTGCGGCTATTGCATTCTGGATAAACAACCACTTCAAGCTTCCCGTTGAATGTTGGGTTGACAAAAAAGACGAACGTATAGTTAAAATGAAAGAGTGGATCGATGCTCAGTATCAGGACGGAAGGCAGACTGTTATCAGCGACGAAGAACTTCTCTACCTCGTTGGCGAATATATGCCCGAGCTTCTTGAAGAATGATAAGGTGCAATATGGAAAAGATAAACACATCTGAACAAGGATCCCTCACAACAAAAGTCTTTAAAATATTGGAAAAAGCAATCCTCAAAGGAGAATTTCTTCCGGGCGAAGCATTGACAGAGCAAAGCCTTTCAAACCAATTGGGAGTAAGCCGTACCCCCGTAAGAGAAGCTTTAAGACAACTGGAGCTTGCAGGTCTGGTAAAAACCGTACCAAACAAAGGTGCAGAAGTTGTAGGTATTTCCGAAAAAGACGTTGATGACATTTACACCATAAGAGTTCACATTGAAGGACTTGCTGCACGTTGGGCGGCAGAAAATATTTCGGAAGAAGATATAAAAAAGCTTAGAGACACATTGGAATTACAGGAATTCTATGCCTCTAAGGGGGATACCGACAGAGTTAAAAGCCTTGACTCATCTTTTCACGAAGCCGTATACAAGGCAAGTGAAAGCAATCCTTTAAGGCAGATACTTTCTCAACTTCACAATTATATTCAAAGCTCAAGAGGACTCTCCATAGATTCCGAGGGAAGAGCAGTTGCGGCTGTTGCAGAACACCGTAAGATCTTTGAAGCAATAGAATCAGGGAACGGAGACCTTGCGGAAAAAGAAGCTCAGACCCATATAATCAACGCAAAACAGAGTTTATTGAGAGTAAAGAATAATAAATGAACGCCTCTTTTGTACATATCGCAGGTCTTTTTTAAAACAGTTAAAGAGTTCGACTCAAATAGCTTAATGAGTCGAACTCTTTTTATATCACTGTTTGTTATTTTGTATTAGTAAATCTAAAATCATCAAAGTAGAACATGATACTTTGACCATCATGTGTAAAGATATACATTCTGATATAGTTAAAAGATTCAGAATCAAACTCTCCTCCGGATATTCCAGCCTCAGCAAGTGGCAAATACAATTCATTCCAGCCTGAAACTGTAATATATTGTGTAACACTCCAATTCAACTCGTTCCTATCACAATCTCCGCTCGATGTTATTTCAATTTGTCCTTCTCTGAGCTTTGAAACATCATCAACCCATATCCATATGTGAAGATATCCGTTTTCATATTGAGAAACGTTAATATTCTCCGAATACCTATATTTTATTATTTCCTGTGAGCCACCGACTATCCTCCAAGAACCTTTACCCTCTTTGACCATTTCGGATTCTTTTATTAATCGTACACCTGATACAGCTACATTTTCGAGAGTATCGCAGGTATCAACTATAAGATCCCCGGATTTGTTTAAATCTCCGATTTTATAGCCTAAATCCGAATCAGAAACTATAGAATTACAGAAGTAGATATCGTCTATATAATAATTTCCGTAAGTTCTGTCTTTTGTTGACATCCAAAGCCTGATGAAATTTAGTCTGGTAGGATCAAATTGATCAAGAGAACCGACTTGAGTTTCAGACAACGGTACCCAAATCTCATTCCACCCCTGCCTTGAAATATATTGATTCGGAAGCCAAATGATCTTTTGTTTATTATTCGTACCGCTTGAAGTTAATTCGAGTTGACCATTGGTAAAAGTCTCTACGTCTTCAACATATAACCAGAAATGCAGATATCCCGTATTCATTATCTCTGAAATATCCAAGCTGTTGCCATCATCAAATTTAAACGCAAAAACATCAACATTTTTTCTCTCTCCATCTTTTGACATCAAAGAATGTTCACCCTGTTTTACATATGCAGGATCATCGTTAACGTAAAAAGTTATACCATCTGCCGCATTTGAATTATCTTCACACTCTGAAACATAGATATATTCAAAGCCTTCGTCGAGTGTCGGCTTCATTGTTGACATTGGCGGTTTGGGAGAAGTTTCCTCAATGATCGGAGACTGTTCAATACAATAACGGACAATATCTGATTCTGCAGTACAGAAATAAATGTCATCAAAATACGTTATCTCTTGCTCAAGAAAAACACTTGATTCTGTGTATATTCTTATGCAGTTAACCTTTTGACCCGAATAATCACCACGTTCATGGGCAGTCTCCAACGGCAACCACAGTTCATTCCAACCTTGATGAGTGATACAAGATGTAGGAACCCAATATCTTGCTTTATTTTCGGGGTTTTCATTACTGATCTCAATAGCTCCACCCCAAAGATGAGTTCCCATTTCTTCTATCCAAACCCACATGTGCAGATAACCTTTTTCATTTATGAATTGAGAAATATCCATTTCTTCAAACTCTCGGTAATAAATCACTTCCATTTGATTAGTTCTCTGAGGATCATGTTTATGAGAAAAACTTCCGTCTTTAATGTAAGTTGGGTCTGTATTTACAGAAGAGCCGGCCTCTGAAGCAGGAGACTCTTCATCCCCAACAGAAATACGGTCGATAACAGTATATTCATACTCATCGACATAACTTCTCGAAGTGTGGAAGTTCCCTTCGTAAGGTATAACAGTATTTATTCTATTGTAAAAATCTACTGTGACAGTCTCATCGCAAATGATAGAATCACCTGCAGAACGAAGTGCGTTTACAATAGAGACTTTAGAGTTATTCGTTATACTGTATACAGAGCCCATACCTACGAAATCTGCGGATGTGTTTATTATTGACGCACTTGAATTGGTAGTCTTAATCAATTCATAGGGTGCATACATGAATACGTTGTGGATAGATTCTTCTGTCGCATTTACAACTTCGATCATTGTACAGTAATCACGCAATATCTCATCTCTAAGCAATGCAAAACCCGCAGAGCCGCCCATACCTGCTTCGTTTTGGTTTGAGCAATTTAACCATGAGTTAACGTCTGCATATTCAGGATTGCAGTAACCCATTTCCGCATAGATTTGGCGGTTGACAAAATGCGGATTGCATAAACAACTTTCCACAACACCGTTCTTTCCGCCAACTTTAGCAAATGTATTATAAGTACAACCAAAAGTCTGTTTAATAAGATGATCATCACAGTCGGAAAAATCTATGCCGATAAAAGTGGATGTGACTCCGACATTATATGTATAAACGCCTGAACCTAAACCTCGTATACCGATATTTGACTCCGTCATCGGATCATTGTTTTTAAGCATCTCGTGAGCTTTGAAAACATCATAAACAGGGCAAAAGATTCTCAAGCCGTAGACTCCAGCTCCTGCAGAAAGCTCTATGCAAGAACCGTCAGTTACATATGACATTAAAACTGTTCCGTCAGGATCCCCTGAAGCTGAATCCCTGATAAAAACGGGGGACGAACCTCGAAGCTGAACGTTTTCAGGAACGCGCAATGTAGTATATATGCTGTAAACACCTGCAGGAATATACACAACTCCTCCGGTTTCAGCAGCAACGTCCAATGCTTCCTGAATAATGGGAGCTGCATCTTCAAGTTTTCCCGAAAGGTCTTTAACTTGGGCATTATAGAGGTAAGAAGCCGGCTTTTTATATGAACCGTATTTAATTTCATAATCGGAGATATCACTTTCCTTATCCCACATTATGCGACCGCCCTCTGCACATACCGTACCTTCTCCCGTCAGCTCGATTCCGCAAAGTTTAATGGTTCCCATATCGGAACTGTTTACGATAGCCTTCAAATCAGCATCTATCCTTGCATTCGCAATTGCTGTACCTAAAGAAGGGCAGACTTCTTCGGCAACTATTCCGTACATACAGTCTACAATATCAACATCGTAGATTACGCCCCAATAGCCTTGGGAAATATTCGGAGTTTCAGGCAGATAAATAGCCGTACGACAAGATTCAAAATAAAGAGAGCTGAAATGCTCATCATCAAGATCATTAAAAACGAAGCCTAATGTATTTTCTTTACAGTATGCTCTTAAAGCTTCGGGATCAGAACATTTGAAATCACGGCCTGCATTTATCCAAAAAGCAGGTGATACAACTACATTCACCGTATTTCCGACCTCTGATGATCTATACATCTCCAAAGCTGTGTCCAAAGCACAAATACGAAGATTCTCATTCTGTATCAACTCGTGTGTAGATGCCAATTTCGTACCGATTCCGATGCCTCTGTATGAATTCACCATCGTTATATTGCGCAATGCGGCAATTCTCGGAGCTTCGCTGTAGATCGTGTATCCATACGGGATAGGATCTTCGATTGTCTGTTCGGGATAGTAGAATGTCAAACCAACGAGTCCGCAGCCACTTTCAATGTTAAACAAGGGCTCTGCGGCACGGTTCTTGACTTGACTCGGGACCAACGCATTTGGCTTTGCGATTATAATTGTACCGTATTCGGGTTCAGAGGTTGAAATAGGATCTTGCCAATCACCTTGAAGTATTACGCCTGAAGGCACATATATAGTATCTGTCACAAGATAATCCCCGGCAGGCAGAAAAACAACTCCTCCACCCAGATCTTCGACTGCATACAATGCTTTCTGAATAGCATCCGTAGCATCGGTTTTTCCTGTAGGGTCAGCATTGTAAGGTTCTTCAGTTGCTACGACATCGGCAATCACTACATCATCTGTCGTATATATCGTCTTAACCATAACAGCACCGTCTCCCACGGTAACAGGATCCTGAGCTTCAATTTGATCTGTTTCATCATCGACCGGAAACTCGTCATTTCGGTCGCAAGATGCAACGAAAACAAACAGCATAACGACAAGCAAAAACAAGGATATCTTTTTCAATTTCAGTTCCTCCTTAAATATCGATTTAAATTAAGAAATACCAAGTTTATTATACAATAGTTTTAATCAGAATGGAAGCTGTAAACTGAAACTTTTTCATGAAATTTCAATGTTACTTTCGTCCCGTGTTTTTCATAATGATTATCGAAATAAAAAACGGATATTCATAACCAAAAAAGTCTTGAATATCCGTTTGTTTTTTGTAAAATCCTTGGAAAAAATTATTTTATAGGTAAGAATATCTCAAATATGGCACCTGAACGGTCACCCTGTCGGTTTCTGGCATGAACTGCGCCGCCATGAGATGTCACAACAGCTTTTGCAATTGAAAGTCCCAAACCGTGTTTTCCTTTTTTGCCCTTATAGAAACGGTCAAAAATATGGATAAGATCATCCTCATGAATTCCGGGGCCATCATCGGAAACAGTAAAGCAAACTCCCTTCGTAACGGGACGAACTTCAATATAAACTTCGCTTTTTGCAAATCTTATGCAATTGGAAATAATGTTTGTAAGAGCCACACAAAAGTTGTCCACATCACACATTACATTCATTATGGCAATATCGCCTTTTATGATGCTGATATTCTCCGCAACAGCTATACCCTGAACCCTGTCAATAGATTCCTCAATTATTTGAAGTGTCGTGGCTTCTTCCAAAGATACCGCATCTCTTGAAGTTTCCATTTTTGTCAGGTACATAATATCTTCAATTATCTTTTCAAGACGGGATGTCTGGTCAAGGATCTCAGTATATATTTCTTCCGTATTATCAAAAACTCCGTCCCTTAGGCCCTCGGTATATCCTCTGATCGACATAAGAGGCGTTCTTAATTCATGCGATGCGTTTTGCAGGAAGATTTTCTGGCTCAAATCATATTCCTCAATACTTTTCGCCATTGCGTCAAATGCCTCTGAAAGATCCCCGACTTCATCATCGGACTCAATTTTTATAGAGCAGTCATATTTACGCTTTGCCAACATGTTTGCACGGACTTTTAACTTTTTAAGGTTCAAAGTCAAGGTACTTGAGAATATCAACGCAAAACACACTGCAAACAATGCCGCAACGCACAAAGCCATTAAGTACAAAGTAAACAAGGATCTGTCAATTCCGTAACGGTCAACCTGCATATATAAAACCAATGTAGTCTTTTCATTAGCATCAATATCGTAAAGATGACGGATAAAAAGTGCATAATTTCCCGTAGAGTGCTTCAAAACCTCCGCACCTTCACGGTCAAGCTTTGATTTCATGGCATTTTTAAACTCTTCAAGAGATATGGGAAAAGATTCATAATGAACCCCTGTCTGCCACTCACCATCGTTATCGAAAATAGCAAGTGCGTAGTCATTTTTCCGCATCTCCGTAAATGTTTTTTGAAGCTGAAATGCCAACGCTAAGTCATTATGTTGGGTGGAAACCGCAACCACCAAATCATCTGCATACTGTTGGAGCTGCTTGTTTGACTCACTGAGAATATAACCGTCGGAAAACAAAGAGATAAAACTAGTGGAAATACCCGCCATCATAAAAATGACGGCGGCATATGATAATATCAATTTGGCAGTAATGCTGCTTCTCATGATTTATTCCTTTGCGGTATCTGCACCGTCGGTTACTTTATAACCGTAACCCCAAACGGTCTCAATGCAGAAATCAGTAGCCGCGGCATCCAGCTTTTTACGGATACGTTTTACAAGGTCGTCAACAGCTCGTGTGTCTCCGATATATTGATAATCCCAAATATTCGTCAGGAGCTGACTTCTTGTGAAAACTCTGTTTTTATTGGAAACCATAAAGAAAATAAAGTCGTATTCCATTGCGGTGAGATTAAGCTCTGTTTCAGTACCTTCGGAAACTTTAACAACACGTCTTTCTGTGGGGAATATCTTAATATCACGGCAGGAATAAACCGTAGTATTTCCTTTATCTCCCTGCATTCCGTCAATTCTGCGGAAAACAGCTTTAACTCTTGCAACCATTTCTCTGGGAGAGAATGGTTTTGGAATATAGTCATCGGCACCCATTTCAATACCGAGGATTCTGTCAAGTTCTTCATCTCTTGCAGAAACTATAATAATGGGGACATTTGCCTTTTTTCTGATTTCATTGCAAAGTTCAAATCCGGACATTCCCGGCATCATAATATCAATAATAAGCATATCGGGCATTGCAGAATTAAAGCCTGCCAATGCATCTTCACCGTTTTCAAATTCGGAAACGGTGTAACCTTCTTTTTCAAGATAAGAACGGATTATCTGACGTATATTTTTTTCGTCATCCACTACATAAATTGTCTTAGGCATTTACATCTTTCCTTTCATTTATAGGCTTTTCTTTACAATATAATTTTACACTTAAATTGTATCACAATTTTGTGCAAAAAACACATGTTTTATAAGATTCAGTCTATTTGCAAAGAGTATAATCGCTATCACAAAATTCTCTGATGGCTTCTCCCCTGAAATCATAATTTCCGCACTGATATGCGTGGAAAGCAACAACTTTATTTGTTTCTTTGCTGTATGCAATCATTTGACCGTGAGCGCCTGTCTTGCCGAAAGATCTTGCCTCACATCGATCAAGACCGTATTCTTTTTCCTCAACAAGCTTTACCCAATCTTCTGATATGATCCTTTGACCTTCAAAAATACCGTTATTGAGATAAACGCTTCCCAACTTTGCCATGTCAGCTGTGGGACAATAGATCCCTGTACCGCCAACAACATAACCGTAAGGACATTTTGTCATTGCAATTTCTTGGAATTTCAAAGGACGGAAAAGTCTTGAGCTGAGGTAATTATCCAAAGGCTCTCCGCAAGCTTCAGTAGCCACACGGGTAAGTATATAGTATGCAGCGTCGCTGTAAACTCGTGTAGTACCCGGTTCGTATGTAAGATTCTTTTTAAATGCCTCTGTAATATGATCTTCACCGCAATCCTCTGCATCAATATCGAGATATCCTCGGTCAATACCCATACTGTGACCGAGAGCATGTGCAATAGTAACCTTTTCCCAATTGGGATCGTAATCTGTTTTAATATACTTTCTCAAGTAGTCGCAAACCTTATCATCAAGGTTTATTTTGCCTTCCTGCCAAAGGAATCCGAAAGCTGTCATTGCAAACATTTTTGTTGCGGAATAACAGTTATTGCTTCTGTTTGCAGGTGTATGCTGATAATGGTATGCCTTACCGTCCTTATCAATAAAAACTATATCATAAAGATTGTAATCGTTTCTTTTTGCCATTTCGGCACATTTCGCTTCAAATTCCGCATTTTTCAATAATTCCATAATAATCTCCATTCTACCGCCTTACAACGATTTAAATTTCATATCTTACTTATAATATATCATATTTGGAAGAATTTTTCAATGTCTCCCCTGTCATGTTTTAAAAAAAATCACAATTACGATCATACAAGCCCAAACTAAAAAAACTCCCACATTTCTGCCACAGAACAGACCTTGTTATACTTTATTTTTAGGTTATAATATAAATGTAAATTGATTTGGATATACTCATTGGTGTTCATACCTATTGAAAAACTCCTTTAATCATATTTTCAATTACTATCTCCCCTCTAAATTTTTTTCTATTCATTTTGAAAAGCCCAAGTTTCTTGCTTGGGCTTTCCTCCTTTTTAAGGAATTTTGAAAATATTAACTATTGTGGGAAAACTTTTTTCTTGTAAAAAAAGTTTTCCCACACTCTTTCAAAAAAGCAAATTAACTTTTTATTCAAATAACAAAATATGAAAATTTCAATAGAACCTAAATCCAAACAACGCATACGGAGCAACAGCACCGTCATCAATCCTTGTTATCGTAAGATAATAACGAATATCCTCTTCCATATAAAAGGGCTCCAATATTGAATCTCCGCAAACTTCAACAGATAAAATACATGGGTCATCGTCACTAAATCTGTTTTCATAAGCACGTTGCCGCACCTGAATAAGATAATGAGCATCTGTGCTGTCAGATCGGAAATATTTCAAGATCAATTCTCCATTACCCTCATACAAATTTTGTAGTTTTTCACGAGATACAGCTTCATGATAATCATAATCGCTGTTTTTATCCCAATTATAATCATTCAAGGATCGAGTAAATACCTCAAGCTGTTCAACAGAGAAGTCTTTATATATATCAAAACTCACATTGCCAAGTTCATTATAAAAGATATTCTTTTTGGAAATTGAAAGTTTTTCGGGACTTGAAAGCTTAACCGATATCTGCCATTGGTAAATGAATGAATCGTTATAAAGGAAAATTCGGTAAGTCTTAGCCGTAAATTCAGCTTCAGGAAGTTCAACATTCAAGGGCTCACCTTCTGTTATTTTGCCGCTATAAAACGGTTCAGCATAGTTTTCAGAATCGAAAATTCGAAATTCAGCAGTTCCAAAACCGAAACCTTCATCTAAAATAAAGGTACAATCCACCTTATTTTGACCGAGCTCCGCTTCACAATTTACGGGATACTGTGCATATTCAAGATCGATATTTGCCAATACTTTCGGGGCATTCTCTGAATACGACTTCTTTATGCAATTATCCACAAGCTGAACAGATTCATAGTCTATTTGCGTTGGAACAACAATATCTGTAACAGAGCTGTTCTTGGGGGATATTGCCTTAACAAGTTCAGCATCATAAGTCAACTCTTTGCCGCTTATATCTATGGTAAAACGAGCCAAAGCCATTGGTGCTTCATAGCCCTTTTTGACAAATTTAGACTCGTGCACACGTTTATCTTCCTCAGTATATCCTGCATCTTCAAAATAACGATCAGTTCTGACGCTCAATGGTACGCCAAAATAAAACGGTTTGGAGAATTTTTCCATATCTATACCGGAAATACCGTTTCCGTCATCACCAAAAAGTAATGTACGGTAAGAATAGTTCATTTCATCGGAAGTAGTTCTCATATACATTCCTTCAAATTTCTTCTGAAGATCCGAATCAAGAGGTTTAATAAAAGCTTCAAAATCTTCCACAGTCATAAATTTCGGGGGCTCAAATGTCTGATGACCGTTCCGATAACTAATAAAAAAATCCTGTAAAAGAAGAACTTCTATTTCAACCTTATCTTCAGTCACTTCGGTAAAGCGAACGCCATGCTCCCAAGTTTTCGTATAAGGATCATAATATCCTGAGCCACCGACAACATTATATGTAAAAACAGTTTCACCTGCCTTATTTACACCGTAAAGCTCAGATCTGCCAAGAGATATCTCTCCGCTATTTTTATTTTCTATACTAAAAGAAAAACCACCGTCGATATAAACATATCTAACCGCAAAATTCTCATTTTCAACAAGAGTTACACCTTGCTTTGATTCCGTCTCTTTCGGAACACTTCCCGTAAAAACATAACCTTCCTTAAATTCATGATATAACTTATCATGTTCATACGCAATAAAGATATCAGCTCCGTAAACGGTCCTTATAGCAGCTCCGACAGCAAAAACAAATGCAACAAAAACACATAAAAGTATGTATTTCAGTATGCGGTTTTTATTATCCTTTCTTAAATCCATAATCCACCTCCGGTTCATTTAACTTCCAACGTAATATATCCCTTTTCCGCTGAATCCGTAAAGATTTTCAACATAGTCTCTCCATATTCTCCGAGATTTTTTCTTATTGAAGAGCTGTATTTCAGCTTTATGGTAATATTTTTATCGTAACTTGACAAAACATCTGCAAGTGCATCAAGATTTTTACCGTAATAAGGGGGAAAACCTTTCTTTTTCGCAAGATATTCATGGGTTTTCTCATTGGTTTTGCATCTGCGACCGTCTATTGTAATACTTTTTCTCATAAAACTCATATCTTATTCCTCTCCGTAAAGCAACTCAAAACTTTCGTAGTGGTCATCTGTATAATAAATAAGACCGTCATTTGAAAAAACTATTCGCTTAGCACCGCGGGAGTTTTTTCCCAAAGTGTCTATATCGCACTCCGTATAGGTTCTGCCGTCTTTTTTTGGTAAAAGACCTTCGTAATTTCCGAAATAATCCCCACCGATACATTTGCCCTTTGCATAATCTTCAAGACCTCCGCCTTCCCAACCGAGGGAACGGGCTTCATCTTTTGTAATGAAATTATCGGGGAGCCTACCGTAAGTTCTAATATAAAGAGCAACATCATCTTTAGAGGTATAAACACCGTCCTCTGCGATCATCGAGCTTTCCACATCTGCAATATCGGACTCTGTCAAAACATCTGAAGACGGATCCGAAACTGTAGGATCATTTTCATAATCCTCAAGAGAATCATATGCAACCTCTGCCAGCTCACCGAGAGCATCAAATACTTCACCTATTCCGTCACAAGAGGTAAAAGAAGAAAGTGTCACAAGAGCAGCAAGTAAAAATAACAGTAATTTAGAAAACTTTTTCATATAAACAATCCTTTCTTATGGTAATATATAATAAAATCAGCGGGGAAAACTTCTTTAACGGGAAAAAAGTTTTCCCCGCACTTTTTTAAAAATAGATGTTGGGTAAATAACTGTTGATCATATATTGACCGGAAAATCTATAAAAGAAATCCGTCTCAATTTTTTATTTAGTTGAATTCAAGAACCGCACTCACGGGGTAATGGTCAGAAATAAACGCAGCTTCCGTATCGTAATTATTCCAAAGTCTAACGTCAGTAGCCCTTACGTTTTTATCTGCAAAAATGTAGTCGATCTTATTTTTACACTGACCGAAATTATGGAATGAATATGCCAGATCTTTTGTAACATCGCAAAGAGGATGTCTTTCAAATGCAAGAGTTTCTGTTATTGCAACGCTGTCGGGTTCCGCATTGAAGTCCCCTGTCATAATAACGGGGATATCAAAGAGGTCACAGTCCTTTTCGATCTTGGCAAGGATCTGTCTCATGCCCAACTGACGAGCCTTTTCGCCTTCGTGGTCAAGATGTGTGTTGTAAACAGCAATAAGTCTACGGTCAACCCTGTCATAAAAACGAGCCGCAACGCAAATTCTCGGACACATACTCTGTTCTTCAAATCTTGTTCCGGGAATTGACGGTGTGGGAGAGAGCCAAACCATATCAAGCCAACAAAGGTCAAATCTCTCTTTATTGTAAAGAATAGGATTGCTTTCACCGCGAAGATCCGCATCTCTGCCGCAGCCTATAATACCGTATTCGGGAAACGCAGATTTAAGCCAATCCTGAGCTTCAGGCTGAACTTCCTGAAAACCGATAAAATCAGCCTTTTCTTCCTTTATGGCAGTATATATGTTAGGCATATGCTTAAAAAATCTGTCGGGATACCTGCCATGATGTGTGAGAATATTAAACGTACAAACTTTAATTGGAGTGCTCATTTTTTAAACCATCCTTTTTTCTTAATTTTTTCCTTATTTCTTTGAGACGGCGGAACATCGCTGAATGTTTCATCAAAATCTTCGCTTTCCGCAACAGGTTCTATCACACGAATAACAGGATCGTTCATGTTCGGATATTTTGAACGGTATTTCTTCTTTATCTCTGCAATTCTTTCATTTTCGGAATCACTTATATCTGCACCGTCGAAAGATTTACGCAAACCGCAAATACAAAAATATCCGTTTTCATCCTCAGTCATCAGCTTACCGCATTTACAAAACATTTATAACTCCTTATTTAATCAATAAGTTCATATATGGGGAAATTGGGAACCATATAATCCTCAATAAGTGCGGGATAAATATCTTTAAGCTCTTCAAGAACTACAGCAATAGATCTTGGATCGTCACCATCGATAGCTCCTTTTGCGAACCCTGCACGCCAAAGGTCGTCAAACCCGTTATCAGAATTATCGCTGAATGTCCAATATGTATAAGTACCGTTTTTATAGGTATTCATTGCATATTCAGCATCTTCGTAAGTATATACGACATTTGAAGAAAGATATTCAAATCTGTCTTGCTCTGTTTCAAAACCGGTAAAAGGCTCACAAAGCATATCTATGATTGCAAAATCAGCTTCGGGATCAAGTGCTGTATAGAAAACAGAGAAAGACTCCGTAGCTTCAATTGCTGAGGGCCACTTTCCGTATTCGCCTTTTGGACCTGTGGGGAAAGGTGCAACGCTGTAATTCTGAACTTCATAAACGATATCGTTATAAAGTATAGACGCCGCAGTAAGACAAGCAACAGAATTCTGTTCTACGGTAAAAGCTTCTATGATATCAGGCCAGTCTCCCATATCCGGAGTAAAATTATCTGTATATTTTTCTCTGAGGTCATAGTAGAACTGAGCAGCTTCAATAAGATTATCTGCACCGAAGTCTGTAGCATAACCGTTTTCTGTTTCATATGCAAGTCTGACGCCGTTACCGTAAGCCAAAAGCTTTACAACGTCCATGCCTCGTGCCGCAAGAGAATAAACGCTGTTATCGCCGTCAGCATTGGAAGACTCTGCAATAACTGTTTCAAAGGCATCCCAGTTCCATGTTCCGTTCTCAATAAATTCCTTAGGATCGGGAGTTGCATACTTTTTCATAAGATCGTCATTAAACACAAGAAGCTCAAGAGCTCTGGGTTGCTTGTACATCCAGGAAATTGGAGATACTGCGTAAATATGTCCGTTTACGGCATTCATCTCCTGAATATTTGCAGTTCCGTATTTTTCTGTGTTTTTATAATCGATATAAGAACCATATTCATCGACGATTTCAAGATATCCTGCTTCAGCCTGATGCTTCATAAGTGCATGAGAGGGAGAATAAAGCACATCCTGCTGAACATTATCAGCCATAAGCTTTACGGAAAGAAGTTCCCAAGTGTCTTCCAAAACGGATAATACTATATCGCATCCTTCGGCTTTTTCTATATCTGAAATACGATTAAGAACGGCATCCGCAAGGTCTGTATTTTCCTTGTATCCGAAAGGGTTGTTTTCATCAATTACAAGACCTGTAGAATCCGAATGAATAGACATGGCTATTGTACAAATAAAATCATCCAGAATCAGCCCCTCCATACCTTCCTGTATAAAGTTCTGTAAAGTAACTTTCTGAGCGCAGGAAGAAAGAATCACCACAGACAAAAGCATAGAAAGAAGAAGTACTAAAATACGGTTAAGTGTAGATTTCATAATAATACCTCTTTTCAATTATTAAGAGCAGCTTCAAGAACATTACCCATTTCGATTCTGACGCTGTTGAAATTTGAGGAATCACGGTTGCATTCATCAACAGCAGTTGTAACACGGTTTACGAAGCCCATCGAAACTTCTTTACCAAGAATTTTTTCAACCATTGAAATCAATTCGTAATCTTCAACACCGTCGCGGCAAGCTTCAAGGCGAACAGATCCACATGGTCCGTTTATTCCGTATTTTTCTCCGGGATAAATAAGTGAGCCGTCCCCGTAAACGTCATCCGTAAGCCAAGGAACAGTTGCAATATTTTCCCAAGGATCATTTTCTACATATTGCCAATGAGTTGTTGACCAATAAAGGAAACCTGTTGAGCCCACAAGATATTGCTGCCAGAATATAATTCTATGGTCAATACCCAATTCATTCACATAAAGATTCATGAAAGGATCTCCGGGTTCCCAGCAAACATATGTCCAAACTTCACGATTATCGTATTTTTCAACATAACTCGCCAATCGGTCAGAAAGACTTCCGTAAATATCCTCGTAACCTTTTGTTTGAAGTCCTCCATTATATATAAATGAATTTTTAAAGCAAGCAAGTTTTGCACAATAAATATCCATATATGGGAACATTGCTTCAAACCCGTCTATTTTATTCAGATAGTCATAGCTGAAATCCTTGAAGAAAGGAGCTATGACACGAATTTCGGGAGCAACACTTTTTATTTCATTGTATAATGCAATAAGTTCGCTTACGGCGTCTTTATTTGAGGGTTCATCAATAGGATAAACATAAGCTTTAGAAAGCCAATCGGAGTTTGATTTGAGTTTTTTGTAAACATCTTCATTCGCAGAGACTTTAAAATTTGAAACTCTCGGGTCAGTCATATAAGCTTCGGCTTCTTCGCTGAGAATATTGTATGGAAGATCATATGCAGATATTTTCTGATCTAACAGGAAATCATAGTATTCTTTGTAATTATCTCGACCATTAACGCCAAAAGCCGTATCAAGAGCGTAATCATCTGAATAAGTAAAATTCCAAACGTGAAGATCTACTTTCAGAGTTTCAAAAACGTCACCGTTGGCATTTGTCACAACAACGGGAACCTCATAATCTCCAGCAACTGCATTTTTACCAACGTTGAAACGGATAAGAATATTTTGTAGTTCGTTTTCATCTAAATCAACGGGCTCGATTCTTATGGGGAGTAATCCATCTGGCCAATTTTCGCCTTCAATAAGATGAGTTTTTTCAATGAAAAGTTCTGCGGAAACGTCTTCGGGAAGCGTGCCTATCTTAAATTCAACCCCTGATTCTGCAGAAGTTGCGAAAAGGGAAGCAACAACGCTTTCACTTTCATTTTTAGCTGCATAAACTTCAATTTCCTTTGAAGCACCTTCATGCTGTTCTTCGGAAAGGATTTTTTCATAGCCCGAATAAATAAAAGCCTTTACGTTTTCAATTTTTTCAGCCGTTAAATAAGAAGAAACATCTTCACCGTAAACAAGGTCTTTTTCAACGTCAAGCTCAACCAATTTATATTCTTTCGGCTGACTTGCACAAGAAGTTATTAAAGGCAAAGTCATTGCTGCAACCAAAACAACAGCAGAAAAGCCTTTTAAAATCTTATTCATATATTCAAAATCCTTTCCTGTTTTAATTCTATCAATAATTTACATAGAAAGCCTTACAAAGATTATGCATCATATAAATATCGGTCTTGGAAGCAAGTTCATAAGGAGCGTGCATAGAAAGCATTGCAACTCCGACATCAAGAACTTCAATATTTCTGTCCGCAATAAACTGAGCTACAGTTCCGCCACCGCCAACGTCGATCTTGCCGAGTTCACAGAACTGATACATAACATTGTTTGCATCAAAAATACCTGCAAGTTTTGCAATAAATTCAGGACAAGCATCTGAAGCACCCGATTTACCGCCACGGCCTGTATATTTACAAATTGCGGGACCGCAATTTACAAGAGCTGTATTTCTCTTTTCAAAAACAGAGGGGAATGTGGGGTCAAATGCCGCACTTACGTCTGCTGAAATAGCCGCAGAATTCTTAAAAGCAACTCTTGCGTTGTATCCGTCACAAAGTGCAAGAAGGAAGTCTGTAAAGAAGGAACTTCTCATACCTGTAATACCGGCACTACCTATCTCTTCTTTATCAACAAGAACAGCAACGCAAGTTTTTGCAGGTTTTTCAAGTGTAAGGAGTGATGTAAATGCAGGATATGAGCATATTCTGTCATCATGTCCGTAAGAACCGATAAGACTTCTGTCGAAACCAACGTCTTTTGCCTTTGCGGCAGGAACAATGGTAAGCTCTGCTGTTTGGAAATCACATTCGGAAATACCGTACTTCTCGTTAAGAATCTTCATAACAGAAGTCTTTATTTTGTTATCTTTTTCATCCTTATCATATGCGGAACCTATTACGATATTAAGGTCTTCACCCTGAATAGGCTGAGAGTCCTTTGCAAGATGAGGAAGAAGGTCAGTAATATAGAAAATGGGGTCATTTTCATCTTCACCGATATTGATATTAACTGTAGTTCCATCTTTTTTACAAATTACACCTATCAAAGAAAGAGGAATTGCAGTCCACTGATATTTACGGATACCACCGTAATAATGGGTCTTGAAATAAGCCATATTACCGTCTTCGTAAAGGGGATTGGGACGAATGTCAAGTCTGGGTGAATCTATGTGAGCCGCTGTTATATTAAAACCTTTTTCGGGAGATTCTGTGCCTATAACTGCAAAAATAGCAGATTTATTTTTCTGATTTACATAAACCTTGTCACCGGGATTGTATTTTTTACCGTCAACAAATTCAACAAAGCCGTTAGCCTTTGCGAGTTCAATGGAATATGAAACGCAAGCTCTTTCTGTTTTGCCGTTATCAAGAAATTTTTTGTAGCCTTCGCAATAATCATATGCAGCCTTGATCTCTTCTTCGGAAAGGACATCATATGCATTTTTCTGTGTGTATAAAAGTTCACTCATTGTTTTTTCTCCTTTTAATTATTTATTGATTATATCATATATGGGCATATTGGGAACCATATATTCCTCAACATAGTCCACAATTTTACTTTTGAATTCTTCAACTACCTGCATAGGTGTTTTTTCATTAAGATTACTTGAAGCGCTTCTGTAGAAAGAATTTATATTTGTTGAACCGAGAGTCTCTGACCAATAGGAATATCTCGCATGGTCGTGCACATTAAGAATAATCTCAGCATCTTCATTATTGTAGAGAACTGAGCCTCCAATGTAATTCAAAAGATCTTCCTCGGTTTCATAACCTTCAAGAGGTTCACATATTTCATCCAAAATCGTAATTACGATTTCAGGTTCATCGGTATTTTTAAAGACAGAAAAACACTCCTGACCTTCAATAATTCCGGTCCATTTTCCGTACTCACCTCTCGGCCCCGAAGGGAAAGGCATCATTGAAATATTTTTCGCATCGTAAATAATTTTATAATAAACAAGGTCTGTAGCTGTAATTCCACACATAGCATTTCCAAGACAGATTTCCTCCGCAACCGAAGTCTGGTCCATAGAATCTGATGTCATACTTTTTGAAAAGGCATCGTTGTTTGTCATTACAACATCCTTATACCATTGCAGAGCTTCCATCATATTTTCACTACCGTAATTTCTGATGATCTCCCCATTACTGTCAAATTGAGCCAATTCAACGCCATTACTCTGAACAAGAAGTCTTGCAAGATCAAAGTTTCTTACAGCCATTGCTTTAATTTCCTTATTACCGTCAACTACATGATACGTTGTAATAATTTCCTCAAGGGCATCCCAATTCCATAAATTATTTTCCAAGAATTCTTTTGGATCAACTTTTCCGTACTGGGAAATAGGATCCATATTAAATACCATAATTCCGAAAGTTCGCGGTTGTTTATATGGCCATGTAATTGGACAAAGACCATAAATCGATCCTTTAAAAGAAACAATTTCCTGCACATTTGCTTCGCCGTATTTTGAGGTGTTTTTAAGATCGGCATAATCCATATAGTCCTCAAGTGCAAGGAAAATACCTGCATCTGCCCCCTCAAGAGTTCCGTCATGGTCTGCTGAATAAACCGCAGCATAATTTATGTTATTTCCCATATAACGCATTATAAGCTCTTCCTGCTCTATGTCATCATATTGCAGATTTATAGTACAGTTAAGTTTTTTTTCAACATCACTTAATCGTTTTACTGCAGCATCGCAAAGAGTTGTATTATTAGGATATCCGAAAAGATTTCCCTTCGTCAAAGAAATTGCTGCTATATCCCCGACCTCAAGCTGCAAAAGATCTAAAACAAATCCTTCATAGCTTTCAGATCCGGAATCGGTATCAATAAACTCTAAAAGAGAAACTTGCTCTCCACAAGCAGAAAGAGTTGTAATCATCAGTATGACAGCAACTACACCAGATAAAATTTTCCTCAAAAAACTTTTCATGGTAACTATCTCCAATTATTCTCTATATTATCTAAAATCTTATCGAGTTTTGCTTCAAGCTCGATTAAATTATAATTAACTATAGTGAAATCAGCATTTTCAGTATAGAAGCTTTCATCTTTTTGACTCGAAAAACGCTGTTCGGCACGCAAATCGTCAATACCGTCCCTGTTTTTAACTCTTTCAAGACGAGTATTTTTATCTGCCGTAACGGCTATTATGAAATCACAAGTAGATTTCGCTCCTGCCTCAAAAAGCGCTGCCCCGTCTATGGCAAAATTGAAATGCCCCTTGGCCCTGTTTTCATCCATAATTACGGAAACTTCATTCATAATCTCTTTGTGGGCAATAGAATTGAGTTTATTTAAATTTTCGGGAGAAGAAAAAGCTTTTGCTCCCAAAATTTTCCTGTCAACCTTACCGTTTTCATCGGTGATTTTTCCAAAAACCTCTTCAAGCTTTGGAGCACTCGCATCAATTATCTCATGCCAGACCTTATCTGTATCAATGTGAATAAACCCTTTTTTTGCAAGTATTCCGCAAAGAGTCCCCTTTCCCGCGCCGCTTTGCCCAGTAACACCAAGAATGAGACCTTTTGCTGTTGAGTCACAGTCGATCACCGTAAAGCTTGCGGCACGGAGAAGCCTGTTATAAACAGCCAAAAGAACGCCATTTACAAGCTTCTCATTGATTTCGGGAATCCTGACATAGATCTTTTCGCAATCGGTCTTATCTGCCTGTCTTAAAGCATCAAAAAGATTCTCTGCAAGTTCTTCAAAATCATCGGCTTTTCCGTAAGGAATCACTCTACAATTTTCATATTTATCCTCTTCACCGCAAAAACAGATAACCGTTTTTTCTTTATTTCCGTCCCGCTTCACATATTTTACAGCGTTTTCGCATAGACCTTTAATACAAACGGTTCTTGCTTTTGGGGCGTAATGCTTATGCTTCAATCCGGGAGAAAGGGCTTTTTCGGAGGTTGGAAGCTCCTTCAAAACAGCTTCGGCTATCTTAAGGTCAGGAATCACTTCTTTAAGCATTTCTGCCGTTATGAAACCGGGTCTGAGTAGACATGGAACTTCACCGCAAAGACTTATCACTGTGGATTCAACTCCGCATTTACATTTTCCACCGTCAACTACGGCAGCTACGTACGGGTTTTCACCAAAATCATCTGCAACGTGTTCTGCGGAAGTAGGACTTGGTTTTCCCGAAATATTAGCGGACGGTGCTGCCAAAGGAAGACCGCTTTGAGAAATTATTTCCCGAGCAACAGAATGTTCAGGTATTCTCACAGCAACAGTATCAAGACCTGCAGTCACCTCCATGGGAATACAGTCTTTTTTGGGCAAGATCATCGTAAGAGGTCCCGGCCAAAATTTTTCTGCCAATTCATATGCAATTTTATTTGGATAAGCGTATTTTTCCAAATCTTCAACTTTAGAAATATGTATTATTAAAGGATTGTCCGAAGGTCTGCCTTTAGCCTTGAAGATTTTCGCAACGGACTGAGGATTCAAAGCATTTGCGGCAAGTCCGTAGACAGTTTCCGTAGGAATTGCAACAACATTTCCTTTTTTTAATTCTTCTGCGGCAATGGATATACCTTCCGCAGAACTCTGGAGCTTTTGCATAACGTACTACCTTTCGGTTAAAAAATAAATTATAGTGAGGTATATAAATGCTGTCTTTATATCGGACAGTGCTGTTTTACAGCATATATTTTTTAATTTCACTTCTGTGCGGATGTTTAATTTCCGCAATTGTTCCGTCAGGAAAACTCTGTCGTCAGATTACAGGTTTTGCCATGGAGTTTTCTTCAGGCTTTACAGTTTCCGTTATTTTTTTAAGCCTGATACCCACCGCACACTCCTTTCTAGGTATAACAGAAATAATAATTTTCCTGATGTTGGGGATTCTTACTACAATGCTCTTACAGGAGCATCTAAAATACAAACATCGTACCATGTCTGCTCAGAAAAGACTGATTGCAACAGAAAAACTTCTACTTTTAGGCTTTGCATTTCGAGGAATAACCCAAGGTTTTTCCGTTGGAACAGGTTTTGGTTTTTCACATAGTCTGAGCTTAGGCTTGGGTATTGCGGCTGCAATAAAGTCTCTTCCCGAAGGTGCGGTAATTTTTCTGATGAACAAAACAGGCGGGGGCTCATTCCTTCGCCGTCTGTTAATATGTTTTCTACTGACGGGTCTGTTTTTCTCAGGTACAGTTATAGGAGTCCTTATTGGGAATACGGACGATATAATCTTACTGAGGATGCTTGTCTTTTCAGGTGGAGTCACCTTATATACAGCAGTCGGAGATATGAGCATTGAATCGAAAATGCTCTATCACGGGCGGTTCCTGCCAATTTTCAATATAGGAGGAATGATCTGCGGTACGGTATTGATACTGCTAAACTGAAAACAACTTAAAATCAATTAAATGTCTGGCCCCAAAGCTTCTTTTTGGGAGAATTTACTTTAATTCCGGACAGGTCTTCAACAAAGTCAAGTGCAGCACCTGTACCCCTTGCAACACATGAAACAGCATCATCGGCAACATAGACATTTATTCCCACATGCTCAGCTATCATTTTATCAAAACCGTAAATAAGGCATCCGCCACCTGTAAGTATTATACCGTCAGTGGAGATATCACCTATAAGCTCGGGAGGAGTTCTGCTGAGAACATCATGAATAGCTTCCGTAATAACTTCTCCCGGTTCAGCCAAAGCCTCAAGCGCATCGTCGGAAGTCATGGTAAACTCCTTGGGCAGACCTGTCGTAAGATCTCGTCCTCTTATGGTAAGAGAAACTCTTTCGGGGCGGGGTGAAAGACAGCCAATCTTCATTTTGATATCCTCTGCAGTACGTTCGCCGATGAGGACACCAAATTCTTTACGGACAAATTTAACTATAGCTTCATCAAACTTGTCCCCCGCAACCTTAACACTTTCTGATACGACAACATCACCCAAAGAAATAACCGCAACATCGGCAGTACCGCCGCCGATATCTATGACCATTATACCTCTGGGTTTAGTTATATCAAGTCCTGCACCAATGGCAGCCGCCATTGGTTCTTCAATAAGTTCAACACTTCTTGCACCTGCATTAAGAGTAGCATCTCTTACTGCACGTTCTTCAACCTCGTTTATTCGTGATGGAACGCAAACAACAACATGAGGTCTGAAAAGAGATCGTCCGTTTACCTTTCGTATAAAATAACGGAGCATACGTTCTGTCGTTTCATAGTCAGAAATAACCCCGTCACGCAACGGTCTTATGGCAACGATATTATCGGGAGTTCTTCCCAACATTTCTTGGGCTTCAGCACCAACTTTAAGGAGCTTACCTGTAGTTCTGTCAATCGCAACAACGGAGGGCTCTCTGAGGACGATACCTTTGCCTCTGACATAAATGATAACGGAGGCGGTTCCAAGGTCTATTCCAATATTTTTAGCAAACATTTTTATGTACCAACTTCCTGAATTTTAAAAAATCAAACACTCACAGAAGATCTTCTTGCTTTTACCGTAAGAGCCACTTTTCTGATACAGCAAAGAGAGATTCCCAGAGCGACAATATATTCAACGTAAAAGTCAAAAATGAAAGTAAGGAAAATACTCAATATTACGGAAACGATCAGAAGAAAATCGTATTTATAATCAATTATCTCCGTAAAAAGATATTTTTTTTCGGTAATTTCATTCTCTTCGGAATAAAGAGTCATGAAACAAGCCTTAGTAAAAAATACAATTATAGGAGGAATCAATCCCCAGAAATCAACCGCATCGTTTGCGTATCCTATGGTGAGATGAACACTGTAGACTGAGACCCATGCAAGAATTACAGAAAATGCCGCAAGCGCGATAAAGCCCACATTTGCAAGTTTGCTTTTCGGAAAGACTTCGTAAGAAGCAGTACAAAACACACCCACAACGGAATAGAACCCCAAAAAGGTCATTGCAAGGCATGAAGACAGCAGTCCGAAAATTATTTCAAATATCGCAAACGAAATCTCTGCCAAAATATATTTTTTTGTAAGGTTCATAGTTTTCAAGTTTTTTTACTTTCCTTTCTTTTTTGCTTTCAGGGTATAAAATCCCTATATTATTATACACCATAAGCGAAGCGGTGTCAAGTGTGTTTTTTCAAATAATATCAGACTTTTTTGAAGATTGAAGATGATCTTTTTTCCGATTGCAAAGTTCCGTAAGAAAAACTATCTATACGGTTTCCACAGAAAAAATAATCATACCTTTCAGGAGGTAAAACAAGTTCATCAGAGACGTCAACTATGGAGAGTTTTATCTTCATTTTTTCCGGAACTATATTTTTTATGTATACCGAAACCCCTGTTCCCTTTTTGATATTTCCGTAATTACCGACTTCCGCAAGCCCTGAAAGATTGGGAGTTAGTTCAACAAAGATTCCGTAATCTTCAACAGAACGAACACAGCCCGGAACTGTCTGCCCCGGCACAAAACGGGATGAATTTTCAAGCCATGTACCCAAAAGCTCCTTATGCGAAAGGAAAAATCGTTTATTTTCGTAATCCTTATCTTTTATTACAACTCTAACATTCTGTCCTACATAAAATCTATCGGATGAATGGGAAATTCGCGAAACAGAGATATTTTCTATACTGATAAGACCGACTATTCCACAGCCGATATCCGCAAAAGCCCCGAAACGGTCAAGATGTGTGATCTTCGCCTCAACGACATCTCCAATTTCGTAATGAGAAAACATATAATCCAAAGCTTTCTGCTGAGCTTCGGTTCTGCTCAGTAAAGCAAAGACTTCTCCGTTTATCTGTTTGTAACCCTTTACAAAAAAACAGCAAGTTTTATTCACACGGCTAATGACTGCAATATCACGGGTCTTACCTTCACGGATTCCCAATGCAGCATCTTCTTTGGGAATAAAGCCTTTCATACAACCAAGGTCAACAATAAGATTGTGATTCTCATCACACATTTTCACTTTTGCTTCAAGGATCTTGCCTGCGACCATTGCTCTGTCAAGAACTGATTTTGTATAAATAATATTTTGCATAGTTCCTTCGGGTTTAAATTCATTCATAATGCTCACATTCTTTCTTTTCTTATTATTTTCACTGAAAACACGGAGATTTAAAAACTCCGCAAAGCCAAATCTCATTTAAACTGTGCAGGTGGAACATGAAATATTCACTATATCCAATGAAAATATATGAATGTAAAAGCTTGAATATGAATTTTTCGACTTTACATATTTACGGAATATGAAGGAAACCTTCGGCATTTCAACTGAAAAGCCAAAGGTTTCCCAAACAATTATCTTTTAATTTTGTATTTGATCCGTCTCTGAACAAACCTATCAATCAAACCAATTATTAGGAGTTGTTTCAAAATTTACAGCATCCAAATTTGTCAAATACTTATTTATTACCACATAATTTATTCCATAAGAAAGAAGTTTCTCTGCCAACGCCCTGTTGTAAGCGGAATAAGAACCGTAAGCTTGCGCTCTTGAGAGCTTAACTATTGCCATACGGAAAGTATCCTGCTCCTGCTGTGTAAATTCATCGGGGTTTGCTTTAAAGAAGTTTATCATTATCTTACCCAAAGCAGAACCTCCGTAACCCAATTTCTTACCAATATAGAAAGACTTCAGATACTCAACCTGAGTATAAGATTTATCTATATATTTTTTCTGAAGATCAGTCTCGGCCTTTTCCATTGCAAGAGCAAAAAGTCTTTCACCTTCCGAAATTATTGACGGAGCATCTCCCGGAATATCTCTGAAAAAGTTCCAATATTTTGTCCAATCAACCGTTTCATAATTTCTTATCATATCTGCCGTAAGGTCTTCGGGGAATTCTTTCTGTTTATGCATTTCCTGAGCTTTACCCAGATCAAAGATATCGGACATATCGCCTTCAAAACAGCCGAAGTGAACATCCGCCGTAACATCATGTATAAGATCAAAATACTCTCTTATATATGTCCAGCCGGGGCCGTAAACACCTTCAAGAAACTCATTGATATAGCTGTTGTATTCCTCTTCTGTCATATACGGATTCCAAAGGACTTTCGCCTGTAGATATATTCTGAGGTCTGAAAATTCCCCTGCATTGGCTCCACTGCCACCCGGACCTTCGTGGAATATACCCGTTACATTATGGTCTGCGTAGTATCTTTCATTTTTCAGCAGTGTATCCATATTCGGGAAAGGTGCCGGATAGTTATCATAGTTGCAGGTATAGTCCCAAATAAATATCTGATCAGTAAATTTTGCCCATTCTTTAATTTCAATGGCAGCTTTTACGCCACTGTCGCCTTCTGCAGGCTCAGTACATTCCTCCAAAGGATGAGAGAAACACTCTTCAATAAACGCCATTCTTACCACTACATTTTCAGCCGCTTTTACGGATGTAGGAACGGGTCTTGTATGGAAATAAGAAAGGAATTCGAAAGTAACATTGGGAAATTCGTCTTTCAACGCAGTAGCAACAGCATTTACAACACGGAGATGCATATCTGTCGTATTATTATCTGCAGCATAGATCGCTTCACATTCGGGGCATCGGCAATAATTTCTGTTGTCATTTATGGAAAGAGAGAAGTACCCCTTAGGATCATCCGAATAGTTTTTCAAAAAGCTTCTTGTTTCTTCAATCAATACCTGTGTAACTTCAGGATTTGACAAACAAAGCTGAGAGTCAAGTCCCGCATTTCCGTATTCTCCGCCTATTCTATTTCCGTCTTCATCCATTGCATAATATTCGGGATGTTCAGAAAAATATTTGGAAGGAGGCATCAATGTCTGAAAAGTATGGCACCATAAAATAAAGCCAAGATAATTACCGAAACAGCCTCCATATTCATCACTTATCATACTGCCGTTAATTCTATGCTTAACTCTGATATTATTAGTAACGGTTTCAGAATTATACCAGTCTGTTTCTCTGTAGACAAAAACAGGGATCTGTTTATCTTCTTCTATCTGATCAAGGAAAATTGTTTTGGTTTCGGGAATTTTTTCAACTTCAGAGGTATAGAAACCGCATCCGAGATATGATTCCAAGAACTCGTAAACTCCGTAGAGTGTTCCTCTTTTTTCACCACCTACAATGTAGAGTTTTGAATCGGTGGTTTTAATAACAAACCCCTCATCCCCGAGTTCTTCACGGTCAAACTCACCGTCTACTTCACGGTTTGTTTTACCTACAACTATTTCCTTTTCAATGGGTTCGGTGATATCGGTCACAATGGGAATCTCAAAGCCCGTCATCTTCTTCAGATAACTTTGAAGCTCTGTAGCCGCTGTAATTTCTGAAATATAAGCATTTTCGCCTCTGACGATAACGTATTCCGACAAACCGTCAACTACAATATCAAGAGTCTCGGGCAAAACAGCTTCTTCATCACCCTGATTTTCATCAGAATTCGTATCTTCCTGCTGATCTTTGGAGTTTTCCACATCTTCAACAGGTTGGTTGTTACATGCCGCAAGCATGGCCAACACCATGGATAAAGCCATAAGCATACTTAAAATTTTCTTTGTCATAAAGGATTCCCTCCGGAAATTTTCTTACAACAGTATTTTATCATATGTCACATTTTTTGTCAATATGTAAAACCTACATATTATAAAAAAAATAGGACTTGACAAGGGTTTTTGAATATGGTAAAATAACTAAAAGGTATTATTATTCAATTTTTTTAATTAAGGAGCGTTAACATGACTTTTGATATGACAAAAGAACTTTTACAAGGACTTCCCCTTTATGAAAACGGCAAAATTTCTCCAAATCTTTACGATGCAGGCGGAGGCTTCTATGATGACAGAAAACTTCCCAAGGTTGGAGATTCTGTTTTCCCCCGCAGATTTATGGGTGATGAACCTCGTCCCATTCCCAGAGAATTTTTTGATATGTTCGTACAAAGAGCCGCAATTCGCGGAGAAAAAGTCTCTGTGGAAGAAACAGCAAACGGAATGAAAGCTGTTATGGAGAGAAAACTCGGTGAAGTAACTCTTAACTGGAAAAATGATGAAACCATGGAAATGGTCTATACCAAAGTTTTCGACAGAGAAACTTTCCCCGATAAAAAGACCTTCATGAGAACAGTTACAGAGACTTCAGCTGAAGCTTTCGAAGCATACATCTGCAAACTTTGTGAACTCGGCTTTGAAAAGATATTTGAAAACCGTATTGAAGATAATATTTACTATCAGCTCCAACAAAATGAACGTCTTATTTATGCATATTTCATGAAAAATACAGCAACAGCAAGATTTATTGATGATGTTGCAAGTATGAAAGTATCTGATTTCGGTTATACCTATAAGAAAAAAGAAGGAGACTTCCCTGCTGTTATTCAATATGCACTCTATCACTCACCCGACAGCCGTGTTGACGGTGTACGAAGCGACTGCGGAATGTTTTATATAATCAAATTGACAGACAATTCTGTATTGCTCATTGACGGAGCCGCAATGGAAGAATGTACAGAAGCGGCAACAGCCGAAGCAATGAGACTCATAAGAGAATTGACAGGAGTTCCCGAAGGAGAAAAGGTCAGAGTCACATGGTTCTGCACACACGCACACGGAGATCACATCGAGCTTTTCAGCAAACTTGTCAGAGTTTACCATGACGAGCTTGATGTTGAACGAGTTTTTTACAATTTCACCTCCCCTGATATTTTTGCGGCAATGGCACCCTCATATAATCTCATGGACAGACTCAATAAATACTATACGAATATCAAGTATCTGAAATGCCACAGCGGTCAGAGCTTTGAATTGGGCGGTGTAAAATTTGACGTTTTACAGACCCATGAGGACGGCACGGGCGTTGAAGGTAATGAGGTAATCGGAGGATTCAATGACACCTCTACAATTCTCCAGATCACATTTGACGGGCTGAAATTCATGGTTTTAGGTGACATGGATAACCCCGCAGAAGAAATTATCGTAAAAAATTATTCTCAGGCAACATTAAAGAGTGATATTGTACAAACAGCACACCACCTGATGAATAATCTTGAACTGATGTATCCTGCAGTTTCACCCGAAATTGCACTTGTTCCGCAGCATCCCGTATTCAAAGTTGACCATAACAAGTATAAATATGAAACTCTTTGCCGCAGTGTTAAAGAGGAAAACATCTATTTCGACACCCTCGGAACTGTCGGATTCAGAGAAAAAGACGGAAAACCAGAAAAATTCCTGCACAACCCCATGGTTGGCGGGGAATATGACGGAAGCGAAGTATAATTATATTAAAATATAATTAAATTTGTGGGAAAACCTTTCTTTACTCATTAAAGATAAGGTTTTCCCACTTCTATTTTTTACCAATATTACCGATTTCCACAGCACTAATTCCGCTTCTCATCACAATAAAACGCAACAGCGGAGAACAAAGAACAAAAGACTTAAAGCGCTTAAATCGGAGTTTTAACCGTAACATTCGCATTTTTTGCATATATTCGGGCAAAACAGAATTTTCGGGGGTGAAAACTCGCCCCAATTCGTAGCCGCTTTTAAGAGCACTACTGATACCTTCCAAAGAGCTGGGACTGATAAGTCCTGCGGCTTCTCCCACAAGGTAAATTTTTTCACCTTTAGCACCAAACAAGAATTTTTGCGTAATTTTACCGAAAACAACCATACACGCCTCTGTTGAAAGATGTTTTCCAAAAGTTATTCCATATTTTTCAAGCTTCTTCTTTTCAGATTCAAACCGTTCACGGGAATTTTCTTTCGGATATGCTCCGCCAAATGCTATTTTATCTTCTTTTGTAAAGCTCCATGCATAAGAATCTGAAACGGAGTTATCAAAAATGCAGGAAAAGGCATTTTCATTATCATGCCCAGAACATTCAGAGGCATAAAACCATTGTTGAATGGCAACATACATATCTTTTCGGTGTTTTTCCGCAGTCATATTTCGTCTTATAACGGAATTTGCTCCATCTCCACCGATAATACTGCGGCAAAGCAAGCTTTTTTCCCCATCTGAATCCAAGAATTTCACACGGTAATTATCTCCGTATTTTTCAAATCCAATACAAGTACCTTCAAAAAAATCATGTTTTTCCGATGATACCGACAACAACCATGAGTCAAATCTTTCGCGATCAACATTCACGTAATTCCTCGGATAATAACGGGTAAAGCCATCACGGATATCCATTGTACGAATAACCTTGATTTCAGGTATAACTTTTATGTCTTCCGGAACAGAAAGCCCCATTTTAGACAGCTCACGAACGGCTGAGGGCGACAAAAGCCCCCCGCAAACTTTGCGGGAAGCTTTTTTATTTATGACTGCAATTTTATAACCGTCAGAAACGGAACTCAGGAATGCGGAAGCCGCAGGTCCTGAACCGATCACAACAGCATCATAAATTTTTACCATTAAGTATCTCCTCGGAGACTTTTTCCACAGCTTGTGGAAGAATTATCCATTCACAGTTTTCCATAACCCTGCGCTGGAGAATTTCAGGGGTATCTCCATCAAGTATATCAACAGCTTTCTGTGCAATAATTCTGCCACCGTCAACAACCTCGGAAACGAAATGAACCGTTGCGCCCGTAACTTTAACACCGTATTCGAGAGCTTTTTCGTGGACTTTAAGACCGAAGAAACCTTCACCGCAGAAAGACGGTATCAAAGAAGGATGAACATTTATTATTTTCTCAGGATATGCGGCAACAACCTCATCGGAAAGTATAGTAAGGAAGCCTGCAAGAACTATAAGCTCCGTGCCGTTTTGACGAAGAACTTCAAGAAGAGCCTTGCCGTAACCCTCAATATCCTTTCCGAAATCAGAACGAGGAACAACAGCAGTAGCAATTCCTGCTTTTGAAGCTCTGTCTAACGCTTTTACTCCGGGTTTATCGGAAATAACAAGAGAGATTTCGCCACTATGAAGAATTCCGCTGTTTTGTGCATCAATAAGTGCTTGAAGATTCGTACCACCGCCTGATACGAGAACTGTAATTTTAGTTTTCATTATTTGATTATAACTTCCTTATCGCCTTCAACTATTTCACCGAGAACAAATGCATTTTCGCCTGCGGACTTAATAGCCTCGATAGCTTTATCTGCATCTTCTGCATTAACAACACAAGCCATACCAACGCCCATGTTAAATGTGTTGAACATATCTCTTTCAGGAATGTCGCCAACCTTCTGGAGTACAGAGAAGATTGCAGGTCTTTCAAAATCCTTCTTGCAAACGATGGAAGCACCGTCGGGAAGCATTCTGGGAAGATTTTCATAGAATCCGCCACCTGTAATATGAGAAATAGCTTTAACTTCAACAGCAGAAGTAAGTGCTGCAATAGCTTTCACATAAATCTTTGTGGGAACGATAAGAGCCTCACCGAGAGTTGTACCGAGTTCTTCATATTCTGTCATGAGGTTATCATAAGCCTTATCTGTGTTAAGACCGAAAACCTTACGAACAAGAGAGAAACCGTTGGAATGTACACCGGAAGAAGAAATACCGATAACAACGTCACCTTTTTTAACTTTTGAGCCGTCGATAACCTTAGATTTGTCAACCATACCAACAGTAAAGCCCGCAAGGTCGTATTCATCTTCGGGATAGAATCCGGGCATTTCAGCTGTTTCACCACCGATAAGAGCAGCTCCTGCCTGACGGCAACCTTCTGCAACACCGCTTACGATTGAAGCAATTTTTTCGGGAATAAGTTTACCCGTTGCAATATAGTCAAGGAAGAAGAGGGGTTTTGCACCACAGCAAAGTACATCGTTTACGCACATTGCAACACAGTCGATACCAACTGTATCGTGCTTATCAAGAAGGAATGCAAGCTTAAGTTTTGTGCCAACACCGTCTGTACCGGAAACGAGAACGGGTTCGCCAACACCTGTAAGGTTAGGCATAAAGAGACCGCCAAAGCCACCGATATCCTGAAGAACTCCGTCATTATACGTGCTCTTAACGTGCTGTTTCATCAATTCTACACTTTTATAACCGGCTGTAACGTCAACGCCGGCACTTTTGTAACTGTCGCTATAACTTTTCATGTCCTGTATCTCCTCAAATTTCTTTTATTTTCTGTTGATATTTATTTTCTGTTTGATTAGTGGGAATAGCTATCGGATATTCACCTGTGAAACAACCTGCACAAAGACCTAAGTTACACCCTCTTGCAATATTGAACACTGATTCGACATCAAGGAAACAGAGAGTGTCTGCACCAATCTGTTTGCAAATTTCATCAATTGTAAGTCTGCACGCAATAAGATTTTCTTTAGATTCTATATCCGTACCGAAATAGCAGGGATTAATAAACGGAGGTGAAGAAATTCTCATATGTATTTCTTTTGCACCGGCTTCACGGAGAAGTTTTATGGTATTTGCGGTCGTTGTACCTCTTACGATAGAGTCATCAACAACAACTACACGTTTGCCCTCAACTGCAGATTTAAGTATATTAAGTTTGATTTTTACCGAGCGCTCACGCTGCGATTGAGTTGACTGAATAAATGTTCTTCCGATATATCTGTTTTTAATGAAACCTACTCCATAAGGTATACCGCTTTCAAGTGAATAACCCAATGCAGCATCAAGACCTGAGTCGGGAACACCGCATACTATATCAGCATCTACGGGAAAAGCTTTTGCAAGATATCTTCCTGCTTCCTGACGTGCAAAATGAACAGAAGCACCGTCTATTACAGAGTCAGGACGTGCTGTATAGATATATTCAAAAACACAAAGTCCGCACTTGGATCTGTCAATAGTTTCATCTTTTATTTCAGTAATTCCCTCATCGGAAACAACGACTATCTCACCGGGTTCAATATCTCTGATAAATTCAGCACCGAGAGTATCAAATGCACAGCTTTCGGAAGCAAAAACAACACTTTCGCCAATTTTACCCATACAAAGAGGTCTGATAGCCTTCGGATCGCGGGCTGCAATAAGCTTGCTGGGACTCATAAGAACCAAAGAGTATGCACCTTCAAGCTTTTTCATAACATTTTTAAGAGCCATTTCAATGGAAGGGCATTTAATTCTTTCTCTTGCAAGAAGATACAACATAATCTCAGCATCGTTTGTTGTCTGGAAAATAGCACCGGAGTTCTCAAGCTCTGCTCGAAGTGCGGCAGCATTCACAAGCGTACCGTTATACGCCAAAGCAAGTGTACCTTTTATGTATTTTGAGACAAGAGGTTGAGCATTTTCTCTGTTTGCAGATTTTGATGTTGCGTAACGGCAGTGACCGACAGCTATTCTGCCACCTTCAAGATGTTTCATAACCACAGGGTTGAAAACATCGGGCACAAGGCCAAGATCTTTGTAAGAAACTATTATACCGTTATCATTTACCGCAATACCGCAACTTTCCTGACCGCGGTGCTGGAGGGCAAACAAAGCAAGATATGCCTCTTCCGCAACTTTTAATTCCGCATCTTTGGAAAAAATACCAAATACACCACATTCTTCATGAATTTCATCAAACATTTATTTATAATCCCCATTCTGCCGCTGTTGCGGCATTTAAATTTAATAATCCTTATAAATTAAAACTCAGATCATTTCGTTGATTTTGGAATCCTTTTCCAAAATCTCTTTTTCCATATCTGCTTTATATTTAACCAATTTTTCGTTGAGTTCAGGCTCACTTAGAGCAAGCATCTGAACAGCAAGAAGAGCAGCATTTGCACTTCCGTCAATTGCTACAGTTGCTACCGGAATACCCTTAGGCATCTGAACTGTGGAAAGAAGGCTGTCCAAGCCGTCCATTGTAGAACTTTTTACCGGAATACCGATAACAGGAAGAACTGTATTTGCAGCCATTACGCCTGCAAGATGTGCAGCTTTTCCTGCGGCACAAATAAGACATCCAAAACCGTTAGCTGCAGCATTTTTGGAAAACTCTTCTGCGGCACGGGGAGTTCTGTGTGCGGAGTAAATATGAGCTTCAAACTCAACTCCGAATTTCTTTAAAATATCAAATGCGGGCTTAATTACGGGAAGATCGCTGTCACTACCCATTATAATAGCTACTTTTTTCATTTTAGTCTCCAATCCGCCGCCTTTGCCGCGGCTAAAGTTCTTCTTTTATTTTAAAAATGCGTTGAAACCTTTGATTTCGCGCTATTTTATTTCACGATGAACACATGAATGATCCATACAGTCCTTATTAAAAATCGCAAAGATGCTGCAATCGTAGTACGACGCAACATCTTACTACAGTTTATTATATAATATATAATGAATCTTTTCAAGAGGTAGAATCGCTATTTAACATTTTTTTCGTTTTTAATGAAGAATCTGTTACGTTCTTCTGCGAATTTCTGAAGAGATTTCAGTTATTTCAGCACGTCCATACCATTGTTCTTCTATTGTACGGGCAATTTCAGGATATTTTTCTCCGGGAATTTCAACATAGAGGGTAACTGTATCGGAAAATTCACGGTCAAGAGGTTCAAGCCCTTCCAAACGGAACAATCTTTCAATACTGCTATGAAGATCATACCCATAATTTACAGCAATTGTCTTATATTCAATGACATCGGTTTTCCCTGCCTCTTCAATCGCACCTGCCGCGCCCTTGGAGTATGCGCGGACAAGACCTCCTGCCCCCAAGAGGATTCCACCGAAATATCGGGTAACAGTACAAACAACATCTGCCACACCATTAGTATCAAGTACATGAAGAATTGGCATTCCCGCAGTACCCTGTGGCTCTCCGTCATCAGAAGCCCTTCTTTGAGTTCCCCCGCAGACAGAATAAGCCCAGCATACATGAGTTGCATCAGGGTGAGAGTCTCTTACAGACTGAACCTTTTCCATAGCCTCATCTATTGTTTTTGCATAAAATACCTGACCGATAAAAACGGATTTTTTCTCCGTAAACTCAAATACAGAATCTTTCTTAACTGTTATCATAACTTCTCCAATTTAATATTTCAAGTGATATTTAATATTTTTCATATTACCTGCGAATTTTCTGACATGGAAAATAATATGTTCAATTTAAACTTAACATTTTATTTTCCACAACTAAAAATCTTCAGAAGAGATTCGGGGAAACTTCTTATAAAAAAACTTTCCCCGAAATTCTTGCACTTTTTAAAACACAGGTCGGCGGAAAACCGCCGACCCATAAAGTTTTGTTTAACCAACAAGACCGCTTCGTTCGATACCCTGTACGAAATATCTCTGTGCAAAAAGGAACACAATGAGAAGAGGAGCGATCATCAGCAAGGAACCTGTATCAAGGAGTGTCTGCTGCTGCAGAATATCTTCAACACCCTTTGTAACCTTAAAGAGTGTGTTAGAGAGCACTACCATTTCAGGCATAAGCATGCTGTTGTATGTTGTGTCTGTCCACTGCCATGTAAATGAGAAGAGGAAGACTGTGATCATCATGTTGAATGCGTTGGGAACCATGATGGATGCGAATGTTCTGAAGGGACCTGCACCGTCAATGTACGCAGACTGTTCAAGTTCCTTAGGCATACCTCTGAAGAACTGTCTCATAAGGTAGATGTAAAGACCGTTTTTAAGACCGAGACCTGTAGCGGACATTATAGCCAAGGGCCAGAATGAGTCGATAAGACTAAGATTACCGATGAAGTATCTGAAACGCACATAAAGAGGAAGCATGATTGTCTGGGGAGGAATAATAAGAGTAACAATAACGATAAGGAAGAGGATATTCTTACCCTTAAAATTAAATCTTGCAAAACCGTAACCAACAAGCAAGCTTACGAGAAGCTGGAATATGGAAACGAGGAGAGACAACCATGTGGAGTTGATCAATGCGGGCCAATAGTTCATGTTCATGACAGCTCTTTCGATAAAGTACGTTGAGCCTTCACGGGGAATAAACATAACCGTTTTATCGGTAAGGTCATTTGTCGACATGAACGAAACGATAACTTTTACAAGGAAGGGATAAAGAATCATGAAGCAGATACCGATGATGATAATTGCTCTTACGATTGCCCAACAGAATCTGCCAAGACCACCGAGTGTAAGGTTCTTTCTCTTCCATCTTGCCCAGTCAATGCCCTCAAATTTCTTGGGAGCAATCTTTTCAAGGAACTTCTCAAAGAAGTTTCTGTTATCTACATGGACTTCGGATTCATAATTGATTTGTTTCATTTAATTTTTCCTCCTTAATCCTGATAAATAACCATTCTGTTGATCAACAGGAATACTATGCCAACGAAGACAAGTACAACCAATGTGTAGATCCATGAAAGTGATGAAGCAAGAGCGTAAGCACTTGAGTTAGCCAATTTCTGGCTGATGAATGTAACTGCCATGTTATCAGCTTTAAGGAACTGGTCGATAACAGTATAGATTGTGTTAACGAGAATGAGGGGGCTGACATAGGGGAAGGAAATTTTCCAGAAAACTTCCCAACCTGTAGCGCCTTCAACCTGAGCAGCTTCATACATACTGGTGGAGATACCCTGAAGACCGGAAAGGAAGATGAGCATCTGAACACCGGAGGATGTGATGATTGAATAAAGACCGTCAATAGCGCCAAGAACGATATTGGCAAGATCTGTATTGTTAAGAGTTTCAATAATCAGGTTTGCAAGAGCAGCGTAGTTGAAGACATTACCTGAACCTGAAGCAGAGCCGATTTCCATCTTTTCAGCAGAGGAGTAAATGTCGATCATGGAGCTCATGCCTTCTACTTCTGCGATAATACCTGTTGAAATAATAACGGGTACGAAGAAGATAACACGGGCAGCTGTCTTACCAAAGAAGTTCTGATTAAGCACGTTAGCCATGAAGAAGGAGAAGATAAGAATAATAGGAATCTGAATCAAGATACCACCCGTTGATTCAACAACGGTTCTTATAAAACCGTCTTCTACGAATAACGCTTCGTAATAGTTATCCCAACCGCAGAATACTGTTTTAAAACCGTTATCGGTTACTTCAATATCGCTGAAGGAATATATAAGAGACTGAACTACGACGGGAATGTAAATAGCTGCAAGACCTATGATGATAGGCAGAACAAATACATAACCGTAGAGATTCTGCTTTCTTTCAAGAGAGAATCTTTGTCTCTTAGGCATTTTTTCTATAGTTACTTTACTCATTTTACCTTCACCTCCAAATAACCTTTAGCAGGAATTACCGTGGTCTCATCGGCAAGTTCAACATCATAGTCATTGTAGTTTACAATGAATTTAACGGAGTCACCGTATGTTGTTGCATAAACACCGCTTGTGGGGATTCTATTGTAGGAAGCATTAAGTTCGCCATCAACATAGTTTTCATCACCTTCAGCATAGTATGTTCTTTCGCCATCATATACATGATATGCTTCAAGAATTTCATGTGCTGTCATGGGTTTATTAGCAACTTTATTCATAAGACCGGAGATTTCTTTATAAAGCTCAACGGCAATATCAAAAGAATCCTTGTAATTTACAGAGTACCAATCCTGGAATACATAGTCTGTATTGTTGAGGATGCTGTTATCAGCGCCCATCCACTTGAAGTATACGCCGCTACCTGTTTCAAGCATTTCAAGAATTGCCGTAGAGTAGTCAGCAGATTCGTTCAGAGGAGAACTTGCATAGTCAATATAACCGTGAAGAACCATCTGAATGAAGGGGATAGCTTCGGATGTGGACATATACTGGCTGGAACCCATGGGGAGGTTGAGAATATGAGATGCATATTTCCAGGTATAATCGTTACCTGTTTGAACCATCATATCGTAGCCGTCAAATGTTTCGATAGCCTGAATATGATATTCGAGAGCCTGTGTACGGTTCTTGATTCTACCAATCTTATAGTTGGAGTTGATAACAGAACCGATATCGCCAAGAGAAATCTGTTTGTTGGAAACGAGGTTTTCAAGATCAGATTTGAAGCCTGCCGCAAGATTGGGGATCTTATCGGGAGCAATAACTGTTTTATCAAAACCTGACTTCCAAATATAACCGGTAGCATAATCTCTTTCAAGATCTCTTGCAACTGTCATATCGAGACGACGTGCTGCATCCTGAGAATAATTCATAGAGTCAAATGCTTCGTCTTTTACAACGTAGATAAAGTTTGCATCGGGATAGAAGCCGATCTTACTGCTCTGGAGAGCTTCGGAAACTGATTTGAGTTCAGATTTGGAACCAAGAACAGAAACGGGATCTGCACCGTCAAATATTGTGTTGTAATAACCGTCATTTGCCCAATAGAGATATCTGAAATTAATGTTTTCAACGCCTTCAGCAAGGAGGGCATCTGCAATTTCCTTAACCTGGTTGTAAGTTGTAAGAGCTACAACGTGGTCAACAGGAACACCTACTACAGATTCTGTCTTATTGATAGCACCGAGGAGGTCTACATAGAAAGGAACTGAGGAATCGGATTTAAGACTTGCAGGGAGAATCTCATGTTCAATGAGATAATCTCTGTAGAATTCAGCATATTCGGAATATGTCATGTCGCCCTTTGTGAAGAAGTAATCAACTGTGAAGACAGCAATATTATCTTCTTTAGAAAGGATAGCACCGGCACTGGATGTATCGTCGCTCTTTGTGCTGCCTGAGATTTCTTCAGAACCACCCTGACCACCGGAATATGTGAGGTAGCTTCGTTCAGCATAAACGAGGTCATAGTTGATAGATGCTGTGGGGTTATTTGTAGTATTGGAAGGTCTTGCAGAAGCGTAGGCCTGAGCACCGCCATTTGAAAGAATCGCAACCATACCACCTAATGTTGAACGGTCAAACGCCAGGAACGGAGTTACAACCTGTTCTTCGGGGGTAATATCATATTCAACCTGGAAGGTGTCATCCAAACCGTATACACGACCTGTATATACGTCTTTTGTAAGATCACCTGCAATAGGCATGATAGCACCGGAACCATCGGGAATGATGATATACTGATCGTTCTGAATGATCTTATCTTTTGTACCAAGGATCTTGCTTCCGACTTCTACAGGCATGATAGCACCGAGAGTTCTGTACAAATAGATTTTGTACATCTTCTGTTTCTGAGGAGCAAGGATAAGATTTGAGTCAACTGTTACGCTGAGACCTTCTTCTGTAAGAGTAAGATCAACGGGAATTGTATACATAACGGCTCTTGCGGGACCGCTGTATTCAACTGCGTCCATTTCTTTTTTAAGCATATCAGCATTGAAGCCTGCCATTTCCATGGACTCTTTAACGATCATTTTCTGACGTACGTTAAGTGTACGAACGATCATCATGGGGAACATTTCGATTGTGGGATAGTCATCAATAAAACGTTCTTTATCTTCAAGCGTAAGCCCATCAGGTGTAACAGACTTATAACAGTTCCAAAGTTTTTTGTACTGTGATTCACCGCCATCTTGTTTTTCAAGTCTTGTTTTGATCCATTCCCAAGTTTCCATTGTAACAACAGGAGGAACAAGGTCGGAGTCGGGGTCATTACCGATTGTGTAGATAACGCGGATAGTGTCATCGTCAACCTTGGTAATTGTAAGACGTTTGGAATCAGCACAATGCTGCATATAGTTAAATTCATAACGTTTGTTGGAAACGTCATAAGCTTCAAGGGCAATGGGAGAAACGATGGGTTCGAAAACTTCTGGTTCTACACCTTTACCGTTTGAATATGTACCGGTGAAGTTATAGGGGTCAGAATGGTAAACATGACCTGTATTTTTATCAACGATACAAATAGCACTCATTCTTTCCTGATCTGTCTTATATGTAAGATCCATATAAAGCTCAAAGTTATCATTTTCAAGAATAAGAGTCATATTTTCGTTACCGCGTCTGATACCGTCAACTACAGAGTTTTTAGAACCGACAGTGTTATCATATTTCTTTGCGATAACCCATTCTTCTTCTGTTTTAACGATTTCCATGCCGGTATCGTCAATTTCAGTTGTTTCTGTCTTAACGTTTTCAGCAATTATTTCGCTGTCACCGATAAGAGTGAGAATATGTTCTTCTCTCTGCTCATCTGTAATGTAACCTTCATTTACATCTTTTTCACTGCAGGAAGTGAAGGATACAAGAGATGTGATCATAATAGAAAGCAGCAGAACGAAAGAAAGTATTTTTTTCATTTTAAACCACGGCCTCCTATTCATTAAGTCTGAAGCTTATTTCTGTGTAGAGAGAGGAAACAAAACCGAATACCTGCTGGCACAAGTAGAAAATAAGCACGAAAATAAAGATAATTACCAACATACCGACAATTGAAAGAACTGCGGTAGCGATAGCTTTTGATACTGAATACTGGTGAGTAACGAGCATTCCGAGGAATACCATACCGTAACACCAAACGTAGCTGAAACCAACGATGAAGAGGTAGATTCCTTCTTCTTCGAGAGTTACGAAGTTACTGATGGGAACAAGGAGGAAGTTACAGATAGTCATGGGCAATGTAGCAAAAGCTGTTGCACAGAAGATATCTCTGAGGCTTCCGTCACCGTCCATAAGAGAGGTGAAACACCAGTTAGCAACTGAGAACAAAAGGAACGGAGCTACCGCTTTGAGGATTTCCAAACCTATGTTCAAATAGAGCTGAGTACCGGTACTCTCTGTGAACAAATAGCCTGTAAGCTGTCTCTTAACAATAGAGGAGATAGCCAACATAACGAGGAGGAAAACAGAACCTGAAACAGTTCTTCTTTTCGGGTCGTTTTTCAGATCAAAGAATCCGTCGAAAGGATGAGCGAGGATGTAGAAAGCATATCCAAGTCTTTTGAACATAGTCGCTGTTCCAACGCCGAAATTTTTAATGTATGAACCGATAGACTTCATTGTTAAGCACCCCTTTCATGTTTTTTCTTTTTTCTGATTTTGGAAACTACATACAATGCAATTATACCAACTGCAATTATACCGATAACACCGATGATCAAACCGAAGTTTTCGGAAAGGCTGTCTTTACGGAGTTCCTTGAATGTCTTGGAATAGTAAGATTTTTCATTCGCAAGAGTAAAGTATTCAAGAGCCTGTTCATAACCTTCAAGGTCGGAGTCTGCCATAGCAATTCTCATCTGAGCTTTGCCAAGACCTGTGTAAGCAATGTAAAGACCGGAGTTCATTTCAAGAACTTTCTTCCACTCTTCAAGAGCTTCTTCATAACGGCCGTTTGCACTTGCGCTTACAGCTTTATTGATTGTGCTTGCATAGTCTGTAATCTTATAAACTGTGAGGGTGTCATTACCTGTATCGGAAACAACGATATCATCGCCAAAGAGTGCGATAGATGCAGCGTTCTTAACTCTACCGTACTGGTTAGTGGAAGAACCGCCTGCGATGTAAAGAAGGTTACCGTCAACATCATATGTAAAGAATCTGCCAGTTTTAGCATCGAGTGCTGTATATCTGCCGGAAGTTTCTTCAATTGCTACGTCAACCATCTGTGGAGGATTCATAATGGAGAATTCAAGGTCGCCAATAGGAGAGTACATACCGTTCCTTCTAAGAACGTCAGAACCGGAAGGACTGAGTTTCTGAATAGGAGCACCTGCACCTGAAACTCCTGCAGCACCTTCAGCTGTTGTTACATAGTTGGCAGACATTGCTTCAGCGTCAACTGTAGCGATAGTTGAATAAATAAATCCTTTGCCATCGATACAAATGTTAGAGAATTCTGTAGGAACGTTTCTTACGAGCTTTTTCTTCTGTTCGTCGGAAGCGATGAGTCTCCAGAACCAGTCTGCAGCATTAAAGCTTACAGCGGGGGCACCGAAGAATGTACGGAATTCACCATCAGATGTAATTTCCAAAAGACCTCTGTTTACTGAGTAAGCTACAACCTGCATTGAGCCTGTTCTGTCAACGGTGATCTTAAGGGGTTTGAAAATATAGTTATCAAGAACTGAGGGGCTGATACCCTGATAGATGTTATAAACATTACCGTTTTCATCGCAAACTACGATACGACGGTTTTCTGTATCAGCTACATAGATCATGCCTTCGTCTGTAACGAAGATACCTTCGGGTTTGTTGAATGTCTTGGGGTTATTGTTGGAAACAGTAACGTCTTCTTTTTCGTCACCATGTTCGTTGATTACCCATTTGTAAATGTTGGGGATTTTAAAATCAGCAGTATCCTTAAGAGCCTTGATAGTCTTAACTGTATTATAAGTTTCATCAAGAACGAGGATCTGGCTGTTGCCCTTATCAACTACATAGAGTTTGCCGTTTCTTGCAAAAAGATCAACAGGTTCAAAACCGACACCGCCTGCAACACCGAGGTCAATTGCGGAAATAACGCTGCTTGCTTTGTAAGCTACGGGAGCTTTTACGGAAACACCGTAATAGTCGTATATGTAGTTATCTGTAATGTCGGTATTCATGGGAAGGGCAAAAGAGGTCAATGCTGTGGAAGCAAGCATTATGATGAGCATTGCGCCTGTAAGCAGTGATTTTACGTGATTTTTCATCTCATTTGCTCCTTTCTTTAGTCTTTCATACCGGATGTAGCCATTGTTTCGAGGATATTACTCTGTGTAATAACGAATGTTATAACAGGAACGATCATCATTACAACTGAGATAGCCATCGCAACGCCCTGACGTGCGATACCAGCAGCTGCAACCTGGCTAAGTGCATAGTTAAGAGTTTTAAGTTCTTCTCTGTAAATATAGATCGTGGAACCCATGTTCCAATATTCCTGAACCGCGAAAACGATAAGTGTCATCCAAGCGGGTTTCAAGTTAGGCATAACGATCTGGAAGAAGAGTCTGAATTCGCCTGTACCGTCGATTCGAGCAGCTTCAAGAACCGCATCGGGGAACTGGTCAACGAAGTTTTTAACAAGGTAAACAGCCATGGAAGAGCCGATAGCAGGAACAAGAACTGCCCAATATGTATCGATCCAACCGAAAGCAGACATTGTCATATAGTTAGCAATAGCCGCTGCGGGAGCCGCGAACATAAGAGAAAGGGATACAGTCTGCATGATAACAGCTTTACCGGGGAACTGTCTCTTTGAAAGAGGATACGATGCCATCGTACCGAAAATAACTCTGAGAGTTGTACCTACGACTGTGATAAATACAGTATTGAATATGTATTTAGACATAGGAACCAATGAGTTGGACATGATGTTAACAAGGTCCGTATAGTTCTTAACCGTAGGGTTCTTTACGATAAGGTTCGGGGGGAACAGGAACAACTCATAAAGAGGTTTAAGTGAGTTACTGATTGCGAAGATAAGGGGGAATGCCATGAACGCACCACCGATGAGGAGGAACGCAAACATAAACAGGTCGCCGCCGAAACTTCTGTTAACTCTGGATTTGAAGAGCTTCTTCTTTTTATAGTGAATTTCTCTGCCTTCTGCGTCGTACTTAGGTCTTTTCTTAAAGATACCGACCATTTCTTGCTTCTGAACAACGCCGTCAACAATTACGACATTTTTCTTTTTAGCCATCTGTTTTCCCCTCCTTATTTACCGATTCTGCCGAGGATGAACTGGAATACTTTATTCGCTGCGAAAGAAATTACGAAAAGGATAGTTGCGATTGCACAAGCGTAACCCATTTCAAAACGAACACCGCCGTAGTCATCCAAGTGGTGCATGATTGTGTGAAGTGCATAACCGTTTGTCGGGAAACCGAAAACGTTTGTAATAACGGGACCGATACCGAATGAACCGGAGATGTTAAGAACCGCACCGAAGAGCAACTGACCTCTCATGGAGGGGAGAGTGATAAAGTAGAGTTCCTGCCATCTGTTTTTAATACCGTCAACCGCGCCTGCTTCATAAAGAGTACGGTCAACTGTCTGAAGACCTGCGATAAACGTAAGGAACGTTGTACCGAGAGCCTGCCAAAGAACGATGATAACGCACACGATAAACATCCAAGCTTCATCTTTAAGCCAGATGATCGGTTCTGTAAGGATACCGAGGTTCATAAGGAAACCGTTGATGTAACCGTAGCTGTCACCTGAGAACATGAGCTGCCAAACGTAAGCGAAACCACCCGCAAGTGAAGGTGCGTAGAAAAGAAGAGTCAAGAACGCACGGGGCTTCGGAGGAACTTCGTTAATGAGCCACGCGAATGCGAAACACATAATATATGAAAGAGGACCTGTGATAAGAGCCAGGATTATTGTGTTCTGCATAGCCTGAGAGAAGATGTCGTCATTGAGGAACAACTTCTGATAGTTTGCAAGCCATACCATATCAGGCATTTCAAGCATGTTAAAGTTTGTAAGACTGATAAAGAGTGAAATGAAAACGGGGAGAATAGTAAATATAAAGAATACTAAAAGGAACGGACCAAGGAATACTACAACGTCCAAATTCTCAAATCTTTTGCTCTTTTTAATTTTGTTGACCTTTACAGCGTCATTTTTACTTTTCATTTGTAAATTCCCCTCCTATCAATCTGTTATATAAGGAAGACCGAGTTCATCACGTTTGTATTCAAGTTCGTCGTTGATGGGGTTGATGGAGTCGAGAATAACTTCACGAGGATCAAGGTTAGAAACAACAACGTCGTTGAATGCGAAGTCGAGATAACGGGTTACCTGGTAGCTGCCGACATACTGGGGATAGCCGACTGCGGATTCAAGCTGAGCAAGGAGAGATCTGAGTTCAGATGCTTTCCAAGGCATAGCTTCCATAGCTTCAATGTTAGCTGTGTTGTAACGAGCTGCAGAACCGAGGATGGATTCGATTTCTTTACCGAATTCGATCTGAGCATCTGCGCCTGTCCACCACTTCATAAATTCCCAAGCAGATTCTTTATCTTCAGCGCCTGCCATCATTACACAACCGATATAGTTAGCAATAACGGAATTGTTGATGGAACCGTCTTCCTGTTCAACACCGGGAACTGTGGTGAAGGACCAAAGACCTTTGATTTCGGGAGCAAATACGGAAATCTTGTTATAGAAATCGAAAAGCTGCATACCGATAGGCATTTCATTGAACCTGAAACGGTTGGAGAAGTCAAATGCAATGGGGAGTTTATAACTTGTATAAAGGTCGGTCCACTGGATAAATGTCTGGATAGAAAGTTCATCATCCAAGTTGATCTGAGAACCGCTGTTCTTATAGAGTTCTCCGCCGTTCTGATAGAGAAGTGTCAGATAATCCGGGGGAGCGAAGTCCATATATTGCTTCTGGAGAACTGCGATGATATCGTAAACATCGTCCCATGTTTTGGGAAGTTCGATACCAAGATCTGCAACCGCGTCTTCACGGTAGAAGAGTACGTTATAAGTAACTGTTTCGGGAAGAGCATAGTCACGAACATCGCCGTCGCCCCAATCTACGAATGTGGATTCAAACGCAGATTTATGGAATGAAGACTTAACTTCATCAAGGTCATCAAACATGTTGAGTTCCTGGAGAGCATTACGAGCTGCATAGTTAACGATGTTTTCAGCTGTAAGGTTCATCGCCACATCAGGTCCAACACCTGCAAGAACTGAGGGAAGGAGAGATGCTGCGGGAACGAGCTGAAGATCAACGTCGATCTCGTAGGTAGGAATAAAGCTTCTATCTACGATCTGTCTAAGGATCTGAGCCTGGTCACGAGCGTTTGTCATCCAAACTGTAACCTGTTTATCATAAGATACTTCGTTTACAGCAGAAATAGCATTAACGTCGGTGAAGAAGGACGAGAAGAACATGGAGATCTGGTGACCCATATTTGCAAAGAAACCTTTTTCAGCTTTAGGTGCTTTGTAATCGGGATCTGCAACCAAGATATAGTCGAGTTCGAGAGGCTGTTCTCTTGCGGTAATAAGCCAAGAACCGAGTGTACCGATGTTATTCTTGAATGTGCTGTAATATTTAGCAATATTTTCGGGATCTTCATGCATCTTATAAAGATGTTCGATGATCGTATAAAGCTGAGCTGTCTGAGAACCTGTTTCACCGAGGAGGTTTATAAGCTCATTGTATATTTTCGTGAGGGTGTCAGCCTGTGCTTTAAGGTCCGCGATAACTTCGGGGATTTCATTTTCAAAGTCGTAGTCTCTGTACTGGTCGGGAGTGTTACCCATAAGCATTACGAACTTACGGTTGTCGATGTTGAGCTTTTCGATAACAGCTTCGACAGCGTTAACGATATCTGTCATTTCACCAAGAACAGCTTTAACTCTGATAGTGTTTTTACCGGATTCAAAATGGAACAATACGGGAGCGTTGTATTCGTCCATAGGTGTAACCATCTGCCAGTCGGAAGAATAATTAAATCTGATAGCAGAAGATTCAGCATAGGGAAGATTACCGTTGATGGAAACTTCACGGCTGGAGAACGCACCACTGTTAACATTCTGTCTTGCACGGAAAACAAGTTTGTAATCGCCTGCAGCAGGGATGTCAACTTCGTATTCAACCCACTGACCTACAGTCTTCCATGTAGCAGAACCGTTTGTACTACCGAGGATATTCATTTTAACAGTACCTGCAGAAGCGGGGCTTGTAGCAGCTGAAGCTCTGTCTGTACCTGCAAAAAGAGTAGCATCGGACTTAGCAACGGGATATTCGGATTCAACAGTAGCGATAAGTTCGCTGCCACCGAAGTTCACGGGAGCGTAGTCTGAAGTTGATTTACTACCGTCGAGCCACATTGCGGAAATAGCAAGAGGTTCTCTTACGGATTTGATTGTGATTGTATTCTCGCCTTTTGTAAGATAAAATCTGAGCGCACCGGAATAGCTGCCGGATGAATCCTGATAGTACGCACTCTTAAGCCAAACAGGCTCTTCAATCTGAGATGGTCTGATCTGGTTGCCGGAAGCGTCTTCTGTGAAATAGTTTTCACGGTCGGAACGATCTGCGACGTTATCTACATAACGACGGTCGAGAGAAGCAGCATTAGCTTCTGTATAGGGTACTTCACCGTTGATAGCGATAGATCTTTCGATAGCCGCGCCTTTACCTTCAATGGGGTAATAGTCGAGGAAGATCGAATATAAACCTTCACTGGGAACATTAACAGTGTAAGTGACGGAGCTTTCTTCTGTTGTGATAAGGCAGTTGGGAACACCTGCAACAGTACCGGTGGTAACATCATCGGTAGCTTCGGTGTAACCGTGAATATCAATATCAACTTTCTTGGAAGCAACAGCTGCTCTCAAGTAAGTTTGCAAATATTCACCGTACGAACCTTCCTTGTAAACAGGAACGAAAGCGGTTAAAGCGGATTCCTCCGTAATAGATGAACTTGCTGAGAAACCTACAGCGAACAACTGAATGATCATTGCCACCATAAGAAAAACAGCCGTACATTTACTCTTGCGAATCTGCACTGTGAACACCTTCCTTAAATGTATTCTTTACTGATTTTTTTCCGGAACAAACTAATTTTCCGGAGCAAAAAGAGCGCAATACCACATATTTTATGGTTTGCTTAATAATATTATAATACTTTTCCGTCCAAATGTCAAGAACACGACAGATTTCTTCCGAATTTAAAAAAATTGAAATTTCAGTCATTTTAGTCAAAACAACCAAAAACATCTCTTTAGATAACATAAATTTATGAAATATTACACATCGGCAAAGATTGTTTGTTATGCATGATTTACAGGGCAAACACAATATATAGAATTTTACATCAATTTTGCTCTTATTAAAACAACATATGGTATGCGCCCCGTGTTTTTGACAAAATCTTGTTGTGCAAATCTACCAAAGTTTTTCAATTTTTAATATTATGCGCAATTCAGAAGAGACTTTTTACTGATTTCCCCGATTTAATCATGATATTTGCGGGTTATAAGCTCTGCCGCAAGATAAATATTACCGCAGCCGAGGGTTATAAACAGGTCTCCGGGCTGAGCTATAGCCTTAACCCTGTCGGCAATATGCTCAAAATCGGGTTGATACTCTGCATTGGGCAAAAGTGCCACAAGATCTTCTGCATAAACGTTGTATTGGTCATTTGTTTCACGTGCCGCATAAATGGGTGAAACTATAACATGGTCAACCCGGGACAAAACCTTTGCAAAATCATTCATCAACATTTTTGTCCGTGAAAACGTATGAGGCTGATGAATTGCAATAACACGTTTGAAGCCAAGCTCACGGGCTGTTTTGAAAGTGACCTCATAAGCATCAGGATGATGAGCATAATCGTCAGCTATTACAGCTCCGTTTACGGTACAATGATACTCAAAACGACGTTTTGTACCGGCAAAATCGTGAAGTCCCTGACTGACCGCTTCGGGAGAGAATCCCAATACGATTGCCGCCGCTGCTGCTGCCAATGCATTTTTCACATTATGCTCACCGGGAACGGAAAGAGAAACATCACAGAATTTCTCACCGTGATACATGACTGTAAAGCCATAAAGTCCATTTCTCGAAAAAATGTCAGAAGCTGTTACTTCTCCTCTTACAATTCCGTACGAAACTTTTTGCCCCTTATAGTCGTCTATCATAGTGAGCGAGTTTTCACACTCGGCATTATAAACAACCGTACCGCCCTCTTTTGTATTACGGAGATATTTCTTAAATGAAGAGATAAGGTTCTCTAATGTTTTGAAATACTCCATATGGTCCTCCGCAATATTCAATATGACGGAAACAAAAGGATTGAAGCTGTGGTAAGAATCTTTATACTCACAGCTTTCAAAAACACAGTAGTTATCTTCTCTACCTATTATATAAGAAGAATCCAGCTGTTTTACCTTTCCCCCGATTATTGCACTGTAATCTGCACCCGAGGCGGCAATAACAGAAGCGATCATTCCTGAAGTTGTGGTTTTGCCGTGCGTGCCTGCAACTCCTATTGGTGCTTTATATCCGTCAAGAATCAAGCCTAAAAGCTCTGCACGCCTGTGTACGGGAATTCCCGCCCTAAGCGCATAAGAGATCTCAGGATTTGTTTCCATAACAGCGTCTGTCCGAACAATAACATCGGGCATTTCGTTTTTCACATTGTCCTCGGAGTGTCCGATATAAACCTTTATTCCGAGAGAGGAAAGTCTGTCCGTTGTTGCGGAATTCTGCATATCCGAACCGCAGACTGAATAGCCTCTGTTATGAAGAATTTCGGCAAGACTGCTCATGGAAGAGCCTCCGATTCCTGCCAGATAAACTTTTTTTACACCTTCAAGAGTCACAGCAAAAGCTCCTTTTACATGTTATATTTTGCAGCGAAGGACTTCGCCTCCGCATCTTTGGTCTCCGTTACAGTTTATGTTCGACCTGAACGGAATATTTGACGTTTTAAATAACATAATATCATTATGGTATTATAGGGTGACAGGAGTTATCCGAACCCTAATCGTTTGTCCTTTGTCCTGCACATACAGCGTTCAAAACAAAAAAAATCAACTACCATGGAGGAAAATCAACAAATGGAAATCACAAATGTTAATGTCAGAAAAATTTGCAGCAACGACAAAATGAAAGCCGTATGCTCCGTAACCTTCGACGATATGCTCGTCGTTCATGACATCAAGGTAATAGAAAGCGAAAGCAAAACTTTTATAGCCATGCCCAGCAGAAAAAACAAACAGGGACAATACTCAGATGTCGCGCATCCTATAAATGCAGAGTTGAGAAACGCCCTGGAAACTGCTGTTCTTGATGCTTATAAAGAAGCTCTCGATTCTATGAATGAAAACTAATACGTCTGTATAATACAACTCAAAAGCCAATTTTGTTATGGGGAAAACTTTTTTTGTGAAAAAGAAGTTTTCCCCTCATTTTTTCAAAATCTGATTTGAGGATAAACGCATAGTTCCACAGTCAATAAAACTTATCAGCTTTCAAAAACATCAAGCTTTTTTGTTGAATAGTAAAAAATCAACACAAAAGCAATGTTTACGGGTAAAGCAATTAAATAAGAACTGAACGGAAGTTGAACAAACTGGAAAATCACAAAGGCAACAGCCAACGCAACATAAAGCATGAAAAATACTGTATATGTTACAGACCAGCCTCTGTGGGAAATACTGTCAGCCTCGGCCATCATCGCAAGGCTGAAAAATGCGGTACAGATCATAGTGATCGCATAAATTATGCTGTCAATATGACTTATACTGCTTTCGAGAAGCTTCACAAACACGGCAAATACTTCAGAATCGATACTGCCGGTCCATGAACTAAAGAAAAATCGGATCTGGGATATAAAAGTCAAAACTGTTATAACCAACATTCCGGTGGAAAAAACCTTTACTTCCCTAAACCATCTGTTTGAGGATTCAACTTTGTCCAAAGAAAGGCACAAAAGAAGATATCCGACGAAATCAGGGAGTATATCAACAACAACGGAAGAGCCGATACTCATATTGTAGTTAAAAAGGACAAATATAAGTCCTAAAAAAACAAGTCCCATAAATAGCCTTTCCGTCGCCTAAGGCGACATAACTTACTTATTACACAAAGTAATCAGATATGTTTAAATTCATAAAGAACTCTCATACACTTAGCGTCCTCTTCAAGAGAGATCCGGAAGGGGTTGCCATCGTGAAGCTTTTCATAGAAGTCTGAAATAAGAAGAGTATGAGCATTGCCCCAATAAACCTTTTCTCAGGTTTCAGCAGCTTCGTTCATAACGACTTCTGCCATTTCGACCTAAATACAGACGCCTAACCTTTATGATTCATCATCAGCAATTTTGTGGACTACGGAATTTGTAAAGCAAGCCTCTCCTCTTTCAACAAAAAGCCCTATTTTTCCGTGGCGACGTTCCGTGATATAGTGCACCGTCAGTACATTGTCCACATAAACCTCGATGGTATTACCTACAACAAGCACCTTCAGATTATAGCTGTCTTTTTCAAAGTCAAACCTTCTTGCATTGATTTTCGGATAATTTCTTGCGCTTGTAAGCCAGACCTCGTTTTTCAAATAATCAAGAAGAACTACACGGTTCAAGTTATACAGCGCGTCTGCGATGACATCGAAGATCACTCCTGCACTGATGGCGTTCTTACGCTGTACGGTAGTTTCGATAACAAAGTTTTTAGCCTTTACGTCAAATATCTTTACCGCTACGTCGGATTTAGCCTTGACGGAGACTTTACCGTCTTCAAAGTGCCAATCATTCAACGAACCCCATTTGCCTGAATTATACGTATTTTCTTTACACAGAGGCACATCTTCCGTATAGAGGGATTCGATTCCCGAAAACCACTTCACACGTAGTTTGCCGTTTTCATCCACATCAATCTCTTTGGGGTAGGACATTGCATTTTCAATATTTCTGCCTTCACGCCACAGAGACTGTGTATAAAATATATACCTTTTCCCATTATGCAGTACGGTTTTGGCACAAGCTCCACTCATGTACATGGAACCTATGGCTACGTTATCCTCAAAGCACTCGGTATACGGACCTTCAGGTCTGTCCGCCATAGCATACAAAGTAATATTTCCGAAAAGATTAGGGTCATACGTGGGATTTCTTTGCCCATACTGATTTCCCGTAAGGCACAGCATATACCATTTATCTCCGATTTTAAACACATCCGGCGTTTCAACGCAATCGTATTTATCGGGACAGAAACACGGCGGCAACTGTTCCCAATGCAACAGATCGTATGATCTGGCAAGTCCTATACAACAAGTATTGCTACACTCATTCGCAGGTTTTCTTGCGGCGAAAAATCCCCACCAAAGCCCCTTCTCCTCGTCCCTTACAACGCAAAGGTCTCTGCATTCCGCATTGTTTTTAATAGGACGGTCTTCTATGGTAAGTATCGTTTTTATATCATCCTGACAATAAAACCGCTTATCGGGAACTATAATAGGATTGTTTTCATATTTCACCCAATTAACGCAATCATCGGAAACAGCCACACTTATGGTGTTACCCAGATGATCTGTATCCCGTCTTGATGAATAATAGAGATAATACTTCCCGTTGTGTTCAACGGCACAGCCCGACCACAGATCAAGAGCATCATAACAGCCTTTCTCTCCGCGTTTCAAAGCAGGAGACAGTTCTTCCCAATGCAAAAGGTCATCACTTACAGCATGGCCGATTGCGCCGCTTTCATCGTCAGCAAAATAATCATTACTTATTCCCTGCAGATAAAAGCTGTGTATCTTTTTCCCATCGGAAACTTGCCACGTATCTCCAATATTATATTTTTCAGGTTTATAACTCACACCGATTCACCCCCTTCGATATTCATTTTTCATTATTATATATGTTTAACTTCGTGCAACACTCTCATGCACTTCGCACCTTCTTCGAGGCTGATCCAGAAGGGTTTGCCGTCATGGAGTTTTTCATAGAAATCTGAAATAAGAAGAGTATGTGCGTTACCCCAATAAGCCTTTTCACCGGTTGCAACGGTCTCATTTTCAAAAGTTTCAACAGTACCGTCTTCATGAGCTACTTTAAGAGTCTCGCAAAGAGTAAATACAGCCTTTTCAGTAACAACTTCCAAAAAAATGGGAGAATCCTTGACATAACCGACAGTCGCATAGAATATACCTCTTGCACCGTTTGCAAAGTCTATCATAATTTCTGCAGTATCTTCAGTATCATTGATATGCTTGAATCTGTGATTCAATGCAGTACCTTCAACCTTTTCGATATCACCCAAAACCCATTGCATAAGGTCAAGAGTATGTATGGACTGATTGATAAGAACGCCGCCGCCTTCAGTCGCCATCTGTCCTCTCCAGCCGCTTTCAGTGTAGTATGCATCTCCTCTGCACCAGGTAACAAAAGCTCTTGCCCCAAGAATTTTTCCGTACTTGCCGGAAGATACATACTCCTTAAGCACCTGAGAAGTTTTATTGTATCTGTTCTGGAAACAAATACTGATTTTTGCAGAACTGTCCTTTGCGATTTCGCAAAGTTCAAGTGCCTGCGGATAAGTCATGGTTGAGGGTTTTTCCAAAACTACGTTGATATTTCTTTTGAGACACTCTGCAGACATTTCAAAATGAAGATAATGGGGAGTGCAGACATGAACAACTGTAGGTTTGACCTCATCAAGCATCTTAACATAATCGGTATAAGCCTTGCATCCAAACTTTTCAGCAGCCGAATTTGCCCTTTCGGGTTTGATATCGCAAACTGCCGCAAGCTCGGTTTTTCCTGCAAGTGCTTCAATGGCTTCCAAATGTTTGGAAGAAATTGCACCGCAGCCGATAACACATGATTTTTCCATATTGATAACCTCCTTATTGGATTATTTTTATATTTACATATCTTACACCTTTCGGCAAAGATAAAGTTTCAACAGTTTTGGTTTTAATTCCGTACTTCTTTTCAATATACAGTATATTTCTTCGTTTTTGACCGTTCATTTTGGAAATACAGCCTTTTTCAACCTCGAAAAGAGCTGTTTTGCCGCTGACTTCTGCCGAAAGTTGTTTTTCAGCTTCTTTCAAATAAAGGCGTGAGATAACCATTTCCCCCAAAGCAGGATGAAAACCTCCGCCGAGAACAGAGTCGTCTCGAACAAGGTCGGAAGAATGAAGGCCTATACGAAGGATCTTTATATTTCTTTCAATAAAAATCTCAGCCATTTCAGCCGCACGAAAAACCGCCTCATCAACAGTTAAGGGCTCATACTCTCCCCTATCTGCCATTTCCGCAAGACAGGTATCTTTCACAACGACGCAAGGGTATATCCGCACAGCATCGGGGTAAAGGTCAGCAGCGGATTTGGCTGTAAAAAGAGTTTTTTCTCTTGAATCTCCCGGAAGTCCCGTCATAAGCTGTAAAACGAGAGAAAAGCCGTATTCTTTTATGAGATTTGATGCATTTTCAATATCTTTTGCAGTATGTCCCCGTCGGGAAAGCTCCAGAACATCATCACAAAAGCTCTGCGCACCCAATTCTATTGCAGTAACGCCGTATTCTTTTAATATATCCAGAATCTCACGGGTTATATAATCGGGACGTGTAGAAAGTCGAATTCCTTGTATTTTCGGATTTTCCGCAATCACTCGTTTTGCGGCACCGAGATATCTGCGAATTTCAAACTCACCGATACCAGTAAAACTTCCTCCGAAAAACGCAATTTCAGCAGAAGTAAACTTTTCATCAAGTTCTGCCGCCGCTTTTGAAAGAAAACCGTAAACATCACTCATCACTTCCGCAGTTCCGGAAATACGCCTTTGATTACAAAAAACACAATCATTTGGACAAGCAAGATGCGGCACGAAAACAGGGATATTGGCATGAAGCTCAGCTTTTGCCATCAAACTTCAACTCCCATAGCCTTGAGAGTTTCCCTAGCAGCAGCCTGCTCTGCAGCTTTTTTTGATGAACCTTCAGCAGTTGCCATAACATTGGAATTTATTTTGACACTGCAGATAAATACTTTATCATGAGCAGGTCCTTCCTCACCTATTATTTCATAAGAGAGCTTATCACCTTTATTTTTCTGCACGATCTCTTGAAGCAATGTTTTATAATCGCGGAATCCTGCGGCAGAAGTCCTCATGGAATTAAGCTTTTCCTTGATAAAAGGTAATATAAATTTTTTCGCCTTAAGTAACCCTCCGTCAAGATAAATAGCACCCAAAACAGCCTCAACCGCATCGGAAAGAGTTGAAGCCCTTATTTTTCCACCTTGTGCTTCACCTTTACCGAAAAGGAGAAACTCACCAAGAGAAAGCTCTTTTGCAATCTCATAAAGAGACTCTTCGCAAACAAGAGCCGCCCTTATTTTTGTGAGACTTCCCTCATCCTCACTTACGGTCATATAAAGAAGTTCTCCTGTAATAAGAGAAAGGACAGAGTCCCCAAGGAATTCAAGACGTTCGTTTGACACAGCAATACCCTTATGCTCATTCTGAAAAGAAGAATGGGTTATGGCATCAAACGCAAGTTGTCGATCCTCAAAACGGTAATCTATTTTTTCTTCAAGGAGCGTAATTTTGCGTTCCGCTTCATTAAGAACGCTTTCCATCATTACAAAATCATTCCTTTCCTATTCAACAATTTTTGATGTACTTGCAAAGATCTCCTACCGTGGAGATCTTTTTCATTTCTTCCTCATCGGGAAGAATATCAAATTCCTCTTCGATAATCATGGAAATTTCCACGATATCGAATTCATCCGCACCTAAATCTTCAAAAAGATCCGTTTCGGGTGTAATATCTGAAGCGGGAACATCGAAAATTTCCTCAAGCAACTGAGTTGTTTTAAAAAGTATTTCAAGATCCATATATAAAACCGCCTTTATCAGTCATTCGCGATAGATTTTTCAATATCCTCGATAATTGTACTCTTTGCAAAAGTTACAGCCTGACGGATCGCACCGAAGAACGCTCTTTGATCACTGCTTCCGTGAGCTTTTACTACGGGCTTGGAAATACCGAGAAGTACCGCACCGCCAACTTCCTTGTAGTCAACCTTTTTCTTCATTATGCCGACCTCTTTACTTGCAAGAAGATATGCAAGTTTTGTACGCAAATTTGTTTTAAATACATCCTTAACAGCTCCAAATACCATAAGAGCCGCACCTTCTGTACATTTGAGGATGAAGTTACCCGTAAATCCGTCGCAAACAAGAACATCACACTTGTTGTACATAACATCTCTACCCTCTATATTTCCGACAAAATTGATCTTCTTATCTTCTTTAAGAAGCTTATGTGCCTCAACGTACATTGGAATACCCTTGGATTCTTCAGCTCCGTTGTTTGCAAGACCTACTCTGGGATTTTCAACGCCAAACATCCCCTTGATGTAAACGGATCCCATACGTGCAAAAAGGTCAAGCATTTCGGGGGTACACTCAATATTTGCACCGCTGTCTGCAAGGATAAATTTACCGTGTACAGAGCAGATAGTAGGAGCAAAGGCCGCACGTCTCACGCCTTTTATGCAACGGACAAAAAGAGTGGAGCCAACGAGAAGGGCACCTGAGTTTCCTGCACTTACAAAGGCATCTCCCCCACCGTCACGGAGAAGATACAACCCCTTTGCCATTGAAGAGTCTTTTTTATGGCGTACGGAAATTGGTTCGTCATCCATAAGAATCTCTTCCTGAGCGTCAACTATTTCAATTCTGTTTTTGGAGAGCTTCTGAGAAGCAAAAACCTCTTCGATCTTATCCTGTTTACCGACAATAACTATATCTGTGTCAAGTTGTTCAACAGCCTGAACGCAGGCTTTTACGATTTCAAGCGGTGCGTTGTCGCCACCCATGCCGTCTACGATAATTCTCATATTTCATTCTCCTCTGTTATAACAGTTATTTCTTTTTTAATAAGTTCGGGAAAATCTCTTTTTAATGTTTCAATAGCTCTGACCGAATGAAGAAGCTTTCTGTCTGCCTTTTTCACTTTACGCTTACCCTTGGGGACTTCAATAGGTGGGAACAGACCAAAATTCACGTTCATCGGTTGAAAATCCGTTGTCAACGGGTTAGAAATATAAGAAGCAAGAGCTCCGATTGCTGTAGTATTGGGGAATATAATGGGGGTTTCAAGGTCAGGAATCGCATTCAAAGCTGCAACAAAACCCGATGAGCAACTTTCTATATAACCCTCAACACCTGTCATCTGACCTGCAAAAAAGAGACCTTTTCTTGATTTCGTTTCGTATGTCGGCAAAAGTTTTCCGGGGGAATCTATGTAAGTATTTCTGTGCATAACACCGTAACGGACAAATTCCGCATTTTCAAGACCGGGAATCATTTTAAAAACACGTCGCTGTTCGGGGAAAGTCAAATGAGTCTGGAATCCTACCATATTGTAGATGGAAGCTGCCGCATTATCCTGACGAAGCTGAACCACAGCATGAGGTGTCTTACCTGTTTTGGGATCTTCAAGTCCTACTGGCTTCAGCGGACCGAAAAGAAGAGTTTCTTTACCGCGCTTTGCCATGACCTCAACAGGCATACAGCCCTCAAAAACATTGTTTTCAAAATCTTTTATCTGAACTTCTTCCGCTGAAATAAGAGCCTCATAAAATCTGTTATATTCTTCTTCGGACATAGGACAGTTTATATAATCGGCAGTTCCTTTTCCGTAACGGTTAGCAAAATAAGCCTTCGTCATATCAATGGAAGATGCATCAATAAGAGGTGCTGCTGCATCGAAAAAATGAAGCCCGTCCATGCCAAAAAACTTACGGATCTCCTCAGCCAAAGCGTCGGAAGTAAGAGGTCCGCTGGCAATTATTGTATTATCATCAAAATCAAGAGATGTTATCTCCTTTGCAACGATCTCGATATTAGGATGAGAACGAAGACCATCTGTAACGGCTTTTGAAAAACGTTCCCTGTCAACAGCAAGAGCACCACCCGCAGGAACTCGTGTATCGTCAGCACAACGCATGACAAAAGAGCCCATCATGCGTAATTCTTCTTTAAGAAGTCCTATTGCATTGGAAAAGCCCTCTGCTCGGAAAGAGTTTGAGCAACACAGTTCACAGAAATCGTCTGAACTGTGGGCTGGAATTCGTTTTTGCGGTTTCATTTCATAAAGAGTTACCTTTACGCCTCTTTCAGCCAACTGATATGCAGCCTCACTGCCCGCAAGACCTGCACCTACAACATTTACATGTTTCAAAATTTATACCTCATTAGTCATTATTAGGTTTTCCCCGTACCCCTTTCAAAAAAGCGAATTTGGGGGGATTTAATATTATTTTTATTAAGTATTCTTAAAAGGAAGATTTTATATATAAAATCGATTCCAATGCTTTACAAATTTATTTTTATGAAATAAAGTCTCAATTCCACCATATTTCGGGAAGAAGAATAAACTCATAAATTATACCTACAGGATTTTCGACTCCGTCTATCACATTATGAATATATCCGATATAATACATATTTCCATGACGGAATATAAATTCGGGTTCCCCGGTCACCTGAGGGATATATGCCCTTTCGACATAAACGTTTTCATAATCATGAATCATTATGTAATTCTGAAAATCGCAATTCTTAAAGGGAATTCCGGAATTTCGCAACCAACCCATATCCCAACGGACATCAAAAATATAATCCCCTTCAATATACAAAGACTGAGGCGTGCCGTCAGAGTCTCCATATGGCATTTCTTTAATAAGATTAAAATCCTTATCAAAAATATAGTTTTTCCAATCAGCTTCAACTATAAATCTTTCATTGGCATCATCATATTCCAAACCCCAACAATCTACAGGGATTGAACCGAAGCCCAAAACTTCCATAGTTGCAGCATCGATATATGAAAAGCTGCGAATCTTTTCATCGTCACAATGGGCTGCTATAAGTAAGTTTTCATCTTCGATATAGGAAATATCATTTACATGATATACAACAATAGGTTCAGAAACTTCCTCAAGCTCCCATTCAGGCAAGGAATATTTAAAAAGCTTTCCAAACTCATCATAACCGTCTGTACCAACATAAGCAAATTCACCATCTGTACCGCCACCTTGCATTCCTTCCGTATAATCAAGGTATTCCTTTGAAGTTGGCAATGTTGCAACACTTTCAGTTACAGCAAAATAAGGATTCTTATCTTTTCCGATAAATACTGTGGGATCGGGGAACACATACTCATCATCAGGAAGGATTTTTGTACCCACATCTATAGCATAAGTTTCAGACTCTTCAATTTCATTCAAAAGATTGTCTATTGCCCAATAAAGAGCCCATTCATCGGAAGCATTGATATGAAGTCCCGACTCATCAACATACATAGAGTATATACTTACATTACCGCAAAACTTATCCCATTCCGACTCAGATTCAAGAACAAAAGGTAAAAGACCGTTATATTTTTCAGTCAGATACTCGACATATAAACTGTTGTCATAATCGACTGAAAGGTATACTGTAAAATCAGTAAAGGTAGAAAGAACTCTTTGATCCCCTGTCGTCTGAATGCTATTTCCCGTACGGTAAGTTTGGATAGGAAGACCGGTCAGAAGAACTGTCGTATGAACGCTGTTTTCTGTAATATCCGAAAGACGTTCCGCAAAAACCTCAGCAAACTCTTTTACAAGGCCATTTGAGTCTTCCGAATACGCAATATGAACTGTCTGTCTCTCATCTCCGCCTTTTACGACGAAGCTTTTTGGCTTTTCAGCAGAAGCTCCAATTAAAGAAACTAAAATGAAAAGTACAATACTTAATACACAAAGCTTTCTCATATCTATCTTTCCTTTCAAATTTATTGCCATCCTCCGTCAACACCGAGGACTTGTCCCGTTACATACGACGGAGAGTTTGCAAAAAACCAAACCGTTTCAGCGACCTCAACAGGTGCACCGAATCTTCCTGCGGGAATCTCATCACACAGAGCCTTCACATCGGAAGCACTGAGATGTGAATTCATTTCCGTAGCTATAGCTCCCGGAGCAACGCAGTTTACCTGAATATTTGATGGGGCAAGTTCCTGAGCAAGAGCTTTTGTCAGTCCGATAAGTCCTGCTTTTGAAGCACTGTATGCTACCTCGCAGGATGCACCTTTGACACCCCAAACAGAAGAAATATTAATAATTTTACCTTTTTTGTTATGAATCATGCCACCAACAACTTCTTTTGAGCAAAGAAATGCTGATTTCAGATTCACATTCATTATCTTATCCCACTCAGATTCGGTAGTCTCATCAAAAAGCTTGACGAGAGAAATACCTGCGTTATTTACAAGGACATCAATTGTCCCAAATCTTAAAGAAACAGACTTGATCAAAGCAGATATCTCATCTGAAGACGAAAGATCTGCCTTGAATATTTCTGCGGACAAACCGCACGAAATAAGCTCTTCACGAATATCGTTCGCAGTTTTTTCATTCGAATTATAATGTATTGCAGTGTTGTATCCCCTTGCAGCGAAAAGTCGTGCAATTGCAGATCCTATTCCGCCCGAAGCTCCCGTTATGAGAACTGTAGGGACTTTTTTTTCGTTAAAAATATTTTCCATAACAAAATTTCAGTTATCAGTTGTCTTTACCTGCATTTTTTCCTTCAAAAGTACAGCCTTCTTTTTCACAAATAAGCTTACCGAACTTTTTGAAGAGAGTCGAACCGCACACGGGGCAGGTCTCTTTAGTGGGAAGATCCCAGGTCATGAATCCGCAATCTTTACCTTTTTCACAAGCATAGAAAACTTTACCGTTTTTGGAACGTCTGACAGTCATCTTTCCTCCGCATTTGGGACAAAATCCATCAGCTTCAACAACTATAGTTTTCGTATTTTTGCAAGTGGGATAATTGGGGCAAGCAAGGAATCTGCCAAATCTGCTTACCTTATATACCATTCGGCTGCCGCAAAGTTCACAGATAACATCGCTTTCTTCGTTGGGAACTTCAATTTTCACGCCATCAAGTTTCTTTTCTGCCTCGGAAAGCTCAACGGAGAAATCCTTATAGAAATCTTTCATGACATCAATATAAGTAGTTTCACCATCTTCCACCTTATCAAGGTTCTTTTCCATATCTGCGGTAAAAGTCACATCTACTATATTCTTGAAATTCTCTTCCATTATTTCAGTTGTGATAAAGCCGAGAGCTGTAGGTTTAAGAGATTTCCCCTCTTTTTCCGTATAACGTCTGCCGAGAATAGTGGCAATGGTCGGAGCATAAGTTGAAGGTCTGCCGATACCGTTTTCCTCCAAAGCTTTAATAAGCGAAGCTTCGGTATATCTTGAAGGGGGCTGTGTAAATTTCTGTTCAGAAACGACCTCTTTAAAATTCAGAAGATCTCCCTCATTAAGTTCGGGAAGTTTTTTCTGAGACTCTTCGCCATCTTCTGTATAATTGTAAAGAACTGTAAATCCATTAAAGACAAGCTTGGAATCGGAAGCTTTAAGAATATAATCTGTATTTTCGGAAGGATTCACAGCACTTACTTCAACATTTACGGTATTATAAATAGCTGAAGACATTTGGCTTGCTATAAATCTGTCCCAAATAAGCTTATAAAGCTTATACTGCTCTGTCGTAAGACTGTCTTTTATCTTTTCGGGAGGTAAAGTAATGTCTGTGGGACGTATAGCTTCATGAGCATCCTGTGCAGAGCTCTTTGTTTTATAAATTCTTGGTGTTTTCGGATAGTACTCTTCACCGTAATGAGTTTTAATAAAATCTGACGCTGCAGCCTGAGCATCCACTGATATTCTGAGTGAGTCGGTTCTCATATATGTGATAAGACCGATAGTTCCTTTCCCCTTAATATCAACACCTTCGTAAAGCTGTTGTGCAACGCTCATGGATTTCTGGGGACGCATATTGATTCTTGAAGATGCATCCTGTTGGAGAGAGGATGTTGTAAATGGAGGCTTCGGTGCTTTTGCCTTTTCCTGACGCTTGATACTGCTTACCGTAAACTGAGACTTTTCAAGCTGAGACTTTATCTTGTTTGCTGAAGCTTCATCGTTTATGGCAATTTTACCGTTTTTATCTCCGAAGAAACTTGCAGACCATGTCTTTTTGCCATTTGCAAATATTACATCAAGAAGCCAATATTCAACAGGTACAAAGGCCTGTATTTCACGTTCCCTATCAACAACAAGCTTTGTTGCAACAGACTGAACTCGACCTGCGGAAAGACCTGTTTTAACCTTTTTCCAAAGGAAAGGACTGAGCTTATAGCCTACGATACGGTCAAGAACACGTCTTGACTGCTGAGCATTAACTCTGTTCATATTTACAGCCCTTGGCTCGGCAACGCCGTCTTTTACCGCATTTTTCGTAATCTCGTTAAAAGAAACTCTGACTTTACTTTCGGGGTCGATTCCTAGAACCTGAGCAAGATGCCATGCAATAGCTTCCCCTTCGCGGTCAGGGTCAGTTGCAAGAAGAACACGTTTACTGTCTTTTGCCGCAGCCTTAAGTTCCTTGATAACCGCGGACTTTCCGTCTTTTCGGGGAACAATATACTCAGGGGTAAATCCATTTTCAATGTCCACACCGATTCGGGAAGCGGGAAGATCTCTTATATGTCCTTTCGAAGAAAGAACCTCGTATTTACTTCCGAGATATTTTTTGATCGTTTTAGCTTTTGCGGGAGACTCCACAATAAGAAGGTTTTCATATGTGGGAGACTTTTTCTTACTGCCCGCAGCTTTTTTTGTTGTTTTGGAGTCGGATTTTACAGCGATCTTTTTTGCTGCAGAAACATCCTTTCCCAACTCTTCAGGATTATTTGCTTTAGTTTTTGCCATTATTTAAATTCACCTTTCGGGGATATATTTCAATTTGATGATTATTCCTTTAATTTATAAAGTCCACCGGGAAGAGATTCAACATAGCCGTTGATTTCAAATCCGTTCAGGATAGAAACCGCTTGAGGGAATATAATTCCCGTAGCATCGCATACGGAATCTGCGGATAAAGGGCCATCTTTCAGCGCATTTATAACCGATTCTTCCTTTTCAGATAAAGCACAGTAGAGTATCGGTCGTGGGACATTGATCTTTTCAGAGTCACTCTCACATTTCGATTCTTCTGATTGGAAATTTTCACTTTTAGTTGTGGATTTTTCTGAGGAAACAGGATTTACAGTCTCCGAGGCAATTGAAATCTTTGCCATACGGTCCGGACGTTTAAATTTCTGCCCAAATATAATCTCATATTCTGAGATTATATCCTCGCTGCATGCACAGATACTCGCACCTGTTCTGATCAAATGGTTGGTTCCTTCACTTGTTTTTGCTCCTGGGCTTCCGGGAACAGCGAAGATAGTTTTACCCTGTTCCAAAGCATGACGGACAGTTATCATAGAACCGCCCCTCATATTGGATTCAACAACGACTACTGCATGGGACAAACCACTGATTATACGGTTACGCAAATGAAAATTAAACGCTTGGCATTGTGTTCCCGGTAAATATTCTGAAATGACTGCACCTGTATCACAAATTCTTGAATACAGCTCTGCATTCCTTTTGGGATAAATAATATCCACGCCACAGGGTAAAACAGCAACAGTTTTGCCTCCTGCAAGAAGGGATCCCTTATGGGCATAAGTATCAATACCTTTTGCCATTCCGCTAACTACCACAAAGCCGGTCCGAACAAGGTCATATGCAAGTCCCGCCGAAAACTTTCCGCCATACAGAGAGCAATCTCTCATACCGATAATTCCCAATGTGGGGCAGCTTTTCATTGGAGGAAGTTCTCCTTTAACAAAAAGAATTGCGGGAGGCTCTTCAATATCTCTGAGCTGAGAAGGGTATGTCTCATCATAGTACGTAACTATTTTTATGCGGTTTTTCTCGCAGTATTCAAGATATTTTTCAGCTTTGGAAGTATTTGAAGACAAGAGCGAAGATAACTGCTTTTCTTTAAAACCTGCATCAAGAAATATTTTTTTATCTGCATTAAATATGTCTTCAGGACTGTCAAATATTTTCAAAATCCTGTATACACTTTTTGAACATTGAGGAAAGCTCGTCACAAGACGAAGCATTAAAAAAGCATTATTTTTCATTTTTCTAAAGATGCACGGTACATAACTATACCTGCCGCAACTGCCGCATTGAGAGACTCAACACCCTCAATGGGAATATACAAAGTTTTATCACACATCGAATAAAGTTTAGGAGACATTCCCTTTCCTTCACTGCCGATAACAACTGCAAATTTCTCTCCGAAATCAGATACAGCTGTTTCAAGGTCACAGGAATATTGGTCAAGGGCCGTGCCGTAAATCTTGTAACCGTGCTGCTTCAACTTTTCCACAATTTCCAACATGGGGAATTTACGAACATATGTCGTCAGACAAGCTCCTGCGGAACTTCTAACTGTTTTTTCAGAAAATGGATCTGCGCCTCCGCCGCAAACAACCCCAAAACCAAAGGCCTTTGCAGTTCTGACTATAGTTCCCACATTTCCGGGATCCTGAACACAATCCAAAAGCAAAAGTTTATTGGGAATAGGAAGAGGCTTTTTGCAAACCACAGCCAATAACGCTGAGGGAGATACCGTGCCCGAAATTTTTTCCATAACCTCAGGAGTCACAACGTAAAGCTGTGCATCCGAAGGAAGTTTGAGTATAAGATCAGAATGTTTTCCCTCATCGGTAACAAAAAGCATTTTTATAACAGAAGGATCGCTGTCATATATAAATTTTTCACCTTGAAGAAGAAAAGCTTCTTCCGAAGGTTTTGAACGTATATCATTGATCTTTCCCACTATGGGATTTTTTCTGCTTGTAATATAATATCTCATCATTTTACCAACTTATTTATATCTTCATTTGTTCCTATAACAACAAGAATATCGTTCTCAACAAAAACGTAATCGGGAAGAGGTGACACATTTATATCATCGGAATATCTTTTTTTTATGGCAACCACGTTCACCCCGTAAACCGCACGGATATTCAGCTGCTTAAGAGATTTACCGAAAAATGTTTTGGGTGCTTCAACCTCAACAATAGAGTATTTATCAGAGAGATCTATGTAATCAAGAATACTCGTTGCTGTAAGATTCTGTGCCAATTTTTCTGCCATATCCTTATCGGGGAAAACGACTTTATCAGCTCCGACCTGTTTAAGAACTTTTGCATGCAGCTCCGTAACCGCTTTACTTACGACACACTTCACGCCTAAGCCCTTAAGCATGGAAGTTATAAGAATACTTGACTCTACTTTTTCGGAAATAGTAACTAAAATACAATCAAATTCCGTTATTCCCAAGGCTTTCAATGCAGATTCGTCAAGAGCATCTGTCTGAACTGCATGAGTAACACTATCTGCAACTGCCTGTACATTTTCCATATCGTAATCTATGGCAAGAACTTCATTGCCCAACGAGGCAAGTCTCAAAGCAAGGCTTCTTCCGAATCTTCCAAGACCGATAACCGCAAATGATTTCATATTAATCTCCATTCTGCCACGAAAAGCGGCATAAAACTTCTTTGTATTAAGAATATTTTTCTAACCTATTATCATTTTGACTTCGGGATACTGTATTTTATTTGAAACTTTTGTCCTACGTATGAATATTGAATATGTCGCAGTCATAAGCCCAACTCTGCCCAAGAACATAAGAATCATCAATAAGCAAAGAGACAACGGGGACAATGATGGAGTGATTCCTATCGTGACACCAACAGTACAAAAAGCTGATGTAACCTCAAAAAGACTTGAAAGAAACGGAACTCCGTCAACTGCGGAAACTATAAGCGTTCCCGTAATGATAACAGCAAAAGAAACAGAAATCAACGCAAACGCCTGCATTACAATATCTCTGGAAAAACGGCGGTTCATCACATTTACATGACTTTCACCCTTTATTGCAGATAATACAGCATACGCAACAACAGTCACAGTTCCAACCTTGACACCGCCTGCGGTTGAGCCCGAAGCTCCACCCACAAACATAAGCATACACATTATTACTATTGAAATCTCTTTCATTCCACCAAGATTTATGGTGTTAAAACCTGCCGTTCTCGCTGTAATTGATTGAAAAAATGAGGCAAGTACCCTTTCCCTTAACGACATACCTGCCATAGTTTCGGGGTTTTTATATTCAAAGACAAAAAAGCATAATGCACCGAAAAACAGAAGTCCCAAAGACACAACAAGAACCAATTTGGAAAAAACAGAGAGATTTTTAAAACTTCGTTTTTCATAAATTTCAGACCAGACAAAGAAACCGAGACCTCCAATAAATATAAGAGCCATAACAGTAAAGTTTACAACCAGGTCCCCACTGTAAGCAGTAAGAGATGAAAACGGTTCTGTATTACCCATGAGATCGAACCCTGCATTGCAGAATGCAGAAATTGAAATAAACACTCCCCTGCCTATACCACCAAGTAATCCATATTCGGGAATAAATCTCACGGAAAGAACGACTGCAGCCAAACCCTCAAAAGTAAAAGTTCCGACAATTACGGTTTTTATCATTTTAAGAACATCGTTCATATCAAAAAGATTCAACGACTGAGCCATTAGCATTCTGGACTTCAACCCCGCACCGCGACGCATAACCAGGGAAAAGAGTCCGGTAAATGTCATAAAACCAAGTCCACCTATCTGTATAAGGCAGATTATTACAGTTCTTCCAAAAATACTCCAATGGGTATAGGTATCATAAACTACGAGCCCGGTAATGCAAGTTGCGGAAGTTGAGGTAAAAAGTGCCTTAAGAAATGGGGTATAGGTCCCGTCATTTGAAGACACGGGTAAAGACAACAGAGCTCCACCGAGGAGTATTATACCCAGGAAACCCAAAACCATATACCGTGTAGGCTCCGGATTGCGTACCTTTTTATAGCTGTGGAAAACTTTTTTATGAAACAAAACTTACTTATCCTCCTAATTCGAAGTCAAAATCACCAATTTATTCAATGCAAATAATTTTTCACCTTATATAATACCATTAAATTCGCAAAAGGTCAAGAGTTTATTTTTTGAAAATTTTTACATCATTGCGTATCTTACGAAAAATTACTTGAAATTATCACGATAATGTGATATAATAAGAGAAAATAAAAATTTTTTTCACAAAACCATCTCGAAAGGGCTTTTATTATGAAATTTATTCGATTCGCACCTGAGGGTGAACACAAAAAACTTTGCATGGGCGCACTTGCGGAAAAGGACATGATTTCCGAAGACGGTTCTTTTTACGGAATTCTTTCAGAAAACGGAGATGCAGAACTTCTCTATGGAAACTATATGGACAGCATTGAAAAAGCGGGAATCACAGTTCCTGCGGATAAATTCAGGCTTCTTCCCCCAACAGTTCCGGGCAAAATTCTGGCAGTAGGTCTCAATTATTACGACCACATCAAAGAATTCGGAGACAGACCCGTACCCACATATCCGACACTTTTCATGAAAATGCCACAGAATATGATTGGACAAAACGATGCAATTATTGGACACAAGGGAACAAAAGAAGTTCATTACGAAGGCGAAATGGCGCTTCTCATTTCAAAAGACTGCGAAAATGTACCTGAAGAAGAAGCTCTCGACTGTATTTTCGGTGCAACATGCCTTAATGACGTTACGGCAAGAGATCTTCAGAGATCTGACGGTCAATGGATAAGAGGTAAAAACCTTCCAACATTCTGTCCCGTAGGTCCTTGTATCGTAAACGGTATCGATTACGGCAATCTCAAAATTCAGACAAGAATAAACGGAAAGATCGTCCAGAACGGAACTACCGCAGATATGATATTCCCTCCCGCAAAACTTATCAGCATGATATCAGAATACATTCCACTTAAAAAAGGAGATCTTATCACAACAGGTACTCCGGTAGGTGTATCAGCTCTCCATAGAGGAGATATAATCGAAATAGAACTTGAAAACGTTGGTATTCTCAGAAACATATTCAAAGATGCAGAATAAAAAGCAGAAAGGATTTCTCCTATGAAAAAAAGCGTTATACTCATTATTGCATTACTGCTTTTCTGCGGAACCTTTCTCTGCGCTGCGGACAAATCGGAAGTATCCGTACTTAAAGGTAAAGACGCTGCGGAAACAGTCCACATAGTATATCCTGCAGACTGCAATGATCTTATAAAACAGTACGCTGAAGTGTTTGCTGAAAGACTTTCGGACATTACAAGCTCCGAAGTTATAGCCTGTGACGAGGAATCTTCTTACTTTGTTTCATACCCTGTCCCGAGAATTCACATCGGAAATCCTTACCAAGAGGACATCAAAGCATTTGTCAAAGAGCTTGAAGAGGCTAACGGAGGACTACTTCCCTTTATCATTGAATCAAAAGAGGATTGGGAAAAATTCTGCGGCTACAGAGATGCTTATTCCATATCCTGCGAAGAAAATCCCTACGGATTTGACTTCCACATAAATGCATCCGATGAATGGATTCTTTACTGTGCAATTGAAGATTTCCTTAACGAGGTCAAAGCTTCCGAAACTTACACATTGAACAACGGTTACAGTTATGTAACTCCTGATGACCACATTTTCAAGTCCCCATATACAGCGGTTGATTCCGGTAATGCGGTTTTCCGTGCAGCAGAGACAGTAGCGATACTCCCTGTTGAATATATGCCTTATACAGATAACACACAAGGCGGAGGCTTTGACGGTGAGTATGCATATTACTGCTGCAGAGTCGATGCTTATGCAAAAATATTCCAATATAATATCAATACTTGGGAACTTGAAGCGGTTTCCGAACCTGTACACTCAAGACATTCAAATGACATAACCTATCTTCCCGAAACAAATCAGCTGATGATATGCCATTGTGAAGATGAAGAAAATGATTCACGCGGTGTTACATACGTTAATGCTGATACTTTCAAAGACGAAATCGACACACTTCTTCCGGTAAGAGCAAGCAGATTTCAGTATGTTGAAGAAAGAGAAAAATATTACATTCTTAAAGCTGAAACGGTTTCCGTCCTTGATAAAGACTTGAATATTCTCAGCGAACAACCCAGCGGAGACTCCCGTGGAACCCCTCAGGGTTGCTGCACAGACGAAAAATATCTTTACGATATCAGATGGGATGTAAATGACGGAGAGAGACTTTACGACCATGCCTTAATTTACGACCTCGATACTATGGAATACCAATTTGCAGCAGAAATAACAGGTGTTGATGAAGAGCTTGAACCTGAAAACATGATATATGATGAAACTGTATTTTATATCGCTTATCATCATGTTAAATACGGAAACAACGAACTCGCAACTGTTTTCCGCTTCGTGCTTCTTCCCGAAGTATTATGGGCAGATTAAGTAAAAAAGAAAACTAAGAAAAGGTAAATATCATGAAAAAATTAAAATTATTACCAATCATTATATTGGCGCTTATGGCACTTTGCGCATGCAATGCAACCTTTACCGAAAACGAATACTTTACTCCCGTAGGCGAAGCAGTTTGGGATGATGCAAAAAACTTTTCCGAAGGCTTTGCCGCCGTCAAAAAAGGCGATCTTTGGGGCTTTATCAACGAAAACGGAGAAATAGCCATTGAACCTCAATTTGAAGCAGTATGGAGCTTTACGGAAGGTCTTGCAGCTGTTCAGATAAACGGACTCTGGGGCTATATTGACACTACGGGTTCAGTTGTAATAGAACCGAAATATAAGCTGACATGGGGCTTTTCAGAAGGTCTTGCAGCCGTGCAATCAACAGAGCTTTTTAATCTTTACGGTTATATAAACAAAAACGGTGAAGAGGTTATAAAACCCCAGTTCAACTACGCAAAAAATTTCAAGAACGGTGCTGCTATCGTTCAGGGTGGAGAAAAAGTTGCAACAGGGCATAAATTCTCTTTTGTAAAACCCGACGGTTCTTTAATCGGTAATTTTGAATGGTTTGGTGCAGAAGAATTCTCCGACGGACTTGCGGAAGTTTTCATGACATACGAAAGCGCATTTATAGACATTGAAGGAAATATTGTAATCGACTACACCCTTAATGATGCAAAAGCCTTTTCAGAAGGATATGCACCTTTCCAGGAAGGAATAAACTGGGGTTATATCGACAATAAAGGTAATTCCGTAATCGAACCTGTTTATGCAGATGCAGAACCGTTCTCAGACGGTATTGCTGTTGTAAAAAAAGATTATCTCTACGGTTACATAAACAAAAACGGTGAGGAAATTACTGAGATCAAATACAAATACGCATATTCCGCAAAGGAAAGAAGAGCAAGAGTAGGAATAATGAAAATGATCAGCACCTTTTTCGGCTATGTGGATGCTGAAGGTAACGAAATAATTGAGCCGAAATATGTGGAAGCAAAAGACTTTTCCGATGGCTATGCGGCTGTATGGAAACAGAACCGTGATAAATGGAATATTATTGACCTCGACGGAAACGATGTTACAGATTCAATCTTTGATGAAATATCTTCATTTGAAAACGGATATGCTGTTTATGAAATAAACGGAAAGTACGGACATATAAAAATCAAAGGCTAAACTTATAAAAAGGACGTTCCATATGAAAAAATCATTTATTTTTATCTTTATCTTGATGATGCTCGCATTTACAGGCTGTTCCGAAGATTCCAATATTGAAGTGCAGCTAAAAGGAGAAAATTCTGTTGACCTTGTGGTCCTTGTGGATGATCCCAATTATGCCGTTTCCGAAATAGCTTCTGCTTTCGCGGAAAAATTAAGCGAATATACGGGGAAAACCGTTGAAACAGAAGAGCTTTCAGAATATGACAGCAATGAATCCGTATATTCCATATATATTGATACGGTTAAGGAAGACGGTTCAAACCTTCCCGAATTCGGTTCACATATGAGTGTAAAAGAGGCAGACACAATAACGTGGATAAACAAAGCAATAGAAACTTATGATAAAAACTATGAATTCATTTTTGGAGAAACTTCTGCCCAGGTAATAGCTCCTGATGAATATTGGCTATATTTTGCTCTTGAAGATTTTCTCAGAGGCTTTAAAAACGAAACTTATTCAGTAAAAGCAAATACAAGAACTCTGGTTGGAGGAACGGTTGTTCCAACACCTGCCCGGTTTATAGAAAGAGTCGGTGATGTTCAGTTCCTTTTCACAGAGCACAAAATTACCTTCGTTGAAAATTACTACGAAGCAGAAGAACCGGGTACCGCACTTTTGATAGACGGAATAGGCAGAAATACCATGCAAGGAGGCTGTACCGACGGGAAATATGCATATTATGCCTTTTACGAAGACGATATCGCTAATATTTACAAATTTGACCTTGAAACATGGGAGCTTATAGCCGTTTCCGATGCTATGCCCACGGGACATTCCAACGATATCACATATATTCCCGAAAAAAATATGCTTATGGTTGCAGGTTCAACCCCTCAAAACGGTTGGTTCGGGGTTTCTTATGTTGATGCAGATACCCTTGAATATTTGGAAGAAGTAGTTGTGCCCTATAGTTGCGGAGGTGTTGAATATATTCCTTCCCTTCAGCAGTACGTTATGCAAAATTTCTATACATACAATGTTTGCGACAAGGATTTTAACCTTATCAGAACCTTCAACTGCGGATACTCCCGTGATACAGACCAAGGTCTTTTCTGCGACGGAAGTTACACTTACGATTCCCGTTGGGGCGAAAAGGATAATCCCGACCATAGCGGACAGAACCATTTGCTGATTCATGATATGGAAGGAAACTTCATCAGCCACGGTGAAATACACGGCGACCCATGCAAAGATGAAAGCGAAAATGAAAATGTTTTCATTCATAATAATTTCTTCTATGTAGGATACTACAACGAACCTTGTACCGTCAACGAATATGTAATGGTTCCGGTAAATATGTTTGAATAAAAACATTTATATATAACTAAATAAGGAGGAAAAGTATGGAAAAGACCGCAATTATACAGGACTTCAAAAACAGAATAAACAGTTTTGTAGAAAGAACATTAAGCGGATATACTGTCCCACCGTCGGGAGAAAAAGTTATTCACGACCCTATCTGGGGTTCTGTTCTTTACAGAAGCTGGGAGATAAAGCTAATTGACTCCCCCCTGCTCCAAAGGCTCAGAGATATTCACCAGCTTGGAATGGCTGACCTCACATACACAGCGGCAAGACACTCCCGTTTTGAGCACTCATTGGGAACTACAGCCATCGCAGGAAGAATGATTTCACGTCTCAGGGAAAGATACGCAGACAACGAAGAGATTACCGTAACCGATGCGGATGTCAATATGATACGCCTTGCGGCGCTCTTACACGATGTAGGGCATTGCTTTTACTCCCACCTTTCGGAACATATTTACGGTGATATGTCCCAGTTTCCCATAATGACCGAATATGTTGTAAATATGGAGAAAGCTCCGAAAAAGCCCGCACCCCATGAGCTTTTCTCATATCTGATAATAACATCAGATGCTTTTACTAAATTTTTCAGCGAAAATATCGACTACCCCAATAAAGGCACGGAAGAAAAATGCAGAAAACTCCTCAGAGACTGCGCGAGAATGGTCATAGGCGTGCCGCTGAAAGGGACTTACGGAGAAACACTATCTTACATGACCGCAATTATCAACGGAGAATTTGATGCAGATAAGCTTGACTACACCCAAAGAGACAGCTACACCGCAGGTCTTGCAATGACTTACGGAATTGACAGATTCCTTTTAAAGCTGATAATATGCAGAGACTCCGATGAAAACGGAGACAATTTCAAGCTTGCCGTCGGCGCTGATGCGTTGACAATAATTGAAGAACTGCTTTTCAACAGATATATCCTTTACGTCTATATGTACAGACACCAAAAAGTAATCGCAACAGAAAGCGTAATAAAAGATATTATTAAAGGTCTTGTTCGATCAGGAAGACTTACACACCCATGTGATTTTCTTTACTGTACGGATAATTATATGGAAAAACTGGAAAACAGCAGTATTTTCCCCTACCCTGACAAAGATCCCTCACTTACTTTGGGTATGCTCATGGGCAGGATCAAAAACAGAAGACTTCCCAAACGAATTTTTGAAACAGACCTGGAAAAGCTTAAAGAATCAGGCATTATTGATATAACAGAAAGACTTGAAGGTCTTTGCACTGAAGCCGTTTCAAAAGCAGAGCCCGGCGAAATTCTCGCACAAATGAAATTATTATTTGCAGAACGCTCTGAAGAAATGCTTTACGAAAAAGAGCTTTCTGACCTCGCTGAATATTTCGGCTCAAAAAATTCCGAAAGAGCAAAAGAGGTTCGTGAAGAATTCTATAACCTTATAATAAAGGAATACGAGGAAAACGGTAAAAAAGCAGATTTTTCAATTTACGATCTGCATATCTGTTTTCCCAAGCCATTCGGAAACGAATGCTCGTTCCTATTGGTTAATAAAGACGGAAAAATACGTTCTGCGGCAAACATCGCTTATATAAATAAATGGTTATCCTCTTTCTCTGCGGAAAAATGGAAAGGATATGTATTCTGCAACGAAAACGTCGATAAAAAACTTGCAAAAGAGGCTTTCCTTAAGATTCTTCGTTCAAGAGATCCAATGATAAAGCTTTTTACGGAAGAAACTGAATAGATCATACTGAGAGGACGAACCTATGAAAACCTGTCCGAGATGCAAAATGACAAGCGATTGTCATTCAGAATGCCGCATTTGCCATGCAGATGTCTCAGCAGAACCTTATGCACCAAGAGGTGCAATCGAAAGATATGTTTTAAATAAATATTTTTTCATTCACCTATTCAAGCAACATAAAGCAATGATGATCGGTTGTTTAGGTTCTATGGGAATCATGCTAAGCAAATTGCCGGAATTCGGTTGGAATGAAGTTTTTGTTTTATTTATTATAGCTATCATAATCTTTGTAGATTTCTTTCCGAGTATTTTGCCTATATTAAAGGACGGATTTCTTCAGGATACTGAATATTCTGATTTCGATAAAAAACGTATAAATTACTTGTCTAAAATAACGCCTATCTTCCTGTTTATTTACTATTTATTTAAAACCTTTCCGCTAAACAATCTGATATAAAAATTTCTCAATGACAATTTATAAATAAAGGAGATCTTATCACTATGGAAATCAAATTTTCACCCTGTATCCCCTCATATGACGGAGGAAAACTTGCCAACGGAATATATAACGCAGGCAATATGATAACAGATGACGAAAAGAGCTTTTCCCCGGAAGACTGTCCGATGATGCTTATTACGGAAACAAACGAAGCTGAATTCGATGCATATATTGAAAAGCTTATAAAGGAAGGCTTTGAGATCGTTTTTGAAAACAAAAATGATTCCGTAAGTGCAAAACAGTTGAAAAAAGGAAATATCATACTTTATGTTTACATTTCACTTTTGGTTGGCGAGGTCAGAATCACCGAAGACAGAGCCGGTATTACAGTTCCCGAATTTGAATATAAATGCTCGGGAGACAACTGTGAGATATACCAGTACGGTTTGAGATATCATCCCACAAACGGTCACTCTGAAACAGAAACAAACTGCGGTATGTTCTATATCGTAAAGCTTGCAGACAACAGCCTCTTTATGATTGACGGCGGTCATCTTTTCCAATGCTCGGTTGAAGCTGTTGAGGGAATGTATGAATTTCTACATCAGATAACAGGAGCAAAAGAAGACGAACAGATACGTATTGCCGCATGGTATTTTACCCATGCTCATGATGACCATATGGCGGCTTGCATAAGACTTCTCCGCACATATCCCGGTAAATTCAATATTGAAAGAGTTATGTTCAACTTCCCTGCGGCACTTATCCGCAGAGGCAACCATGAAACTTTCCTTCTGAAAGAAGCTCTTCGCGAATTTTGCCCCAACGTAAAACAACTTAAACTTCAAACAGGTGAAAAATTCTTCCTTGGTAATGCTGAATTTGAAGTTTTCTATACTCAGCAGGACGCTGTTACAGCAGATGAACCTGTTACATACAGTTTCAGAGACTTCAACTGCACTTCACCCATCATAAAAATGACTACAAACGGAAAATCTGTTATGTGGCTCGGTGACACAAACGTAGAATGTGAAGCAAGAATGATAAAAATTTCCACAAGAGAAATGTTCAAATCCGATGTGGTTCAGGTGGCTCACCATTGCTTCAACTTCCTTACAACTCTCTATGATTGGATAGATGCGGATTACGCAATGCTCCCCAACTCATGTTACGGCGGTCATGCAGGCAGAAACAAGGAAAAACTTCAGGACGTTATTGACCATTTGCCCACAGAAGACAATCTCTGGTACGGAGATACCACAACAGGCTTCCGTTTTGAAAACGGAAAATATAAAGTTATCCTCGAAAGACCTCTCGTGGGTGACGACCATGACGGTATTGATTTCTACGGAAATTATTATTCATTCCCCGAACACGTTTTCTTCTACAGAAACGGATATTTCACCAATACGAAAAAGGATTTCTATGAAAAGCAGTGCGGTTTTGACCTCGAATATGACGGAGACCGTTTTGTAACATTGAGAAAGAACGTTACAACTGAAGTAAACGGAGACACCACAACTACCGTTTATATGCTTGAAGACGGTTTGAAGATCACAAATATAAGAACAAAACACGGAGATGCTTACGAATGGGTAAACTGGTTTGAAAACACTTCCGATAAACCCTCTCTGCGACTTTCAGAAATAAAAGACTGTAGCATCGTTTTACCCATGCCTCATGAAGACCCCGTAAAGGTAAAAGCCACACAGCCTGAATTTGATGAAGTTACAGCTGTTTATGCTCCCAAAGGCTCAGAGTGGAGCTATGACGAGTTCACTTCATTCCCCGACAGAAAAGAAGAAAACCGTTTTGAAGGACATTTGCCACCAAGACAAAAGAAAACTTTCTCTTCCAGAGGCGGACGTCCAAGTCAGGGTCAGGCACCGTTCTTCAATATCCACAAAGACGGCAAAGGCTACATTTTCGCCATCGGCTGGTCGGGACAGTGGAAATGCTCTGTTGAAAGAGAATCTGACAACGTTTTCGTAACGACCCAGATAAAGGATGCAAACTTCCATCTCCTTCCCGGTGAAAAGATCAGAACCTCTTCTATAGTTATCATGCCATATGAAGGAACAGTTACAGATGGTCATAACAAATGGCGCAGACTTGTAAAAAAAGATTTCTCTCTCATTGGCAAAGAAGGAAGAGATCAATACGGTCCTCTCTGCGCATCTGTTTGGGGAGGTATGAAATCCTCAAAGGTTATTGAAAGAATCGAACTTCTCAATAAGCACAATATTCCTTATGATTACATCTGGATGGATGTAGGCTGGTACGGCGGTCAGACAGCCCCCACGCCCAATGAATTTGAGGGTGACTGGCATATGCATACAGGCGACTGGAGAGTTAGTCCCCTGATTCATCCCAACGGACTTAAGGACGTATCAAAAGTTATCCATGATGCAGGCAAAAAATTCCTGCTTTGGTTTGAACCCGAAAGAGTAAAGAAAAAGTCTCCCATTGTAAAAGAACATCCCGAATACTTCATTTTCCCCGATTGGGAAGACGAAACAAATCTGCTTCTTAACCTCGGTAATCCCGACGCATGGCAGTATTGCTTTGATACCGTCAGCGGCATGATTGAAGATATCGGAATAGACTGTTTCCGTGTAGACTTTAACTTTAATCCTTACGATTATTGGAAAATCGGCGAAGAGGAATGCAGAACGGGAATTAATGAGATTAAATACATTAACGGTTTCTACAAACTTTGGGACGCACTTTTGGAAAAATTCCCCCATTTGCTCATAAA
>JAZSMD010000001.1:0-94705 GCA_045535665.1 Eubacteriales bacterium
GGATTCAACCTTTGTTACTGCGCTGTTGATTTTAAGAGCAGCATCAACTGACATATATGGGTCGCAACCGATAACTTTCATTCCGAGAGCAACTGCAGCATTTGCAAGAGGACCGCCGATAGCACCGAGACCGATGATACCGAGAGTTTTGCCTGCAACTTCTGTACCTGCGAACTTGGATTTTTCTTTTTCAACGAGTTTAGCAATGCCTTCTTCGTCTTTGTTTGCCTTAACCCAGTTTACACCGCCGATAACATCACGGCAAGCGAGAAGCATACCGCAAACTGCAAGTTCTTTAACACCGTTAGCATTAGCACCGGGTGTGTTGAATACAGCAATACCTGCTTCTGTGCATCTGTCAAGGGGAATATTGTTTACGCCTGCGCCTGCACGAGCAATACCCTTGAGCTCAGGGTTAAATTCATATTCGTGCATAGCAGCGGAACGAACGAGAATACCGTCAGCAGCTTCTTCGTTGTCACCGCAAGTATATTTTGTAAGATCGAGGTTTGCGAGACCTACTTTGGAGATCTTATTGAGAGTTTTAATCTTATACATTGTACTCAAGTCCTTACTTATTGTTCTTTTCAAATTCAGCCATGAATTCAACAAGCTTTTCTACGCCTTCAACGGGCATAGCGTTGTAAATGCTTGCTCTCATACCGCCAACGGAACGGTGTCCTTTGAGGTTTACAAAGCCTGCAGCTGTTGCTTCTTTAACGAATTTAGCGTCAAGTTCATCATTTCCTGTAACAAAAGGAATGTTCATGATGGAACGGTCATCGGGATTTGCAACTGTAGCCTTGAACATTTCTGAATTATCAAGGAAGTTGTAGATCATTTCAGCCTTCTTGTAGTTTATCTCCGCCATTTTTTCAAGTCCGCCAAGATTCTTTACCCATTCAAGAACGAGCTTGCATACGTAAATTGCATATGTGGGAGGTGTGTTATACATGGAACCGTTATCAGCATGAATCTGATATTTAAACATCACGGGTGTGATATCCATAGGCTCTGTGATAAGATCTTCGCGGATAATAACAACTGTCAAACCTGCGGGACCCATGTTTTTCTGTGCGCCTGCGAAAATAATGCCGTATTTGGAAACGTCAACGGGTTCGCTGAGGATGCAGGAAGAAAGGTCTGCAACCAGAGGAACATCGCCTGTGTCGGGAAGGTTCTTGATTCTTGTACCGTAAATTGTGTTGTTCTGGCAGATATAGAAATAGTCTGCATCGGGATTGAATTTGGAACTGTCAATTTCGGGAATATAGTTGTAAGTCTTGTCTTTTGAAGATGCAACGACATTTACTTCACCGTAACGGGAAGCCTCGTCGCACGCCTTTTTAGCCCACATACCTGTGAGAACGAGGTCGATCTTCTTTTTCTTCATCAGGTTGAGGGGAATCATCGAAAACTGGGAAGATGCTCCTCCCTGAAGAAATAATACTTTGTAATTTTCCGGAATGTTCATGATTTCACGGAGCAGGGCTTCAGCTTCGTTGATAATGCTCTCATAAACTTTAGATCGATGGCTCATCTCCATAACGGACATGCCGCTTTCTCCGTAGCAAAGCATTTCACTCTGCGCTTTTTCTAAAACTGCCTCAGGCAATACTGAGGGACCTGCTGAAAAGTTGTAAACTCTTTTCATGAGAAATATCCTCCTATTTAAATTTTGATAAAAAATAATTTAAATCATTAAATCTATAAAATTTAACGATTTAAATTATTATACCACCACTTAATATGTTTTGTCAAGACTTCATTTAACAAGTTGCTAAATTATTCAAAATAAAGACTCTTATTGTATATAAATGAAGCTAAGCTGTTATTTCTTTTTTGTTTTTTTCATTTCCGTTATTTTAACTCTGTCTCTTCTCTTGCGGAGTTCTTCGCGTATTCTTTTTTTATTTGCCATAAATACACCGACGGTATAGCCTATTATAATAACAAGAACTATAAAAAATACAGTCCAAACTATGGGATTTGCGAAGAATGCGGAGATATATCCTGTATATTGCCCTACGATATCCAAAGCAACGTCTGTTTGTGCAAGAAGATTTACAGTCCCGAGAAGTGTTCCTTTGTAATAATACTCTGCAGTTCCAACCTGTTGACCTTTAAGGATAGGCGCATCTATTGAATCGGGGACATTATATACATGAAGAATGTCTTCGTTTTTAATGCTTTTCGGCAAAGATACTTCCAAAGTCTTTTCGGCTACGGATGTTATATAGTCGCGGTCTTTACCTAAAATTACTTCTATTTCCGTAACGGGGGAGTTTGCCAATATAAGGGTTCTGTAGGCATATTCATTGACAGAGAATTTCAGCATATTTGAAACGTCTGAAAATATATCCTCAAAGGACGTATTACCTATGGCAATTGATACCAGTCTCATATTTTTATTTGTAGCCATGCTTGCAAGGGCGAAACCTTGTTTCTGATTTCCGGAGATAGCAAGACCAAAAGCTCTTTTTGAATAGTATCCGCTGTTTGGATCTATAATCAGGTTTTTCGTGAACATTGTTCTGGTTGATTTCCCAACGGAGAATGTTATCATTCTGCTGTTTGAGTAGTCATCTATGTAGTCAAGAGACAAAGCGTGAGTAATTATTTTGGCAATGTCTCTTACTGTTGTAAGTTGGCGAGTACCCTCGGTATAGTAACCAGTAACATTTGTAAAAGTAGTATGGGTTGCACCGAGTTCAGAGGCTCTTAAATTCATCTGAGCAACAAAATCGTTGATATTTCCTGCAAGGGTAGTTGCGATTGCAACGGCACATTCCTGAGAATTTGATACAAGGACGCATTTCATCAGGTCTCGGAGTGATATCACATGACCGTTTTCAAGTTTTGCAGCGCTTTTTTCGGGAGTATTTTTCAGGATTTCAGAGGTTATGGTAACTTGAGTTTCAAGACTTACTCCTGCTTCAACAAGTAAAATACAGGTCATCAATCTGGGAAGAAATGCACAGTATACATAATCATCTGCATTTTTTTCGTAAAGCTCGTATCCTGTATCAGCATTGAATATGATCGCATGATTTGCTGTTACTTCCAAAGTGTTCTCTTCCTCTTCTGCACAGATTCCGACAGAGGACAGAATTATTGTAATTATAAAAACTGTAATCATTAAAAATGATAAACAGCGATTTCTTGAATTTTCAGACATTTTTTATTTTCCTGTTCAGGCTATATAATTGCTTTTATTTATTATATCATAATTATATAAAAAACGCCATATGCTGAAATCGAAATATTTGAAAAATTTCTTGGTTAACCTTCCTTTTTTATTGTTTTTCCAAGGATTTTTTGTTTATTCCCAAGACACAAACCTTACAGCTCTGTTTTTCATTGCAGGAAAGGCAGGTCTCTTCACGAGTTATGGAAGCTTCGACTCTCACTATTATATTTTCACCGCGTGAAGGACAGTATCTTTCTTTTATCGTATAATCTTTATTTTTCATCTTTTAAATTCACTCCAATACTTAATTCTGAATATTTTTATTAAAGTCATTTACCGTAAGTGTATTGACATAAGCTCTCATCTCTGATGAGCTTCGAATGCTGTGAGCGTTTTCTATAAAGTCCTGTTGTTGAGGTATCGTGAGATTTCCGAAAGCCTTCAGGGCTTCCGTGTTTTGAGCCAAAGCCATTCCCAATCCTAAGGGTATTTCTGAATTCGTGATATTTTTATCCATTACGTTATATGTTCCTTTTCATTAAAATGATATATTGGTATTTTTTCTCCCATAATGCCTGATTATTCACAATAATTCGAAAAAATCATATTTTGTTAATGACCTCAGTGAAAACTGAGACGGTATGAAGATGAAATATCTGTCATACCAAAATACATGTCGGAATTAAAAATATAATTGTGAAGCCGCAATGGCGGCAGATTGGAGATTCTTATGTTGTCATCCAGATGTTGGGGCGATAATTGGTGGATAATTATTGTTGCAGTTATTGTATTGTTTATTGTGTTCAAAGATAATGATGATTGCTGCTGTGAAAAACAGATAACCACTTGTTGCTGAAACAATATTTAAGTAGGAGCTTCTTTTGAGGCTCCTTCTTTTTGTGTGTAATTATATTATATTCGTAATCTTAAAGGATTATGACTGCGTAAACGGAAAATTATCTGTTTGTTAATTGATGTTTTGTCTTACTTTATTAACAATAATAAAACTAACTGTCTATTGACAAAAAACCTGTTTTAGTGGTATAATTATATAAATAAAGTATTTATGCCGCCAAGGCGGCAGAATGGAGATTTATATGGATATAAATAAGCTTTTGGAACCTTTGAAAAACTGTCCTTGCGGCAGGGATCACAGTGTTGGAATAAAAGACGTACAGATCGGTCACGGTATGTTGGAGAAGGCGGCTGAGATCCTCAATAAAAACGGCTTCCCAAAAAAGATTCTCGTAACTGCGGATTCTGCTTCGATCAAAGCTGCGGACGGAATTCTTGAAGTTTTGGATAAAGGTGGATTTCAGGTAAAAACTCATATATATGGTATTAAAAAAGAGGCTTGGATGCACGATGTTGAAGAACTTGAAGAAGTTTCTGCGGATTGCGACGGTATTTTTTCCGTTGGTACAGGCTCCGTAAACGATATCAGCAGATTGACTGCTGCCCGTCATAACAAACCCTTTGCAATTTTTGCAACAGCTCCTTCAATGGACGGTTTTGCTTCAAATATTTCACCTATCATCAAAGACAGCTTTAAAGAATCCCGCGTTGCCCGTGAACCTATGGTCATAATTGCAGACACAAAAATTCTTGCGGAATCTCCTACCGAGCTTAAAGCCGCAGGCTTCGGTGACGTCATCGGTAAACTTATTGCTTCTGTGGATTGGCAGATCTCTCATCTTGTTACAGGTGAGTATTATTGCGAAAAAATTGCAGCGCTTGTAAATGATGCTGTTGCTGAGCTTGTCAGACTTGCACCCATGATTCCCGAAAAAGATGAAACTGCAGCAGGTGCTGTAATGGAAGCTCTTGTGCTTTCAGGCGTTTCAATGGCTCTTGCAGGCTGTTCCCGTCCCGCTTCCGGTGCCGAACATATGATCGCTCATCTCTGGGAGATCCAAAAGATCGAAAAAGGCGAACTTTCCGATTATCACGGCAAAAAAGTAGGCGTTGCAACAGTTTATATCAACAAAGTATACAGAGAACTTGCTGAAATTGAAGAAGTCTTCCCCGAAAGAGAACATCTTGATTGGGATGAAATTCAAAAGGCGTACGGCCCGAAACTTGCTCCTTCAATGATGAAAATGAATGAGGATTCTGTAATTGACGATATAGACCCCGAACATCTTAAAGCTTGTTGGCCCAAGATCCGTGAGATCATAAAGAATACTCTTATTTCAGACGAGGATCTTATGTCTCTTATGAATACTGTTCATGCGGCAACCACTATCGAAGAAATAGGTATGTCTAAAGAACAATATGATATTGCAATGAAATATCATGCTTTCATGCGTAACAGGGTGACGCTTTCAAGACTTCGCCCCATGCTGAAAATATAAAAAATAAGAGTGTTTATATATTAACTTATTAACTAACGATTTATTCCCTGTCTAAAAGTTTTTTGGAAAGGGGTGTGGGGAAACCCTATTTTTACAAAAAATGGTTTTCCCCATAAAGAAAGTTTTTCCTTAAAGGAGAATAAAATTGAGACTTTTGTTTATGGGAGACATTGTCGGTGTTCCCGGTGCGGATGCTGTCCGTAGGAATATCGACAGTCTTATAAAGAAACATAATATAGATTTTGTGGCCGCAAACGGTGAAAATATGAATCCCTATAACGGAATAACACCTACTGAAGCCGAAGACCTGCACTATCTCGGTGTGGATGTTATAACTTTGGGAAACCACGCTTTCAGACAGCGTAAATTGGCAGGCTTTCTTGAGGATAATGAGTTTATTATAAGACCTGCAAATTTCCCCTCATCAGCCTCAGGAAATGGCTACACAATACTTGATTGCTGTCGCGGTAAGGTTTGTTTTATTAACCTTATGGGGCAAGTAGGTATGGATCCTTGCGAAAATCCATTCAGCGCCGCAGACAGAATAATAAATAAGGTTAAAGACGAATGTGATTTTATTTTCGTTGATTTCCACGCAGAAGCTACAAGTGAGAAAAAAGCGATGGGATATTACCTTGACGGTCGTGTTGACGGAGTTTTCGGAACTCATACACATATCGAAACTGCTGACGAGCAGATAATGCCCAAAGGAACTGCTTATATAACAGATGTCGGTATGACGGGTGTACAGGAATCTGTCCTCGGTGCAAAACCCGAATGCTCTATTCGTCGTTTCGTTACGGGTATGAATACTAATTTTGAACATATCGACGGTGTTGGTGTTATTTGCGGTGTAGTTGTGGATACAGAAAAGAAAACAATTATCAGAATCAAAGAATAGGAGAAAATACAGATGAAAGTCGCTCCCTCACTTTTGTCGTGCGATTTTGCCGACATAAAAAATGAAATTAAAACGGTAAGTTCAGCAGATATGCTTCACCTTGACGTTATGGACGGTCATTTCGTACCCAATATTTCCATAGGTATTCCCGTTGTTCAGAGTATCCGCAAGGCAACGGATATGGTTCTTGACTGTCATTTGATGATAAGTGAGCCTGAAAAATATATTCCTCAGTTTGCAAAAGCAGGGGCAGATATAATCACGTTCCATATAGAGGCAACGGATGACTGTGATAAACTCATAGATATGATAGTTGAATGCGGTGCAAAACCTTCGGTTTCCGTAAAACCCAATACTCCTGCCGAAGCTTTGTTTCCCTATCTGGACAAGCTGTATATGGTTCTCGTTATGACGGTTGAGCCCGGTTTCGGTGGCCAGAAAATGATAGAGTCCTGCCTTGAAAAAGTTCGTATATTGAAAGAGGAGATCCAACGCAGAGGTCTTAATACCATTATTCAGGCTGACGGTGGTATCAACGACGGAACTCTTTCAGCGACTGTGGAAAGCGGTGTTGACGTAGCTGTTTTAGGCTCTGCTGTTTTTGCTCAGCGTGACAGAAATTCATACATAGAAAATATTCAGAAAATGTAATAAGGGGGATTTCAATGGCTTTATTTTCAAGAAGTGCAGATAAAATACTTGACGAAATGACAGTCAATATCCGTAAAGTCCCTCTTGACCCCGCAAGAACGGTTGTGGTAAATTTGAATACCGTAAACGGGTACTTTAAGGACGGGTATTTTTCATCACCCCAAATGACTGCAAAAATTCCTCGTTTGATTCAGATGAATGAGTATTTTTTGCACAGTAGAAGGCTTTTTATTTATGACTCGCACAATTTCCAAAGTGCGGAGTTTAAAACCTTTCCCGAGCATTGTGCCACAAAGGAAGAGCAGACCGTTATTGAGGAGCTTGAACGCTTTTTGCCGGGAGCAACCGTAATACGTAAGAATGGAACAAATCCTTTTTTCTGCCCGGACTATCTTCGTTGGGTTTCGGAAAATAAAAATGTTATAAACTATGTTATAGGTGGTGGCATGACAGATATTTGTGTTATGCAGTACGCCTTGGCATTAAAGGCTTATGCAAATCAGAATGATAGAAAACTTAATGTTGTGGTTCTGGAAAATGCAACTCAATCTTTTACCACCGAAGCTCATGACGGTAATGTTATGCATCGTTTTGCACTATATAATATGATGCTTAACGGTGTTATAATTGCGGAAATATAATTTGCTTACAAATGTCTTTTGCAGATTTAAAATACTTATAATCGGAAGTTTATTCCCCAAACCGCTTTTCTTGGAAAGGGTTTGGGGAAACCTTCTTTTCAAGCGAAAAGAAGGTTTCCCCATAAAATGAATGTATTTAATTAAATATTCTTATACAAAGGTCCGTAAGCGGCGCAAGCTCTGTAGTCCTGACCTTCTTTATCCATGCCGAATGCGTTCCAAGCGGCAGGTCTGAAGATCTGATCCTCGGGAACATTATGCATACATACGGGAATTCTCAACATGGAGCAAAGAGTGATGAGGTCTGCACCGATGTGTCCGTAGGAGATAGCACCGTGGTTTGCACCCCAGTTATTCATTACGTCATATGCGGTTTTGAAAGAACCTTCGCCTGTTGTTCTCGGTGCGAACCATGTGCAGGGCCATGTGTAGTCTGTTCTTGCCCAAAGCTTATCAGAAACTTCTTCGGGAAGACCTACTGTCCAGCCTTCTGCAATCTGAAGTACGGGACCAAGTCCTTTTACAAGGTTAAGTCTTATCATTGTTGCAGGCATCTGGCTCTTTGTTTCAAATCTTGAAGAGTAGCCACCGCCTCTGAAATAACCGAGGTCTGCGTAATTCCATGTGGAGTTTGCCATTATAGCGTCCTGGTCAGCCTGTGTAACTTCATACCAGGGCTTCATTACAGCATTGCCGTTTTCATCTTTTGCTTCACCGTTTGCATCAAGGCAACAAGCACCGGAGTTGATGAGGTGGATAAATCCGCCTGATTCTTTTGCCACACCTTCAATATCGTAACCTGTTGCGTTTTTAACAGCCTCGGGGCTCCAATATGTACGAACGTCTGCAAACATCTGTGCTCTGTTTGTAAGCAGTTTCATGAAGAGCATTCCCAAACCGTTGAGAACGTCGTTTTCTGTTGCCAGAATGTAAGGCTCTCTTGCACCGTTCCAGTCGAAAGATGTGTTGAGCATAGCTTCGGGGAAGTCGCAGTTGGGATAGAAGTCTGTCCACTGTCTTTGACCCTGGAAACCTGCTGCAATAGCATTGTGTCCGACTCTTTCTTCTTCACAGCCTTCGGGGAGGTTGGGATTGCCGTTCATGAGGTCTTTGATTATGCACATCATTTTAACAACGAATTCCCAGTCTTTATCCTTAGCTTCACGGGATTTCTGATACTCTTCGGGATTCTTGTCAAAGCCCTCAATACATTTTTCTTTTACCCATGCAAGAGCTTTTTCATATTCGTTTTTATCGTAGATCTCTTCTGTCATTCTGCGGATAACTTCAACTTCGTCAACGGATTCAACTCTCATACCGAGGTAATCTTCAATGAAGTTGGGGTCAATAATAGAGCCACCTATACCCATACAGATAGAACCGATCTGGAGGTATGATTTACCTCTCATTGTAGCAGCTGCAACTGCTGCACGTCCGAATCTGAGAAGCTTTTCTTCAACGTCTGCGGGAATAGTCTTGTCATCAGCATTCTGAACGTCATGACCGTAAATTCCGAATGCGGGAAGACCTTTCTGAGCATGAGTTGCAAGAACGGAAGCAAGATATACAGCACCGGGTCTTTCAGTACCGTTAAAGCCCCAAACGCCTTTGATAGTCATTGGATCCATGTCCATTGTTTCCGCACCGTAGCACCAGCAGGGTGTTACTGTGAGTGTGATATCTACGCCTTCTTTTTTGAATTTAGCCGCACATGCTGCAGCTTCAGCAACTCTTCCTATTGTTGTGTCTGCAATGACTACTTTTACAGGTTCACCGTTTGAATATTTAAGGTTCTTTTCAAACAGTTCTTTTGCCGCCATAGCCATACCCATGGTCTGGTCTTCAAGGCTTTCGCGGACTTTAAGAACGCCTCTGCGTCCGTCAATAGTGGGTCTTATCCCGATTACAGGGTAGTCCCCAATGATTCTTTTTTCTGCCATTTTAAGTTTCCTTTCTTTGCTATGTTAATTAAAATAATTCTCTTAAAACAAGGTCTGTTTCGCCTTGATTCAATCCTAATTCAACTCGGATAACTTTTTTGTGTTCGCCGAGTTCTTTTCTTACCATATCCCGCAGTTCTGTCCCGCCGTGGTATCCGTGTATTATTCTTAATCTGTAAACTGATTTCGGTGAGGATCTTAGTCTGCTTTCAATGAATATCTTCGCCTGATGTTTGTTCATTCCGTGGATATCTATTTCAGTAATTCCAGCTGATGGAGTGTCCGACTTTCTCATTTGTTTAACAACTCCAATGCGTTTTGATGAAATATTTTATCCGTATCTGTTGTGGGTAGTCCCATTTTTTCTATTTGAACTATGGAATCCGACATTTTTTTCCAGGGGCAGTCTGAGGCGAAAAGTATTTTTTCAATGCCATGACGTTTTATCATGTCTTTCATTCGTGCTGGGTCTATTTCATTTGCCGTGAAAGATGTGTCAAAGTATATGTTTTGGCCAATAAGAAAATAATCGACCATATCCCAACATTTGTAACCGCCGAAATGTGCGGCAATTACTGTGAGTCTGGGGAACATATCTATAACTTTTCTTAATCTGTCCGGAGTTGCATGAACCGGCGGACTGAAACCGAGGTCACATCCTGCATGAAAAGTTATGGGAATATTCAGGGATTCACATTCTTCGTATATGGGAAGCACCTTCTCGTCGTCAACAAAAAACTGTTGGTACTCGGGATGAAGCTTTATTCCGTAAAGTCCCAATTCCTTTATTCTTTTCAGTTCGGATATCTTGTCTTCCGCATCGGGATGTACCGAGCCGAAAGTGTAGAACGGAAGATTATTGTTTTCCGCGGCAACATTATTTATTGTTGTTTGTTGTGATGGGGCTGTTGCTATGTTCAGAAGTACCGCCCTGTCAACGCCCCATGCCATCATTTTGTTTAAAGTGCCACTTATAGTTGCATCAGTCTGAGGTTCTATTCCCGCTGCAGCTGAAAGTTTCTGCATTACTTTTGGAGCAAGTTTATCCGGGAAGGTATGAACGTGAAAATCAATTATCAAGGGTATTTACCTTTCTTAAATTTTCTCTTCTATAATTATACCTCAAAATTCATAGGAAATCAAGAGGTTTTGTCGTTAGTTTTTTCCGCGAAGGCGTTTTTTTGTTGACAATAATTTGAACCTTTATTTTTCCCGTTGATATTCTTGTCGAATTGTGTTATAATTTATGATGAGTCAGCAGATACTGCTGCGTTAATACAATGAATTATAAATATTATTTTGGTTAGGGGTATACATCATGGATAAAGTATACGGTGTTGTTCTCATTGGTTGCGGCCATATCGGTCAGGAACATATTGAAAATATTTATTACAGAGAAAATGTCAGAATCGTTGGTGTTGTGGATTTTGTTGAAGAAAGAGCAGAATTGTTTTCAAGAAAATATTCTTGCGGACAAAATGTTCTCTATAGCACGGATTACCATGAAATGATAAAACGTGACGATGTTGATATTGTTATAATTGCTACTTATGTAAAAACGCATCTTGAGATCCTCAGAGACTGTCTTGCGGCAGGAAAGCACGTTCTTTGTGAAAAACCCATAGCTTCAAGCCTTGAAGAGGGTGAAGAATTCTATAAGTTGGTAAAGGCTTCAAAGCAGAAGGTTCTTATTGCTCATATTCTTCGCCATAATGCTACATACATTAAGGCTGCAGAGCTTATTCACAATGGCGTAATAGGTGATATCAGATTGATGCGAATGGTTCAGAATCATCACATCATGAACCGCGACAGATATGCTTCTCTTCTTGATGACTGCTCTCCCATTGTTGACTGCGGTGTTCATTATATTGACGTTGTTCATTGGTTCTCAGGCTGTGAAGTCGTTTCTGTAAGCGGTATGGGTGCTATTGTAAATAAAGAAAACGTACCTGAAGGTGGCTTTGACTACGGCCTTATTGCAATGAGACTTTCAAACGGTGGTATGGCTTATTATGAAGCAGGATGGACAAACTCCACGGCTTCTGAAAATACAAAGGAATTTGTAGGTTCAAAGGGTCGAATCAGACTTATTCTCCGTGATTACCGTAAGGACCATAAAGAAGAGGGCGACCTTCTTGAGATTTATAATGATGAAACAAAAGAGTATTCATTCATAAACATCAAAGCTCAGTATAAGGATATGTATGCTCAGCTTAAAACTCTGATAGACATGATCGAAAACGATACCGAAGGTGATCCTACAATAGAGAGTGCGTTTAAGGCTTTTTGTATTGCAATGGAAGCCGACAGAAAGATCAAAAAAGGTCTTTATTTGACTTTGGAATCTGATCCTATATATGATACGTATGAATAAAACCGATAATGTCGGAACAGTTTCAGCTGTTATTGTTGCTGCAGGTAACGCGACCCGTATGAAGAAGGATAAAATGCTTCTTCCATTGGATGGTATACCGTGTATCTGCAGAACACTTCTTGCTTTTGAAAAAGCTGAGACCGTAAAAGAAATAATCGTGGTTACACGTCCTGACCTTATTCCCGTAATAGATGATTATGCTGTTGAATACGGTATAAGCAAATATTCTTGCGCTGTTGAAGGCGGTTCGTGCCGTCAGGAATCTGCGGCAAAGGGTTTTTTTGCATCAGATATGAATTGTTCTTTTATTGCGGTTCATGACGGTGCCAGACCGTTGATCTCTTCGGAAGAGATTAACGGTGTGAACAGGGATGCATTTGCTTTCGGCTGTGCTATTTGCGGTACAAAGGTCAAAGACACAGTTAAAGTTCTGGATTCTGACGGCTTTATTTGTGAAACTCTTGACAGAAATTCATTGGTTGCTGTTTCAACTCCGCAGACATTTTCTAAAAAAATATATGCGGAGATGGTTGAAGCATTCAAGGAAAGTTTCGTTAAATTTACAGATGACAGCGGTATGGCAGAGGCTCTCGGTTATAAGGTCAAGCTGTTTAACTGTTCTTATTCAAATATAAAGATTACAACTCCCGAAGATGTTTTTGTTGCGGAAAATATTTTACAACAGAAATAGGCTTCGGTTTTTGAAAGGATAAAATAATTAATGAGTAAAAATTTCGGTAGCGATCTGACAGGGGGAAGTGTTGTAAAACAGCTTCTTAAATTCTGTATTCCATTCCTTCTTTCAAATTTACTTCAGGCTTTATACAATATTGCCGATATGTTTATAGTAGGTCAGTTTGACGGTTCTGCAGGTATTTCAGGCGTTTCAAACGGCGGTCAGGTCACAATGCTTATTATAAATTTCGTTACAGGTCTTGCTGTTGGTGCAACGGTCCTTGTGGCACAGCATATCGGTGCGAAACGTAATGAAGATGCACAAAAAACAGTTGCAACCGTATTCACTTTAATGGCGATAAGCGGTGTTGTTATATCTGTTCTGATGGCATTTTTGTCTGAACCCATAATGATACTCATTCAAACTCCTGAAGAGAGTTTTTCTCAGGCTTTGGACTATGTCCGTATTTGTTCCTACGGTATAATTTTCACATTTCTTTATAATGCCATAAGTGGTGTTATGCGTGGAATGGGCGACTCTAAGCATCCTCTGATTTTTGTGGCCATTGCTTGTATTGTGAATATAGTGCTTGACTATGTTTTTGTCGGAGTATTCAAGATGTCCTCGGCAGGTGCGGCATGGGCAACAATTTCATCTCAGGCAATCAGTGTTATCATCTCTGTTATTTATCTGAAAAAGAATGGTTTTATGTTTGATTTCAAGCTTAAAAGCTTCAGAATAGATAAAAAGACTTTAATGAGAATATTGAAGATAGGCTTTCCCACAGCAATACAGAACGTGGTAACAAGCTTGTCATTTATGATAATAAATATTCTTGTAAACGGTTATGGAGTTAATGCTTCTGCTGCAGCAGGTATTGCAGGTAAATTCAATAGTGTTGCTATATTACCTATTATTGCTATGTCTATGTCTGTAGCTTCAATGTCGGGGCAGAATATAGGTGCAAGACTTTACGACAGAGCTCTGGATACAATGAAAACTTCCATAAAGATATCATTTGTTATCGGCGGAGTTATTTTCCTGTTCGTTCAGCTTTTCCCTGCAGCGGTAATTTCTATTTTCGACAATTCCGAAGCTGTTGTGGAATACGGTGTTCAGTATATCAGAGCATTTTCTTTTGACTACATAATCGTTCCCATAGTGTTCAGTGTCAACGGTCTTCTTAACGGTGCAGGACATACAACATTTTCACTTTTCAACGGCATGCTTTCGGCAGTTCTTCTCAGAGCTCCATTTGCCATACTTTTGGGTAAAGTGTTCAATTTAGGTATGATGGGTATTGGACTTGGTGGTCCTATAGCATCTCTAGGTTCAGCAATTATAGGTTTGCTTTATATAAAATCAGGCAAATGGAAGATAAGTCGAATCGGAGAATCTTCCAAATAAAAAATATGAATTAAAACAACCGAAGAATGTTTAATGCATTTTTCGGCTGTTTGTGTGTATACTGTAGATATTATGACTGTTGAAACTGTAATGAAATTTATGGAAGACTACGGTTCTTTCATAATATTTGCATTGATTTTTATTGAATATCTTTGTATTCCAGGATTTCCCGGTGGAATATGTATACCTGCGGCAGGTACAATTTCCAAAATGGGTAATCTGGATTTTTTCAGAGCATATTTTTTCGGAGTTATTGCCGCTGTTTTATCTCAGATCGTCATTTATTGTATAAGTGCTGTGGCTCATGGCTTGATTTACAATGTCTGTCAAAAATATTCCCTTTTGAAAAAAGCTTATGACAGGGCAGATTCTTTTATTCAAAAATACGGGATATCCGGACTTTTTATAGCGAGACTGATACCTGTTGCCAGAACGTTTGTTTCTTTTCCTGCAGGTATCGCTAGGGTGAGTTTTTCAAAGTATTTACTCTGTTCAGCTGTGGGGACAGGCGTTTATGTCTTGGTTATGATTTCATTGGGATATTTTGCTGCCGAATTATTTGTGTAAATTTCATAAAAGTACTTGACTAAGTCAAGAAATTCATGTATAATATAAATATAGGAATTTTTACTATGATAATTGGTTTTTATGATTTCCTTTCAGTGAGGTTTAATATTTATGATAATTAAGAAAAAAGTTTTGGGAATGATTACTTGCCTGATGGCAGTATTTGTAACTTTGGGAATGTTTTTCAATTTACCTGTTTTTTCAGAAGCTTCCGCTTTCCCTGAAATAAACAGCGATACATATGTACTTATGGATGCAGAGACAGGACAAGTTCTTGTTGAAAAGGGTATGAATCAAAGAATGTATCCTGCAAGCATAACAAAGATAATGACGATATTGCTTGCTTGCGAAGAGGCAAATCCCGATACTGTTGTTACAATGTCCGAATATGCCACCGTTACTACAGTTCCCAGAGATTCATCTCATATTGCGTTGACTACAGGGCAAAATGTCCGTATGGAAGATCTTATGTACGGTGCAATGCTGGCTTCTGCAAACGATGCTTGTAACGGAATTGCTGAGTCTGTAAGCGGGAGCATTGATGCCTTTGCAGTTAGAATGACTGAAAGAGCAAAAGAACTCGGTGCTACGAATACTAATTTTGTAAATTCCAACGGTCTTTTTAATGAAAATCATTATACTACCGCATATGATATGGCTCTTATTACAAGAGAAGCTGTAAAAAACACCGATTTTACTACAGTTTTCGGAACAGTTCGTTACGAGATTGCTCCCGATAATATCAGAAAAGAAGTTTTTCCCGTTGCGACAGGAATGGAACTTCTTAAACCCAACAATCCTCTTTATTATGAAGGTATTATTGGTGGCAAAACAGGTTATATACCCGATGCCGGTTATACGGGTGTTGTAGTTGCGGAGAGAAACGGTATAAAGCTTATTGCTGTAACACTTTCTGCAGATTCCGCAAACGATAGATTTGCAGATCTTACGGCGCTTCTGAATTACGGTTTTGATAATTTTTCAAAGCATACAATTACTGCTGATATGTTTGTACCCAAGACTGTAAATGTTGTTGAAAATGACAGTATAGTTGCTGTAGTAACTGTTTACACAAACAGTGAGGTTTATTATTTGCTTCATAATGGTATTTCAGAATCTTCCGTAAAAGCTGAGGAAAATATTCCCGAAACTTACAGTCAGTATAATATTCTCCCATCCCTTACACTTACTGTAATGGATTCTTCCTCTCTTATGTACTCAAATATAGGGAATGTGGCTTTAAAATTCAATACTCAACAATATGATACTCCCACACCTTTAAAACCCAGTACGTCGGCGAATACAACTCCTGAAAAACAACCATTTAAAATGCCTATAATATTAAAGGTTATTTTAATTATATTGGCTGTTATACTCATTTTCCTCGGTATTATTATCATTATGTTCCTTGTTTCAAATGCAAAACGCAAACGCAGAGACAGAATTCGCAGACTTCGTCGCCAGGCTATGTATGAAGAAAACAAGAGCGATGCAATAATTAGCGAAAATGAAAAACAAGTAAACAATTCAGCGAAGAAACGCTGATTACATAATATTTATATTTAGAAAGGCGAATATACCATGAACGAAAAATTAAAGAATGAACAGATGCAGATTCTTATGCAGGCAATCCTTAACCTTGAAACAGAAGAAGAATGTTATGCTTTTTTTGATGATCTTTGCACAGTTTCCGAACTTAAAAGTTTGGAGCAGCGTTTTGAAGTTGCCCGTATGCTCAAAGACGGTTGCCAGTATGCTGAAATCGTAGCTAAAACAGGTGCATCTTCCGCCACTATCTCCAGAGTAAACAGAGCCCTCCTTTACGGAGCTGACGGATATAAAACAGCTATCGAAAAACTCGAAAAATAATTAAAGAATATGAAATATAGCAGTCTTGCTTCCGTATATGATGCCTTTACGGATGGGTTTGATTATAAAAAATACTTGAATTCTGTTTTTGAGCATTGTGAAGCTCTTCCTAGGGAAGGGCTTGCTTTGGATTGCGGATGCGGAACAGGTACTTTGATTTGCGAACTCTTTTCCAGAGGTTTTAACTGTACAGGTGTTGATATGTCTCCCGAAATGTTGAATATTGCTCGTGAGAAGATTGAGAACAACGGATATGAGCCTCATTTGGTTTGTCAGGCTTTGCAGGATATAGACCTTTACGGTGCTTATCATATTGCATTTTGTTCGTTGGATACTGTAAACCATATTCTTTATAAGAGAGACCTTAAAACGTTTTTCAAAAAGCTTTATAATTTTATTGAACCCGGTGGATTTTTTGTTTTTGACGTTAAAACATCTGCCGCATTTAAAAAGACCGTTGGAATGCAGACTTTTGAGCATGATGACGGTTCCGTCGCAATGATAAACGGAAGTTTTTCTTCAGATATTGCATATTATGCCATATCTGTTTTTGAAGCGAGACCCGACGGGCTTTTTGAAAAATATGAAAGTGAGATCGAAGAACGGTTTTACAGTGTTGATTCGTTAAAAACAATGCTTGTTGCCTCCGGTTTTTCTGTGGAAAAAAGATATAATATCGGAGATCGACAAATCTGGATAACGGCGAGAAGCGAGAAATCAGGAATATAGAAGAATGGATAAACTTTATAAAATAATCTATTGTAATGACCTCCGTATTCATATGGCGGTCATGCACGATATCTCGGGGAAAATATATTTTCCGGAAGAATTTGATACTACAGAAAACAGAGTCGAATCTGTTATTGCGGCATCTATAGGTGCTGTTTTGGCTTCGGATCTGAAAGAAGCAAATTCTTCTGTAACAGTTATGCTCCGAAATGTGGTTAAAGGTGTAACATACAGTATTACAGCTCAACAGGATGGTCGTGTTTGCGGTGCTGTTTTCGGATATTCAAAAGGTGTACTGAATGATGGGTATATTCTTGAAGTCGTCCGTCGCTCCGGAATCGGACGGGATTACAGCAGTGTCGTGTGCGGAAGTACCGTTGAAAAAGTTGTAGACGAATATATTACGGGAAGTATGCAGAGAAAAGCAATACTGAAAGTTTATGGAAATTCAGCAGTTCTTGCTGAAGAGCTTCCTTTTACCGATATTATAGAAAAGGGAAAAGAAGCATTGAAGGTATTGGAAAAAGATCCCTCTGTTTCAGCCCTTAAGGAGTCCAACGGATTCAGAATAGTTGAAGAGGCAGAGCTTTCATACGGTTGTACTTGCACGAAGCGAAGTGTTAAAAAGGCTCTTGTAGCTGCTTTGGCTGGGTCTGATTATTCATCTCTTGAGGATCAGATCGAGGTCAGCTGTAAGCTTTGCGGAAAAAAATATTATATTGAAAAAAGTGAATTGTAAAATGATAAGACTAGATGCACTTATTTCAAAGTCGGGCGCATTCAGTCGCTCCGAAATAAAAGTTTTGGTAAAAAAAGGCCGTGTGTCCGTTAACGGACAGACGGTCAAAGATTATTCTTTAAAAATTTCCGAGACTGATACTGTTGCTGTTGACGGGAATGTGCTTGATACTGAAAAATATGTTTATATTATGCTTAATAAACCTGCAGGGTACATAAGTGCGACCGAAGGTGAAAAAAATGTTATTGAGCTTGTTCCCGAAAATATGTTTCGCAAGGGACTTTTTCCTGTTGGACGATTGGATAAAGATACCGAAGGGTTGCTTATCATTACAAATGACGGAGATTTTTCCCATGATCTAATGTCTCCCAATAAAAATGTTGTAAAAACATACCGTGCAGAGCTTGAACGAAGTATTATCGAATCTGATATCGAGGCCTTTTCAAAAGGAATAAAGCTGAGAGACGGTACAGAATTTAAACCTGCGGTTTTGCGTGCCGATGGGGAAAAGGCGGCTATTGTTGAAATTTCCGAAGGAAAATATCATCAGGTAAAGTTAATGTTTGTGGCGACAGATAATAAGGTGACTTATCTTGAACGCTTATCTATTGGGGGATTGATTCTTGATCCAAGCCTTAAACGGGGTGATTGTCTCAGAATGACTCCCGAAATGCTTGAAAAGATCTGACATCTTTTTACCGAAACAGTAATTTTCATTTTTTGTAATGAAAATAAAAAATATGTAAAGAAGTCCCGATATCAAAATATCGGCAATCAGAGGAATTGAAAGGTTCATTACTTTACTGAAAACAAATACAGGTAAAAGAGCCGCAACCGTTGAGAGAAAAGGGGCAGTTAAAAAGTTGTAGACGGAAAAACGGATCTCTGATACTTTTATAAAGCGTGAGATGCCCAGAAATGCGTTTGCAGTGCTGCTTATATAAGTTACTATAATGTACCCTTTGACTCCGAAACGGGGTAACAGGAAGATTATGAGGGCGATACTTATAATTGAGTCAATGATGCTGTACCTCATTGTGGCAAGTTGTTGGTCCATTCCTTTCAGGATAGCATCTATTATTCCGTCAAGATACATTATTGGCACAAGAGCTGAAAGAAGCATCAGGATTATGCCCGCTTCTTCGTTTTGGTACAATGACGTGCAGATTTCTGTTGAAAAAAACAGGAAAACCCCTGAAACGAAAAAAGAAAAAAGCAAAGTCGAATAGATCGTCTTGCAGGCGATAGATTCGATTTTTTTCATGTCTTTTTTTTCGTATGCAAAAGAAATTTCCGGAACTAATATCTTTGCAACTGCACCCAATAAAGTTGATGGAAACATCATGAGAGGGAATACCATTCCCCGAAAAACTCCGATGTGTTCGAGGGTCTCTTTTTCGCTGTATCCGAACTTCCTGTAGCCAAAGGGGACAAGCATATTTTCCAATGCAGATAACCCGGATCTTATATACAGACTTATGGCTGAGGGTAAAGCTATTGACAGTAATTTTTTTACATTTGCATTGCTCTTTGAAAGTTTGTTTGTTGTTTTTTTCTCAAAAATATAAAAGATTATTGCTAAAATGCATGAAAATATCTCTCCTATCGCTGAGCCGAAAACAAGTACGGTACAGAGCGTATCCGACGGGCTTCCTTTGAAACTGTTGAAAAGTATTACCGTTACCGCTATTTTGGAAAAATCCTCCGATAATTGTATTATCATTGTTTTTATTATTTTTCTTTTGGCTGTAAAATATCCGTTTATCGCACTTGCCGTGGAAAGAAACGGTAACCCGAAAGCTAATATTTTCAGGCATGAAGTTACATTTTCATTTTTTAGCAAATATTTTGCCGAGGGTTCTGCAAGGGTAAAAAGCAGTAAAAGAGCAATTGTTCCAAAAAACAGTGAATAACCAAAACAACGTTTCATAATGCTTTTGTCATTACACTCTCTGTTTGCTTCATTTGCCGAGATCATTCTTACTGTCGCAAGATTTATTCCTGAAGCCGCTACGGTACATGCAGGAATGTATAAAGTATATACCAGTTGATATAATCCCATACATTCAGCGCCTACGGCTGATGAAATGTAAACACGGAAAATCATGCCCGTAACGGTCAGAATGAGAGATGCCACAACGGTTATTAGCATATCAGATAAGAATTTATTTTTTTTCAAATACGTCATTCCGTTCTTTTTTATTATGATGTTATCAATAAATTATATGATCTTTAAGCTTCGTTGATGACGTTTCTTCTGTGGATTTTTCCTGTATAAAGGTTTGTTGCCCCACATGAGTGGAAAAACTCATGCAGGGCAACATAGGGGAGAATTTTATGAAAAGAATTGTGAGGAATAAGCTTTATTCTTCGGAGGGCTTTTGGAGTGTGAGGGATATTTCAAGAACGTCAACATCTCTGAGAACTGAGAGAACTACAGTATCTCCTACATTGTAACCTCCGAGACGGGTTATGAGTTCTTCTATCGTTTTAACTCTTACTCCGTCAATTTTGGTGATAATATCGTTGACTTTCAGCTCGGATTTTTCAGCGGCTCCTCCGGGTGTGAGAGATGCGACAACAACGCCTCCGAGTACTTGTTCCGTATAGCCTGAAATTCCGATCTGAGGTCTTTCTACCTTACCGTTATTCATAATCTGTTCAACTATGGGAAGAACGGATTCTATCTGGATTGCGAAACCGATATTTTCATAATCGTTAACGATTTTTATTGTGTTTATACCAATAACCTGTCCGTACATATTAAGAAGCGGACCTCCGGAGTTTCCGGGATTTATTGATGCTGTATGCTGGATAAGGTTCAAAGTAAGACCCAAGTCTTCAAAGGTAAAGTCATTTCTTATTGCAGAAACGATACCATCGGATGTTGTATGTGTAAGTGTTATGTCATAAGGAGTTCCTATGGCAACGATCTGTTCGCCTACAACAAGCTTCGAGGATTCACCGAATTCGGCGGGAACGAGGTCTTCAGCCTCAATTTTAAGTACAGCAACTTCTGTATATGAGTCGAATCCTATTATTTCAGCAGGATACTCTGTTCCGTCAACAAGTCTTACTGTTACTGTTTTTGCAGTATCAACAACGTGAGCGTTTGTAACTATATATCCGTCTGTTGTATAGATTATACCTGTTGCAAATCCACCGCCTGTTGAAGTAGTGATTATTACATCAACTACGCTTTTTTCTACCTTTTCGTATACCTGACTTACAGTCAAGAGATCATCTGTTGAAAATGCTGTCAGAGGAGCATATTCAGGTGTCTGAGGGGTCGGAAGAGTGAACTGACCACCGTTATCTTTAATGGCAATTGCCGCTACTGATGTAGATATTATGCAGAGAATCAAGAGAACTGCAGTTGCTGCGATCCAAAAGCCTTTTCCGGACTTTTTCTTGGGTTCTACAGTTTCAACCTGGATGTTTGAAGAAGCAAAAGGGTCTGTCTGAACATTATCATAAATTCCCTGAGTTGCAGCTCTTTCAGGCTGTACTACTTCAAATTCCGTTTCCTGAACATTGTTTTCAAAATTTTCCGGTGTTACGTTGTTTTCATTTTCCATATGTCATTTCCTTTCTTAAGGATTCTGTATTTTAGTTTTCTGATTTATGAATATATTATACATCCAAAATTCGTGAGTGTCTCAACAGAGATGTGTCAGAAATTAGTTAAATTTCATTTTTTAATACAGAATATATTTTGACGTCTGAAAGTTCTTTTCTGTCGGTGAAATTCAGATACATATAATTTCTGAAAGTTCCCTCATAAGACATTCCTATTTTGTTCAGTACTTTTATACAAGCCTTATTATCAGATGCTGTAATGCTGTGAATACGTTTGAATCCAAGTTCTGTAAATGCATGATATAAAACTGCTTTACATGCTTCTGTTGCATAACCTTTATTCCAATATTTTTTAGAGAGCCAAAAACCCAATTCTCCGTGTTTATGTACGGGGCTTACATTGTGAATGTTTATCATTCCGATTGCATCTCCCGATTCCTCTTCTTCAATTGTCCATTCGGTTATGTCTCCGTCTTCGTAACGGTCAAAAACTCTGTTTATGTATTCCATTAACTGAGTCACATCTTCATGGGGTTGCCACGGTTCATATTTCGTAACTTCAGGGTCTGAAGTCGCTTCAAAAAGTGTAATATCAGTAGAGTAGAGTCGTCTTATGACGTGTCTCTCTGTTTCCAATGTTTTAGGTTCTTTTATCATAGTCTTAGTCTATTATCTTGGATTCGATTCTGCCCTGGATCATTGTGATGAAATCGCTGAGCTTCATAGAACCTTTGTCACCGTCTTTACGGCTTCTGACAGCTACTGCGTTTTCTTCAACTTCTTTGTCACCCACTACGAGCATAAAGGGAATCTTATTAAGCTGAGCTTCACGGATCTTATAACCGATTTTTTCACTTCTGTCGTCGTTTTCAACGCGAATACCGAGCTCTGTGAGCTTTTTGCAGATATCAGCAGCATATTCGTGATGTCTGTCTGCGATGGGAAGAATCTTTACCTGTACGGGTGCGAGCCATGTGGGGAATGCACCTGCATACTTTTCAATAAGAAGAGCAAGAGTTCTTTCGTAGCATCCGATGGAAGTTCTGTGAATGATATAGGGGTTTTTCTTTGTCCCGTCGCTGTCTACATATTCCATACCGAATTTTTCAGCAAGAAGCTGGTCGATCTGGATCGTGATAAGTGTATCTTCTTTTCCGAATACGTTTCTTATCTGAATATCAAGCTTGGGGCCGTAGAATGCGGCTTCACCGATACTTACTTTGTAGGGGATCTCAAGATTATTGAGAATCTTTTCCATTATTCCCTGAGCTTCGTTCCACTGTTCTTCAGTACCAATGTATTTTTCTTTATCTGCAGGATCCCACTGTGAGAATCTGTAGCTTACGTCTTCGTAAAGTCCGAGAGTTTTGAGCATATAGATTGCAAGTTCAAGGCAGTGCTTGAATTCGCCTTCAAGCTGATCTGGTGTACACATGAGGTGACCCTCGGAAATTGTGAACTGACGGACTCTGATAAGACCGTGCATTTCGCCTGAAGCTTCGTTTCTGAAAAGTGTGGAAGTTTCATTGTATCTGAGGGGGAGATCTCTGTAAGATCTGGATCTGTTGAGATATGCCTGATACTGGAAGGGGCAAGTCATGGGACGGAGTGCGAAAACTTCGTCGTCTTTTTCTTCATCACCGAGAACGAACATTCCGTCTCTGTAATGATCCCCGTGTCCTGATACTTTGTAGAGGTCACTCTTTGCCATGTAAGGAGTTTTTGTGAGGAGCCAACCGTATTTCTGTTCTGTGTCTTCAACGAATCTCTGGAGAGTCTGTATGATTCTTGCACCTTTGGGAAGAAGTATGGGGAGACCCTGACCGATAAGGTCTGAAGTTGTGAAGAGTTCAAGTTCTCTTCCCAATTTATTATGGTCGCGTTTTCTTGCTTCTTCAACGTCTGCAAGATAAGTTTCAAGATCTGCGGCTTTGGGGAAAGAGATACCGTAAATTCTCTGGAGCATTTTCTTTGAAGCATCGCCTCTCCAATATGCACCTGTACACTGTGTAAGCTTGAATGCTTTGATTTTTGAAACGTAGTTAAGGTGGGGACCTGCGCAAAGGTCTACGAATTCTCCCTGTTTGTAAAAGCTGATCTCTTCGCCTTCGGGAAGGTCATTGATAAGCTCAATTTTATAAGGTTCATCCTTCATGAGCTCGAGAGCTTCTTCTTTTGGAAGAACAAAACGCTCAATTTTAAGGTTCTCTTTTGTGATCTTTTTCATTTCAGTTTCGATCTGATTGAGAATTTCAGGAGTGAAAGCCACATCACTGTCGAAGTCATAATAGAAACCGTTATCGATTGCTGGACCGATAGTGAGTTTTACCTGGGGATAAAGTCTTTTTACTGCCTGAGCAAGTACGTGTGAAGTTGAGTGCCAAAACACTTTCATTTCTTCAAGATTTTCAATTACCATTATCTTTTCATACCTTTCTTTTGGGGGGATCAATTCATGATCTCTTCTCCGTTAATAAGTTTGTGCATATCTTTTACTATTTTTTCGACTTTTGATGAGTAGGTAAAGAATCTACCCTCTCCGTCAACTTTAAGAACATATTTTCTTGGCTCTATCTGATAGAATTCAAGTACAATATTTTCGCCTTCAATGGGAATATATGTAATTTTCAGATAGGGCTCAGAGCCTTCTTCAGGTTCATAAGCGAGACCATCATGTGTTACACCGATGATCGAAGTATAGAAATTTCTGAACTGAGCCTGATCCATCTTTGTGTATGTGTTGTACATTACGATCATTTCATCACCGGATTCAGGATCGGTAATATCAAAGTGGTGAGTTTCACCATCAACCTCAACGATTACCCGTGCAAGTTCTTTCAGATATTTCAAATAGATCATTCTCTGGCAGTAAACATCAACAGTATTTTTATCTACCCACTCAAGTTTTGACTTATCTACTGCGTAAATGACCGATTGGTCATCGAAAATAACGTAAGTGTATTTATCAATGGTTGCACCTATAACGTATTTTATTGTTATTAGCTTCTTTTCTCCGTTGCCCTTGGGGTCATAATATGGGTTTTCAAGACCTGTAACATTGCTTACTATTGAAGATGTATCAACAAGAGTCGTTAGTGTAATCGTGGTTGGCGTATCAAAACCGTATTTGGTCAAATTTTCAGCGCTCAGAACGTCAGTTTCAACGTATTCAGCTTCGAGAACTGCCAATACTTCTGCAATTTTCTGTATAGGTGTTGATGTTCCTGCACAGAAAAACGGTTTTTCAACGATCGTGCCACCCATGTAACGAATATCTTCGGCTTCTTCTTCTCTTGTTGTTCGTACGAAAATCTCTTCGCCTTCGTAGGGTTTTATGTTGAGAGTTTGAAATCCCGTATATTCAAATTCTTTTGAGATAGCCTGTTGATAGTATTGTGTGTGATTTTTTACAAAACGCTCTGAAAAATACGTTCCCGAAAGATATACGTCGTTATTTGTCGTATCTCTGAAATAGTAACCGCCACCCTGAGGTGCTGCGTCACCCAGGTGGAAAACACTTTCATTTCCGTTTTTCATTTTTACGGTAATTATAACGGATGGTTTATCAAGACCGTAATTTACAAGTTCTGTACAATCAGTTTCAATAAGAGCTTCGCATCTGATATTGTTTACACTTTCAAAAAGACCTGCTGAGGAGTAGGGGAGGAGGGGTACTTCCGCATGACCGTGGAAATAAACAGTTCCCTCATCGTTTCTGCTGACTTTATATTCACCTGTTTGATTCACAACGTGGATGTAATCAACGTCGTTTGCGTTGCAGGTGTATATTTGCAGCGTTTCTCTTTGATAGTCTATAGTGATTTGTGTTTCGGGAATTTTTTCTTCGGGCAAAACTTCGAATTCCGAGATATAAAGGACTCCTGCAATCGCCCCTCCCAAAAGAAGGAGAGAAATGAAGATCAAGATTATTTTCTTTTTAGTTATCATAAGAATTTACGTCTCCTGTGGACAATTATTCCTATAACCGCAAATACTGCGGGAATACCGAAAACGAGTCCGAGGAATATAGATGTTATCTGATAAGTCTCCGTGAAATTCAAAGAACTGAAGATCAACTGTGTGGGGAGAATTTCCGTATCGTAACCCTGAGTTGAAGATACGAGATATTTAACGAGTTTTATCATGTATTCCGCTGTCTGAGCGTTGTTACCATCAATATTGCTCATGAAATAGTCATCAATAAAGGATGTTGAACCGCAGAGATATACGCTGGAAGAGTAGGGAGTAGTTCCGTCATATCTTGTTTTTTGAGCCAAAACAGAAAGATTGAATGGACCTGCCGTATCTCCTTCCTGCTTTTTGAAATTCTTCCAATCGGAAGAGGAAAGATTTGTCGATGCAGTATATCTTGAGAATGCGGAATCCGCTGTAACTATCATAGGATAAGTGTGAATTGAATCCTTTGATTCAAATTCTGCGTTTACAGCTCTCGCAGCACCAAGCTGAATAAACTGGTTATATCTGCCTGTTGCAAGTTCTTCTGCAATAATTGAGGTTGCTTCTCCGTATTGAACTTTGAGTAACGGATATACCGCATTTGTAAACGTGTAGCTGTTCTTTGTGTCGAAAACACTTTCAGTTCCCAAAGAAAGACCCCATTCAAGGAGATATTCTTCGAGATATCTGTTAGACCTTGTGTTAAGGTCTGTGAAGACAAGGAGGTGTTTACCTAATTCTTCATTGTTGGAAAGCCATTCGTCTATTTTATTGATATCGTCTACACTATAGTCTCTTGATGGATTTGCGATGACAAGCATATCAATGTCATATCCCATGAGGGTGTCAAAATCCTGAATGTTTATAAGCTTTGCATCAAAACCGTTTTCGATAAGAGTCTGCTGGAAATATGCATAAGTTCCTTCACCGTGACCCTGAACGAAAGCTATCGTCTGAATATCTTCTTTTGTCGTGTAGAGAATACCGGAAGTGATTCTTCTTTCAAGACCTACATATTGGAGATCTTCAAAAATCGTATCCTTTATATAGCGGAATCTCTGTGTTTCGGGACAGTAAACAACCATGAAAATATTTTCTGCGGTATCCGTACCATCGTTAAGGGAAATTCCTCTTGATTTGAAGAACATTGGGTTAAGTCTGGGGTTTATATAGTGGATTGTAATATTGGAATTTTCGTTTGCATAGTTTAACAGTGTTTCATAAACATATCTGAGAGGGGATATTGCATTTGTTTCGGATACAGATGAACTGTAGTTTTGTTCTTCGCCCGCAACGATAAGTTCAACGGGAGTTTCAAGACCTTTCAGATAATCTATTGTCTGTTGGTCAAGTGTAAAGACCTGTTCTTCTGTAAGGTCGATACTGAGGTTGAATCGTTCCCCCGCAAGACCTGCGGCAACATTTATAAGGATTATTACTGCAAGAACCAATGCTGCAGATACTGTTGTAAGGGAGTTATATTTGATCTTTTTTGTGTTTATTTTTACTTTTTGCTGGGGTTGTCCGAGATTTACGGATAACTGAGCATTTGATTTTACTTCAACTTCGGAAAGTTCATGAACTTCAGTTGCCTGAACTTCGTCTTGTCCGTTTTTATTGTTCTTTTTCATACCATCATTCCTTTCTTACATTCGGACTGAAAAATCAGTTCCAACGGCGTTTTTCGATAACTTTTACTGTAAGGAACAGGAAAATCACCGTAACGCTGATGTAGTAAATAACAGGTGGTAAGCTGATAATACCGTTGGTAAAATCTTCATACTGAGAATAGATATTCAAATGTATAATTGCTTTTGCAAGCCATGTGGGCATAAATATTGCAAAAAAGTCGATTATCATCAGCAGGAATAAAACTGCAAAGGAGCCTGCTGCCGCTGCTATCTGATTTTCTGTAAGAGCTGAAATGAAAAGACCTATGGATATCATTGCTGCAAGGATAAGCAATGTTCCCACAACATTTGAAAGAAGAGAACCGTAGTCCAAAACACCGAAAGCATCAATTATAACTATGTAAATGATATTAAGTGCTGTACATGAAAGAAGTATTGTATACGCACCGAGGAATTTACCTGCAACGAGTGAATAAAGACTTAATGGGGAGGTCAATAATAGTTGGTCTGTTTTATTTTTCCTCTCTTCGCTGAAAAATCGCATTGACAGTATTGCAATTACGACTATGTCAACTATAAAGAGCCACATTCCTAAGTAATTTCCCAAATAACTTGTATTTTGCCAAACCACAAAAATGCAGAATGCAATTGCAGAGAGAAATGCGTATATCATAAATACGAAGTATCCGATAGGATTTTTAAAGAACGATACAAGCTCACGCTTCCATATTGCCGTCATCTGGTTCTTCCTCCTTTACTTCTTCAGCTTTGTTTTCAGCAAGCTGTTTTGCTTCTGCGTTTTTGTTTACCAGCTGGATAAATATATCTTCAAGAGACATTCCGAGAGGTGTTATCATGAGGATATACCAATTTCGTTTTGCACATTCGTCAAAGAGTATTCTTCTGATATCAACGTTTTTATCTGCTTCAACAATAAAGTCTCTTGTACCTTTTTCATAGCTTCCAACATATTCAACTTTTGATACTCCCAGAAGTGAACCGAGAACACCTGCAACATCATCTTCTTCGGGAGCTGCAAGTCTTATGCCGTAACGGCTGTTGGGACCCATATTTTCCGAAAGCTCATCTGTTAAGGCATCCATTACAACATAGCCTTCGTTAATGATAATTATACGTTCGCAAATTGCCTGAACTTCAGAAAGAACATGGGAGCTTAAAATTACAGTTCTTCTTGTACCGAGACGTTTGATAAGATTTCTTATTTCAACGATCTCTTTTGGGTCAAGACCTGAAGTTGGTTCGTCAAGAATAAGGATCTCGGGATCTCCGATAAGAGCCTGGGCAAGACCTACTCTTTGCTTGTAACCTTTTGAGAGGTTTTTGATCATTCTATGGTAAACATCGGTGATCTTTACCACTTCGCAAACTTCTCGGATATGTTCGCTTTTGATTTTTATATTTTCCTTTTTGGAGCATCCTTTAAGGTTGTAAACGAAATTCAGATATTCCTTTACGGTCATGTCATGGTAAAGCGGTGGCTGTTCCGGAAGATAACCGATTTTAGCTTTTGCCTCGTTGGGGTTTTCGAGAATATCGTAACCTCCGATGGTGATCTTTCCTCCTGTTGAGGATATATATCCGGTTATCATATTCATGGTTGTGGTTTTTCCCGCACCGTTAGGTCCGAGAAGACCCACTATATCACCGCGGTTTATTGTGAAGCTTGCATTATTTACGGCAATTTTTTTTCCGTATCGTTTTGTAAGCCCTGAAACCGTAATCATAGAAAGTTCCTCCTGATATTTGATTTATGTCTTTATTTATACTTGATAAAGTAGATATAATACGAATATCTACTTTATCAGTTGTTTTTAGTTGTCGAGTAATTGAATATGGAGTTCTTCCAACTGTTTTGGATCAACTTCTGCAGGGCACATTGTCATGAGCTCTGAAGCATTCTGAACCTTCGGATATGCGATTACGTCTCTGAGACTGTCGCACTGGAGCATCTGCATTACAAGTCTGTCAAGACCGATACCCATACCGCCGTGAGGAGGAGCACCGTATTTGAATGCGTCGAGGAGGTATCCGAATTTAAGATGAGCTTCTTCTTCGCTGAGACCGAGAAGCTTGAACATTCTGTTCTGAAGTTCGGGGTCTGTAATTCTGATAGAACCGCTTGAAAGCTCAATACCGTTAAGAACGAGGTCGTAAGCCTTTGCGCGTACCTTTGATTTATCTGTTTCAAGATATTCGAGACATTCATCCATGGGAGAAGTGAAGGGGTGATGCATTGCAACGAAAGTCTGAGAGTCTTCATCGAAGTCAAAGAAGGGGAATTCAACTATCCAAAGGAGATTGAAGCCTTCAAGCTTGAGCTGAAGTCTGTCTGCTGTTTTGATTCTGAGAAGACCGAGCTGAGAAAGAACATGATTGTTGTTTGTATCAGCGATAATCATTGCAACGTCGCCTTTTTCTACGTTCATCTTTTCGTAGATAGCGTTCATTTCTTCTTCGCTCATGAATTTTGCAAATGAGGATGTGTCACCATCTGCTGTTCTTCTGATCCATGCAAGACCTTTACCGCCGATGCCCTTAACATATTCTGTAAGCTTGTCTATTTCTTTTCTTGTGAGAGTTCCCGCGGAATCCTTAGCTACAATACCGCGAACACTGCCACCGTTTGCAACTGTGGATGCAAATACGGAGAATCCGCAATCTTTTACCAAATCGGAAATATTTACGATCTCCATGCCGTAACGTGTATCGGGTTTATCTGAACCGAAGCGTTCCATAGCTTCTTTATATGTGAGTCTGGGAAGGGGAAGAGGAATGTCCACACCGAGTGTTTCCTTAAATACTCTCTGAATGTAACCTTCACCAATCTTAAGAACGTCTTCAACGTCTACAAAGGACATTTCAAGGTCGATCTGTGTGAATCCCGGCTGTCTGTCCGCACGGAGGTCTTCGTCTCTGAAGCAACGTGCTATCTGCATATATCTGTCAAAGCCTGCAACCATTGAAAGTTGTTTATAAAGCTGAGGAGACTGGGGAAGCGCGTAGAAACCACCCTTATGAATACGGCTGGGAACGAGGTAGTCTCTTGCACCTTCGGGTGTGGATCTGATGAGCATGGGAGTTTCTATTTCAATAAAGCCGTTTTCATCAAAATAGTCTCTTGTTACCTTTGTTACTTTATGTCTGAAAAGAATGTTTTTTTGCAAATCGGGACGACGGAGGTCCAAATATCTATGCTTAAGTCTGAGTTCTTCGTTACAGTTGGAGTTTTCAACAATTTCAAATGGAGGAGTTTCAGCTTTACCCAAAACCTTCAAAGAATCAGCAAGAACTTCAATTTCTCCTGTAGGAAGATTTTTGTTTATTGCGCCTTCGCCTCTGCTGCGTACTGTACCCGAAGCTGTAATAACGTCTTCGGAACGGAGTGTGTATGCAATATCAAAAAGATCTTTGTTGAGCTGTTCGTCAAATGTAAGCTGGAGGATGCCGGTTCTGTCTCTGAGGTCAATAAAAATAAGACCGCCCAAAACTCTTCTTCTCTGTACCCAACCTGCAACGGTTATCTGTTTGCCGATGTCTTTTGCGGAAAAGTTGCCGCAATAGTCGGTTCTGTTTATATAAGCCATAATTATACCTCTTTATTTTAAATTATCTTATCGTCAGATTTGTGTCGTTGATTTGTATTTAATGGTGTTAATTGCTTTTTATGACATCCGCAAGGGACTCGTCAAGTTTAACTTGAATTTTTTCACCGTTAGACATATTTTTCAATTCTGCTTCACCGTTTTCGGTTTCGCTGTCTCCGATAACGATTGAATATTTCGCAGATATCTTGTCAGCATATTTCATCTGCGCTTTAAGTGAACGTGCCATGATATCTGTTTCTACATTTATACCGCAGTTGCGGAGCTTTCTTGCCAATGCGGAAGCATATCTGAGGGCATTTTCTCCGATAGATGCAATGTAGAGATCTGTTGTGGGTTCTTCACCGAAAGACAGACCTTCTTCTTCCATAACTGAAACAAGTCTTTCAAGTCCGCTTGCAAAGCCGATTCCCGGAACGTCCATTTTTCCGTCGATTTCTTTTACAAGACCGTCATAACGACCTCCTGCAAGAAGTGCAAGTCCTGTTTTTTCATGGATAAGTTCAAATACAGTTCTTGTGTAGTAGTCAAGACCTCTTACAATTCCCGGGTCTTCTTCGTATTCTGTTCCGCAGTTATTAAGAAGTGTTTTGAGTTCTTCATAATGTGCTCTGCAGTCATCACACAGGAAATCTGTAATTACAGGAGCGTTTTTGGTGATATTTTTACAGATAGGGCTCTTGCAGTCAAGAATTCTCATTGGATTGCGTTCAAGACGAGTATTACATGTTTCGCAAAGCTCCTCTTTATATTGTGAAAAATATTCCTGAAGTGCTTTGTGGTATCCTTTTCTGCATTCAGGACAACCTATAGAGTTGATTCTTAACTTTGCACCTTTTATTCCCAAGGATTTTATAAAATCTTCAGCAAGGCTGATCATTTCTGCATCTGCAGAGGGAGCGGACGCTCCGTAAAGTTCCATCCCGAATTGGTTAAATTCTCTGTATCTCCCCTGCTGAGGCTTTTCGTAACGGAATGCAGTTATTTTGTAATATGCTTTAACGGGGAGGGCTCCTGTAAGAAGACCGTTTTCAACACAAAGCCTTACAGCGGAAGCTGTACCTTCAGGTCTGAGTGTGAGAGATCTTTCGCCTTTATCGGTGAAAGTGTACATTTCTTTCTGTACGATATCTGTGGTGTCTCCAACACCTCTCTGGAAAAGCTCTGTTTCTTCAAAGGTTGGAAATCTTATTTCTTTATATCCTGCGGATCTGCATATCTTATCCGCAGTTTCTTCTACATATCTCCATTTATAGGAATCGGAAGGAAGAACATCATGTGTTCCTCTGGGTGCTTTTACTGCCATTGCTATATCTCCATTCTGCAGCCCCGTTTTAGGACTGAATACTATATAAAATCAAATATTTTTATTCCATGTAGAGGCTTGATAAACTGTAAAGGTCTTTTCTTTCAAAATCCCCACGTTCCAAAGCTCTCAAAAGAACTTCTGCTGTTGCAATATTTGTTGCTGTGGGAATATTATGAACATCACATATTCTTAAAAGGGTAGTGTCATCAACGCTTTCGGAAGCGGACTGGGATGTGTCTCTGAAATATATCAATATATCTATTTCTTTGTTTGCTATTTTTGATGCTATTTGCTGTGACCCTCCGTTTGTTCGAGCCATGAGTCTTTCAACTTCAAGACCTGTTGCTTCTGTTACAGTTTTTCCCGTAACTGCAGTTGCAAATACTTTATGTTTAGAAAGTATTCTGCAGTAGTTAATACAGAACTGTACCATAAGCTCCTTTCGTTTGTCATGTGCCATAAGAGCGATATTAAGCATATATGAGGACCACACCTTTCTTTAATTTACTACCAGAATTTGTATAAAGGGACGTTGTTTCCTGAGATTCGTTGTGCTATATTTTCAAAAGCCTTACCTGATACAGACCTTTTTATATCAGAAACCAGTATTCCCTTGTTTGCGTATACTTGTATTTTTATATCTTCGGGAATAAGTCCTAAAAGTCTTACTTCAGTATTGTCAATAATTTCATCTATGTCCGGAGCCAAGCCTTTTTCAATAAGCTTTGGCTTTACTCTGTTTACTATCAGGCGGACATCATCAGTTCTTTCACCGTAGATCAATGCTGCGGCTCTTCCAGCATCCCTGATTGCTGTAATGTCGGGTGTTGTTATGACTATTGAGGCGTTTGAGATCTTCGCAAGACTTTTGACAGTAAAGCCTATGCCTGAAGGACAGTCGATGATTATTATATCGTAATTATCTTTTTGCGTTTTTGCTGTTTCGCAGATACCTTCAACTGTATTTTCAGTATTGTCATACGGTCTTATCGCACCCGAAATAAAGTCTAAATTTTCATTTATCTTTATAACGGCTTTTTCAAAATTGCATCTTTGGTTAAAGACATCGGAGGTGTCAAATAATACTTTATCCTGGATACCCATAATGATATCCAGATTACTTAAATTTATATCTGAATCTATTAAAAGAACACGTTTACCTATCATGGAGAGATAAACTGATGTGTTCGCAGAAAAAGTGGATTTACCTACTCCGCCTTTTCCTGAAATTACTGTAATTATTCTGCCCAGTTGACTCTCCTCCGATCATAAATCTGATTTTTTATACTATCTTACATTATATATGATTTTGCAATTAAAATCAAGACTTTTTTGAAATATTTCGATTTTTTTATTGTAAAATCACTCTTTTTCGATTTTTCTTACTGAATGAGTTCTCCCGTGGATTTTGTATCTGTATAACTGTCTGCCTCAAAGTAGTAAGAAAGAACATCTTTTACCAATTCTGCATTTATTGCTGCTGCATTTGTACCTCCGTTTTCGGTAACAACAACAAATGCCACTTGGGGGTTATCAATTGGGGCAATTCCAACCATAAGAGCTGTTGGTAAACCGTTTGAAACTTCCGCTGTACCTGTTTTTACACCTACGGAAACAACTTCAAAATCCTTGAAACCGTCGTAAGCAGAACCGCCTTGAACTACGTTAAGTCTTAAACCTTCGATTATTGCGTCAACTGTAGAAGATTTAAGGTTTATTTTTTCCATAACTTCAATTTCTGTCTCCATTATAAGCTCACCGTTTTCACGGTTTCGTACAGCCTTGATTATGTGAGGTCGGTATCTTGTGCCCCCGTTTGCAATAGTTGCAACAGCATTTACAAGCTGAAGGGGAGTTACTGTATTGTCGGACTGTCCGATTGCTGCAAGTAATGTTTCACCGTATTGCCACTGTTCGCCAACAGCTTCACGGTTTTCTCTGCTTGCAAGTATTCCTTTGCTTTCACCGTAAAGGTCTATACCTGTTTTTTCTCCAAAACCTAAAAGTTTACCGTATTTTGTGATATTCTCAATGGTAAGCTGACGTCCTACGTCAAAGAAGAAGCAGTTACAGGATTTCATCAGAGCCTCTTTGACGGTAATCTTTCCATGAGTGATTCCGTATTGGCTGAATGCAAAGCAAGAAGGCTGGAATGTATCATAATAAGTATAAATACCGTCGCATTTAAAAACAGTATCGGGATTTATTATTTCTTCTTCAAGAGCCGCAACCGAAACTATAGTTTTAAACGTTGATCCGGGAGGAAACAATCCCGATATTGCTCTGTTTACATATGGTTTTAAACCACTGCTTGTATAATAGGCAAAATCTTTGTTATATGTTTCCAGATTATATGTTGGATAGGATGCCATTGAAAGTATTTCCGCTGTGTTTATGTCCATAAAAATTGCTGTAGCAGATTTTGCCGCTCCTTCACCGTTTTGTTCCTTCAGCATTTTTACGATTTTTTCAAGGCTTTGCTCCGTTACCATTTGCATGGGTTTGCTTATGGTTAAAATTACATCATTTCCCGGAATCGCAGAAACATCTTCAATAATATCGACAACACTTCCTGTTGCATCTCTTACGGTATATCTGTATCCGTTTGTTCCTCTAAGATATTTTTCTGCATATTTTTCTATTCCGTCTTTGCCTACATAGTCGTCATAGGAGTAGCCTTCTGCTTTTAGAGTTTCATACTCCTCAGCAAATATAATACCCACATTTCCTATAATATGAGAGGCAAAGTAATCTTCACTGTATGTTCTTACGGGTTCCACATTTATGTATATTCCCGGAAGCTCTTCGCTGTTTTCTTTGATTACTGTAGCGGCTTCTATCGAAATATCACTTGCGAATATATAGTAATTTGAAGAACCTCTTGACTCCATTTCATATCTTACAGCTACAATTTTCAGAGCTTCTTCAATTGGCAGAGCTGTAAGCTTGTAGTATTTTATGAGGGCAAATGCTGTTTCTTCCGCATTGAGGTGCGTATCTATTCTTTTCGCGGAAAGATATTTATTAAATGAATTGACTTTGGATGAACTTGAAAGAAAACTTTCATCAAAGATATAGGGTTCAGTTTTTGAGATAGGAAACGAATCGTAATATGAAGCTCCTGTATTTTCAAATATTTTAACAAGAAGACCTATTTCTGAATTCAAAGCCTTTACCATTGATTTGTCTATTTCAACGGTCATAACTGTTTCACTTTGTACGATGGGAGCACAGTATCTGTCAAGGATATCGCCTCTGGGGGCTTTTACTGCGGTCTTTGTGATGACGCTGTTTCTTGACCTTTCCGCATAATCAGCTCCGTCAATAAGCTGGAGCTTTATGAGTTGAAGTACAAAAACAGAACAAACTAAAATGAAAACGGCAAAAACCACATAAATGCGAGGTTTTTTTTCTACCATTGTCTTTTTCTTTTCCTTTCTCTGTTAGGATCTGAGATTCTTTGGAAAAATTTCATCATAAAATAAACTAAAATTGAAAAGGGGAGTGTCATAATGATTTTTGGTAATAAAACATATATCAGTACGGATATCGGGGAAGCTTCATTTAAAATAATATAGAATACTGCCTTTAATCCACCGAAGATAATAATGGAAGATTCCGTTATTATCATTGTGCTGAGAAAATTTTTTGACAAGGTGATTTCGGTAAGTGTTCCTGCAATAAAACCTGTTATCATAAAAACGATTGCCTGAGAACCGAAAATCGAACCTCCTGTAAAATCGCACAGCAGTCCGAATATAAGTCCGAAAATTGCTCCGAACCTTTCTTTTTCAAGAATTCCCATTGCTGAAACTCCGCAAAGAACATACATCGGAGCCACTCCGTATAAAGTTATTGGGCGAAAGACTGCTTCAACAAAAAAAAGAAGGATGAAGCCCAGGGAGTATAAAGTTATTTTTTTTGCCACGGTACTTCTCCTTTCAAAGAAATTATAGATTACTCGTCATTCTCCGATGCGTAATTTATTGATATATATACTTTTTTTAAATTTAAAAAATCAACGGCAGGCTGAATTACTGCATATTTTGTAAGACCGTTGTCGTCGATGCTGATATCTTTGATCGAACCTATTATTATTCCTGCAGGGTAAAGTCCTCCAAGCCCCGATGTTTCAACTAAATCTCCGCGAATTGCAGAGGAATTTTTGTTCAGATAGGATAGTTTACAGAGCCCTTTTGCTTTTAGTTCAATAGTTCCTTCCGTCATTGCTGTATCTTCTGTTCTTGTTATTATTGCACCGACTGCAATTTGAGGATCGGTGAAAGTTACTACTGTAGCCCAATTCGGGCCCACATCTCTGACCTTCCCCACAAGACCGGTTGATGCTATGACGACATCTTTTTCCTTGATTCCCGAAAGAGAACCTTTGTTTATGGAAAAACTTGATACCCAACCGTCTGTTGATACAGAGACAACTGAAGCTTCTACAATCTCTAATTCTTCTGTATCTTTCAGAATATTTGCAAGTTGTTCAAGACGGGCAATCTCAATCTCCATGGTATAAGATTTTTCAAGCCTTTTTATTAAATTGGAATTTTCTTCCTTAAGTTCTTCATTCTCTGCAAGAAGTTCCTCGTAATTTGAATATGCGGCAAAGAATGTCGTGACTCCGTTTTTTATGTTTGTAGCCAATGTTGTAATCGGCGATGTTATAATTCCGATAAGGGTTCTGTGAGGCATTTTTCCACCGTCAATTGCAACATTAAGCATAAAACCTGCAAGAAAACAGGTTATAATTATCAATACAACAAAAAATCTGCTTCTGAAAAAATTATTCATTGGTGGGCATTGCCTCCTTTCACTTTATCATAAATTCATGTATTTCTGTTGTCGATGTTTTATACGGTAGCAGTTCGTTTCAAGTCTCCGAGTAATTCCAAAGCTCTTCCTGCACCAACAGCAACACTTTCAAGAGGACTTGCGGCAAGTTCAGCTTTTAGTCCCGTTTCTTTAAATATAAGTTCGCTCCATCCGTCGAGCATGGAGCCGCCGCCAACCATAACGATTCCGTTTTCAATGATGTCGGACGCTAATTCGGGATCTATCTTTTCCAAAGTCATTTTGATTCCGTCTATAATATTATAAACGGTTTCCATGATGGCTTCTCGAACATCATCTGAAGAAACTGAGACGCTTAAGGGTAGTCCTTCAATCAGATCCCGTCCACTTACGGTCATAAAATCCATAACTTCTCTTTCTGTTACAGAGCCTAAATGTATTTTCAGATCTTCCGCAACCTGGTCACCTATAAGGATGTTGTACGTTTTACGGATAAAAGATATTATATTTCTGTCCATAGTAAGACCTGCATCGTCCAATGTGGTTTCCGCAACTATACCACCCATGGAGAGGACTGCGATTTCCGTACTCCCACCACCGATGTCTACGATCATGTGTCCTTTCGGTTCAAATATGGGCAGTCCGCAACCTATGGCTGCAGCCAAAGGTTTTTCTATCAAAATTGCTTTTTTTACTTTCGCAGATATTACTGCATCTTCCACCGCTCTTCTTTCAACGGGGGTTGCCTTGTAGGGGACTGTTACTACGGCTGTTATTGAACCCCAGCTTTTTTTTGTGGAGCGGATATATTCCTTAAGCATGAGTGTGGTTTTTTCAAAGTCTGCTATTACACCATTCTCCAAAGGACGTACAGCCGAAATTGTGTCAGGAGTTCTTCCCAACATCATTTTTGCTTCTCTTCCTACTGCCATTATGTTATCGGAGAAACTTTCAACAGCAATGGCAGAGGGTTCGTTTAAAACAACACCTCTGTTTTTGTTATATATAACTGTGTTGACGGTGCCAAGGTCTATACCTAAATCATTTGCACCCATATAAGCTCCAATCCGCCGCGCAGAGGCGGCATAAAAAATATAGTAAATTCAGATGAGTTTGCAAAGCAAACAAAACGGGAACCGTTTTAATCTGAATTTTGACGTGAACAAGGAGACAAACAGTTCAGAAGGTCGCATATTCACGTCGTGCTCCAATCCGCCGCGCAGAGGCGGCATAAAAATTATATGATTCCTTTTTCAGAAAGTATATTATCCAAAAGCGAAAGAGGCAGACCTACTACGTTGAAGTAGCAACCGCATATTTTCTCAACAAATCGTGCCGCATAGCCCTGAATTCCGTAAGCACCTGCTTTGTCTGAATATTCATTTGTATCAAGATATTCATCTATTGCTTTTTGAGAAAGTTCTTTAAAATATACATCTGTAGCTGAAACTTCAGTAATTGTTCCATTCATGTCCTGAACTGTAATTCCCGTGTATACCGTATGCTTTTTCCCCGAAAGACATTTCAGCATTTGTTCTCCCTCAGTTCTGTCAGTGGGTTTTCCCAATACTTTGCCTTTTGCGAAAACTATGGTGTCTGCAGCTATTATACAAGAATTTTTGTTGCTCTGCCATACATCATTTGCTTTGATTTTTGAAAGCTCTGAAACAAGCAATACAGGGTCGTCTATTTCAATATTTTCTTCGATCAACGATGGTTCAATTCTGAATTTTAATCCTATTTGCTCCAGAAGTTCTTTTCTTCTTGGAGATGCCGATGCCAAAATAATTTCCTGAGCCACAGAATCAGTCCTCATTTATAATTTCAATAAATTGACGGTATTTTGCAGGATTTTCGTTTTTTAGTTTACGAAGGCTTGATGCCATATAAAGAAACATTGAGTCTTCATCCTTGTAACCGAGAAGGGAAGACGATATTTCTGTGTCAATTTCGTATGCTTTACAGATTTTATATATAACATCCGAAGACGGAAGCGGTTTTTGACCCGTTCTTGGGTCGTGACCGCTTTCCAATTCAGAAAGGTATGTGTGGCTTATACCGATTATTGCACTTGCCGCGCGGAGACTGAGTCCCCTTTTTGAGCGTTCAGTCAACAGCATTTCGCCAAAATTTATATTCATGGAATTATCCTTTCAATTTCACATGCCTTATTCTTCGTCGTTCCAGTTGTGGTAAGTATTCTGAACGTCGTCGTTATCTTCCAATACTTCAAGAAGTTTGTTCATATTCTTAATGTGGTCGGGATCTGTAAGGGAGATATAGTTTGAGGGAACCTGTTCAACTTCTGCGGAAAGGAATTCATAGCCCTTACCTTCAAGGAATTCTCTTACTTCAGAGAAACTTTCGGGAGCTGTGTATATCTCGTAAACATTTTCTTCAACTACGAAGTCTTCAGCATCAACTTCCATAAGTTCTTCCATAAGCTTTTCTTCGTCATCATATTCTTCTTTAGAGATAACGATAACTCCTTTTTTAGAGAACATCCAGTTAACTGAACCTGTCTGACCGAGGTTACCGCCGTATTTGTCGAAGTAGTGGCGAAGGTCGCCTGCTGTTCTGTTTCTGTTATCTGTGAGTGTTTCTACAATAACAGCAATACCTGCAGGACCATAACCTTCATATGTGATTTCTTCATACTGAGTGTTGTCACCGTCACCTGCAGCTTTTTTAATAACTCTTTCAATGTTATCATTGGGTACGTTGTTTGTTTTTGCTTTTGCAATGATATCCTTAAGCTTTGAGTTTGAAGCAGGATCAGGACCACCTTCTTTTACAGCCAATGTGATCTCACGACCGATTTTGGTGAAGACGCTTGCTTTCTGAGCATCGGACTTCTCTTTTTTGTGCATAATGTTCTTCCATTTAGAATGACCTGACATAAAATAATATCCTCCAAATTGTAATACTTAATATTATATAAAATTTATTATAAACTTGTTTTTTTACTGTTTGTTTCCGAATAATGCAAGGAAAATAATTGGAACTGTCCATATGAGGTTGAAAAGGAACAGCCAAAGCCCTGTTACATATGTCGGAGCAAAGAATAATGCAATTGCAGTAAGTGCCATGCCGAAACCGACGCTGACCTGTTTTGTCAGGATACTGATGTCGATTATGTGCATGAGGTTCTTAGCTTGTCTTACAGAAGACAAAATACCGATTGAATTTTTGGTAGTTATCATTACAGGCAGATTGTTTCCGTCCGCAATACTTTCTCTGATATCAGAGATGAGTTTTACTTCGTCTGCATCGGGAACAATAATTTTTGTATTTTGAAGATCGTATCTCTTTTGAACCATTGTTTCTGTGACTGAGCAGTCTTTTGTTTCAATTATGATATTGAAATCTTCTCCTACATTTTCAGCCGCACGTTTCATTGCGGGGTCGTAGTTGTAAGTGAATAGTATATATGCAGCTATTTCACCATTAATTGCCAAATATAGCATGTTTTTATTTTTCGTTACCATAGCTGCTTCTGTTTCCTGTGGAAGAGGCGAGATATCATATGATAGAAGTAAATTTCTGTTACCCAAAAGGACTTCGTCATCATATATTTTACCCGAAATACCATAATTTTTCATGTAACGCCATTCCTGAACTTTGGGAAGTCTCTTTACGGGACAGGAAACAGTTTTAAGGAACGCTTTTCTCAATGGGGATCTTGATTTTATGAGAAGAGCTGCAGTATATTCGATTGCTTCGGTCATATAGTCTTTGTTTTTGAATCTGAATTTGTCTATATGAACTCTTTTAGGAGGGAAAAGCTCTGTATCTGTAACCACGAGAGTTTCGATATCTTTAAGGGAATCTATAGAGTGATACCCCAATAGAACGCTTCCTAATTTTCTCAAACGTCTTTGTGTTGTGATGTATGGTAAAACAAATGAAGTTTCACTTGTAAATGATGCCGCAATTGAAAACATTGCTGCCAATGTAAGGGTGAATCCTCCTGCTCCTCCGACAAAGATCATAATTATGGAAATTATCATGGCTAAACCTGCTGCAACAGGTACAAAATATCTGCTTTTGGATTCCGAAGGATCTCCTTCATATGAAGTATCCATAACGTTAGGGAAATTTATTACCGGATTAACCATGCATACCTGTTCAACATATCTTTTAGTAAGGCTTATTCTTTCAGCGCTTACTTCATACATTTTGCCTTTTTTGATAATGTTGAGATTTATGATTATTTCATTTACATAAAGCAGCTTCATAAGCATTGAACAGCTTACGGAAACAAATATAACCCATGATATTGTGGGAGCTGTTTGAGTTTTATCCAAAATCTGATAAAGACTGTGTATAGCCGCAGCAACGACTGCCAGAGAGTTGAGACTGTCATTTGACGGTTGTAATCTGAATATTGAGATTATTCCATCGGAAAATTCATTTAGGCAAACAATAAAAAGGATTACCGAAAAAACGAGCCCCGTGATGCCGCTTACTATGGAAGGGAGAGAGATCAGTGAAAGCACAAAGAGAGTGCATGCAGCAATTCCTGAGGTTATTGTTTTAACGCTGATAGAATCTCTCACCGACAGTGCCGATGTATATTGCTCGTTGAATATTTCTTCATTCATTACAGATCAGAGCCTCCGGACATTGAGTCCTTGATTGTTCTTTGTCTCAAAGCTTCGTACATTGCAAGAGCTCCTGCAACAGAGATATTTAAGGATGTGATCTCACCTTTCATGGGGATTCTCATAAGGTAGTCACAATTTTCTCTTGTAAGACGGGAAATTCCTTTTCCTTCGTCACCGAGAACTATTGCCGCAGAGCCTGTAAGGTCTGTGGAATAAAGCTCATCGGAACCGCTTCCGTCTGTGCCGTATATCCAAACACCGTTGTCCTGAAGAAGCTTTATTGTGTCGTTTATATTTACAACTCTTGCAATTTTAACATATTCGCACGCACCTGCCGCAGATTTGAAAACTGCAGAGGTCATGCCGCAAGAGCCTCTTTTGGGAAGAATTATTCCGTGAACGCCTGAAGCATTTGCGGTTCTGATTATTGCACCGAGATTTCCCGGGTCATTGATACCGTCGATTATGAGAATAAGAGGCTTTTCACCTTTTTCTTCAGCAACAGCTAAAATATCTTCAACTTCGCAATATTCAAATTCCGTTGTAAGGGCAAGAACTCCTTGATGGTTTCCGTTACCGGACATTTTATCGAGCTTTGCTTTTTCAGCTTCAACGACAACGATATGTTTTTCCTTTGCCATTGAGATTATTTTTGAGATTGAACCTTCTCTGTCGCCCTTGAGAACGAAGAGTTTATCAACTGTTCTTTCGGAACGGAGAAGTTCCATTACGGAGTTTCTGCCGAAAACGGCATTTTCACTGTAATCGCTGCTGATTTCCGTTCTTACTCTTTTGTTTACTTTTATTGGTCTGTCATTTTTTCTTACTGACTGACCGTTAATTGATTTCTTTTTTGGTTTTCTGTCGTACATAGCAGATCACTGTCCTTTCGGGAATTACATTGACTCTACAGGTTCTATAGCCAATACGTCAAAATGTTTGAGAAGCATTTTTCTTGTGAGTTCGCAAAGAGCTATCCAGGAAGCTTTCTTTGTTTCATCTGCTTCATTTATAATATGGTTGTCATGATAGAAACCTGAGAAGAGAGAAGCTAATTTATATGCATTGTCACACACATAGTTGGGTGCTTTTTCGTTGAATGAACGCATGAAAGCTTCACCGCTGAGGACAATGTTGAGGATAAGTTCTCTTTCTGTATCTGAATAAATACCGGAAATTTCTGTAGCTTTTGAACCTTCTGTCTTTTTGAGAACGGAGTTGATTCTTGTAACTGTGTAAAGGAGATATGTACCTGTTTTACCTTCAAATGAGAGGAATTTATCCATATCAAAGATGTAGTCTTTTGTTCTGTGGTTGATAAGGTCTCCGAATTTAACCGCTGCAATACCAACTTTTTCTGCTGTTGCTTTGCGTTCAGCTTCTGAAACAAATTCTGATTCTTTCATTTTTGATTCAGCCGCTTCTGTAACGGTTGTGAGAAGGTCGGAAAGTCTCATAACTCCGCCGTCTCTTGTCTTATAGGGCTTGCCGTCGCTTCCGTTCATTGTTCCGAATCCGAGATGTTCAAGCTCTGTCGTTTCGGGCACTATGCCGCCTTTTTTCGCACAACGGAAGACCTGTGTGAAGTGGAGGGACTGACGTTTATCAACAACGTACCAGATTTTTGAGGGATGGAAATCCTTTTCTCTCTGAATGATCGTTGCCAAGTCTGTTGTTGCGTAAATATTGGAATTGTCAGATTTTTTAATGATGACGGGGGGGATTTCGATTTTATCTCCCTCTTCTGCAACGTCTACTACCTGAGCTCCTTCGCTTTCTCTGAGGAGACCCTTATCTTTGAGACCCTGAACCAATTCGTCAACATACTGTTCAGCATCGCTTTCGCCGTACCAAAGGTCAAAATCTACATTGAGTCTGCCGTAGTTTAATTTGAGGTCTGCAACGGAAACTCTCATGATCTCTTTCCAAACGGCAATGTATCCGGGTTTGCCCTTCTGGAGTTCGGCTGTTATCTTATGAGCTTTTTCTGCAAACTCTTCGTTTTCTTTGCTTTTTTTACTTGCAAAGGGGTAAATTTCATTAAGGTCGTCAACATTGAGCTCCGGAACAGTTTCTGTTTCGGGATCAAAATCCTCTTTGAAGCAGCACCATTCTGGATGTCTTTCGTTGAGTTCTGCGATTACAAGACCTATCTGAAGTCCCCAGTCTCCCATATGAACGTCTCCTACAACGTTATAGCCGAGAGTTCTTGCAATTCTTTTAAGGGATTCACCGATGATTGCGGCTCTGAGATGTCCGATGTGAAGAGGCTTTGCCACGTTTGCACCGCCATAGTCAACAACCATCATTTCTCCGATTCCTGGTCTGGGAATTCCCAAATTTTCGTCTGAGAGAACTTCATTTGCTGCTTTTGTTAAAAATTCATCTGTAAGAGTCATATTTATAAATCCGGGACGAACTGCATCAACTGCTTTGAATTCGCTGTCCTGACGGAGTATTTCCGCAATTTGTTCTGCGATCATGAGAGGTGCTTTTCTGTAAAGCTTTGCTCCCTCAAATGAACCGTTGCATTGGAATTGGCAAAGGTCAAATCTGTCGGAGACGGAAACCTGACCGAGACGGCGTTCATAGCCGCATTTTTCAAATGCATCGGAAACTTTGTTTGTAAGATGTTTTATAATTGATTCCATTGAATCTTCATTCCTTTTTTATATTCTGTATATTAAGTAATTGTATTCTTATTTATTTGTTGAACCGAATCCTCCGGTGCCCCTTTCTGTGGGGGAAAGTTCCTCACATTCTTCTATTGGGAACTGAGTACAGGGAGTAAGTACCAGTTGAGCAAATCTCTCTCCGGGTTTTATGGTATGCTTTACGGAAGATGTGTTTGTGATAAATACCATAAGCTCTCCTCTGTAGTCGCAATCTATAACGCCCACGCTGTTTGCGAGGGTTATACCGTGTTTTGCGCCTAAAGATGAACGTATATAGATGAGTCCCACGTAGCCTTCGGGTATCTCAACGCAAATTCCTGTATTCAGTTTTTCTATTTCACCGGGGATGAGGGTTATTTCCTCGTCACCGAAATAGGTGAGATCCAATCCTGCCGCACCTTTTGAGGCATAGTAGGGCATGGGAGGTTTTTCTCCGTTTTTTTCAAGTCTTTTGATTTTTAAAATTGGGGACATCATCTGTAATACAGTCCTCTCGTAAAGTTTTTCATTTCTCTTTCGGAAACACTTATACCTGAATAAGCCTCTATTACTTCTCTTATTTCTGATTCGGATTCATCCGTAAAGAGCATTCTGCCGAAAGCAAGTTTTGGTATTTCCTTATCCGCGAGCCATAGCTTGTCTGAGTTCCAGATATCATTGGAGCAGTCATATCCGCAGGTGACAAGGAAATTTTTGTTCATTCTGTCTTTTAAATAATAAGGTTTGTTTTTATTTTCGCAACCGTGACCGTTGCCTTTTACACAGTTCCTCATTGTCATAAAGGGAAGTCTGCCGTATACGAGGATTCCCGACGTGCTGTCTGCAAGGTCCTGTATTTTTCTCATTGTCAGTTCAAAAGAAAGAGTTACATTTTTCAGTCCCATATCAAGATACACGTCTTTTGAATGAGCATTTGTTACATTAAGACCTGTGTCACCGTAGAGAACAGCGTCATATCCGCTTAAAGTGTATATATGACCGATATTTCCGCAAAGAAAATCGGAAACTCCGTAATTCAATGCGTATTCTATTAGATTTTTAACTTCGCGTCTGTTTTCATCTCTGATTATCATCGGAAGTACGATGCCTGTATTTTTGCCGTAAAACTCGGAAAGTTCTCTGAACTTCTTTTCTTTTACGGAAGTAAGGGGTAGCCATACTCTTGAAAGCTTTTCATCGCAAACCGCATTTTTTAAAGTAACGTATTGGGCTTCCAACAATGTTTTTTCAGCTTTCGGATATATTTTTTTCTCCGGTAGCTTAACGGTAAAAGAGCCTTTTTTGATGTTCTTCATTGAGTCCAGGCTTTCGATGATCTGACGGCGTACATCGTTTATTTTTGAAGCGGGGATAAAATTATCCTTTGCATCGCAATTCAGGGTTCTTAATTCATAAGGTGTACCGCCCAATCTTGAAAGATTCTTTCTCAATTGAGTTTCGTCCGTGGGGGCATTTGAAGCTTTTTCTCCAATGATCGTAACTTCTGCGGAATGATTTTCGCTGTCTGTTGCAGAAAATACTATATTTCGCTCATCGTCTGCTTTGACGGAAAAATCAATAAAATAACGCTTGTATTCTTTTTTTGTTTTAACGTAAGGTGGGATGCTTTCGTTTTCCTTGCGTACGCCAAACATTTTTCTGCCTGTTTCATTTAAAAAATAACCGTCGGTAAAACCGTCTCTGCTGAATATCTTTGCCAATTCGTCTTTTTTGCTTTCTGAATAGGGTTCTCCTCGTTTAGCATCTGCGTATGCGGCTGTTACCGCTCCAACGTAGGATTCACCCTTCATTCTGCCTTCGATCTTCAATGAGGCAATTCCCATTTTTTCAAAGTCTCTGACATATTCAAGCAAACAGTTATCTTTCAGGCTTAAAGTATATCCCTTTTCATAAGGGAGTCTGCAAGGCTGTGCACAGGCTCCCCTGTTTCCGCTTCTTCCGCCGATGACCGCACTCATGCGGCATTGACCGCTGAAGCATACACATAATGCTCCGTGTACAAATATTTCAAGCTCTATAGGAGAATTTTTTGCAATATATTCTATATCTTTTTTAGAAAGCTCTCTTGCTAAAACAGCTCTTGTGAAACCCAATTCCGAAGCTTTCATTACACCGTCCAAATTAGCTATTGACATTTGAGTGCTTGCGTGGAGAGGTACTGAGCCTAAAGTACATTTTTTCAGAGCTTCCGCTAAACCGAGGTCCTGAACGATAAAGGCATCCACACCCATATTTGTAAGCTTTTCTCCAAGAGCCAAAGCTTCTTTGAACTCATTGTCATAAATGAGCGTGTTGAGGACGGCATAGACTTTAACACCATTCTTTTTACAGAGTTCTATGCCGTTCTTAAATTCTTCATCGGTAAAATTTTGTGCGTTTACACGCGCATTAAATTGGGGCGCACCCATATATACCGCATCCGCACCGTTTTCCACGGCGGCTTTCAATGCGGAATAAGAGCCTGCCGGAGCAAGGATTTCCATATTTTAATTATTTTTTGTTGGAGAGCTCAATTTTGAGGGCAAGAAGCTCGTCCTTCAATCTTTCTGCCATACGGCGTGCTTCGTCTCTTTCAGCAATAGCTTTTGTTGTGTCGTCAAGGTAATCTTTCAACTGAGATCTCATATTTTCTGTTCCTGTTTCAAGCTTGAGAAGCTCATCTGCAAGATCCATTGCAACGAGGAGTGATGCGTTTGTAAGGGAGATGCTGGGGTTTACGGAAGTGATCTCTTTGATTCTTCTGTCAACTTCATTTGCAATCTTATTTGTGTATTCTGCTGTTTCGGAAGAGTAAAGGGAAAGGTCGAATCCTCCGATTCTTACTGTGTATACGTTCTCCATAATGTTACTCCTTTATGTATTTATTTTAATGTGTGGAAGACGACTTTACAATCATACTATATGATAACACAAAATCTCGGAAAATGCAATATAATTTGAAGATTAAAACGATTTTTTCAGCTATTTTTCAAAATTATGACCGAAAACTATTGACTTTACGTCCGATTATTGGTATAATTTATTCAACAAGCGAGTTAAAATGATAAAAGAAAGGGTTTTTTTATGAAAGTTGAGTATTTGAGAGCTGCAGCGGCGGATTATGAAGAGGTTGTGGCTAAGGCGGATAAAGCTTTTGGACATGCTCCCGAAAATAACTTTTTCAGAACTATACAGCCTAAACTGTACAGGACTGATGACACCATGAATGAACATTATCTTGTAAAGGAAGACGGTGATATTGCAGGGCTTCTTTGCGCTTATATTGCAGATATGGATGTCATGGGCAAAACTTTGAGATCCAGCGGAATAGGTACTGTTTGTGTTCTATCAGAATACAGGGGTAAGGGATACATGAAAGGTCTTATGCAGTATACATATGATCATATGAAAGAAGATAATGTGGATTTTGCAATTCTCGGAGGCCGAAGACAGAGATATGAATATTTCGGCTATACACTTGCGGGAACAAATTTATGCGCTTATTTCAGAAAACAGAATGCGGAATACATTTATGGAAAAGGTGCTTATTTCGGGTATGAATTTGCGGATGTTTCCCGTGATGATACCGAGACTTTGGATAGAATGTATGAGCTTTATATGAAAAAGCCCGTTAAGGTTCTTCGTAAAAAACATAAGTTTTATGATACCCTTTGCGGTGGGGGAGTTCGTCCTGTAGTTATTACAAGAAACGGTGAATTCTTTGGTTATTCATATCTGAATTCCGATAATTGCGGAACAGGTGAAATAGAGCTTTTGGATTTTTCAGAGCTTGGACATGTTTTAAATGATATAATGAAATTCTATGGCACAAGTAGAATAGATATCGGTTTTACCGAATGTTTCAATGAAGAGAAACACCGTTTTTTGACTCTCAATGCGGAAGGCTTCGGTATAAGCAGTATTGATAATGTAATGATATTGAATTTTAAAACTGTACTGGATGCTTTTCTGAATGTGAAAGCTTCCGTGAAAACTCTTGTTGACGGGGAATGTTCTTTTGAAATTGAAGGACATCCCAAATTTAAGATTACGGTGAAAGATAATAAAGTTTCCGTTGAGGATTTTGACGGTATTGCTGATGTGAAAATGCCATATCTTGTTGCTGTTCAGAAATTCTTTTCACATGGTGGAGCTTTGTATAATTACGGAGAGAAACTTCCTGCAGCTGCAGAGTCATGGTTTCCTGCACCCTTGTGTTTTTCTGCTCCCGATATGGTATAGTGTATAGGAATTTTTATTTGTACTTGCCTTTTAAGCTCAGAACAAAAGTTAATATTAAAGGCTCTATGTCAATAGTGGATTTGAAATATCCCAAAATGACATAGAGCCAAAAATTTTTTTGCCGATTCATAGTATGAATAGGTTTAACTTTGAAGTGATAATAAAGTAAGATCTCTTTTTGAAATTATTTTATCAACGCACAAAGATCATACTTCTTGAGTGCCAATCTTGCGGTAATTGCGGAAAGAAGAATTACCAAAAGCGAAGTAACCGCAAAAATACCGAGGAAAACACCGAAATTATAAGGCATATACAAATAAGCCAAAAACAGTTTTGTTACGGTTAACCCTAAAACCGTTGAACAGCCGAGAATTATTGCCATTTCGGAAATAACAAAGCCTATAATACCGTTAAATGAGGCTCCGAGGGAAATATGTATTGCATAGTCCTTCAAGTTGTTTTCTATACGGTTGATTACGGAGAAAATTATTGTGACCAATGAAGCCACCATTAAAACAGCGGTAATATTAAATGCAAATTGAGTTACAGCTTCTGTTTGCGAATGCATTTTTTCTACATACTGTTTATTATCAAATAAATTATAGTATCTTGCAAAGCAACTGTATTCATTCAAGGCTTTTTGTATCTCATCGAGGACTTCTTGTTCATATTCTGTATCAATCAATAATTTAATATTAGGGAAAAACTCCCAATTCTGATTTATAGCTACATTCTCAACAGGCTTTTCATAACTTAAGTTTTCTTCATAAGGTACATATATTCTGGGACAAACAATAGAATTATCCAAATCGTAAATATTGGTTCCATAAGCATCCATAACAGTGGTATCTTCCGCTAAGATGCCTAAAACCTCTATGGAATCATAAAAAAAGTTGGAATTCTTTTGATTATCGGATGTTTCAATTTTTATAATATCTCCCGGTTTATATATTCCTTTATATTTATAGCCTAAAAGTACGGGACGGGGTTTCCCTTCTACATAAATCATATCTTCATCTGTAAAATCTCTGCCCTCAATTATTCTGTAGTCTTCGGCTTTGTGAAAGGTCGGACCGCAATCTAAAGTAAGAATATATGGAAGATCCGTACCGCGGTAGTAATAACCCATGTAAAATTTGGAATCGCCTTTGAAATCGAGAATGGGTAAACCGCCGTCTCCAATCACTGTTAAATATTTAAGATGTTCAATATTGTCAAGAGCCTTATAAAAATCCGAGGTTTCTTTTTCGGAATCTATACTTACTGCTTCATCCATCCTCAGTAGCATACGCGGATGATATTGGCTTGTAAAACGGTATATTTGATAATTTTTCAAATCACTATGCTCTGTAAACTGACTTTGAGCCTCACTTACCGAGTAATAAGAATATGCATAGCCTTGAAGTAAAAATAACATAGTGAATAAAATCACTGATAAATATGTTATTTTCTTGTTTTTATCTATGTTTTTTATGCCTTCAATTAAGTTTATTTTGAACATTGCAAATTCTCCTTTGTTTTACTTCGTCATATACTAATACAACGTAAAAACAAAAAACACTCACAGAAATTTAAAAGTTTACAAAAAGTTTTAAAAGTCATAACTGCCGATATTTTGGCAGTTATGACTTTTGAGTTTTTATAATGAGGTAAAAGTCTCTCATATAAAAATATTATTCTTTTATTTTGTACCGAAAATTCTGTCGCCTGCGTCACCGAGACCTGGAACGATATATCCGTGTTCGTTGAGCTTTTCGTCAAGAGCTGCACAGTATACTTCAACATCGGGATGATCTTCGTTAAGTCTTTCAACACCTTCGGGTGCAGCAATGAGGTGTACGCTCTTTATGTTCTTAACTCCGTAGTTTTTGAGGAATTGAATAGCCGCAGATGCGCTTCCGCCTGTTGCAAGCATGGGGTCAACGAGAAGAACATCTCTTTCGCTTATGTCTGAAGGCAATTTGCAGTAATATTCAACGGGGTTGAGGGTTTCGGGATCTCTGTAAAGACCTATATGACCGATCTTAATTGCAGGAATAAGGTTTACAATACCGTCAACCATGCCCAAGCCTGCTCTCAAAATAGGAATAACTGCCATTTTTTTGCCTGCGAGCATTTTTCCTTTTGTCATAGCTACGGGTGTTTCGATATCAACTTCTTTAAGGGGAAGATCTCTTGTTACTTCGTAGCACATGAGCATTGAAATTTCACTTGCAAGCTCTCTGAATTCTTTTGAGCCTGTTTCTGCATTTCTCATAATGCTTATTTTGTGCTGAATAAGGGGATGATTTGTTACGTTAACCTTCATTTTTATTTCCTCATTTCTGTGTAAGTTTTTATTTTAAGAAAACATATTTATTCTGCGTTCGTGTTTGTCGCCCATGAAATCTGTGGAAAGGAATACTTTCATTGTCTCAAAAGCCAATTCTTCGCCGATCGTTCTTGCTCCCATGCAAAGAACATTTGCATTATTGTGCTGACGTGTAAGTCTTGCGGTAAATTCATTGTGGCAAAGTGCCGCTCTGATATGCTTGTGTCTGTTTGCTGCCATGCTCATTCCGATACCTGTACCGCAAATAAGGATACCCTGCATTTCGGGGTCTTCTTTGATTGCAAGACAAAGCTTGTTTGCAAATTCGGGATAGTCACAGCTTGCAGTTGAATCTGTGCCGCAGTCGGTAACTATGTAACCGTTTTCGTTAAGATATTTTTTGATTTTTTCTTTCAGCTCAAAACCTGCGTGGTCTGAAGCCAAGACAATTTTTTTACTGCTCATTTTTTATGCCTCTTTCTTTTTCAAGTCTTTCTCTTTCAGCCTGCGGAAGTCTCAGGTATTCGGGGACAAGTTTGTCGTGGGGTGTTTCTTTGAATCCGCAATTTTCAGCGGCTTTGTAAATACCCATACCTCTTACAAATCTGTAATTATCAACAGCTGTTTGGGGATAGAATTCTCTTTCATTGCAGAATTGTTTGAATAGATCTGTCCCGTCACCCGTTATGAAGATTTCTTTTCCGCATATCTCATTAAAAAGCTCTTCACAGCTTATTTGTCTGTCTTCCGTGATTCTCTGAGCATTGCCGTTTTCTATTTTAAATATTGCATTGTAAAGCATACCTCTTCTTGCGTCCATAACTGCACATACAAGTCCTTCGGACTCTCTGTTATAGGCAAGAGCTTCAAGGGTCGAAATTGCTGTACATGGGATATTTGATGGAAATGCGAATCCCTTTACTGTTGCTGCTGCAATCTTGACTCCCGTAAATGAGCCGGGACCGATCGTTACAGATATGTTTTCGATATTCGAAACTGTAAGCTTGCTTTCTTCAAGAACCTGTTTTATTGATGGGAGTAAAGTTTTGCTGTGATTCAACCCATTATTTATGAGTATATCCGCAAGAACTTCTCCGTCCTTTATTACGGCACAAGCGCAGGTTATTGATGATGTGTCTATGCAAAGTGTAGTCATCTTTAAGACCATGCCTTTCTTTACTACATAGCGTTTTATGGCTCGGGGACCATAAAAGGCTGAGTTTGAAAATTTATTTTCAAACTTGTACTTCCTTAATCGGGGATTTTTATGATTCTTTCATTTGGTTCATTTCCGTATTCAAATTTCAAGTGGATACATTTTCTGTCTGTAATATCAGCATTTCCTGCCCATTCCACAAAAACGATATCACCGTCATTGTCGTAAAAACCAACTGAAAACAGATCGTCTTCATCCATTATCCTGTAGAGGTCATAGTGAAGGATCTTGAATATATCCGTTATATATTCGTTGCAAAGGGTGAACGTAGGGCTTGTTACTGCATCTTTATATCCGAGAGCATTTGCACAGCCCTGTACAAACACCGTTTTACCTGCACCCATTTCGCCGTCCATGCAGACGGTATCACCCTTTTGCAGTTTCAATGCGAATTTTTTACCTAATTCGGCTGTTTCTTCGGGAGAGTAAGTTTTATATTCCATTTATTGTTTCCTTTTTAAAGTGTGATGAGTCCGCACAGCCAGTACATGAACGGAATCGTTATTATATTAAGCAATACGCAAATAAACGTAAGTGAATTACCCAATTCATAGTCAAGACCGTATTCTTTATAGAACATTGTCATTGAAATACTTGGGGATGCGGCATAAACTATGGTCAGTACCCCTAAATATTCTTCGGTGAAAAAACCTGAGAGCTTTGCCAGAATATTAACTATAAGGGGAATAACTATCAGCTTAAGCGGTAAATAAAGATATATTACCTTATTTTTGAAAAGTCCTTTCACTTGGAAATTTGTCAAAGACATACCCAAATAAATCATTGCCAAATAGGAGAGTGCATTTCCGAGCTTTGTGAAAGGTGTAAGCAATAAAGACGGAAGATTGAATCCGCAGAATTTGAGAACGAGACAGACAACGTAAGTTGCCATTATTGGATTCAGGGAGAATTTCCCTTTTTCTTTTTTGATACCGAGGACTCTTCTGCCTCCTGCCGAGACATATGAAACACCTGTAGTCCAGGTTATGATGTTCGAGCCTAATGCGAGAATCGTACAGCTCAATGCGCCAGAATCACCGAATAATTCCTGACAGACGGGAACCCCCATAAAGATACTGTTTACTGTATATGTTATTGCAACAAATACATATTTTTGCTTGTCTTCCATTTTCAGGAGCTTGGTAATAAGAATTCCCAAAAGCATAGTTGATTGTGTGAAAACAAGACCACCGATAAATAGGGGTAATCTGTCCATCAACTGTGCTATCGTCACATCGTTTGACAGAAGCTTTGACATTATCCAAATGGGAAAAACTACTCTTGTTACGATATGAGATAAATACGATGTTGATTCTTTTTTTACATATCCTGATTTAACGGATACGAAGCCTATTGCCATAAAAAGCCCCAATACCGTGACTGAGGTTATAATGGCTAACATTTGATTCATATGATCTGACCTTCTTTTTCTATTCAAATAACATTATACCACAGTCCGTTTAAAAAAACAATACCTTGATGTGAAATAATTTTAAAGAGTTGTGATACGGTAGGGTGACAGGGATTATCCGAGCCGTGTTTTCTACAGCCGGATTTTCGGTCATACTGCGTTAAAATACTCGCCAATCTGACGCCTTTCAAGGACGAAACGCAGAAAAGACTTAAAAAGACTCGCTTTTAGGCAGGTTCGGATAACTCCTGTCACCCTAGGTTTTAGCGGAAATTCAAACACTTTTTTATTGGAAAAAAGGAATACCGTCTCCGATATTATTCTCGAAGACGGTATTTTTCTTACTGTTTTGAAATAAATTGGAATACATTCTTTGTGTGATACAGCAATACAAGTTCAGCTATACCGATGATCAACAAGCCGACGGAAGAGACCAATATTGCAAGTAAAGCAATTATTGGTATTATTGCAAGGACGATACTTGCAATAAGCACTATGTAGCAGATGATATACCATTTTATGAGTTTATCCCATTTTTCCGAAAGATCCGGGTCTGCTTCTTCCAGAACTTCTGAATGTCCTTTGAGTTGGGAATATTGCGAATAAAGCATGACTACTGCCGCAACTATTGCTAACAATGCGAGTACAGGTTCAACTGTAATTATTACAAATAATACAGTCAAAAACGTAATTACAACAGCTATCAGTCGTCCCCAAGCTGCTGCTTTATATCTTTGTGATGTGGGGGACATTTTAAAAAGTGCTATAACAGAAATAATTCCGCATACGCTTTCCGCTATGGAGCCTGTTAAATAAAGTATGTTGAACCCCTTTAATTCATCTGAGGCGAAAATTCCTGCAATTATAGACGCAATGGAAACCCAAAATAGGATAGGCATCCATTTACCTAAAACAGAAGCTTTTTGGGCAATTCTTTTATTCTTTTCAGCTTCTGCTGTCTGTTCAGAAATTCGTTCCTTCGGAATTTCATTCTTTCTTCTGAGCGTTCCGCATAAATCGTGCTGATTACATGTTTCACAGCAGTCGTGCCCTCTATTATCGCAGCATCTGGCAATACTGCAACTTCCGTTCCATTCGTGTCCCGGACCTTCTTTACAGCCTGGACAGTTGAGTTCTTCTTTGTAAGTGCATTCTTCGCAGTTTTTTCCGCAAAATGTGTTTGACATTTGTTTTCCTCCTTTAGTTATTCTGCATGAGCTTCTACGATATGATCTACATTTATGTATTCATGGTAGATTTCTTCGATGCCGCTTGATGTGATTCTCAATACTGTACCTCCGTTGAGTCTCTGATCCCAATAACAGCCCATACCTGTTTTAAGACCGTAAACAAGGTTTACTCCTCTGTAGTTAATGACAAAGTTGTTTACATGGTCATGACCTACAACCATATATTTTGTGTGACCGATATCTTCGAGAATATCCATAACACCGTCTTCAACAGGGGGGAATCCGCCGTATTCGTATCTTACACCGTAAGAATCTTCATAGCCTTCATTCCAATATTCATCATTACTGCTGTCCTGCCATGTAATTGTATTGGGGTCGATATCCTGTTTGAAGGCTTCAACAAATGCCGTTCTGTAGGCAAAAATAGGTATGTGCATGATTATTGCAGAGTCTTTATATCCCAAACTCTTCATACTCTTTACTCGGAGTTCGTACCAGTTTTTCTGTTCATCATTGAGCTTTGAATACCCTTCGTACTCATTTCCGTTTTCGTCAATATATATGTCATGGTCGTGGGTATCCATCATGAAAATGCCTGATATGGGAGTTCCATTTTCTTCGATACTGATAACGTAGTTTCCGCTACCAAGTTCCTTTTCTCCTTCTTTGTAGATACAATTATCATATTGCATATACAGTTCTTCAATTGTATCTACATATTCGATACCGTCTTCGTTATCGTGGTTTCCCCAAACGGGAGCCCATGGGATGCCGTAGGAATTTACACATTCAGCAACCATTTTGTACGCCTTTGTGTGTCCAGCCCATGCGATGTCGCCGCTTATTGTAATAAGGTCCGGTTGTGTTTTCTTGATGAGTTCGTCTATGGTGTATTCAAGAATTTCTCTTGTTATTTTGCCTTCATCCCATTCTTTGTTGTCCAATTGGGTATCTGTAAGATTTAAAACGATAAAATCTTTATCCGGAGTTTTTTCCAAAACAATATATTCCTCATTAAAATGTGGTTCGAATTCTGTAAAATCTAAAAGAGTAGGTTTCCCCTGAACATCGGAAGCGCAGGAGGTGAAAGCTGTCAATGAGAAAACGGCAAGTAAAAACATTGCTATTTTTTTCATGATGTGTATCCCTTCCATAATAAAAATATTTTTTATCGATTATAAAAAAATCATATTTTCAATGGGTTGTAAGTGTTTTTTTAATGATTTGTAAAGCCTGAATACATCTTTGGGTCTACAAGATGATCTACATTTATATATTCATGGTAAACATCTTCGATTCCGTTTGAAGTGATTCTCAGAACCGTTCCTCCGTTTAAGTCATGGTCCCAATATCCTCCCATTCCTGTATGAAGGCTGTAAATAAGTTTTATACCTCGGTATGTAATGGCAAAATTATTGTAATGTTCATGTCCAACAATCATATATTTCGTATGGCCGATATTTTCTATTACATCTATTACTCCGTCTTCTATTGGAGGAGATCCGACCCCTTCTCTGTTAACTCCAAAAGAGTCCTTGAATCCTTCATTCCAAAATTTTTCGTTATAGCTTTCTTGTACGGAAACTGAATTTCGGTTGTAGTCGTAATTGAAAGCTGCAGCAAATGCATCGTTATAGGCATATATGGGAATGTGCTGTATAATTGCAGAATCTTTGTAACCCAAAGCTTTCATGCTGATTGCTCGGTTTTGATACCATAGCTTCTGTTCGTTATTAAGCATAGAATAGCTTTTATATTCTTCACCGTTTTCGTCTATATAGGTGTCTTTAAAATGTGTGTCCATCATGAAAATACCTGTAATGGGAGTTCCGTTTTCTTCGATACTGATAACATAATTTCCTTTTCCCAATTCATTAGGACCTTCGCGATAGATACAGTTTTTGTATGTCTTGTAAATGTCTTCGATGCTATCAACAAAAACTTCTCCTTCTTCATTGTCATGATTTCCCCAAACAACAGTCCAAGGTATATCAAAGCTGTCAATAAAATCTGCAAAATATCTGTAAGAAGAAAGTTGACAAGCCCAAGATAAATCTCCACTGACAGTAATGAGGTCAGGTTGAGTTTTGTTTAAAAGCTCTGTTATCGTATATTTGAGAACCTCTATTATTACATTGTCTTCTCTCCAATCTTTTGTGTTGATGTGTGTATCTGTCAGATTCAAAACTATAAAATCTTTATCGGGTGATTTTTCAAAAACAACATATTCTTCATTGAAATGTGGGGTAAAGTCTGTGAAATCCAAAAGCGTTGGTTTTTCATTGGCATTGGATGCGCAGGAAACAAATGCTGTTAATGTAAAAACTGCAAGTAAAAACAATGCGATTTTTTTCATGATGTGTATCCCTTCCATAATAAAAAATATGGTATTATCGCTTATAATAATACCATATTTTTGGTGATTTGTCAATACTTTTACGCGTTGTGTTTTACCAGAGAAGCATATTCTCCGTCAAGTTCAAGTAGTTCGTTGTGATTACCTCTTTCGGCGATCAATCCGTTTTTGATAACGAAAATAATATTGCTTTCTCGGATGGTGGAAAGTCTGTGGGCAATATAAATCATTGTTCTGCCCTTTGCCATTTCGTTTATTGCAGTCTGAACCTTAACTTCAGTACCCGTATCAATATGAGCCGTAGCTTCGTCAAGAATCAAAACCTTAGGCTCGGCAGCTATGGCTCTTGCAAAAGAGATAAGCTGACGTTCACCTGTTGAGAAGTTTAATCCTTGCTCTGTAACGGTCGTATCGAAGAGAACCTCTTCAGACTGTGCCGCTGTGAGGGCTTTTTTCAGAACTTCATCACTTTTGGGTGTTCCCATTTCAAGGTTTTCTCTGATATTTCCCGTGAACAAAAATACATCCTGCAATACTACTGAAACGGAGCTCCTGAGTGTATGTAAACTGATTTCATTTACGTTTACACCGTCAATGAGTATTTCCCCTTTTTGCGGAGTGTAGTTGTGTGTTATCAGATTTATTATTGTTGTTTTACCTGCGCCTGTAGTTCCGACAAATGCGGCTCTTGCTCCCTTGGGAATTATGAAGGAAACACCTTTCAAAACCCAGTTTTCATCCTCGTAGGCGAACCATACGTCCTTGAATTCTATCTCGCCCTGAATGTCGATATCCGTTATACCATCGTATGTATTTTCGGTTTCGTTATCGTCAAGAAGCTCATAGATTCGGTCTGTTGAAACAAACGCTGATTGAACTGTTGAATATTTTTCCGCAAGGTCGTTTATTGGAGCAAAAAACTGTTTTGTGTAGTTTGTGAATGCGTAAAGTACACCGACTTCAAGTACTCCACCGCTTATACCATTGTATGCGTATGCAACAAGGAGAGCTATTACAAGCTCGTTTATCATTTCCATTGTGGGACGGAGGAAACTGTGTAACATTACCTGAGTCATTGTGCCCTTAAAATATTCATCGTTGAGCTGTCTGAACTCCTTAAGCTTTGATTTCAGACCATTGAATACCTGTACTATTCTCATTCCTTGAATATTTTCCGAGAAGAATCCGTTTATTTTACCTGTTGTTATCTTTACCTTTTTGAAATTTTCTTTGATTCTTTTCTTTATAGAGAATGTCAATGCAATAATGAATGGAATTCCCGTAAATGCTACCAATGCAAGTTTCCAGTCTATAATAAGCATCATTACAAGAATTCCTATAAGAAGGAAAACATCTCTGAATAAGCTTAAAAATACGTCGCTGTAAAATTCGTTTACTGTTTCAACGTCATTTGTTGCTCTCGTAATAAGTCTTCCCGTTCCGAATTTATCAAGCTTGCTCGTGGAAAGGTGAAGTATTTTATCAAATACTTTATTTCTCATTGTGTCGAGGATTTTTTGGGATATCCTTGTTATGAGTCTTGCCTGAGCAATACCAAATGCCGAGCCGACAGCTATTGTTATGAAATAGATGATACCCAGGGTTGTTATGGACATATTTTCTGTCTCAACTATTCCTTTTGCAAGGAAATCGTCAATTACTATTTCTGCAATCATTGGCTTGAGAAGCTCTGCCGCATTTACTATCAGAACAAACAATGCACACAACAGAAGCTGACCTATGTACGGTCGCATCATTTTTGCAAGACGTATGATGTTGGATTTTTTATTTATAGCCTGAAACTCTTCTTTCAGAGTGGGCTTTTTCTGTTCGGCTTTCATTATTCTTTCGCCCCCTCGCTGGTTTTCAGAGTGTTTGACATGTGCTGTAAGCGATACATTTCCGCATACAGTCCGTTCTTTTCCATGAGTTGGGTATGAGTTCCGTTTTCTGCAATTTTTCCGTTATCCAGATAGAATATTTCATCGCAGTCTTCTATTGCCGAAAGCTTATGACTGATAATTACCGTTGTGGGACGGTATTTCTTGTCTTTGTAAAGCTCTGTATTCGGAAGATTTTTAATGTTTTTCAACATTGTTTGTTCCGTTACTGTATCTACCGCTGAAAGGGTGTCGTCAAGAAGTAGGAGGGTTGGCGTTCTGTAAAGAGCTCTTGCAAGGGAAATTCTTTGCTTCTGACCTCCTGAAAGATGAGTACCTCTTTCACCGACTTCCGTTTCATATCCGTCAGGGAATTTACTTTCTTCGATTACCATACAAGCCAATTCTGAAGCTGTTTTGATCTTCTCTTCATTGGGGGAATCGTCGCAGAACGCAATGTTTTGGGCTATTGTTGCGGAGAATAAAAAACCGTCCTGAGGTACATATCCGATATCTTTTCTGAGTGTAGAAGCTCTTATATCGTTAATATCCTCGTTTCCGAAAAGTACGGAACCGTTTTCCACGGGAAGAAGCTTTGCTATTGCCGCAATAAGAGTCGTTTTACCGCTTCCCGTAGCTCCTGCAATACCAATGGTTGAACCGCTTTTGATTTTAAGGGAGATTTTGTCGAGAGACGGACTTTCTGCGTCGGGATATGTAAAAGTGAGATCCTTTATTACAATGTCTTTTCCTTCAATTGCTGAGGGTTCATCTGTTTCCAGGAATTCTTCTTCGGGTATGGATTTTTCATCGTCTATGTTTTTTAATCTCTTATACGAAGCAAGACCTCTTTGAACTCTGTTTATAATATCACCCAGCTGAACAACGGGGTTTTGTACAAGTAAAAGTAGACCTAAGAATGTTACAAGTGTACCTGTGTCAAGATTTCCGTCAACAACTGCCTTACCTCCGAAAATCAGAGCTAATGCGTAGCTTAATCCGAAAGTTGCTTTTATTACAGGATTTACCATTGAAGAAGTGTATACGAGTGATATATTTGCGTCACGCATATCGGAGGAAATTTGGGAAAACTCGTCCTTTCTTGCTTCTTCCGTGGCGAAGGATTTTATTATTCTGATACCCGAAATACTTTCGTTTACAAAACCCGAAAGCTTTGCAAAAAGGGATTGTACTGCGGAAAATTTTCTTCTTACTATTCTGCCCGAAACCGTTGTGTATATAATTGTAAACGGAACGGGGAGAAGTGCCAATAAGGTGAGTATGGGGTCAACTTCCAGAATCATTGTTACTATTGATATTGTAGCCGTTACTATACCGTTGAATGACATTGCAAGGGCAGGGCCGAAAGTAAGTCTTACCGCATTGATGTCATTTATTGCATATGCCATTAAGTCGCCTGAGCTTTTATTTGCATAGAAGCTTATTGGCAAATGCTGAAATTTTACATATAACCTTTCTCTAAGCCAGCAGTCAAGTCTTCTTGCTGTACCGATTATAAAGGTTCTCCATATAAATCTTGTGGTGAAAGCTGCTATACCGATAAGGGCGATTATCAAAGCCTGATTCAGTACGGCTGTTTTGTCGGGAGATTCGGCTTCAAGAAGGGAGATCGCTTTACCCAGAGCCTGAGGAACCTGAGTATTTATGGTTGCATTGAGTCCGAGAAATGCGAAACCGAGAATGTAAAAAATGAAATTTCGCTTTAAAAACTTGCTTATCACTTTTTTGCCTCCGTATATGTTTTGTCTGTATAATACTTTAGTATTCTAACATAAGATTGTTTCATTATAATTTTCTTTATCTGACAAAAATTAAAAAAGAATCGGAGTTGTGAAATTTTCAGTTTAAAAATGGCACAAATGGAAAATATTTTGAATAGCCCTTGACGATAAGGAAAAATAGTAGTATAATAAATTATTAGTAGTTTTTATCTGAATCAAATTGGTTTATGCTGTTTTTCGGCAGACCGGATTGGAGTTTGTATGAATACGACGAATACAATAAGCTTTAATAAGCTTGGGATTTTTGACCTTGAGATCGACAGGGTCGCAATAGATAATCTTTTCGGTACAGGTATAGATATTTATTGGTATGCCATAATAATCACTTCAGGTATGCTTTTGGCAATATCCTTCTGTATGTGGCAGGCAAAACATTTCGGATTGAAGTCCGATGATGTTCTTGATGTTTGTCTCTGGGGTGTTCCCTGTGCCCTTATCGGTGCAAGACTTTACTTTGTACTGTTTATGCTTGATCATTTTGAAACTCTTTGGGAAATGATAAATTTCAGGAACGGCGGTCTTGCAATTTACGGCGGTATAATTGCGGCATTTATAGTAGGTCTTGTTTTCTGTAAGATAAAAAAGAAAAATGCTCTTGCTTTGTTTGACCTTGCATCATTCGGTTTCTTTATCGGTCAAAGTGTCGGTCGTTGGGGTAATTTCGTAAATGCTGAAGCTTACGGTTCCGTAACGAACCTTCCTTGGGGTATGTCGATCAACGGCGGAGAAGCTGTGCATCCTACTTTTATCTATGAATCCCTTTGGAATTTTGTAGGCTTCCTTGTTGCTTTCTTTGTTATTAAACGCCTTAAAAAAGAGCATGGCGAAATATTCTGTTTCTATATGGGTTGGTACGGTCTCGGAAGAGCATTTATAGAAGGACTTCGTCAGGACAGTCTCAGAGTCTTGGGAGTGTTCCGCATTTCTCAGATCTTGGGTTTGGTATTTTTTGTTGGTGCAATCGTTCTCTTTATTCTTATCAGAAAAGGCGTTATACGCAAAGCTACTGAAAAAATTATTCAGAAGCAAGTTGATAAACAGAATTCATACACAAATGTTTTTGAAGGTGCTGAGGGCGACGAAGCGCCCATAACTGTAAATGAATCAGATCTCTTTATGGCGTCCTTGGAAGCCCACCGCGGAAGAAACCGTGAAGATGAAGAATCTGTGGAAAAAGATGAATCTGAAAATAATTAAGATTTTAAGATATCGGTAAATATAGGAGTTAAATTATGGCTATTATAGACGGAAAAGCAATCTCTGCTCAAATCAGAAACGAAATCAGAGCTGAAGCTGAGGCTCTTACTGCTCAGGGCGTAAGACCCGGACTCGCAGTTATTCTTGTGGGAAGCGATCCTGCATCTCAGATTTATGTACGAAACAAACAAAAGGCCTGTGAAGAAGTAGGATTTTATTCTGATACTTATACACTTGCAGAGCAGACAACTGAAAAAGAGCTTCTCGATCTGATTGAAATTCTCAATCTTCGTAAAGATATTCACGGAATACTTGTTCAAAGTCCCGTACCAAAGCATATAAATCCCGATACTGTAATAAATGCGATCCTTCCAGAAAAGGACGTTGACTGTTTCCACCCCGAAAATGTAGGTAAACTGATGACAGGTAATCCCCGTTTCCTTCCTTGCACACCTGCAGGCGTTGTTGAGCTTATCAAACGCAGCGGTGTTGATATTTCGGGAAAAGAGTGCGTCGTTGTCGGCAGAAGTAATATTGTCGGCAAACCTCAGGCAATAATGCTTCTTGCTGAAAACGGAACAGTTACAGTTTGTCATTCCAGAACAAAGAATCTTGCTGAAGTTACGAGAAGAGCAGATATCCTTGTTGTTGCTATAGGTAAGTCCGAATTTATTACCGGTGATATGGTTAAACCCGGGGCTGTTGTCCTTGACGTCGGTATGAACAGAAATGCTGAAGGAAAACTTACAGGTGACGTAAACTTTGCCGAAGTTTCCGAGATAGCATCACTTATAACACCGGTTCCCGGCGGTGTAGGTCCCATGACCATTACGATGCTTCTGCAGAATACTGTTACTGCGGCTAAAGCATCAAAAAAATCAAATTAAAAAAAGAAAGGTTTAAAACTAATGTCAAGAGATTTCAGTATAATAACCGAAGAGATTAACGCATGGACACGAAAATGCATTGAAAACAGTCGCATAGACCCGAAACTTTACGCACAGCTTGACGTAAAGAGGGGACTCCGTGATCTTTCCGGTAAGGGCGTACTTGCAGGCCTTACGGAAATCGGTGATGTTAAATCTTACGAATATATAGACGGTATACAAACACCCTGTGAAGGTAAACTCTATTACAGGGGTATAGATATGGAAAAGATCGTTGAAGGATTTACCTCCGAGAACAGATTCGGTTTTGAAGAAACCGCGTACTTGCTCCTTTTGGGAAAACTTCCCACACATGAAGAGCTTCAGGTTTTTAATAAAGTGCTTGCGGAGTACAGAAGCCTTCCTACAAGCTTTGTTCGTGATATCATTATGAAAGCACCCAGTAAGGACATGATGAATACCCTGTCCAGAAGCGTTCTTACGCTGTATTCTTACGATGATAATGCGGATGACATCTCAATTCCCAATGTTCTTCGCCAGTCGTTGCAGCTTATAGCTCTGTTCCCACTTCTTTCTGTTTACGGTTATCAGTCATATTGCTATTATCATGATGATAAGAGCTTATTTATACATTCGCCTGTGCCTGAGCTTTCAACTTCTGAAAACATTCTGCATCTGCTCCGTCCCGACAGTAAATATTCAGATCTTGAAGCAAAGATCCTTGACCTTGCTCTTGTTCTTCACGCAGAACATGGTGGTGGTAACAACTCAACATTTACCACAAGAGTTGTTTCTTCGTCAGGTACAGATACTTATTCTGCAATGGCTGCTGCTCTGGGCTCACTTAAAGGTCCAAAACACGGTGGTGCAAATATTAAAGTTATCAGAATGTTTGATGATATGAAAGAACAGGTTAAAAACTGGAATGATGATGAAGAGATCTCTGAGTATTTACTTGCTCTTCTCAGAAAACAGGCTTTTGACAGAAGCGGTCTTATTTACGGTATGGGTCATGCCGTTTACTCACTTTCCGACCCCAGAGCGAAAGTCTTCAAAGGATACGTTGAGGCTCTTTCAAAGGAAAAGGGGCGTGAAGATGAATATAATCTTTATGCAAATGTCGAGCGTCTTGCACCTCAGATAATCGCTAAAGAACGTAAAATTTACAAAGGTGTAAGTGCCAATGTTGACTTCTACAGCGGTCTTGTTTACAGAATGTTGGGTCTTCCCGAAGAACTGTACACTCCGCTTTTTGCAATCGCAAGAATCGTAGGTTGGTCGGCACACCGTCTTGAGGAGCTTCTCGGTTACGGGAAGATCATCCGTCCCGCATATATGTGTGTGGCAGAGGAAACTCCTTATGTTAATATTGATGAAAGAAAATAATTAAAAAATCTTATACTTATATAGGGGAAGAGGAATATACATTGATTCGCAATAATCTCAGAAATGTAGCAATTATAGCTCACGTTGACCACGGTAAAACAACACTCGTCAACGAGCTTCTTAAACAGGGCGGTGCTTTCCGTGAAAATCAGGTTGTCGCAGACAGAGTTATGGACTCAAACGACCTTGAGCGTGAAAGAGGTATTACAATCCTTGCAAAGAATACCGCTGTAACATATAACGATGTTAAAATAAACATCGTAGACACTCCCGGACATGCTGACTTCGGTGGTGAGGTTGAACGTATACTTAAAATGGTTGACGGTGTAATCCTTCTCGTTGACTCTTATGAAGGTCCCATGCCTCAGACACGCTTTGTTCTTCAGCATGCTCTTGAGCTTAACCACAAAGTAATTATTGTTGTTAATAAGATCGACCGCCCAGACGCTCGTCCCGACGATGTTGTGAATGAAGTTTTGGAGCTGCTTCTTGATCTTAATGCGACAGATGAACAGTTGGATTCTCCCGTACTTTTTGCTTCTGCAAGAGCAGGTACGGCATCCCTTTCGCCTTACGATCCCGATGCTAAAGACCTTAAACCTCTCTTTGACAGCATCGTTAATTATTTTGATCCCCCTCAGGGTGAGGATGAAGAGCCACTTCAGATGCTTGTTTCAGCTATCGACTATAACGATTATGTTGGTCGTATTGCTATCGGCAGAATCGAAAGAGGCGTAATGAAGCAGGGTCAGGAAATAGTTCTTGCTGATTACCATCAGAGCAGACCCAACGTAAAGGCGAAAGTCGTTACAATGTATCAGTTTGACGGTTTGGGCAGAAGTCCCATTGAAACAGCTACCGTCGGTGATATTGTAGCAGTATCAGGTATTGAAAATGTAAATATCGGTGATACAGTTTGTGCTGTTGATGCAGTTGAACCACTTCCTTTCGTTAAAATTTCCGAACCTACAATGGAAATGACGTTCCTTGTAAATAACAGCCCATTTGCAGGTAAAGAAGGTAAATTCGTAACTTCAAGAAACCTCAGAGAAAGACTTTTCAAGGAGCTTCTTAAAGACGTATCTCTCCGTGTTGAAGAAACCGAAACTACAGAAGCATTCAACGTAAGCGGCAGAGGCGAAATGCATCTTTCAATTCTTATTGAAAATATGAGACGTGAAGGTTATGAATTCCAGGTAAGTACCCCCCGTGTTCTCTACAAAGAGATCGACGGCAAAAAGTGTGAGCCTATGGAACGCCTTGTTGTGGACGTGCCCGAGGAATCAATGGGTGCCGTTATGGAAAAAATGGGTGTAAGAAAAGGCGAAATGCAGTCCATGTCTTCTGTGGGTAACAGAATTAAGCTTGAATTTATAATCCCCACAAGAGGTTTGTTTGGTTATCGTTCCGAATTCCTTACAGATACAAAGGGTGAAGGTATTCTTACATCTGTATTTGACAGCTATCAGCCTTTCAAGGGCGAAATCCCCAGAAGAAATACAGGTTCTCTTATTGCTCACGAAACAGGTGAATCTACGACTTATGGCATTTTCAATATTCAGAACCTCGGTGTTATGTTTGTTGATCCTGCACAGCCTATCTATGCGGGTATGCTCGTAGGTGAAGCTTCCAAGAGTGATGATATCGTTGTAAACGTATGTAAGAAAAAGCATATGACTGCTATTCGTTCTGCAGGTAAAGATGAAGCTCTTCGTCTTATTCCTCCCAGAAGAATGAGCTTGGAACAGGCTTTGGAATATATTGCGGATGACGAGCTTGTAGAAGTAACTCCAGTAAGCATGAGACTTCGTAAAAAGATCCTTGACCACGGTCAGAGAATGAGAATTCAGTTCCAGAACAAGAAATAATTATTATAATAAATAGAGATGTACGGCGTGAAATCTACCCCCATAGGTATGACTTTACGCCGCAATCTTGCTTTTTTGAAAGTGGGGTTGGAATATGTTTTTTAAAATATTCGGAAGGAGAAAAGAGATAATGGATTATATAATCGTAGGATTGGGAAATCCCGGTTCGGAATATGCTAAAACACGCCATAATGCAGGTTTTCTTACAGTCGACCATATTGCCAAAAAATGCGGAACAACCATCGATCGTTTGAAATTCAAAGCTCTTTGCGGTACTGCGGAGATAGGAGATAAAAAGGTTTTACTTATGAAGCCTCAGACCTACATGAATTCTTCAGGTGAAGCTGTCGGGGAAGCTTCACGATTCTATAAAATACCTCCTGAACGTATAATTGTTATACAGGACGATATTGCTTTACCCACAGGAAAGCTCCGTATCAGAAAAACGGGCAGTGACGGTGGACATAACGGTATAAAAAATATAATTTTACATTTGTCTTCCCAGAATTTTATTCGTTTTAAGATAGGTGTTTCAGACAGAACAAATCCCAATATTCCGTTGATGGATTGGGTTCTGGGTAAATTTACGGATGAGGAAATGAAACTCATAGAGGCTAAATATGATAATATTTATAAAGCTTCTGAGATGATAATGGACGGTAAATTTGATCTTGCTCTCAGTAGATATAACGGTTGACGTTTTGAATTATAATGGAGAAATCTATGTCTGACAGAATTCCACATTCAATAAAAAGTTTGACAAGGCTCGCGGAATATGACGAGCTTTTTAGTGCTGTTAAAAATAATCAGTCTGCGGCAGTTTTCGGTGTTGACAAACAAAAAGCGTATTTTTCATTGCTGTTGGCTGCAGAATCGGGAAAGAAATCTTTTATAGTAGTTCCTGATGATAATGCTGCAAGAACAGTTCATGAGATAATGCAATATGGTGGCAGGTCCTTTGTTTATCCTGCAAGAGATTACAGCTTCCGTGATATCGAAAGTGTTTCCCGTTTTGAAGAAAACCGTAGAATAGAAGCCCTTTCCGCAATTCGCAGAGGGGAATTTGAATCTCTTATTATTACTGCAGATGCTCTTGTTATGCCGTTGATGTGTCCCGATGAGTATAAAGAAATTACTCTTCGTTGCGGTGATGAAATTGATTTTGACGGATTACCCGACAAATTGGTTTCAATGGGATATGAATTCTTTTCCGCAGTTGAAGGTCACGGACAGTTCTCTGTCAGAGGCGGTATTGTGGATATATTCCCTCCCGACAGCGAGGTTCCGTACAGAATCGAGTTCTTTGGGGATGAAATAGATACTGTTTCAATATTCGACATAAACACACAGCGTCGTACGGAACCTGTTGATCAGATCAGACTTATTCCTGCAAAGGAATACACCGCAGAGATCTGTGAGTATTTGATCAAAGAGCTTGAGCCGTATAAAAACAACGCTCAGGTTGCAAAGGATATAGACCTTCTCAAGCAGAGAATACTTCCCAAGCATGATAGATATTATCCTGCTTATTTTAAACAGCCTGCTTCCATTCTTGATTATGCGGATGAAAATACTTTTATATGTGTTTTTGATTATAAGAGTGTTTTGGAACATACCGATGGTATGGTATTTCGTATGAAGGAAGATATTGAAACCCTTCTTGGTGATGACTTTGTTTTTCTCGATAAACCCTACTATTATACAAAAGAAGAGATAATCGCTAAATTAAAGAATCCTCTTATATTTGAAACTTTACCGTGTTCTGTTCCCGGTATAGAGCTTGACAGGCTTGTTAATATCCGTTTGTATGCCACTTCCGTTTCTACTGTATCAAATCTTATTGAAGATGCCATAAGCCTTGAAGATGACGGATATAAAATAACTATACTTGCCGTAGATAAAGACCATGCGGAAGATCTTAAAAAGGAAATGGGTATTTCCAAAAATGTAGTCATTCAATCAGGTGCGATTCCATTCGGGTTCAATGCTCCCGATATAAAGGAAGCTGTTTTTTCCTTCAGAAATATTCGTCGTCCCGATAGAAAACAGCGTAAGGCAAAATTTCAACGTGGGGAAAAGATCAAAGGCTTTTCCGATATTCACGTAGGGGACTATGTCGTTCACACCAATTACGGTATAGGTATTTATGACGGTATTCATAAGGTTGAACAGCAGGGTATAGTAAAGGATTTTATAAAGATCAGATTTGCAGGTACGGATGTCCTCTATATTCCATGCTCTCAGCTTGATACTATTTCAAAATATATCGGTAAGGATACCGAAGTTAATGTTAAACTCAATAAATTGGGTGGATCGGACTGGTCAAAAACAAAGCAAAGGGTCAGAAAAGCCGTCAGGGATCTTGCAAAACAACTTATTGAGCTTTATGGTAAGCGACTTAAACTAAGAGGTAAGGCATTTTCTCCCGATAACGAATGGCAACGAAATTTTGAAGCGTCCTTTGAATTTGAAGAAACGGACGATCAGCTCAGATGTATACATGAGATCAAAAAGGATATGGAAAGTATTCATCCCATGGATAGATTGCTTTGCGGTGACGTTGGCTTCGGAAAGACAGAAGTCGCTTTGAGGGCTGTCTTTAAATGCGTTACGGATTCTCGTCAGGCTGCAATTCTTGCTCCGACTACAATTCTTGTTTTTCAGCATTACAATACGATCTTGCGTAGGTTCAAGGACTATCCAATTAAAGTTGAGATATTGTCCCGATATAGGACTCCAAAGCAGCAGGCTGAAATAATAAAGAAGCTGCGCAGAGGCGAAATTGATGTTATTGTTGGCACTCATAGATTGGTACAAAAGGATATTGAGTTTAAGGATCTTGGTCTTGTTGTAATTGATGAGGAACAACGTTTTGGGGTTGGTCATAAAGAGGCTTTGAAAGAAAAAGCTCCTGATGCAGACTTCCTTACGCTTTCTGCGACTCCTATCCCCAGAACCTTGAATATGTCACTTTCGGGTATAAGAGATATTTCTGTATTGAATGAAGCTCCAAATAACAGATTCCCTGTAACGACTTATGTTGCTGAATACGACCTTGGATTGATTTCTGATGCAATAAAACGTGAGATCGCCCGCGGCGGACAGTGTTTCTATTTGCATAACAGGATAGACACCATATATAAAACAGCCCAGATAATTGCTGACAGAACAGGGGCGAGAATTTCCGTTGCCCATGGCAAAATGTCTCAGGAAGAGCTTTCCGGTATTTGGGAAGACCTTGTAAACGGTGAAACGGACGTTCTTGTTTGCACTACGATCATCGAAACAGGGGTTGACGTTCCCAACTGTAATACATTGATAATTGAAGATGCTGATAAGCTCGGTCTCGCACAGCTCCATCAGATAAGAGGAAGAGTCGGAAGAACCGACAGACGTGCATATGCTTATTTTACTTTTAAAAGAGGAAAAACTCTCAGCCAGGATGCCTATAAGCGCCTTATGACGATTAAAGAATTTACTGAATTCGGCTCAGGTATGAAAATTGCAATGAGAGACCTTGAGATTCGAGGTGCAGGCGATGTTTTGGGTGCCGAACAAAGCGGTCATCTTGTTACTGTCGGCTTTGATATGTACATGAAGCTGTTGGAAGAGGCTGTTGCAGAAGAAAAGGGAGAAGCTATTCATAAATCTGAGTGTCTTGTGGATCTTAAAGTCAATGCGTATATACCCGATAACTATATAAGGGATACGGAGACGCGAATTGAGATATACAAAACAATAGCAGGCATGGAGTCTGATGAGGATATGTATGAGGTTACGGATGAGCTTATTGACCGTTTTGGAGATCCTCCCAAGGAAATAATGATGCTTATGCATATATCCCGTATACGACATACAGCCGGGCTTTGCGGCTTCAGTGAGATACGGGAAGGGGACGGTTCTGTACTTTTATTTTTCGAGTCAGCACCCGATCTTCGAATTGTATCCGAAGTTTCTTCCCTGTTTAAGGGTAAAGTCTTATTCAGTGCAGGTGCAAAATCCTATTTGACATTCAAAACAAAATCCCCCATTGTGGAACTTCCGAAACTGCTTTTGTCTGTTTCTGAGATAGTTAAAGGTCAATAATTCGGCAGAGTTTTGAATTTTCAAGGGAGTTTATCTGTTATCTATAGACATTTTATTAAATATGTGGTAAAATTACTATTAACGACAAAAAAATAAATGAGGAAAAAGAAAATGAAAAAATCAATTAAAATTATTTCAGCAATTTTGGCTTCTGTAATGATGCTCCTTGCTCTTTGTTCTTGCAAAGACACATCTTATGCTTGTACTGTTGACGGGGTTGAATATCCTGTTGGCCCATATGCTTTTTATGCGTATTACACACGCGATAAATATGAGGCACAGCTTACTCAGTACGGCATGACAGACTTTGCTTCTTCTTTGCTTTCCGAAGCTGATTCCGAAGGTACAAAGCTGTATGAATATATCAATAAGGAAGTTCAGTCCAGCTATATTTCACATCTTATTGTAAATCTTAAGTTTGATGATCTTGGTCTTACTCTTTCCGAGGAGCAGAAAACCGCAATTGACGAAGCTATTCAGACAAACTGGATCTCTCAGTATACAGACGAAGGTTTTACAGATATCTGCAGAACTCTCGGTCTTACAGCTGCTGAATTTAAAGAAATGGTCAGTGTTTCATTTAAATATGAGTCTCTTATGAACTACCTTTTCGGTGAAAACGGTCCCTATGAGATCTCCGAAGAAGATCTTAAGAGCGATTTCGAAGAAGACTATACACGTTTCAGATATATTGCATTTTCCAAGGTCGATGCGGAAACAAAACAAACTCTTACAACAGATGAGCTTATAGCTAAAAAAGCACTTGTTGACGATGCTTATGAAAGAGCTTTGGCAGGTGAGGATTTTGGTTCTCTTATTGCTGAATTTTCCGAGGATTATCTTCAGATAACAGATGACCTCAGTGATGAAGATAAGGCTAAATACGAAGAGACAAACAGAAGAAACCGTGAAGAAGGTATCGTAACAGATAAAAACGGTATTTTCGATTACGCTTACACTTATTATTACAATGTTACTCTTGATTCCGCTATTGTGGATAAAGTTTTCACAATGGAAAACGGAGAGGTTGCATTTGTTGAGCTTTCTTCTTCATTCTGGATCCTTCAGAAGCTTGATAAGAACGAAGATTCTTCTTACTATGAATCCAAAAAGGATCTTATATACAGTGCAATTTCCACACCTATTATAGAAGAAGTTTTTGCTAAATGGGAAAACGAATTTGCTATTGCATTCAACGCTTCTGCAGTAAGTAAATACGACCCCAGAAAGATCGGCTCACTTTTCTATAAAGGAACAACACAGCAGTAATTTCATTTGAATTTAATATTTTTTATGGGAAAACCTTATTTTAGTTATAGGTTTTCCCATATTTGCTTTTCTTGAAAGGGGAGTGGGGGAAACTGCTTTTCACATGAAAAGAAGTTTCCCCCACATAAATATTTTTAATTAATAAAATTTATTTACGGTTGTTTTCCGATATATGCAAGTATTCCACCGTCAACATAAAGAATATGACCGTTTACGAAATCCGAAGCATCGGATGCAAGGAATACTGCAGGACCCTGAAGGTCTTCAGTTGTTCCCCAACGAGCCGCAGGAGTTTTGGAAATGATAAATTGGTCGAAGGGATGTCTGCTTCCGTCAGGCTGTTTTTCTCTGAGAGGAGCAGTCTGAGGAGTTGCGATATATCCGGGACCGATACCGTTACATTGGATATTGTGTCCGCCGAATTCGGAACAGATATTTCTTGTGAGCATTTTTAAGCCGCCTTTTGCTGCAGCATATGCGGAAACTGTTTCTCTTCCGAGTTCGCTCATCATGGAACAGATATTGATTATCTTGCCGTGACCCTTTTCGATCATTGCGGGGATAACCGCTTTAGCACAGATGAAAGGCGCGTTCAGATCTACATCGATAACTTTTCTGAAATCTTCCGCAGACATTTCTGTCATGGGGATCCTCTTTATGATTCCTGCATTGTTTACAAGTATATCTATTTTGCCAACTTCTTCTTCGATCTTCTTAACGAGTGCATTTACAGCATTTTCATCTGTAACGTCGCAAACGTAGCCTTTAACATCAAGGCCTTTTTCTTTGTATGCGGCAATTCCTTTATCAACAAGCTCCTGATTTATGTCGTTGAAAACTACTGTAGCTCCGCATTGAGCATAAGCTTCCGCAATGGCAAAGCCTATTCCGTAAGAAGCTCCTGTTACCCATGCGATCTTTCCTTCAAGACTGAAAGCGTTTAAATTCATGGTTTATACCTCCATTTATCTCAATTCAGTAGTGGGAATAGTGTCCATGTCGTCAAATGCCTGGTTTTCGCCACCCATTGCCCAGATGAATGTGTAGTTGGAAGTACCTGCACCTGCGTGGATGCTCCATGAGGGACTGATAACTGCTTGTTCGTTCTGCATAACGATATGTCTTGTTTCGTTGCCTTCACCCATCATGTGGAAAACAACATTGTTTTCGGGAACTTCAAAATAGAAGTAAACTTCCATTCTTCTTTCGTGGGTATGTGCAGGCATTGTGTTCCAAACGGAACCGGGGTCAAGAACTGTCATACCCATTGAGAGCTGACAGGTTTTAAGTACGTCGGGGTGGATAAACTGATTGATAACTCTCTTGTTACTTGTTTCAAGAGCTCCGAGAGGTTTCTTTGCAGCATCTGCAATTTTTATGAGTTTTGTTTCATAAGAAGTATGTGCGGGTGCTGAAACAATATAGAATTTTGCAGGCGCATCTTCATTATCTGAAGAGAAAAGAACTTCTTTTGCTCCCATTGTGATGTAGAGGCAGTCTTTGTAACCAAGCTCGTAGATCTTTCCGTCAACTGAAACTTTACCTGCACCGCCAACGTTGAACATACCGAGTTCACGGCGTTCAAGAATGTAGTTTGTGCCGAAAGTTTTCCAAACATCTATGCCTTTATCCAAAGAAACTGTTTCTTCTACAGGCATAATTCCTATTGTAACCATTCTGTCCACGTGGCTGTATACTGCTGTAACTTCGTCTGCTTTAAAAAGCTTTTCAATGAGAAATTCAGCTCTTGTCTCTTCTGTTGTATAACGCTTGAAATCGCGCTGATTGCATGAATAACGAATGTCCATTTTTTATCTCCTAAAATAAGTTAAAATTAAATACCGCATACGATCTGAGTGCCTTCTGCGTTATAACCTGAAGCCATCAGCTTCTGCATAAATGTGTGATACGGCAACTCATAACGCTTTTTGAATTCGGGGGATTCGACAGCTTCTGTGTCTGCCCAGAGCTCGACTGCTGTGCCATTTACAAGCATAAGGTGCTCGCCGGGGGCATCTGCCATTTTTCCGAAGCGGAACACTCCACCGGGAAGCTCTGCAATTTTATTGCCTTCACAGTCGTAGATCTCGTTTCCTTTTACGAATTCGGAATATCCGTCTCCGTTAATATCTATGGGCCAAGCCTGATTTCCTTCAAATGGATATTTGATGTCAAGCTGTTCGCCTGTAAAAGCATCGAAGTAAAGATCGTCTTCAAGCTCTTCAAGCTCTGCTCCGCATTCATCATAAAGAGTGATCCTGCGTCGTGTCATTGCAATTTTCTTGTGATCGCCTTTGATATTTGCTATCCAGTTTGTATGCATATGACCCTTGTCGACTGCAGTCCATACCACTTCACCGTTATTCTTGAAAACATATACACGGTTCTGGTCTTCTCTTTCATCACCTTCGCGTGCTGTGAAAATATACCATTCTTTTCCGTCTGGTCCGTAGTAGGGAACTATCAAGTCAGAGTGTCCTTTATAGTTGGGGGCAAGGTCTACGATCTCGTGACCGTCATCAAGAGAGAGAAGTCTTTCGCCCCAGAAAAGCTCGTCGATTCCGTCTTCGTTAATGTCTATAACAGGAGTTACATGACTTGCTCTTGGACCGGGGTCTTCGTCTTTTATTACAATATCCCATCTTTTTTCCATATTGGAATTCCAACCTTGGAGATACATGTTTCCGTATGTACCCTGACATGTAACGAGTACCGGTTCACCGTGAACATATCCTGCTACAAGATAATATCTGTAACAAAGAGACATTCTTTCATGGAAAGTATTCATAGACCAAGGCCAAACACCTGTAACTTCACCTGTTTCAGAGTCAAGTCTTTCAAGCTTACGTCTTGTCATTGAGAAAGGCTTTCCGTAGTTATTGATGAAATAAATTTCATCAACACCGTCTTTGTCCATATCGAAAGCTATTGCTGGAACCCACCAAACACCGGGAAGAACGCCGTATGGCAATTCTTTTTCCCAAAGAAGCTTTCCGTTCGTTTCAAACATTGCCATTCTCATTGGCTTAATTCCTCTGTGGTCGAACAGCTCTTCTCCGGGGTCAACACCTGCTCCGTCAGTATAAACAAACAGCATACCTTCTCTGTCTTTGAGTTTTACATTACAGGAATGTCCGTAGCTGTATTTTCTACCAAGTTCGAATTTGCTGATACATTGCATATTCATGAGAGATACTCTCCTTTAAATTTCATTTTATTTATAATTATTATATACCGCAGGAAACGTGGGCTCCGGAGTGATTATATCCACTCGCCATAAGCTTCTGCATGAATGTGAGATAAGGTCTTTCGTAGCGTTTCTTGAAGATTTCGCTCTCTTCAGCATCAGCATCTGCTATGATCTGAATAACAGAGCCTTGGCTCATCATAAGTTGTTCTCCGGGTACGTTTAAGAGTTTGCCCATTCTCATTCTTCTGCCTTGAACCGATGCAATTTCTTTACCGAATCTGTCAAGGATCTTTCCGTCGGGACAGATGAATTCATGGTATCCGTCACCGTTTATATCAATGGGTTCAACTTCGTTTCCGGGGTAGGGGAGCTTAAAGTCAACTCTTTCACCTGTGAAGGCATTATAGTAGAATACACCGTCAATTTCATGCTCCAGGCCTGAATCGCTGGGGACGTGATGCTGGCTCATTGCCATACAGATCTTTCCGTAACCGTCAAGAACGTTTGCCGCCCAACCTGTGTGGATATGACCAACTTCAAGGTCACCCCAGACTTTAGTGCCGTCAACTTTAAACGTTACTACTCTGTTCTGCTTTCCGCTTTCAAGGGCTTTTCCACCGCCTTCACCGCCTTCACGGCATGTGTAGATATACCATTCGTTGGTTTTATAATCAAGAAGAGGGAGAATTACGTCGGAGTGTCCGTCATAATCGGGTGCGAGGTTTACAACTTCATGTCCGTCATCGAGGGAGATGAGTCTTTCACCCCAGAAGAGCTCGTCTATTCCGTCTTCGTTGATATCTATAACAGGTGTTACGTGACTTGCTTTAGGACCGAATTCGTCAGCTTTGATAACGATTTCCCAACGCTTTTCCATATTGTTGTTCCAACCCTGGAGATACATATCTCCATATGTTCCTTGGCAAGTTACAATTACAGGGTCTCCGTGAACATAACCTGCAACAAGGTAATATCTGTATGCGAGAGACATTCTGTCGTTAAATGTATTCATAGGCCAAGGCCAAGAGCCTGTACATTCGCCAGTCATTGCATCGAATCTCTGGAGCTTTCTGTGGAGCATTGAGAAGGGGAAACCTGTATTGTTAAGGAAGTATATTTCATCCTGACCGTCTTTGTCCATATCGAGAGCTATTGCAGGGCAGAACCAAATGCCGGGCAAAACGCCTTCGGGCATTTCCTTTTCCCAAAGAAGAGTGCCGTCGTTTCTGAACATTTTCATCCAAACAGGTTTTATATATTTTGTGCGGAAGAGTTCTTCACCCGGGTCACACCAACCGCCTTCGGAAACTACAAAGAGCATACCGTCGCCGTCTTTGAGCTTTACGTTTGTGGAAACGCAATGTGAAATATCCATTTTAAGATCAAATTCTGTTGCAACTTTAAGATTCATATAAAAATCTCCATTCTTGATTGTTTGTTAGTTTTAATTATTAAGAGCTGCTTCAAGAGCATTGCCCATTTCGATTCTGACGCTGTTGAAGTTCATAGGATCAAGGTTGCTTTTATTAACGGCAGTTGTAACCTTGTTTACAAACTCCATCGCAGCTTCTTTACCGAGAGCTTTTTCAAGCATTGAAATCAATTCATAGTCTTCAACGCCGTCACGGCAAGCTTCAAGTCTTACAGAGCCGCAAGGACCGTCAATTCCGTACTTGTCTCCGGGATACATGAGAATTCCATCTCCATATGTACCATTGCCGATCAGAACATTAGTCCACGGGTCATCAATGTTTGTGTATTCGTCATTTGTTTCATTCCAATATGTTGTGCTCCAGAAGAGAAATCCTGTAGCTCCTACAACATATGTTTGCCAGAAAAGAAGTCTGTGGTCAATACCGTTTGTGTCTACCATGAGGTTCTGATATGGTTCTTTGGGTCTACCGCATGCATATATCCAAACGTCACCACCGCGTTCTTCTGCAAATTTTGCAAGTCTGTCAGAAAGTGAGCCATACAAATCTTTATAGCCCCTTGTCTGGAATTCGCTGCTGTAAATGAATTCGTCATTATATGTCTGGGTTTGTGCGCAATAAATATCCATGTTGTTTCCAAAGACCTCAATGTAGTCTATACGGTTGTGAAGATCGTAATGTCCGTTTTTGTAAAATGGGGCAAGAAAACGAACTTCTTTCATTACACTTTTCATTTCTTGGTAAAGAGATATCAGTTTTTCGAGATCCTCTTTTGTGCGAGGTTCATCAATGCTATAAGTGTATGCTTTCTCTAACCATTTTGGGTTAGATTTGAGCTTTTTATAAATTTCTTCACTTACGCCAACTGTGAAGCCTGAAACTCTTGGGTCTGACATATAAGCTTCAGCTTCTTCACTTAGAATGCTATAGGGAAGGCTGTAGGCTGAAATTTTATGGTCAAGCAGAAAATCGTAGTAGTTTTTGTAATTTTCAATGGTTCCCCAGATGCCAAAAGCCGTATCCAAAGCATAATCGTCTGAATAAGTGAAGTTCCATACGTGGAGATCTACATTTAAGGTTTCAAAAACATCACCGTTTGCATTTGTAACCACAACAGGAATTTCATAGTCCCCTGCAGCAGCATTCTTGCCAATGTTGAATCTGATAAGAATATTTTGGAGTTCGTTTTCATCCAGATCAACGGGTTCAATTCTTATGGGGAGAAGAGGGTCGGGCCAATTCTTCTCTTCTATGAGGTGTGTTTTTTCAATGAAAAGCTCTGCAGAGACACCTTCGGGGAGTGTGCCGATTTTAAATTCAAGACCGTATTCAGCCGAATTTGCAAAAAGAGAGGCAACAATGCTTTCACTTTCGTTTTTGGCTGCATATACGGAAATATTTTTTGAAGCTCCGTCATGCTGTTCTGTGGAAAGGATCTTTTCATATCCTGAAAAAACATAGGCATCAACGGTATCTTTCTTTTCTGATGTCAGGAACGGTGAAATATCTTCTCCGTAAACAAGGTCTTTCTCTACGGAAAGCTCCACTGGGGGATATTCTTTGGGTTTGTTCGCGCAGGATGTCATTAGAGGAAGAGTTATTGCTGCAGCCATTGCTATGGCGGAAAACCTCTTGAAAATATTATTCATGGAAACACCTCAAATTATATTGAATTGTTTATTGTTACAGAGATTCTGCTTCAAGGAAGAAAAGGAGTGCCAAGGACTGACCGTAAGGCTCATGTCCGAGTCTGATCTTTCTGTATTCATCAAGGTCGTAGTAGAGGCAAGTGCCTGCGGAAACTTCATCGCAGAAGCCTTCTTCGTTAATAAGGCCGTTGATTGCGGGAAGTGCTTTGAGGGCACATTCTTTATATTCTTCGGGAAGAATGCCGAGTTTTGCCGCTTTAAGCATACCGTAAGCTATACCTGAGGTTGCGGAAGCTTCTGCATAAGAACCTTCAACATCGTCAACAAGAGTATGCCACATTCCTTTTTCGTCCTGATATTTCTTAAGAGCTGCCGCATGAGTTTCAAGGGTTCCTATAAGGTACATCTTTATGCATTTGGGAAGTTTGTCGCCGCAAATGTTGAGCATATCAACAATACTTGCTATTATCCAAGCGTTGCATCTGCCCCAATGAGCTTTTGCAAAGTGATGCTTTCCGATAAAGTTGTAACCATGGTAGAAAAGACCTGATTCTGTATCTGAAAGGTATTTGATATGTACAAGGAACTGTCTGATGCTTTCCTGCATATAATCGTCGTTATTTTTAAGAATACCCATTCTTGCCATGAAAAGTGCTCCCATGTAAAGAGTATCACCCCAAAGCTGAACGTCGTTGTTGCTATCGATCGTTACGTGCTGGAAGCCGCCTTCTTCTGTTCTGATAAGCTCTTCCATTACGTATTTAACGCCTCTTTCGCAAAGCTTCAGATATTCTTCTTTACCTGAAATTTCGTAGAGGTAGGAAAGAGTAAGAAGGGGAGAAAGACTGTTTACGTTCCATCTTATTGCATTTTTTTCAATTTGTTTGTCAAACCAATTTGTAAGGTAATTGTAAACGTTTTCGTCTTTTGTCTGGCTGTAATAAAGGTATAATCCGTAGAGACCTACACCCTGATACCAGTCCCAAACCTCCATTTGTCTTTTTCCGCTTTCGGATTCTGTAAGTGCTGAAATTACTTTTTGAATGTTTTCGTTCATATATTTTTACCTCCGGTAAATAAGCTGTTTTTCTGTTTTTTTGCTTTATTAAATTGTATCACAGAACTCGCTGTTTGTCAAGTCAAAATACCGCTTTTTTATGTTAATTTTATTGTGTTATAATGATTATCTAAAGTAGAACTGTTTAGTCAGTTGTTATACTGATTTCATCGATACCGCTGTCGATGAGCATGTATTCGTCTCTCCAATGCTCTCCCGATGTGACAAAACTTCCCGGACCTGTTGATGTGTGTTTCTTGGGGAAGATGTGGAGAGGACCGAAAGTGTTGCGTCTTGAACATATTAACTGTATACTTAAGGGCTCTTTGTTTTTGATAGCCTCTGTAATATCTGCAGTGTATGGCTCCCATGCAATTATCTCTCCGTTCACTTTGACAAGAGAGCCGTTGAATTTGTCAAGACGGATATGTGCTGATTTGCAGTTTTGCATTTCGGGTAAAAGGTCGGGGGATATTTTGTATGTTACAACACCTGAATAGAAGGGTAGATTGTATTTTTCAAGATTTCCGAGACCGATTGTTTTTGGTAAGGTTTCAATTATCTTGTCTTTGCCGTTGACTTTTACACCGAATTTGCCCAGAATATATACTGTTTCGATGTTTGTGAGTGTTTGGAATCGGGTTTTTACTGTAAGTGTGTTTATACCTTTTTTAATGAGCCCTTTGGGTACAGTCATTCTTTTGAAAGCAGTATCTGTCCAGAATCCGTCTTCGGCACGGTGCTCAAGGGTTTTTCCGTTTAATGTGTATTCCATAAATTCGGGACGTTCTCCTGCAATGACGAAATCGCAGTCTGTGTATTCTGCTCTGAATTCATATTTCAGCTCAATGTTTCCGAATGTTTTGTTTTGGTAGAGCTTGGTGAACCAGGGCTGACACATATTTCCGCCTCGGTATTCAAGCCCGAAAAGCTTTCTGATTTCGCGGTCACATTTAAGGACTTCGTATTCTTCGCTCCACTCTTTGCCCTCTTCACGCCATGAGCAGAAGTCAAGAACCATTACATTTTCTTCGTCAAGCTCGTACTCAAATTCTCCCTTAACGGAGTATTCTTTGCTTTCGAAGATCTGTTTTCTTTCGGGAAGGTCATGTTTTTCATTTGTGAAAATAAATGTTTTAACTCCTGCCGCTTCAATATCTGTATTTATTAAAGAGGGGTTGTTCAAGAAATATTTTTCCGCAGTTTCAAGAACCCATTCTTCAGCATATTTTTTATCTGTAGAAATTGAAATCTCAAGATTCTTGCAGGCGTTTTGTCTGTCCTTGTTCATGAGGGCAAGACCGAGGTTTCCGTCACCGTAGTCTATAAGTCGGCAGAAAATGTTTTCTGCAACCTTTCCGTTTGTTGTGATCTTTACAGGTGCTTCCGATTTGTTTACCGAGAAATCGTTGATACTGTTATATCTTACGGCATTTTTTGCGATTTCCTCACAGGCGTTGTTTTTCTCTCCGTCAATAAGTTCGGGTTCTTTTCCGATGAAGATAACTTTTCCTCCTGCCGCTGAAAATTCGGAAAGAAGGTCAAGGGTTGTCTTTCTCATTGTTATCATCCCGCTGACAATGACTTTTTTATAGGTGCAGTTTCCTAATTTAAGAAGAGGTTCTCCGTTTACGGTTTCAACCGATGCGAGTCTGCTCATCATTTCTTCTTCGCCATAGTCAAAGTCTACGTGGTGTCCCAACAAATAATTGCAGAGGTCTGTGTAATTCTGTTCTATCTCTTTGCATTTTTCGTCTTTTCCGAATATCCAAGCTGCCCAACCCGAGTATATGGTTGTCCAGACACTTTCTATTGGATTAATTACCAGCGTGTCGCATACGGGATTTCCGCTTATGAACATTCCGAATCTTGCAAAATAAGTTTCAATATAGTTGTAATCCTTATTGTATGTAGCTTGATGGAGTATGCTTGCGGGGAAGTCTCTTTTGGCTTCACCTTCCATTGTATACCATGAAAGGTGGGGACATCTTAAATTGATTCCGAAAAGGGTTTGCCAATCTCCGAGATATTTATAGTCTCTGAAACTTGTTTCCCAACCCGTGCATCCGTACAGTTCTGAAAGCTTCCAGCTCTTTCCTGTCTGTCTTGCGGCAGAGTCCAGTTGTTTTGCTACCCACCAATTCGTATCTCCTCCTGAAAGAACATCTATTCCCGGAGTATGCATGTGTTCGTAGAATCTCATCAAAGAGCCTTGAGGACCTGTCTGTGCCGACAGGGAATCTTCGTGGAGAACGTGCCCTGTGAATTCAATACTGTGCGCGGTACACCAATTTTTATAAGGTATGGCAAATCTTTCTATGAACAGGTGCTCTGTAAGGTCAATATAATTTATTTTTAATTTTGAAAATCTGTTTTGGGGGTCTTTATGGAACAGCTCCGGAAGAAGGGGGATAATGTCATATCCGTAACGTTTTTGGAATTCTTCGGCAAAATCGTTTGTCCACGGAGTGTTGTCACAGAATACACCGTCAATATTTTTTCTTGCTCCCATTACGTAACCTCTGTGAGGTTCGTCTGTGAATATTCCCTTAATTGATGTTCCGAGTTTGTCTCCGCATTTTTCGGCGTATTTTTCATGAGTAAGCTCTATGAATTTATTTACAGCTTCATAGCTCATGGTATCTAAATAAGTATTTCCGTTATAGTTTGATTCCGGTAGGTCTTCTCTTACTGTAAAAACGAGAATCTTCTGCTCACCTTGTTCATTTGTGAAGTCTTTAAATGGCTCATCGGTCAAGGGTCTGTGGGCGAAAAGAACAGGTCCTTCAAGGTATGCTTCGGATTGGAGTATTATATCTCCTGCGGTCTTGTAATCTCCAGATATATATTTTTTATATGGAATTTCGTAACATATAACAGATCTCATTCTGTATTTGTGCTCAACTGTGGCAAGACCTCCTGCACTTCCGCTTGGCCAACGGTCTTCGTCGTAAAGCCATGATTCCATATCAAGGCGTTCTCCCTCTTCGGCTGTGGAGTTTATAAGATTGAACCACTCCTTACCCAGATATTCGGTGATAAGTCCTGAACGGCTGTGCATGAAATATCCGCCGAACCCCATTTCTTTCATCACGGAGACTTGGCGCTTTAGTTCGTCTGCTGTCAGTTCTCCGTTCCATGACCAGAACGGCTTTCCTCGCCATTCTTTTGTCGGGTTATTAAAATTTTTTTCTAACTCTTTAATATTCAAAGATTTTCACTCCTTTTGATGTTTTGAAGCTTATGTCTGTCTTTTGAATATTAGAGTGAGGGGAAAACTTTTTCTTAAAAAGTTTTCCCCTCACTCCTTTCAAAATATGTCTTTTTTGTTATAATTAAGATTTTTGCGGAAAGTCGATTATGTGTAGCAAGTTATCCCGAAAATTGGGGTGTTGTTTGCTTTAGTGATATTACTGTTTCGGGTCTTTTGTGAACTGTCTGGGTGTTACGTTTTCATTCATGGCTTTCAATGTGTAGCCCTTTTTTATGAGACCTTCAATGATGTCGGGCAGAGCTTCAACTGTTGTTCGTTTGTATCTGTATCCGAGATCGTGCATGAGTATTATTGCTGAATTTGATGTTGCACCGTTAAGTACATTTTTTATCAAAGTCTCTTTGGGAACATTGTGAGCCGTTGCGTCACCGCTGTCAACGTTCCAGTCGTAATATTCATAGCCAAGCTCATGGATAAGCGTATGAGGCGCTGTTCCAAGCTTATTATATGTGGTGTTTGAACCTCCGGGGAAGCGGAATATTTTCATCTCATAACCTGTTATTTCCTTAATGCTGTTATGGATATCCATTACTTCTTTTTTGAAGATGTCGATATTGGTGTATACATTTGAGCCTTTTTCGAAACTATGAGTGTTCGTATGATTTCCAAGGGTATGTCCCTCGTCAATTATACGTTTATAGATATCCTTGTATCCACTGACTTTTTTATAGGCAAAGTTTACAAAAAACGTGGCTTTCACATTGTATTTTTTCAAAATATCGAGAATATCGTTTGTTGCGTCGGAAATTCCGTCGTCAAAAGTGAGGTATGCAACTTTTTCCGTTGTCGTAGAGCTTCCCTGTGAAGAACCGCTGTTTCCTGAGCTTCCGCTGTTTCCGGAATTGCCGTTATTATCTGAACTGCTTGACTGGGATTTCAGACTGTTTATCTGCGATTCCAATTTTGATATTGTACTGTTCAAAGTCTTTATTTTAGCTTCAAGGTCAGATATCTTGTCGTTCTTTTCTTCAAGCTGTTTTTCGAGGTCTTCAATGTTCGTACTGCTTCCGTTTATCGTTTCCTGAAGAGTGATGACCTCTTGGCTTAATCTGAGATTTTCTTCTGCCAAAGAATCTCTGTCGCTGGAAAGCTTGTCTTTTTCCTCTGAAAGTATTGTGTATTGGAACGAAAGAGTTTCGGAAGTCTCACGCAGTTTTTCCATTTCGTCCTGAGATAACTTTACTTTTTCGGAAAGATCGTTGATATTATTATTCATATTAAAAAGAGCTATCCCAGAGAAAACACAAGCCGCCAACAATACTATTCCGCATATGACGGAAACAGTAAGTCCTGTTTTCATGGCTTTGTATTTTTTTCTTTTTGAAACTCTTTTTTCTTCAATTTCTTCGTGGTTCATAGCTTAATATGCTTTACCCCAGTAAACCATGTGTTTAGCAGGTTTTCCGCAGATGGGACAAACGTCACCGAGATTTTCCTGTTCAAAGGGAATACAACGTGAGCCTACACCATATGTGTCTTTCACTGCCTTTTCACATTCTTCGTCACCGCACCACATCATCTTAACGAAACCTTGTTTTGTTGAAGTAACTTCTTTGAGCTCGTCGAGGTTGTGTACTTCATATGTCATGGAGTCTCGTCTTTCTCTTGCTTTTTCAAGCATATCGACCTGGATCTGTGCGAGGATTTCTTTTACTGTTTCTGAGATGTTTTCGAGAGGATATGATTTCTTTTCGCCATTGTCTCTTCTTACGAGCATGCAACAGCCGTTTTCAATATCTCTGGGTCCGATTTCAAGACGGAGGGGAACACCCTTCATTTCATACTGGGAGTATTTCCAGCCGGGTGACTGATCGCTGTCGTCAAGGTCAACTCTGATTCCTGCTTTTGCAAGTTCAGCTTTCAATTCGTTAGCCTTGTCCAAAACGCCTGCTTTGTGCATTGCAACGGGGATGATAACCATTTCCGTGGGAGCGATTGCAGGGGGGAGAATAAGACCGTTGTCGTCACCGTGTGTCATGATAACTGCACCGATAAGTCTTGTTGTTACACCCCAGGATGTCTGGTAAACATATTTAAGAGTGTTGTCCTTGTCTGCAAACTGGATTCCGAAAGCCTTTGCAAAGCCGTCTCCAAAATAGTGGGATGTACCTGCCTGAAGAGCAACGCCGTCGTGCATGAGTGCTTCGATACAATAAGTAGCTTCAGCACCTGCGAATTTATCGCTTTCTGTTTTTCTGCCCTTAACTACGGGGATGGCAAGATATTTTTCACAGAATTCAGCGTAAACGTTAAGCATTCTTTCTGTTTCTTCTATTGCCTCCTGAGCTGTAGCATGAGCTGTATGTCCTTCCTGCCAGAGGAATTCTCTTGAACGGAGGAAAGGTCTTGTTGTTTTTTCCCAACGTACAACGCTGCACCACTGGTTGCAGAGCTTGGGAAGGTCTCTGTATGACTGTACTACATGGGAGTAGTATTCGCAGAAGAGTGTTTCGGATGTGGGACGAACACAAAGTCTTTCTGCCAAAGGTTCGCTTCCGCCGTGAGTTACCCATGCAACTTCGGGTGCAAAGCCTTCTACATGGTCCTTTTCTTTCTGAAGAAGACTTTCGGGGATGAACATGGGCATGTATACGTTTGTGTGACCTGTTGCCTTGAACATTGCGTCAAGGTTTTTCTGAATGTTTTCCCAAATTGCGTAGCTGTAGGGTTGGAGGATTACACAGCCTTTTACAGATGAGTAATCAATAAGTTGTGTTTTGAGTACAATGTCTGTGTACCATTTGCCAAAGTCCTCTTCCATTGAGGTTATCTCTTTAACATTTTTAGATGTTTTTTCTGCCAAATTATATCATTCCTTGTTATTTAGTCGGTTTTATTACCCTATTATATATTATAATACATAATTGTTACAATGTCAATGAGTTAATATAATACATATTTGTTACAATATGTAGTCCTATAAAATAAAATGTTTGAATTTTTGTTGGGTTTTTGGCTGAAATACTTGTTGCATTAAATTCTTTTTTCTGCTATAATACATATGTAAGCTTAAAACAAAATTATATTGGAGGTTTTTATCTGATGAATAAGTGCCTTAAATCAGTGCTTTGCACAGGTCTTCTTATCGCTATGCTGATTTCAGTTGCGGCTTGCGGTAGCGAAGTTACCGGCCTTATTGAAACATATGAAGAGTGGAAATCCGACGCTCCTTCCCGTAATAAAGAAGCGGCTTCGGCAAACATTATTTCATATGCCGATTTTGAAACTGCTTCTGCAGCAGATATTACAAAGTCCGCTTACTACATGTCCCTTAATGGTACATGGGATTTTGCATTTACTCAGAACGCAGCAAGTGTTCCCACAGATTTCATGAAGCTTGACTTCGTATACCCCGACGAAACTACGGCGGAATCTGTTTCAAGCAAAACAGAAATTGTTTATTGGGATTCAATCAATGTTCCCGGCACATTTGAAATGCAGGGATACGGTACACCTGTGTATCAGCAGTCCGCATATGCTTGGAGCTCTGATATCAGACCCACAAATGTTCCAGCAACAGACAACCCCATAGGTCTTTACAGAAAAACAGTTACTGTTCCCGCTGATTGGGACGGCAGCGAAATATACATCAACCTTGACGGCGTTTCTTCTGCTTGTTATGTATATGTAAACGGTCAGATGGTTGGTTTCGGTCAGGACTCTTATACTACAAAGGCTTTCAGAATAACAGATTTTGTAAAAGCCGGTGAAGAAGCCCTGATTGCTGTAAAAGTATTTAAGTATTGCTATGCATCCTGGATCGAAGCTCAGGACGTAATTAAATTCGGCGGTATCTTTAACGACGTATATCTGACAGCTGCTCCCAAAGTTGCTATCAGAGATATCGATATCGATCCCGGTCTTGACAGCAATTACGAAAACGCTACAATGCTCGTTAACGTAGACGTAGCTTCTTACATTGATCCTCCTTCCGGTTACACACTTGACATTCAGGTTATTGACCAGAACGGAGATACATACCTCACAAACCGCAGACTTGGTTCTGAAGTTTCCTTCAAAGCTACAAAAGATACAGGTTCTAACTATTACCTCGCTCCTGCAGGTGGCAGAGTTGCAGCAGAAGCTCCCATTAAATGGTCTGCTGAAAACCCCTATCTTTACACTGCTATCATTACTCTTAAAGATGCTGACGGCGTTGCTGTTGATACAAAGAGTGTTCGTTTCGGTTACTGCAAAGCAGGTTATTCCGTAGACGATGAAGGTAACCAGACTTTCACAATGAACGGTAAGCCCGTTAAGCTTTACGGTGTTATTTATAACGAATTCAATGCAGCTACAGGTAGCACTGTTTCCGATGAACAGCTCGTTGCTGACGTGAAAGCACTTAAAGCTATGAACGTAAACGCAGTTCGTTCTCCCGGTGTTCCTTTCAGTGCTGAATTTATTGAACTCTGTGATGAATACGGTCTTTATGTCGTTTCCGATATCAACCTTGAATCTGAACCTTATTCAGTAAAAGGCGATACATCTATCCCCGGCAGCCAGACAATTTGGCAGAATATCCTTGTTGACAGACTTTACAGTGTTGTTGAAAGAAACAAGAATAATCCTTCAGTTGTTATGTGGGGTCTCGGTAACGAATCCGGTGAAGGTGACAGCTTTAAATCCCTCAGAAACGTACTTCAGGGTCTTGATGAAAGACTTATCGTTTATGATGGTGCAGAGGCATTCTCCGATCTTATTGTAGCTAACGACTGGTCTTATACAAAACTTAACGAAGTTATCAAAGATGAAAACAATAAGAAGCCTGTTCTTATCGAATCTTTCGATATTGGTCTCCTTAACGGTGGCGGTAACATCTCTTCTCTTGTAGATCTTGTTGACTCCAACACTAAGGTTCAGGGTGGCTTCTTCAGCTTTTTCGTTGATAAAGCTCTCTACTGGCCTAAAGATTCCGCTAATGCGGCTTCAATCCTCAAAGAAAAACCCTATGCTTCAAATTCCGGTGAATATCAGCTTACATATTCCGGAAGCTGGGGAGAGTCTTTGTCCGATTCCTACAAAGGACTTACAGGTCTTCTTTCTGCAACAAGAGTATGGCAGCCCGAAGCATATGAATTTAAAAATGCTTTCTCTCCCATCGAAGTATCTGTTGTAGATGTTAAAAACGGTAAGTTTACTGCAACAAACAAACTCAACTTCACTTCTTACGAAGAAGCTTACGAAATCGTATATGAAGTTTATAAAGAAGCTGAGCTTGTAAAATCCGGAAAGGTTTCCGATCTTTCCATTGCTCCCGGTGCTGCAGCTGACTTTACAATTGACTATGGCACTCTTGAATCTGATGTTGATTACTTTGTTGATATTAAGGTTATGGATCTTAATACAACAAAATGGAATGATGTTACTGAAGGCGTAGTTGCTTCATGGCAGTACGACATCACAGGTCTTGAGGTTATTCCTCTCGTAGGCGGCGAAGAGACTGAATTCGGTGATGCTCTTACAGTAACTATCATTGAAAAACCCATAATTACTTCAACAGTTCTTGACGTAGCTCAGGGTTATTTCTACATCACAAACAATTCTGCTGAAAACCTCAGCGATGTTTATGATTGTACATTTGAACTTATTGAAACCAATAATTTCTGGGAAAATCCCCGTCCTGTAGTTGTTTCTTCAGGTTCAGTTGCTCTTGATGTTCCTGCATATTCCGAAACTGTTAAACTTCAGATGGTTTATGATAACGAACAGAAAGCAGTTGACGGCGGCGATTATCTCGTAAAACTTAAGCTCACAACAAAGAAAGCTATGGGTGATATTCCTGCAGGTTATACCCTTGTTTGGAACTTCAATGCTGAAACTCTCGGTGCTCCCATTCCTTTCGAAATCGATTACTCCAGAAGCCCTGTTCAGGATACTAACGAAGACGGTTCACCCAAGGTTGATGACAAGGGTAATCCTGTAATGATCGGTGGCGATCCCGAACCTGAAACTGTTCCCGAAGTTGATATTAACGATGAAGCTCTTGCAGGTCAGGAACCTTATGATCCTTATACTCTTATCGAAAACGGTAAGGTTAGAATCATGATCGATAACATTTCCGGTACTATCATTAAATTCTCTATCAATGAACAGGATATCTTTGCAAACTCCAGCTCCAACTCCAGCCCTGAATTCGTTCTTTACAGAACACCTACAGGTGGAGACCTTCTCTCTGATGTAACATCCAAAGAGAACTCTTCAATTGTTTCTTTGAGCAGAAACAGCACAACATACCACAGACTCGTTGATGCTATAAAAATCAACAAGATCACAGACAACCACTATCAGCTCGTTCTTGATTATGCTCTCGTAACAAATGATTACGAACTCTTCTATAACGAAAATTCCAACGCAACTCTCACAGTAGCTTATGATATCTACGGTAACGGTGAAATGGTTATCAGCTACGCATACGATCCCACAATTTTTACAGGTATTCCTTCCGAAATCGGTAACATTATCGTTCTTAACGGTGGATACGACACATTCTCTTGGTACGGCAGAGGTCCCGGCGAAAGCTATGCTGACAGACTTTCAAATACAAGAGTAAGTGTTTACGAAGATGTTGAGATCTCCGACCTTGTTTCCGCAAGATATCTTTACAACTCCGGTGCAGGAGACAGAACAAATGTAAGATGGCTTACAGTTGAAGGCGATGAGCTCATTAAGCTCCTTATCTCCAGCTCTGACAGTAACTTTGCATTCAATGTTGGTTACTCCAACGGTCTTTCTTCTGCAGCATATGCTAAAGATGTAACAAGCAACAACGTATTCCTCAGACTTATTGCTGAGCAGCGCGGTGTTTCTGCAGGCAATATTGTAGATGCTAACAACTATATCAGCGATACAATTATCGAACCCGGTACTTATGTTGAATTCTCTTACAGAATTAAACCCATTACCGATTCCGACAACGCTATGGATCTCGCAAAGACATATATCTCTGTTGAATCTCCCGTTGTTGAAAAATCCGAAATTGTAAACGGTGATTACTCTCTCGCTCCCGTAGCTTCCGGTTTGGAATATCTTACATCCGGTGCTGAAGGTGTTGCACTTGCTGAAGGTGCAGGTAGTCCTTCTCAGCTTTGGAGATTTGTAGAATCCAGCTTCGCAGGCTTTGACGTATTCAGACTTGAAAGCGTTGGCTACGAAGGCAGCATCCTTTCTCCGGTATACGCAGTATTCTCTCCCACAACAACAGCTGTTGAAGTTGGTCTTGGTAAATACTCTCCCACAAGAGGTTGGGGTAACTGGGATCAGAATGATCAGGGTCAGCTTATTCCCGTAAGCTTCGGTTGGGCTCTTATGCCTATGTCTTCCGATAACGGTACTCATGTTGTATTTAGAGAGCCTGCTGCTATTGAAGGCGATCCTTCCTCTTTCTGGGAAATCATTGCAGTAGAAGAAGGTTCTGATATCGTTAAGATCAAGAACAAGAAAACAGGTTCTTACCTCACAGTTATCGATGAACTTAATTACAGAGATGCTGTAGTTGCAGAACTTGCAAACAGAAAGCTTAACTTCTACGGTGACGTTGACTGGACTCAGCACAGTGCTATAGGTAAGACACCTCTCGTTGACTCCGGTGACGGCGGTACTGCTGCTTGGGCAAAACTTACAGCAAGTATTACTATCTGGAATCTCCTTCCCGATGATTCTCAGACATGGACATTCAACCAGGTTGCAGAAAATGAATTCAACATTGTAAACAAGAACACAGGTCTTGCTCTTACATATGACGGTTCTGCATTGACAGAAGCAGCAGCTTCCGGCGACAGCAATCAGGTTTGGGTTCTCGTTGAAGATAATGGTGTTTACGGTATCGTAAATAAGGCTAATAACGGTGCTCTTACACTTGACTCCGTTCGTCGTCCTTTGACAGATACTGAACTTGCTGAAATCTATGTTAAGACAGAAGATGATAAGTACACAGATACTACAATTCTTACTGTTAAACCTTGGGCAGGTCTTGCTACTCAGAAATGGGATGTACAGTCAGATGCTGATAAGGATATTATCATTGAAGCAGGTTCTACATGGTTCAGCGAACCTTCTGTCGGTGAATAAAATTTAAAACAGTCTCGTTTTTTCGGGGTTAGCAATAAAAGCTAACCCCGAATTTTATACTCATGTGTAAAATATTTAATTGCTTTAATTGAGGGATTTTTTTACGACATATTGAACTGTGAATCTCGGTTATGAACAAAAAACGAAAAATTAACTTTACCTCTTGAAAAATCCTTTAGAAAGGTGTATCATATAATATAAATACAAATATTTTTGTGTTTTTTATATCCTTATTTCAGGGAGGATTACGGTATGAATGGAGAATTTGAATTAAAGATCGACCCTGCGGCTCATCTTGAAGTTGCACTTCAGAATCCTGCTCAGAAAAATATGAATGCGGCTTCCGGTGTTGAAAGTATGCGTCAGCATTATATTGACAGAGCTCAAAGAAGAATTGAAATGTACCGTGATAATGAGCAGCAATATCTAGACGGCATGCTCAAAGAAATCGATGAACGTACAGCAGATCAGATAACTCGTTTAAAAGCCGCTTTCAATGAAAATAGCGATAAGTGGATAGACGATATCTTCAACAGCATCGTTTTGGGTAATTAGATATTCTGATGGTTTTGTATGTTTGTGCTATATCAATAAATTGAATAAGAGGTGAAGACAATGGATAATGAGAAACTTAAGGAAATAAAGAAAGTAATTTTGGATGAAGCTGAAAATGAGATTTTGGAAGAAACTTATACTTTGATCCAGCAAAAGGTTTCTGAAATCAAAAGCGAAGTTGGCAGAGAGATTTCGGTTAAGAACGTTGAAAGCCGTAAAACTATCCTTTCTGAGCGTGAGCATTATACGGACTCTATTTTCGGTGAGGTTAAAAAGAAACTCAATGCTTATAAGAAAACGGAATCATATGTCCAGTATTTAAAACAATCCATTGCCTCCGCAAGAGAAACTTTAGGTGAGATCACTCATATCTATGTGGCACGCCCTGATGTTGATATCGTAAGAAAATTGGTTGATGATGTTTCCGTAAGACAGGACCTCAGAATTATTCTCGGTGGTCTTATTGCGGAAAGTGACGGTCTTACAGTTGATTTTACTTTTGATAAAAAACTTAAGCAGGAACGCGAAAAATTTGAAGTTAGGCTTTCTGCGTTCAGCGCTGATAATTCAAAATAAGTTATAAATTATATAAAATATAAAATTGTTATGATGAAAGGAATGGAAGGGAAAGATGGTAAATACAGATCCTGCATTTAAATTTAAAAGCGAAGGTCTTACGTTTGATGACGTGCTTCTCGTTCCGGCTCGTTCGGAAGTTACACCTAACATGGTAAAACTTGAGACTCGTCTTACAAAGAACATCAAACTTAACATCCCGGTATTGTCCGCAGCCATGGACACTGTTACGGAATCTAAAATGGCTATTGCTGTTGCCAGAGAGGGCGGTATAGGTATTATTCACAAGAATATGTCTATCGAACAGCAGGCAGATGAGGTTGATAAAGTTAAAAGAAGTGAAAACGGAGTAATTGTAAATCCGTTCTATCTCAGTCCCGAACATCTTGTTTCTGATGCTGACGAACTCATGCGTAAATACAAGATCAGCGGTGTTCCCATCTGTGAAGGCAAAAAATTAGTTGGTATCATTACAAACAGAGATATGAAGTTTATCAGAAACTTCAATACTGTAATCAAGGAAGTTATGACAAAAGATAACCTTATTACAGCTCCCGAAGGCACAACTCTTGATGAAGCTCAGGAAATTCTTATGAAATATAAGATCGAAAAGCTTCCTATCGTTGATAAAGATTTTAACCTTAAAGGACTTATCACTATCAAAGATATTGAAAAGGCTGTTAAATACCCCAACAGTGCAAGAGATTCTTCCGGCAGACTCCTTTGCGGTGCGGCTATCGGTATTACAGGCGATATTCTTGAAAGAGCCGCTGAACTCCTCAATGCAGGTGTTGACGTGCTTAGCCTTGACTCTGCTCACGGTCATTCCATGAATATCTACAATGCTGTTAAGAATATCAAAGCTAAATTCCCCAACGCTCCTGTTATTGCAGGTAATATTGCAACTGCAGAAGCAGCAGAATTCCTTATTGAAGCAGGTGCGGATTGTCTTAAAGTTGGTATTGGCCCCGGTTCTATCTGTACTACACGTGTAGTTGCAGGTATCGGTGTTCCCCAGATCTCCGCTATCTATGACGTTGCTTGCGTTGCAAGTAAATACGGTATCCCCGTAATCGCTGACGGCGGTATCAAATACAGTGGTGATATTCCTAAATCTATTGCTGCAGGTGCTGATGCTGTAATGATGGGTTCACTCTTTGCAGGTTGTGAAGAAAGCCCCGGCGAAACAGAAATTTATCAGGGTAGACAGTTTAAAGTATACAGAGGTATGGGCTCTATAGCAGCTATGAAACAGGGCTCTTCCGACAGATACTTCCAGTCAGGTGCCCGTAAGCTCGTACCCGAAGGCGTTGAAGGTAGAGTTCCTTATAAGGGTCCCGTTGCTGATACCGTATTCCAGCTTCTTGGCGGTCTCCGTGCAGGTATGGGTTACTGTGGTACAGCTACAATTCCCGAACTCCAGCAGAACGGCAGATTTGTAAGAATTACAAATGCAGGTCTTAAGGAAAGCCATCCTCACGATATCTACATCACAAAGGAAGCTCCCAACTATTCTGTTCAAGGAAATTAACAAAATAGTAATATGTAATCTGCATAGTCTTTATTCAAGATTATGCAGATTCCTTTATTTGCATGGAAATAATTTATACAAAACAGATTTTTCGTCTGGGATATTCAGAACAGTTGTTTTAGGGTAGTCTTTGACGAAATAATCAAGCGAAAAATGGGCATACTGCTTTGCGGTGGTGAAAATTATGCTTATTTTGTTCGCAATAAGTGCCGCGTTGACAATTCTTCATACGGTACTTTCTTTATACAAAGGGAAAGGCGAAAATGATGAATATAACAAAAATTAAATCAGAGACAAATGACCTCAGGTTGAGTAAAGGGGAACTTCGTAAGATCCTTATTATTGTTATTCCTGCTTTTGTTGAGCTGGTTCTGTCTCAGCTTTTCAGTATGGTGGACACTGTAATGCTTGGGCAAAGCTCTTTGTCATACACCGCAATTGCGGCTGTGGGACTTACGAATAACCCCATAAATCTTATCATCGGTGTTACTCAGGCGTTTTTTATCGGTACTACAGCCGCTGTGTCGTGGAGTATCGGGGCAGATAAAAGCGATAATGCAAAAGCTGTTATCCGTGAATCTCTGACTCTTTCCGTTATTATCGGAGCGGTTGCGGGGCTTGTTCTGTACTTTTTTGCAGGACCTCTCGTTACCTTTATGGGTTCAAAAGCCGATACTTACGAGTATGCGAAGACTTATTTGCAGATGATCTCATGGGGAATCCCTTTTCAGGTCATGACGATGTGTATAACGGCTTCTATGCGTGGGGCAGGTCTAACGAGATTCTCTATGGTATATAACCTCATAGCCAACGGCAGTAACGTTATAATGAACTATTTGCTTATTTACGGTATCTGGATATTCCCTGAGCTTGGCACCAAGGGTGCGGCTATTGCAACAAGCTTATCGAAAATAGTTGCGTTTGTGATGGCTCTCTTTGCGGTCTTTGTGCTTGATTCCAAAATAAAGATAAAGATCACCGAAAACTTCTTTATCAAAAAGTCAACTGTAAAAAGGATTGCCGATGTTGGTATTACAGCGGCTCTTGAACAGCTTTTTATGCAGGGCGGCTTTATTCTTTTTACAAAGATAGTTTCCGTTCTGCCTACTCCGATATTTTCTGCGCATCAGATAGGTCTGAGTGTCAACGGTCTTTCATGGGTACCCTCTCAGGCATACGGCGTTGCGGCAACGACTTTGGTTGGACAGGCGTTGGGTTCGGGCAGAAAAGATACGGCACTTAAACATTCAAAGATCATACATATTTTTTCTTTTTTGACTTCCGCTTTTATGGGAATTATGTTTCTTCTGTTTTCAGAGAATATTGTCCTTATTTATAACTCCGAACCTGCTACCGTATCAGCCGCAAGTACGGCATTGAAGCTTATCGCTTTGGGACTTCCGGGTATTTCCACACAGATTCCCATTGCCGCGGCGTTGAGAGGGGCAAAGGACACTTTAACTCCGCTGATAGCAAACTTTTTCAGCGTTTGGGTCTTCCGTGTTTTTGTTGCATATCTGTTCGTCTCCGTTTTTGAGTGGGGAATAGTCGGTGCATGGCTTACCATAGTTCTTGACCAAACTTGTCGTGCGGTTATCGTTTACGGAAGATTCCTTTCAAAGAAGTGGCTGAATAAGGAAATTACAACTTGATCGAATATCTTTGTCGAATAATTTATGTAAAAAGGCTCTATGTCAATCTTGGTATCTGAAATCTCCAAAATGACATAGAGCCTTTTTATATATCTTAAATTTAAACGATTTTACCGTCCTTCATAACAACTGTTCTGCCGCAATAATCAGCAACACCTTTATCGTGGGTAACAACGATGAGGGTCGTGCCTTTTTCTTTATTTATCTGTGTGAATATTTCCATTATGCTTTTGCCCGTAGCTTCGTCAAGAGCGCCTGTAGGTTCGTCCGCAAGTATCATTTTCGGGTTATGGATAAGAGCTCTTGCAATGGCTACTCTCTGTGCCTGACCGCCTGAAAGCTGTGTGGGCTTCTTTTTCAGCTTGTCTGCAATTTCCAATTTTTCCGCAAGCTCTTCAACCTTTGCTTTGACTTCC
>JAZSMD010000062.1:0-4980 GCA_045535665.1 Eubacteriales bacterium
TATTTTCCGAACTGTTTTCACATATCCAGTATATCATATTTTTTGCTATTTTTCAATTGGTTGTCTGTATCATTCACAAAAAATTGAAAATATGTGCTTATCTTTTCAAGAGTTCTTCGATTGCTTTCAACTTGTTTTACACCCAGCCATACACACACCGTGTCACTGGTTGAAAAAATGAGGTATTCCGCTTTATATTGCAGAATACCACAAAATCACGCTATATTATAGTATTATTTTTGTGCAAATCTTACTGAAAATATCTCTTGAGCAGACCCTCAAATGCCTTGCCGTGTCTTTCTTCGTCACAGAAAACCTTAAAAATGCGGTAAAAACGGGCATTTTTAACCATTTAGCACAAAAATAGCACAAAAGCATAAAAATCTATGCAGTAGATTTCTCCTCATAAAAAATTCAAAAATATTTTTATGAATGGAAAAATCATATGTTTTGTGTAACGGTGTGCGAATCAATTTTTTTGAAATGTTTATGAGGAAAAACTATAGGCAGACCGACAAATTGGAATTTGGATTACTTGTCAATAAATTTGACAGCTGTACCATATACAATAACCTCTGCGGCTCCCTGCATAACGGCAGCGGATGCATAACGAATATTCACAATAGCATCTGCTCCAAGTGCTTCGGCTTCTTCAACCATTCTCTTTGTAGCGAGGGCTCTTGCTTCGTTCATCATCTCATTGTACGATTTCAGTTCTCCGCCTACTAAGGTTTTAAAACTCTGTGCAATATCCTTTCCGATGTGCTTGGACTGAATTGTGCTTCCTTTTACAAGAGATAGCGTTTCCAATTCTTTGCCGCTGATATAATCAGTATTTACTAATATCATCTTCTTCACCTTTCCTTATCTCATTAATTCTTTCTATGCAAACCTTGACTATTAACACCGAAAATGCAAAAGGAAGGATACCCAAAGCATATTTCCATATACCTGGAAGCAGTGTAATTAAAAAGCCAAAGTAAACAACGTAATAAAGTATCATTATGACCGAAATCACAATTGGTGCAATCATTTTCTTCCTATGGGAGTTCATTTTTATTACCTCGCTTGCAAATTGGAATTTACTTACTTAAATTTATAATTGAATATACCATCAGACCAACACCAATACCGAATAATACACAACCATATACCTCGGTTAATTGGTTTGCAAAGAATCCTACTGTTCCGCTACCCAAGGCACATAATATTGCAAATAACAATTTCTTCTTTTTCATACGGGCACTCCCCTCTTCCAAATTCTTGTTTATCGAACTGTTTTCACATATCCAGTATATCATATTTTTTGCTATTTTTCAATTGGTTGTCTGTATCATTCACAAAAAATTGAAAATATGTGCTTATCTTTTCAAGAGTTCTTCGGTTGCTTTCAACTTGTTTTCTTTCTCATCAAGTTCTGCTTTTATCTGTCTCAATCGTTTTTTGTAGTATTCTGTATCATAGTATGCTTCCATTCGTTGCAATCCTAATTCGTTGACTAATTCCTTGATTTTGATACAATCCTAACACCCATACTACACAAACAAAAAAGCGGAGGTTTTACCCTCCGCTCGTTTTGTTTGTTTTACATTATTTGCCGAAATATCTGTTGAGAAGACCTTCGAATGCTTTACCGTGTCTTGCTTCGTCTCTTGCCATTTCGTGAACTGTGTCATGGATAGCGTCGAGGTTAGCTTCTTTAGCTCTCTTAGCAAGGTCGAATTTACCTGCTGTTGCGCCGTTTTCAGCATCTACTCTCATTTCGAGGTTCTTCTTTGTGCTGTCTGTTACAACTTCACCGAGAAGTTCTGCAAATTTAGCTGCGTGTTCAGCTTCTTCCCAAGCTGCCTTTTCCCAGTAGAGACCGATTTCGGGGTAACCTTCTCTGTGAGCTACTCTTGCCATTGCAAGGTACATACCTACTTCTGTGCATTCGCCCATGTAGTTTGCTCTGAGATCAGCGATGATATCTTCGCTTGCGCCTGCTGCAACGCCTACAACGTGTTCTGCAGCCCATGTTCTGCCTTCATCCTGAGCCTTAAATTTAGAAGCGGGAACTTTGCACTGTGGGCACTTTTCGGGAGCTGCATCGCCTTCGTGAACATAACCGCATACTGTACATACAAATTTCATAATAAATTACCTCCGTAAAATAAAGAATCAATTTTTTCAGTTTATTGTTTTTATAACCATATCAAAAGTCATTGACTTAAGATGTGCAACCCATTCATTATTCAAAAACTTCATCAGCTTTTGAATTTCGCACTTGCCCGAATTTTCCAGAACCTCGGGTCTTGTGCATTTGTACTTACCCGTAAGACATGAATTTACATAAAGCTCTTCTCCCATTGCGGTGAGTACATCGTAAAACGACACATTTGCAGGGGTCACGCCCTCTGCAAGCTTATATCCGCCGTCCACTCCCTTTTTGGAAACGAACAAGGGGGATTTGCTTAATTTAAACATTATCTTCTGGGCATATGCTCTGGAAATTCCTGTTTTATCGGCAATTTCACCGACATCCATAAAATCCTGAGCCTTGCATAATTCGTAGGACACCCTTATGGCGTAATCCTGTTCAAGAGTTAAGTGCATCGGACACCACCCAATTCATACTGTTTTTGTATGATATCATTATACCACATTTTTCGGTATTTGTCAAGAGGGTCAGATTTTTATTTTTAGACCTTTTTTGAATTCATACTATTTTGGTATGACTTTATTATAGCACTTTTTTTCTCATTTGTCAAGAGGTATTTTAAATGATTTCTGTGATTTTTTTGTGTCACAAATTATTTGATTTATTTACCTTGAAAAAGACAAAAATGAGGATTAAAATAATAATGTATTGAATAAGAAAGGCTACGATGGAAAGAGTAACCTTTGCGGAGCATACAAGAGAGAGGAATCGGAAGTCTTCGGACTCAGGCTGGAAATTCCTTATGGGAAGCATTGGCGAAGACCGCTCCTGAGCCGCACACCGAAACAACAGTAAGTGTTGCCGTACTCCTGCGTTAAAGGATAGGATTTGTTGGAATCCGATAAGTTAAAAATCAAGGTGGAACCGTGCATTTTCATATAAAAGTAGTGCACCCTTGGCAAATTACAGAATTTTTCTGTCTATTTGTCACGGGTGCTTTTCTTATTCGGTAAAATATTTTTGAATAGGAGACAAAACAAATGAAAGTAATCTACTCTAACGGTGAAGTTTCACAATGTCCTATGGAAGAAGAGCTTCACGTCATCAGGCACACAGCCGCACACATTCTCGCCCAGGCGGTAAAAAGACTTTATCCCGAAGCAAAATTCGCATACGGTCCCGCAAACGAAAAGGGTTTTCACTACGATATTGACTTAGGAGATATCAAGCTTTCCGACAGCGACCTGGAAAAGATCGAAAATGAAATGAAAAAGATAGTCAAGGAAAATCTTCCCATAAAAGTTTCCACACTTTCCACGGAAGAAGCGGTGAAATATCTCGAAGAACGCGGGGAAATCTATAAGCTCGAACATATTTCCGACCTCGGCAAGGATGCGGCAATAAGCTTCTACACGCAGGGAGAATACACGGATATGTGTGCAGGTCCTCACCTTACTTACACGAAGGCTTTGAAGGCTTTCAAGCTTACGGGGATATCGGGTGCATATTGGAAAAACGACAGCAAAAACAAGATGCTTACAAGAATCAACGGTACGGCTTTCGCCACAAACGAAGAGCTTGAAGCCTTTTTGAAAATGCAGGAAGAAGCCGCAAAACGTGACCACAGAAAAATCGGAAAGGAAATGAATCTTTTCATGTTCAGCGAAGACGGAGTGGGGTTCCCCTTCTTCCTTCCAAACGGCATGATATTAAAAAATACACTCATTGACTATTGGCGTGAGATCCACCGCAAGGCGGGATATGTTGAAGTGTCAACTCCAATAATCATGAACCGCAGGCTCTGGGAAACAAGCGGACATTGGGACCACTACAAGGACAATATGTATTCAACTGTTATCGACGAAGAGGAATGTTGTGTAAAACCCATGAACTGTCCCGGAGGCGTTCTTGTGTACAACAGTAAGCCCCACAGCTACAGAGAGCTTCCCATGCGTGTGGGTGAGCTGGGACTTGTGCATAGGCACGAGCTTAAAGGTGCTTTGCACGGACTTTTCAGAGTTCGCTGTTTCACTCAGGACGATGCGCACATCTTCATGACAAAGGAGCAGATATCTTCCGAAATTGCGGGAGTAGTAAAGCTTATAAATGAGGTTTACACAAAATTCGGCTTTGAATATTTCCTTGAGCTTTCCACACGTCCCGAAAACAGCATGGGAAGTGATGAAGATTGGGAAGCGGCAACGGAAGGCTTGAGAGATGCTCTTAACAGCCTGGGACTCCCCTACACGGTAAACGAGGGTGACGGAGCATTTTACGGACCGAAGATAGACTTCCACCTCCGTGACAGCATAGGCAGAACGTGGCAATGCGGCACGATACAGTTGGATTTCCAGCTTCCTCAGAATTTTGACCTGACATACAACGACGAAAACAACCAAAAGCAGCGACCCATAATGATTCACAGAGTATGCTTCGGGTCAATAGAAAGATTTATCGGTATTCTTACGGAGCATTTTGCAGGTAAATACCCCACATGGCTCTCCCCCGTTCAGGTAAAAGTTCTGACCGTTTCGGAAAAGAGCTCGGAATACGCAAGGGAAATTTACGAAAAACTGTGTAATGAAGGTATCCGCTGTGAGCTTGACGACAGAAACGAAAAGATCGGCTACATGATACGCCAGGCACAGTACGTCGAAAGAGTGCCGTACATGGTGATAATCGGCGAAAAAGAGGCTGCCGAAAACAGAATTTCAGTCCGTGACCGTTCCGAAAAATCTGTTTCAACGTCTGCGGAAGAGTTCATTTCAACGGTAAAAAAAGAAATTCTGAACAGAATATGATGCTCTGAATCATGCAACAAGTGTTACCGTTTGCCAACA
>JAZSMD010000033.1:0-43110 GCA_045535665.1 Eubacteriales bacterium
GGAGCTGATCTACAAGATTCAGAAGAAGATCGTTCGCCGCTGGTTGCTGGTTGACAAGAAGCGTGTGGATGGCCGTGCCATGAACCAGATCCGTCCTCTGACGGCAGAGGTTGGTCTGCTGCCCCGCACCCATGGTTCGGGTCTGTTCACCCGTGGCCAGACGCAGGTTCTGACCATTGCCACCTTGGGCACCCTGAACGAGGCTCAGATGCTGGACGGTATCGACAACGAAACCTCCAAGAGATATATGCACCACTACAACATGCCCGGCTTCTCCACAGGTGAAGCTAAGGCTGTAAGAAGCCCCGGACGCCGCGAGATCGGTCACGGTGCGCTCGCTGAACGTTCTCTCGTTCCCGTTCTTCCCTCCGAGGAGGAATTCCCCTATGCTATCCGTCTCGTATCCGACGTCGTTTCCTCTAACGGCTCTACCTCTCAGGGCTCTGTCTGCGGTTCTACCCTTGCTCTTATGGCAGCAGGCGTTCCGATCAAGGCTCCCGTTGCAGGTATCTCCTGCGGTCTTATCACCGCTGGGGACGGCTCTTGGGATACAATGATCGATATCCAGGGTCTTGAGGACTTCTACGGCGACATGGACTTCAAGGTAGCAGGTACAAAGAAGGGTATCACATCCATTCAGATGGATATCAAGGTTGACGGTCTCACATACGATATCATCGAAAAAGCATTCGAACAGACCAAAAAGGGCAGAGAATACATCATTGACGAAGTTATCCTCAAGGCTATTCCCGAACCCAGAGCAGAGCTTTCCGCACTTGCACCCAAGATCATCACTCACACAATTCCCGTGGACAAGATCCGTGAGGTTATCGGTACAGGCGGTAAGGTTATCCAGAGAATCGTTGCTGAAACAGGCGTTAAAATGGATATCGAAGATGACGGCAGAATCTATATCTCCTATATTGATAAAGCCGCAGGCGAAACAGCTCTCAGCATAGTTAAGACTATCGTTGAAGGACCTCAGGTAGGTGCTGTTTATAAGGGCAAGGTTACAAAGATCATTCCTATCGGTGCATTCGTTGAATTCGTTCCCGGTAAAGAGGGTATGGTTCATATTTCTCAGCTTGACGAAAAACGTGTTGCTCAGGTTGAAGACGTTGTAACCGTAGGCGATGAAGTTTGGGTTCTCTATCAGGGTACAGACAGCCAGGGAAGAATCAACCTTTCCAGAAAAGCTGCTCTTAAAGCTCTTGAAGACCTTAAAGCTCAGAACTAATTGAATAAAAATAGCAGAGCATTTTCCTTGATTGGAAGGTGCTCTGTTTTGTTATTATGTTAACAGTTTTCGGAAAATAAAATTTTGTAAGAAGATATATAGGCTATTTACATTCGGGGGGATTTATGATATAATGTAATTGTTAGATAAATAAGACTTTGAAAGGAATCACAAATATGAAAAATACAAAGATCTGTCCCAAATGCCAATCTGCAAATATCGTAAGAATTGATGGATATTCCGGTGCTTATGGCTCCGGCAACAATGTGTTAACCGGCAACACTATCTTTTCCGCTGTAAACGTGAATAGATACATATGCTGTAATTGTGGCTTTACTGAAGAATGGATTGACAAAGAGGATATCGAAAAAATTGCTAACAGTAAAAAGGCAAAACGATAAAATTCCAATTTGTAGGTATAATGAAATTAAAAAAAGAAGAACTTTAAACAGAAAGGAGATATCTATGAATATGAGTAAATTTATAATTGTTTTTCTGTCGGTAGTATTGCTTTGTTCCTGTACTGTTTCCGCACCATTTCAAGAGGAAAATCCCGAAAGCCAAGACAATTTGATTTCAGACGTTGGAGAGGATAATAAAGAATTGCAAAATGATTTTTCGGAAGATATAAGTATAGAACTGTTTGATATTACGGATACGATTCTTGCAAAGAGAGAATCTACTTTGTCTGACTATTATGCGGTTATAAACGGAGAAGTCAAAGCTTTAAAACCTTCGGGAGATAAAATTGCGGATGATTTTAATCAGAGGCATACTTCCATGCAAAGTATAAATGATATTGCTTTGCCTATTAAGAAAGTTTACGGTGGATATGTCTTTTTTGAAGAAAGTTTTGGAAAAGGGACTTTGCAACCCTTAGTGGATGACGATTTTAATTATACTGATGATTTGGCGTGGTATTTTATTGAAAATCTGTATCAAACTGTTGGTGTTCTCCGAATAAAAGGAAATTATATTTATGCGGGAGACGGTAAGATATATAATTTATCGGTACCTGAAAACCCAAAACTTCTTGAAGAACCGAGGCTTAACAGTGACGGTACTGTAACCTGTTCAGCCTTCCTGGAAACTGCGGAATGGCAAAATGTCGTTGATATGAGCTGTGCTTATTGGGATTATACAGAGCTTAAGGCTGTTTTCGGTTTGACATCATCGGGAAAAGTCCTTTCTGCAGGTGTGGACTTTACTGCGGAAAACATTGTTAAACTTGAAGTTTACAGTTTTGATTCCGACCCTATTGTTCCCGTGGCTTTGACTGCGGACGGTAGGTTGATTTTTCCCGATTATCTGCTTGAAAAACCCGAATCTGTTGAAATTGGTGTTCCCCTTGACCCGTTACAGCCTGTAAGTGACGGTTTGAGTATGTATGATGTCGCTCATGCCTCAATGGAATTTACAGATGTTGAAGATTTTGTTTTGACTTGCGTAAACGGTGTTGACGGCTATATCATGATAGTAAAAAAGACAGACGGAAGTCTCCATGTAACAAAAAACAACTATTACGATACGGAATATCTGATAGAACAATAATGTAAAATTGAATATGAAACACGGGGAAAAACAATTTTACAAAAATGTTTTTCCCCGTGAAAAATTAAACAAGCCGATCCCTGATTTATATATTATCAAAATCCGAGTTTTTCATTTTATTTATGTATTCTTTTGGCGTTACCAAAAAATGCTTTTTGAAAAGTCGGTAAAAGGATCTTGTATTTGTAAAACCGCAGTCGAATGCCGTTTCGGTAAGCGGTTTTTTTGTTTTTATATGGATGTTTATTGCCTTGTTCAGTCTGAAAATTGTCAAATGCTCAAAAAATGTTGCACCTGTTATTTTTTTGAATGTGTGAGCAAAATAATATTCGGAAAAACCGCAATATTTAGCTATTTGCAATATGGTGATTTTTTCTGTATAGTTTTTTTCGATGTATTCATTGACCTTGTTGAGAAATTCTGTATTGAATTTGCTGATTTTGTCTTGTTTTTTATCAATATTAACAAGATTTCCGTATCTTAATATGTTGCCCACGGTTTTATTTGCAAAGCTGTTGAAAAAATAAGCCTGACCTTGCTTTTGGGAGGCTTTTTCTTCAAGACATTCTTTGATGTCGGAGAGCAATTTTTTATACAATTCTCCGTTTCTGTCTATGGGTGTGCAGGCAGTTCTCAGCTTTGAAAAATCCGTTCCGTCCATTTCATTTTCACAACGCAATTTCCAGAGATGATACTTGTTTGGCTCAGTTGAAATAAAGCTGTGTATCTGTCCCGGCATAAATATGAAAATATCTCCCGCTTTTCCTTCTGTTTTCTTATTGTCACAGAATACGGATATGGAACCCTCATAAAAGTAAATAAGCTCTATCTCATTGTGAAAATGGGATAAATAGGTGAGATTTTCTTTGTTGAATTCCATATGCGGATAATCATAGGTTGCGGTATTTATATTTTCATAAAAAGCGTTTTTCATTTGAGTCTCCGTCAGATAAACAGTATCATAATTATATTATACAACATTTTTTGAAAAAAAGCAAGATGTGTCTATGGAAAAAGCAAGATTTGCAGTAGAACTTTTCTGTGAATTATGGTATAATTATATTGAATTAAATATTATGTTGAAAGGATGTTCAGATATGGATTTTGAAAAAATGGCAAAAGAGCTTGTAGCTCAAATGACGCTTCCCGAAAAAATGGCTCAAATGAAATATGATGCTCCCGCAATAGAACGGTTGGGTGTTAAAGCCTACAACTGGTGGAACGAAGGTCTGCATGGATTTGCCCGTTCGGGTCGTGCCACGGTTTTCCCTCAGGCAATAGGAATGGCTGCAAGCTTTAACGATGAGCTGCTGCAAGATGTGGGAAACGTCATTTCCGATGAGGCTCGTGCAAAGTATAACGAATACAAAAAATTCGGTGATACTGATATGTATCAAGGTTTAACCATTTGGTCACCCAATATAAATATCTTCAGAGATCCGCGTTGGGGCAGGGGACATGAAACTTACGGTGAAGACCCCTATCTTACAGGAAGAATGGGTACAGCTTTCATCAAAGGTCTTCAGGGCAACGGAAAGTACAGAAAAACCGATGCTACTTTGAAGCATTATGCTGTACACAGTGGGCCTGAAAGAGGAAGACTTTCCTTCAATTCCGTAGTAAATGAAAAGGATCTTTACGAGACTTATCTTTGGGCGTTTAAGTATTGCATAGATAATGCTGACCCTTCAGCAGTAATGGGTGCATATAACAGAGCTAACGGAGAGCCCTGTTGTGCAAGTAAAACTTTGCTGGATGATATTCTCAGAGGTGAGTTCGGCTTTAAAGGTTACGTGGTTTCTGACTGCGGTGCAATATGCGCCATAAACAATGAGCATAAGGTTACTGAAAATTATGCTGAAAGCTCAGCTTTGGCAGTTAATAACGGTTGTGACCTGAATTGCGGTGATGCATATAAGTGGCTTAAAACCGCAGTTGCCTTGAATCTCGTATCAGAAGAAACAGTAACAAGGGCAGTTGAAAGATTGTTTACAGCCCGTTTCAGATTGGGTATGTTTGCAGATGACTGTGAATATGACGATATTTCCTATGATGTGATAGAAAATGAAAAATCTACCGCTATCAACAGGGAAATGGCTCAGGAAAGCATGGTTTTGCTGAAAAACAACGGAATTTTACCCCTTGATAAAAATAAGAAGATCGCTGTTATAGGTCCCAATGCCGATTCTAAGATGGTTCTTTTGGGAAATTACAACGGTATTCCTTCCAAATATTATACTCTTTTGCGCGGTATTCAGGAATATGCCGAGGTTGGTTATGCGCAAGGCTGTGATTTATTTAAGGAGCTTAGCAGGCATTCCGGAGTTACCATTCGCGAGGCGTTGGTTGAGGTTAAGAACGCAGACGTCGTTATAATGTGTATGGGTCTTGACGCCACGTTGGAAGGCGAAGACGGTGATGCTTACAATGCAGACATGAGCGGCGATAAATTGAATTTGGAATTACCCGACGTTCAGAATGAGCTTTATGCTGAGGTAGTGAAATTGGGTAAACCCATAATTTACGTTAACGTTTCCGGCAGTTGCTTGAATCTTTCAAAACAGAAAAACGATTGTGATGCTATCATTCAATGCTTCTATCCCGGTGCTATGGGCGGACTTGCTCTTGCGGATATAATCTTCGGTAAGGTTTCTCCCAGCGGAAGACTTCCCGTGACATTCTATGAGTCTGTTGAAGATCTTCCCGATTTCAAGGATTATTCAATGGAAAACAGAACATATAAATTCTTCAAAGGCACACCTGTTTATGAATTCGGTTACGGTCTTACGTATTCGGAAATCGAAGAAAACTGGATCAACGAAAATACCGTTGAGCTTACCAATAAGGGTGATTTTGATACTAAATATTCTGTTCTTAAATTTGAATATATACCGCACAAAAATCTGTGTGGATTTAAAAAAGTCTTTATTCATAAAGGCGAGACTGTAAAAGTAATATTTTAATATAAAAGATAAAGGAGAAAAAACAATGGAATACTTTGCAAATATCGGAAAAATTAAATATGAGGGTAAAAACAGCACAAACCCTCTTGCATTCAAGCATTATAACCCCGATGAAGTAATCGGCGGCAAAACAATGAAAGAACAGCTCAAATTCGCACTTTCATGGTGGCATACAATGGGCGGTGACGGCACAGATATGTTCGGTTGCGGAACTGCAGATAAAACATGGGGTGAAATGGAACCCGAAAAAAGAGCCTTTGCGAAGGTTGATGCGGCTTTTGAAATAATGGATAAGCTTTCCATCGAATATTTCTGCTTCCATGACAGAGACCTTTCCCCCGAATACGGCAGTCTTGCAGAGTCAAATGAAAAATTGGACGTTGTAGTTGATTATATTGCTGAAAAAATGAAGGCTGACCCCACAAAGAAATGTCTCTGGGGTACTGCTAAATGCTTCGATCATCCCCGTTATATGCACGGTGCGGGAACTTCTCCTTCTGCCGATGTTTTTGCTTTTGCTGCGGCTCAGATCAAAAAGGCTATTGAAGCAACTGTAAAATTGGGCGGTAGCGGTTACGTTTTCTGGGGCGGCCGGGAAGGTTATGAAACTCTCCTTAACACAAATATGGGTCTTGAGCTTGATAATATGGCTCGTCTCATGAGAATGGCTGTTGATTATGCCCGTTCTATCGGCTATACAGGTGATTTCTATATCGAACCCAAACCAAAGGAACCCACAAAGCATCAGTACGACTTCGACGTAGCTACAGTTCTCGGCTTCTTGCGTAAATACGGCCTTGATAAAGATTTCAAAATGAATATTGAAGCAAACCATGCAACACTTGCACAGCATACTTTCCAGCATGAACTCAGACTTGCAAGAGAAAACGGCGTATTCGGCTCTATTGACGCAAATCAGGGCGATATGCTTCTCGGTAGGGATACAGACCAGTTCCCCACAAACGTTTATGAAACAGCCCTTTGTATGTACGAAGTTATTAAGGCAGGCGGCTTTGTAAACGGCGGTCTTAACTTTGACGCTAAAGCAAGAAGAGGCTCTTATACTGCAGAGGATATTTTCCACAGCTATATTGCAGGTATGGACGCATTTGCTCTCGGTCTCAAAATTGCTTATAAGATGATTGAAGACGGCAGACTTGACAGCTTCGTTGCTGACCGTTATTCTTCCTGGAATACAGGTATCGGTGCTGATATCATCAGCGGAAAGGCTGATTTTGCGGCTTTGGAAAAATATGCTCTTGAAAAAGGTGAGGTTGTGGATTCCATTTCCAGCGGCAGACAGGAAATGCTTGAATCTGTAATGAATAATATTATGTTTTCTCTTTAATGGGGTGCAGATATGCGTTATGTAATAGGAACAGATATCGGAACAAGCGGCACTAAAACCGTTTTATTCGATGAATTCGGAATTGTTATTGCTTCCGAAACGGTTGAATACCCCATGTATCAGCCTCAGAACGGTTATGCGGAGCAAGATCCCGAAGATTGGTATAATGCAACCGTTATGACAATTAAAGCGGTAATTGAAAAAAGCGGAGTTTCAAGCTCCGATATCGTTGGAATCGGTCTTTCGGGACAGATGCACGGTCTTGTTATGCTTGACGAAAACTGCGAGGTCATAAGAAGATCCATTATATGGTGCGATCAGCGTACCGCCAAAGAAGTTGAAGAAATGAACGAAAAGGTCGGCAGAGAAAAGCTTATTGAAATTACGGCAAATCCTGCTTTGACGGGCTGGACTGCCGCAAAAATTCTGTGGGTCAAAAACAATGAACCTGAGAATTTTGCAAAATGCCGCCATATTCTTCTTCCTAAAGATTATATAAGATTTAAACTGACAGGGGAGTTTGCTACGGAAGTTTCCGATGCTTCGGGAATGCAGCTTCTTGACGTTCCCAACAGATGTTGGAGTAAGGAGATATGTGACCTTTTGGGTATTGATATGGGCTTACTTGCAAAGGTCTACGAGTCCTGTGAGATAACGGGCAGAGTTACTGAAAATGCCGCTGAAATTACGGGACTTGCCGCAGGTACTGCCGTTGTCGGTGGGGCAGGGGATAACGCTGCCGCCGCTGTTGGTACAGGCGTTGTTTCCGACGGTAAAGCCTTTACCACAATAGGAACAAGCGGTGTTGTTTTTGCTCATACTTCAAAGGTATCAATAGACCCAAAAGGCAGAGTTCATACCTGCTGTGCCGCTGTTCCCGATACATGGCACATAATGGGCGTAGTTCAGAGTGCCGGACTTTCCCTCAAATGGTTCAGGGATAATTTCTGCCAAGAGGAAAAAGATGAGGCAAAACGCCTCGGTACAGATGAATATATCCTTATGGATAAAGAGGCTGAGGCTGTGCCTGTTGGCGCAAACCGACTTGTATATCTTCCGTATCTCATGGGTGAACGTACACCACATCTTGACCCATTTGCAAGAGGTGTTTTCTTCGGACTTTCTGCTATCCACACAAAGCAGGATATGCTCCGTGCAGTAATGGAAGGCGTTACCTTTGCACTCCGTGACAGCGTTGAGATCTGCAGAGAAATGGGAATAAACGTTTCCGATATGATGGCTTGCGGCGGTGGCGGAAGATCACCCCTTTGGAGACAGATGCTTGCAGACCAATATGAATGTCCCGTGAAAACAGTTTCTTCAAAAGAAGGGCCCGCTCTCGGTGTTGCTATCCTTGCCCTCGTAGGTACGGGCGTTTACAGCACGGTTGCCGAAGCTTGTGAGAAAATAATCAAAACGGATAAAACACAGTCTCCCATTTCGGAAAACAGCGCTGAATATAATAAATATTATACTCTGTATAAAGACTTGTACCCTGCTTTGAAAGAGCAGTATATAAAGCTTTCTGAGATATAACGGTAAAACAGATAGTCATAACCACGAATAAACAAGTGGTTATGACTATTGCATTTTAAAGTTATTTATGTCGCTTTATCCGAAAAACATATTTTCTATATATTCTTCCGTAAATACGGGGTTTGCATCGAGATTTAGAACTTCCGTGGTGTTTGCCAAAATTTCAGCTTTTTCTTTGTACTCGGAATTCAAAAGTATCATGGAAGCACCGCTTAATGCGGCATTTCCCGCAACTTCTGTTCGGGAGAGCAGTTCTTTCGGTAAAAGACCTATTTTCCCTGCGTTTTCTCTGTTAAGATAATTACCAAAACCGCCTGCAATAACTAGCTTTTTAATATCATCGTTTTCGATGTTCATGACCTTCATCATTGTTTTTATTCCCGATATGATTGCGCTTTTGGCGGTCTGTACTTTTCTTACGTCGTCACGGGTTATTTTTACGGGGCTTGAAATCTCAATTTCGTCCTCTTCAAGATATCCCGTTTCGTCCAAAATTTCAAGCTCCAATAAACAAGCTATTGCGTCCACAAGTCCGCTTCCGCAGATTCCTACGGGGTCTTCTTCACCGATGACGTGAGTAAACATTTCATCACCGTGTATTTTTACTTTGTCTATTGCGCCTGTTTTGCCGTTCATTCCCATGGATATTCCCGCACCTTCAAAGGCAGGTCCTGCAGCTGTTGAGCAGGCATAGAGCTTTCCGTTGTGGCTGAGAACCATTTCGCCGTTTGTGCCGATATCCGCAAGTATTTCTGTTTTGTTTCCGTTTCCGATGTTTGAAGCTGTCATCGCACAAACTGTATCAGCACCTATAAATGCGGAAATGCATGGCGGCAGATATATTTGGGTTTGGGGGAGAAGATTTTTCAGGTTTAACTCTTCTGCTTTGATACACTCGTTAAAGAGCCTTTTTGCCTTGAACGGAGCTTTTGACAAAGGTTCAACGTCTGTCTTGGTCAGCAGATGAAGCATGGCGGTGTTTCCCGTAATAACAAGTCCGTCAATGTCTGCGGTATCTATATTCGCTTTTTTTGCAATATCTGAAATCATTTCATCCAAGGTATTGCAAACAGCTTCTGCTAATTCCGACTTGCTACCTTTCATTGAGGCTTCTATTCTTGAAATGACGTCTGCACCCCAATGGGATTGAGGATTCATTTTTGAGTCGCTGCAAACAATATTTCCGCTTATATCAAAAAGATTTGCTGCAATGGTTGTTGTTCCTATATCAACAGCCAAGCCGTATTTTGAAAACAGGGGAGTTTTTACGTCAGTTCTTATATTTACTTTTGTAAGTATTTTGTTTTCAGCTTCTTTTGTTAATGTTTTTACCGTGCAGTTTCCCTCGACATATGTCATGCAAGCAAGACGGATACCTTTTTGAATTTCTTCGGGTGTAAGATTACTTTTTTCGGCAATACTCGGTTGAGATATCTTTCCCTCGGCATAGACTTTGCATTTGCCGCATCTTCCGTGGCCACCGCAAGGTATGCTTATGTGAAGGATATCTTTTAACTTTGTTCCGATTTCAACGGAATATGTTTTTCCGTTTACGTTTACGTCTGCTTTACTCATCATTTTCTCCGTTGAAGAATACACCACCGAAATATGTTACGGTGTTTTGTCCGTTTATATATTTCATGCCTGCAGTTTGAGCAAGCTTTGAAACGTTTATTCCGTAAGCTTCAAGAGATACAGTTGCAATTTGGGGATTTCTGCAAGGTTCATTTGTCTTTTTTGCACAGACCTCGCATATTCTGCATCCGCCTGCTCCGAGATTTAATATTTTATTATTCAGTATTCTTTCAGCGGCTTTTCTTACGGCTTGTATTCTTTTGTTATGCTCATTTCCCACTTCTGTCATGCCTTCAAAATCATAACTGTCTTCGAGTTGTCCGACAGTTTGATATACCAACGCATATTTATATTGCGAAAGACTCTTTATCATTTCATCAATATCTCCGCAGTCGGGTGGACAAGTCCAGCATTTGCCGTAGTTTCCGCAAGCGTTTGAAGCGCACATATCTCTGAATCTTACATCAAACTGAATATCTTTTACTTCAATTATGTTTGCCTTGAAAGCTCCAAGCTTCAGTACCTCAGAAATCAAAAGGGCGTTCAATTCATTGTTTTCCATAAAACTCCTCCACAGCGGCAAAGAATGCATCAAGGTTTTCCCATGGTGTAAGGGGAGGAATGTCACAGCCTGAGGAGATAACAAAGTTTTTATGGCTGCAACATTCATTCATTATTCTTAAGGTTTCAGCTCTTACGGCTTCGGGAGTACCTCTTCTGAGAACAGCGGCAGGGTCTACGTTTCCCATAAGAACCGTATTTTCGGGGAATTTTTCCATCATTTCTTTCATGTCCACAGCATTTCCGAAGTGGTAAGCCGCAGAGCCTGTTAAGTATATGGATTCTGTCATCAAGGGCGTATTATTTCCGCAGTTGTGATATATAAGAATGAATTCATCATCCTGCACAGAATCCACAATCTTCTTTACATAAGGGGAAGAAAATTCTTCTTCAAGCGCAGGGGAGAGAAGTCCCGAAACGGGTTCAGCCAAAACTATGCCGTTAGCTCCTGCTTCTTTGTATGCCTTTGCGTAGTTGATAAGAAAATCCGTCGTTTTTTCAAGAACTGTATGAACCATATCGGGGTCTTCGTAGCAGTCCATCATTATTTCCGTTACGTCAAAAAGCCTTGCCGCCAAAGAAAACGGACCTATCATCCCCGCAAAAACAGGGCGGTCTGTGATATCTTCGCAGGCTTTTTTTATTGCGTTGATGTATAAGCCAGACCTTGCCGTGCCTATTTCGGGAATTTTCAGATTTTTTGCATCCTCTTCGTTATTGATTATTCTTCCTGTTACTGTGGGAACTTCATCGTCTGAAAATTTGACGGAAGCACCGAAACATTCAGCCTCAACTGAAAGGTCCATAAGGCTTACAGCCGCCGCGGAATCTGTTCTTTCCGCAATCATTTTCATACCTTTTGCCTGCAGTTCGCTGTCGGAAATAAGCTTTTTTACTGTTATACCCAATAATTGTACTGACGGAAAAGAGAGTATTGGTAAGGCTTTTTTAACGTCTGATTTCAACAGCTCCTCAAGCCATAATTTCATATTTCTTTTCATGTTAATATTTACCTAATTTGTGTGCCAATTCGGCAATTTCTTTCATGTTTTCAAAGGAGACGGAGTTGGGAATCGAATGGTCGGAAGCGAAAACATAACCGCCGCCTTCCTTCATTAAGGGAATTATTCTTTCCATTTCGGCTTTTACCAATTCGGGTTTATCCCATATCTGGGCATTTATACCGCCATGGAACGCCAATTTGTCTCCGTAAAGATTCTTGAGCTTGTAAGGATCCATTCCTGCTTTTATTTCAAGGGGATTGAGCATTTCAACACCTGTTTCAACAATGTCGGGCAGAAGCGGTTCAATAAATCCGCAGGAGTGAAGCTCTGTTACCATGCCTCTTTCATGAGCCCAATCCACGGCTTTTTTGTGGAAAGGCTTTAAAAGCTCACGGTACATTTCGGGGGAGAAGAAAGGTGAGCCCTTATAACCCATATCGTCATACCAGAATATTCCGTCAAATTTGTATCCTGCATCAAGAATTTTCTGACAAAGGTTTAAGGAAGATGTCAGATACGTATCAAATATATCCGTTATCCATTCGGGGTCTTCGTACATTCCCATAAGGATGTTTTCAGTACCTGCCATATGAGAGTGTGCAACATCGAACCCAAACCATACTGTAAGCTGTCTGAAATCTCCGTTTGCTTCCCATTTTGCCGCATCTCTTTTAAGCAGATCCCATGGAATTCTGTCTTCGTGGTATTCCAACATTTTTGCTTTTGCTTCTTCCCAAGTGTCGGGGTTGCTGTAATAATGGTCCAGAATTTCAGGGGTAGAGTCAATCTCCTTGAAGGATTTTCGTGTCGTTCCCCAGCTTGTATTTTCTATTATATATCTGTCTGTTTCTTCTATGAGCTTATAGGGATAACGAGGAGTATTGTCAGGGAGAATATTAACTATTTTGTCAAACCCAAAGTAATCTTGCCAGTCCATATTCTTAGGCATACCCTCATTATACCATCTTTTTTGTGTACCTTCCCACGCACTGTCTACCATAAGGATTCTGTCTGTTTCCTGATGTCTGTATGTTCTCAACATTCTTTCTCTTGTGGTCATTTCTGCCATTGTAAGACCTCCTTAAATATATTTATTTACAGAGTTCAAGAGCTGCATCTGCCGCACTTGCCGCATCTGAGGTGTATTTATCAGCACCTATCTGATTGCAGTAGTCTTCCGTTACGGGAGCACCGCCTATCATTATTTTTACTTTGTCTCTTATGCCTGCGGCTTCGGCTGCCTTTACAACGTCAGCCATAACGTCCATAGTGGTTGTAAGCAAAGCTGAACAGCAGATAACCTGACAGTTCTGTTCTATAGCTGTGTTTACAAAAGTTTCGGGGGCAACGTCTGTGCCGAGATCCACAACTTCAAGTCCTTTGCCTTCCAACATCATCTTTACGAGGTTTTTACCGATATCATGCAAGTCACCCTGAACTGTTCCGATACATACTTTACCCGTTGCGCTTACACCTGCCTGTACAAGAAGAGGCTTCAATATCTGCATACCTATATTCATAGCTTTTGCGGCAACGAGTACTTCGGGAACGTAAACTTCGTTTTTCTTGAATTTTTCTCCGATAATGTTCATACCGTCAAGAAGTCCTTCATTGAGTATCTCTTCGGGAGATGCTCCTGAATCAATGGCTGTCTGGACAGCTGCCCCTATTAACTTCGATCTTCCTTTTTGTACGAGCTCTGATATTTCTTTAAGTGACTGCATTTTGATATCTCCTTTTATTTTGGCTGTATTTACTGTTTTTCTGAATTGTTTTGGTGATACTCCCATATATTTTTTAAATAAAACGTAAAATGAGGCTACATCCTTGATTCCGCATTTAAGGGAAATCTCATCGACCGAAAGCTTTGTGTTTTTAAGCATTTCAACGGATTTTTCAACTCTGAATTTGTGAACATATTCAAAGAAAGCAACCCCCATAAGCTTTTTGAATATTCGACTCAGATATGACTGACTTATGAAGAGCGACTCTGCTATTGAATTCTGGGTCATGTCAGGATTTCCGAAATTTTCTTCAATATAGGTAATTGCAGATGAGACCGTTATCCATTCTTTTGGTTTTACCTGAAAATCCGTTTTTACTGCAGTGTTTATATATCTGCCCACGGTTATCAGGAGTAATGTTAGATTTGCCCGAACAGCAGCCTGCCATTCCTTTTTCTTTTCTTCAATTTCGATGGCAGTTTTTTTGTAAAGCTCAATTACTTCAGCTTTCGTCTTTGAGTTAAGCATTGCATACGCCACTATGGAGCTTTCGCTGAAAACTCCGTAACAGCCCATGCCGCTTTCTGACCCACCGAACCATTCTTCGGGATCAAAACGGATGGTAAGAACATTTGGTGCATCTTCATCCTGGATTGCAAAGTATTTGTGAGGAACGCCTGAGTTTAAAATGAAAATATCACCCGATTTGCAAGGAATAGCCCTGTTGATTATTCTGTGTACTCCGCTTCCGTGGGTAACTATTCCGACTTCAGGCATATCATATGTGTCAAGATCCTTAAGACTGCAGTCCGCAGAGTATATTTTGTTGCATATAAGAGTTTCCTGTACGATCTTCGGGCTTATATCCTTCATTAGTCTCATTTCTCCTGTTAATTATATCTTGATCTTTTTTATCTCTTCCGCATAGTATTGAACAAGCTCAAATTTTGTTCCCGGCATAAGTCTGTGGTCGGGGCAGGGAATAAATCCACCCATGGCGGAAAGTCTTTTGATTCTTTCGATTTCAGCATCAACTGCCGCTTTGTCTTTTCTTAATGCAGTTTTATCCATGCCTCCTACGCCTAACATTCCGTTTCCGAATTTCTTTCTTGCAGGCTCAAATTGATCTCCCCAAACACCGATTTCAATGGGGAACATTGTATTTACTCCATTTTCAAACCATGTGGGTAAAAGCTTCTCTGTAACTCCGTCACAGTCAAGTGAAATTATATCTATACCGTATTTGCGGCAAAGGTCGTTTCTCTTTTTATAGTGCTTTGCACAAAGCTCATCAAAAAGGTCGGGGGAGAGAAGCGGGCCGTTTTTGAAGCAAATATCTTCCCAATAGTGGGCAAAATCGAATTTTGCGCCTGTTTCAAGAATTGCTTCTGCACATTTGTATTGCATAACGGCAAAAGCATCCACAATGTCGGCAAAAAGCTCTTCGTCTTCGTCGTACATAAGATAGCTCATTCCCATTACAGAGGTCATATCTCTGATAGTTCCGAGAATACTTCCCAAATGGAGTCCAACAGGCACGTCCATACGTCTTGTTTCGTTGAAATTTTTGAAAAATTCCAAATCGACTCTGTCAGGTGAATACTGCATTTTGGGAAGGAAAAGCTCTTCAAAAGCTTCTCTGTCTTTAAGAAGATAGTCATCTTCCGAAGCTATGGAAGTGATACCAGGTTTTATTTTCTCTATAATACCGTTTCCGCTTAAAACTCTTTGTGAGCCGTCGGGAAGTGTTTCCAATACTTTACTTTCAAAGTGAGGCCTTAAACCGTTGTCAGCGCCAACTGTTCTGAACCAGTTGAAATCCCAACCTATAAGCTTATCTATTTCTGCATCGGTTTCGTTTCCGTCTCCCCAATGCTCTGCAAGATTTTGGGGGATTTTTCCCTGTTCAGCCCATTCCTGAAGTAATTCGGGCCAATACCCGAAATGTACAGCAGGAAGTCTGTCCGCTTGTTTATAATGCAATATGTTCATTGCTCTTTCTCTGTTTGTCATTGTAGCCTCCGCCCTACCGTATTTTAGCGGTATAAATGTTAATATTATTATAACATATTTTTCTTCAAAATTAAATATGGAATTGTTTCTTTTTGAGGCTCGTTGTGAATCAAAACCGACCATTTTTTGTTGAAACTGTTGTGTAAATAAAAAAAGAAACCAATTTTCCTTTTTTTGAAAAGAAAGTCGGTTTCCCATGGTTATATTATGTTATCTTTATTTATTTGAGTTTTCGAGCAGGATTTCGGGCGCTCCGAGGTTTCCTTCGGCATAAGAGAGAGCATATAATTTACCGTTTATATAATGGTAGTATGTGAAGGAGAATTCTGTTCCCACAGTTTCTATATCAGAGATTGCATAACTGTTTTCTTTGAGATTTTCGGGAAGTATGTTTTTCTGTTCAGAGTTTTCAGTTATGCTCAAAGTTATATCGTTTCCGTTTTTGGTGTGTGTGGCTCCCACTCCAAAGATATCGGGACACATTTCTTTTAAATCGTTCAGCAACTCTTCGGATGTTTCAATGCCATCATTTTTTGAGTTTAATATATCCAAAGCTGAATAAACCTTTACAGCGCCTGATTTTACTGTGAAAATAATCTTGTCCTGTGTGAATCTATAATAGCTTAAAGCCAATCCTGCCGTAAGACAGATAAACACTAAAATGAAAGTAATAACAGCTCCTATAGTCACTTTTTGTTTATTTTTATTCTTATGCTCGCTCAATTTAAAAACCGCCTCTTTTTATTATATATAATAAAATTATATCATAAAAAGTCGAATTAGTCAATACCTGAAAAAATTTCTTATAAAGATAATTCCCTGATGTCATATAATGGTTATTTTTTTGTACGAAATATATGTTATACTATACTTAATATGAAATAATTATCAAGTAGGAGACAATGTTATGTGTAAAAAAATTTTAGCGGTTTCATTGACGTTTCTTATGACTTTTCAGCTTTTCGGAATTCTTTCCCTTGACTTTTCAGCTGTAATACAAACAGATATTTCAGAACAGGAAGCTATCCCCGATCCTGTTATGGGTATTCAGGAGGAAGAGGAAACACCTGATCCCATAGATTACGGATATAAAATTGAAACTACTCCAAGACCTGAGTTTGAGACATTCTCTTTAATACCGCAGTCTGTTATTGATCTGTCCAATGAGGCGTACTGTACTTTGTTGGACTGCGATCCGTATATGTTTCTGTGGACAGATGAAGGTATAAAAAGAACAGATAAAAGCAAAAAGCTTACAGACAGCGAATTTGAATTTGTAAAAAACAAAGCAATTGAAATAACTTCAGGATGTTCTTCTGCCTATGATAAGATATATGCTATAGCTGAATATATGGCTAAAAATATTTGTTATGACTATGATTATTATCCTGATGAGATAAGAAAACCCTCAGAATATCTGTGTAGTAGTGCGTATGACGTCTTGACAAGTGACTCTGCTGTATGTCACGGTTTTGCTATTACTTGTGAAACTTTACTCCAATCATTGGGTATTCCGTGTGTTTACGTATTATCTCCCGGACACGCATGGAATATGGCGTATGACGGTACGAGATGGATACTCTTTGACACTACATGGATGGCAGGCGGACGTCTTGAACATAATGAACTGAAAAAAAGTGATTATGTTGGTTGGGATTGGTTTGATTTTACCATAGACCAGGCAAATTCTCAGGAAAATCATACTATTTCAGAGCTTCCTATAATGATAGTTGATGGAGAAATGACAAATTTCCCTGAGTATACAACTACAAAAAATATAGTAATTCCTTCTACGGTAAAACGTATAAGCTGCACTGTAATACCTGACGGTTGTCATATTAAAACTTTGACTCTTCCGAATTCTGTTGCGGAGATTTCGAATGATTCCTTTAAAGGAAGTATAGGCAAAATATACTATCAGGGTTCTGAATCTGAATACAGAAGAATCAGTATTGCAGAAAAAAATGTCGGTTTGACGGGCTGTTTTGCTGTAATTACAAATAATGCGACAGTTTCCTATAAAACTAATGCTGAATATTTTACAGCGTTTATAGGGGAATCTATTGAATTGAATATTGATTTTCCTCATATATATGATCAGGTTTCGTATAAATGGTATGTAAATTCTTCCAAAACAAATGTTGGGGGAAAACTTATAAATAACAACTCAAGTACATACAGTTTTATTCCGAATGCTGAGGGTGAATATTATTACTATCTGGAAATAACAATAGTTGACAGCTCTGATTTTTTGAATCCTGTCGTTACTGTTAAGACTGAACCTATCACCGTTATTGTCGTCAATTCCGCAAATTATAAATGCGGTAATAATATTACATGGTCTTTCTCCAACGGTGTGTTAATTCTTGACGGTAGCGGTGCTATGTTTGATTACGGTTGGGATAATGCTCCTTGGGAAAAGTATAAAGATGCTATAGAAGAGATCGTAATAAGTGATAATATTACATATATTGGACAATGTGGTTTTGACAGACTTCCTAAACTTAAAAAAGTTTCGTTACCGAATACTTTGAGTTCTGTTGGTGCGTATGCTTTTTATAACTGTAACGGTTTGACTTCTGTAATTATACCTGACAATACATCTTCTATAGGAGCTAAGGCTTTTGCGTACTGTTCAGGGCTGACTCAGGTCTTTTTCAATGGAAATAATTCAAATATTTGGGTAAATGATACTTTTCTTTCTTTTGACGGATATGAATTGCCTAAATTTTATATTGAAGAAGGCTTGGCTACATGGACTTTTCCGTATTGGACTGATAAATTCGGAAATGAGTTTAAAACAAGCGAATATGACCCTGAAATTTACGGAAGCACCTTCGCCTGCGGTCCGCAATCAACATGGGCTATAGGTGATAATACTTTATATGTTTACGGTAAAGGCGATATGTTTGATTTTGCCTGGGACGGTGCCCCATGGGAGAAATATCAGGACGATATAAAAGAGATTGTAATAAGTGATGATATCACTTATATCGGTAAAAGTACATTTGACAGATTTCCGTACATAGAAAAGATATCTTTGCCAAAAAATCTTGTTTCAATAGGTGAATCAGCTTTTTATAATTGCGGAACGATTAAAACCGTTATTATTCCCAATAACGTAACCGGTATAGGAAAACAGGCGTTTGCGTATTGCACTCCATTAAGAAAAATCTTTTTTACGGGAGATGTTCCCGTCCTTTGGGGTGAGAATGTCTTTATAAATTTTGAGTCTCAGGCTCCTGCACTCTTTTATGTCCCTGATCTATATTCGGCGTGGACTACACCTTATTGGACAGATCCTTTTGGAAATGTATTTGAAACTGTCAGATATAATTCAGTTATTTATCAGTCAGGTTATAGTTGCGGTACAAACCTTAGTTGGGCTGTAGATAATGATACTTTATATATTTACGGTGAAGGGGAGATGTTTGACTACGATCTGAATGCTGCTCCATGGAACGGTTACAAAGATTCTATTAAAACTGTCGTTATTCATGACGGTGTGACCCATATAGGTCAACATTCTTTCAGCCAGCTGCGAAATGTTGAAACTGTATATATATCAAAGAGAGCTGCTACGATAGGGGACTTTGCTTTTTACAATTTTGCTTTGAAATCTGTGTATTTTTACGGTGATGTTCCCGAAGTCGTGTGGAAGCGTTCCTTTGAAGAATCATCCTTTTCCGATCTTGTGATTTATTATAATGAGACGATTCAGTCAAACTGGACAACGCCTGAATGGATTTCTTACGATGATTCTGTATATACAACACAGGCTTTCAATGCTGAGCCTTCGGGACTTTGTGAACATTTACAGCTTGAAGCATATCCCGAAACTTCGCCTACATGTTCAACTCGTGGACATTCAACATATTTTATATGTAAAACCTGTAGAGCTGTTTTAAAATCTGACCTTAAAACGGAAACTACGGTAGAAGCCGAAACTTTTGGTGATTATGGACATACGGGCGGAACTGCTACGTGTACATCTGCGGCTATATGTGTTTTGTGCAACAATCCATACGGAGAACTTTTAAGTCATGAATTTGACCTTTCACAATGGAATAAAGGCGATTTAAACGGTCATTGGCACAAATGCTTAAATTGCGATGCTCACGATGAGCCTATTCCTCATACCCCCGGACCTGAAGCTACGGAGGAAGCACCGCAAGTCTGTACGGTCTGCGGATATGTAATAAAAGATATCAGATTTATTCTTGGTGACGTCACCGGTGACGGACAGATAAACCTTGATGACGTTGTAAAGCTTTTACGTCACGTTTCAAAGGCTGATATCATTACCGATTCCAAGCTCCTTGCGGCAGGGGAAATAGTTGAGGACGGTGTGCTAAATCTTGATGACGTCGTTCGTCTGTTGAGATATGTTTCCAAGGCGATTCCAAGCTTGCGTTGATTTTAAAATATGATTTATCCCGATATGGAAGTTTTCATGTCGGGATATTTTCTTATCAGTATGTTCAGGTTTTATGCATAAATATGTAATGAATTTATATAAATATCATGCTTTTGTAATAAATGGATGATATAATAGAAATACTGTAAAATAAAAAAACATAATAGGGAGATTTTGATATGCATAAAAAAATTGTATCAGCTTTATTGGCAATACTTATGACCTTTCAGCTTTGCGGAGGTTCGTTGGTTTTTACAGCTGAAAATCATTCGGAGATTTTAATTGAAGATAGCTCGGATTTTATTTCAGAAACAGAGCCTGATTCTTTTGAGGAAAATACAGGTCCGACAATTACAATGCCTGACGGAACGGTCTATTACAGAAATGATGATCAGCGTATTGTCAGGGAAGAGAGGCTAAACTATCAGGAATATGAGGCTAAAACATATAATTCTGCTCCTGTATCTGACATAAATACATACATTTTACCTGAAGTTGACCCTGACGGCTCAAGCGACTTTGGTGATTTAAGTCAATATTCAACAACATACGGATATGATTTCCTCGGAACAATGGAAAAAGGAGAAAAACTTCAGAATCTTTATGATGATATGGATTCTCTTGTGGTTGAGTTCCATACAAATTATGTATTGGATGCGATTGGTGGAGTTGTAGGTACTCTTGATTTTGCACAATACGGGTTGACATTCAACGATATTTTACCTGTATGGATAACATACAAATATGATCATCCGTTATATTATTGGATTTCAAATACAATTTCTTATACAGAATCTTCTTTGTTTTTAATGACTGATGAGCTTTATTCTCTTGGTGAAAAACGAGAGATTTACAATATTTTTCTTATTGGAAAAATCAATGAATGGAAAGAACTTGTAGCAGGAGAGACATCTGCATACAGAAAAGCTCTTGCATACCATGACGAAATAATCAGAACTATTGATTATGCTTATGAATCTGACGGAATGACCCCCGAAGATGCTATTTGGGCTCATAATATTCTCGGTGTTTTTGAAATGGAAAGCGGTGTTTGCGAAAGCTATGCGAAAACATTTCAGTTAATGCTTAATATTGTTGGCGTTGAAAACATCATTGTTACGGGAGACGGTAACGGTGAAGACCATATGTGGAATCTCGTAAAACTTGATGACGGACAATGGTATTGGTGTGACCTCACTTGGGATGATACTCCTAATTGGGAATGGGGAATTTCCTATAATTATTTCTGTGTAAATGATACACAGACTGTTACATGGAAGGATGGCGGTTGGGACTCGGTTTATACCGCTTTCCTTTCAAATCATAGTTTAAGTCTCCCGACAGACATTGCGGAAATGTTTTTGTATGAAATTCCTGCACGTTCTCCAAATGAGTATTCCGGAAATAATGGAGAATTGCTTCTGAGGGATTGTTTTACTGTTGATGATTTTACATATGCGGTTGCGGGATACAATACAGTACAGTTAACATATATGGTTGCTGAAGGAGATGTTGTTATTCCTGAAACTGTTAAATATGATAACGTAACATATACGATTATTTCAATAGGTCGTATAACTTCAGATGGTTTGTTTACATATGGCAATGCTTGTGAAGGGAAAATAACTTCTGTTTACATACCTAAAAGTGTAAAGTTTATTTGGGAGAGAGTTTTTATATCTGCTTCCATGATAGAAGAGTTTATTGTAAGTGAAGAGAGTTTATATTTATCTTCTGCAGAAGGTGTTCTTTTTACTAAGTCCTTATATACTTTAGTTTGTTATCCTTTAGGCAGCAATAGACGGGAATATTATGTTCCTGATGAAACCTATGAGATTGCCTACGGCGCTTTTGGAGATTATTATTCTCCTGCTAATTTGGGTAACGATTTAGAAGTTATAACCTTTGGAAAAAATGTTGAATTTGTAGGTAGAATAAATCAGGGGGATGGATATTGGGACGAACCTCCAACAGGTTTTAATTTGCGAATTTATGATGTTTCTGCTTTTTTGAATATTTATAACATATTAAACGGTTCTAAAATTATTTCTGTAAGTGAGAAAAACCAAACTTTTTCAAGTACGAATGATTATATATTCATGACACTAAGGAACGTTTATTCTGATGTTTCCTTCTATGAAGAATACAAGAGTATTTTCTTTGTATTCAATAAAGATGTTTCAGAGATGATTATTCCCGATGATATACATGGAATTGAAGATTTCTGTTTTAGTGATTGTGTTAATTTAAAAGAACTATATATTCCTGATAGTGTGGAATATTTTCGAACTAGTGTGTTTTTCCGCTGTTCTTCTTTGAAAAAAATCAGATTGCCGAAAACTATGACTCAGATCAACAGATCTATGTTTGAATTTTGTTCAAGCCTTGAACAGATAGTTATTCCTCAAAATGTAACAGATATAAGAAACCTCGCTTTTTATTCGTGTGAAGCTTTAAAGTCTGTGTATTTCCTTGGTGATGCTCCTGCTTCGATTGATGAATCTGTTTTTGTCAACGTGCCGTCAGAACTCGTTTTCTATTACATTGACGGAACTTCAGGTTGGACTTCTCCTACCTGGACAGGACCTGACGGCAATGTATATAAAACAGAAAAATTCGTACTGGAAGAGCAGGATTTCAGAAGAGATTATTGCGAACATTCTGATATAACAGAGCATAAAGCTATTGATTCGACATGCTCTGTATTGGGACATAATTTATATTATACCTGTAACGATTGTGATTCCGTTTTGAAAGAGGATAAAAAAACATTTACGACCGTAGAAAACGAAACTTATACAGAGTACTTGCCGCATACCCCCGGACCTGAAGCCACGGAGGAAGCTCCGCAAGTCTGTACGGTCTGCGGCTATGTGATAAAAGATATCAGATTTACTCTTGGTGATGTCAACGGTGACGGACAGATAAATCTTGATGACGTTGTAAAGCTTTTGCGTCACGTTTCAAAGGCTGATATCATTACCGATTCCAAGCTCCTTGCGGCAAGTGAAATAATTCATGACGGTAGATTAAATATAGATGATGTTGTGCGATTATTAAGGTTTGTATCTAAAGCTGTTCCTGATCTGGTTGTTCATAACGGTGGTAAAGCAACATGTGTATCAGAAGGTGTATGTGATATATGTGGAGAATCTTATATTGGAGGACATGACTACAGATACATTGATACTGTAGAAGCTACATGCACGGAAATCGGTATACAGGGACATTATCTTTGTAATGCTTGCGGTAAAAGCTTTGATATAAGTAAAAACGAGGTTTCAGAAGAAGCTCTTGTAATTTCAGCAAAAGGTCATAGCGGTGTACCTAATACCTGTACATATAAAGATGTGTGTGTTATTTGTGGTATTCAATACGGTGAGCCCCGAGAGCATAATTTCCAATGTTTTGAAACCTGCACAGAAATTTATTACTATTGTGACAGATGCGATACGTACAAAGATATTAACGGCTTTGAATATTCTAAGGTTGCAGACAGTTATTGGTTCCTGAGTGTCGGTGATTGCGAAGATGACACAATAGTTATTCCGTCAGAGTTTAACGGTTGCCCTGTAACTGTGATTCGAGTTTCTTCTTTTTCGGGAACCGATCATGATACTGGTCATGTGCTTGAGTCGAATGTTAAAAGAATAGTAATTCCCAACAGTATTGTTAGGGTTGAACCAATGGCTTTTGCTAACTGTGTGAATCTTACAAGTATAGTTATACCTGATTCTGTTATAGATATAGGAAATAGTCCTTTTTCAGGGTGTATTTCACTTGAAAAAATAGAGGTTGATGAAAATAATCCCAATTATAAATCTATAGACGGAAATCTTTATACTAAAGATGGAACGAGCTTAATACAGTATGCATTAGGAAACAAAAATGAAAGCTTTACTGTCCCTGATGGGGTGACGCAAATCGGAGAAAATGCTTTTTCCGAGTGCAACTATCTTACGGAGATCAAAATGTCAGATACTGTTATTGATATAGGTTCATCAGCTTTTTATAACTGTGATTCTTTGAGGAGTGTTTCCATAGGAAACTCTGTGACGAATATTGATTATTGGGCTTTTGGTAACTGTTCTTCTTTAGAAGGTATCATGATACCTGATTCCGTAGAAAATATAAAAGCAAGTGCGTTTGCTGATTGTACATCTTTAAAAAGTGTTGTATTGGGAAATTCTGTAAAGGTAATTGATGATGCTACATTTAACAGATGCTCTTCACTTGAAAATATTATTATTCCTAATTCTGTTTCAAACATTGGGGATTGGGCGTTTGAATCTTGTACGTCTCTCAAAACAATATCATTGCCGAATTCTGTAAAGTATATTGGTAAAAATGCTTTTCAGTATTGTAGCAATCTTTCAGAGATAAATATTCCCGATTCTGTAGTAAATATAGGAGACTATGCTTTTGCCAGATGTTTCAGATTGGGAGATATTTCAATAGGGGAATCCGTAGAACAGATTGGAGAACATGTGTTTGAATACTGTGTTTCGCTTGAAAATATTATTGTTGATAGCAATAACCAATATTATAAATCTATAGACGGAAGTCTCTACTCTAAAGACGATAAAACATTAATATCCTATTCTTCGGGAAAAATGAACCTGCCTTTTGTTATAAGCGGTATGTCTATAGTATTTGATATTCCGACCGGATTTAAAAATTCTTTTACTATTCCTGAGTATGTAACAGGTATTGACAGTTATGCTTTTGAACAAAGCATATGGCTTACAGAGATAATTATACCGAATAATGTTACATATATAGGTGAGGGTGCTTTCTATGAGTGTCATTTAGCCACTATATATTGTGAATCGGATATGATGCCTGATGATTGGAGCGTTAATTGGAATAGTTCCGATAGACCTGTTGTTTGGAATTATTCGAAGAACTAAGATAATATTTAGGGACAATCGATTATACGAATGAATGTGTATAGTCGTTTGTCCCTAAACTTATTTAAGATCTGCAAGTTATTTGTTTTTTATTCGTTTTTAATTGCTTCAAGTGCGGAAAGCTTCATGGCTCTTATTGAAGGATAAAGTCCTGAGAGGAATCCGATAAGTGCAGAGAATATTATCGCGGCAATGCAAAGCCATGGAGTTATTACAGATGTTGTGGTTGCCATTGTCGGGTCATAGTACATCATATCGGAAGATGTTCCTGCTTGCATATGATTTATTATTATGGAAATCACTATGCTTATGGGAACACCCAACACGCCACCGCAGAATCCCATGAGACCTGCTTCCAAAAGGAATAAGTTTCGAATGTCTTTTATCTTACAGCCAAGGACTTTCATGATGCCTATTTCGCGTGTTCTTTCATATGTTGACATCATCATTGTATTGATAATATTCAGCGCCGCAACGAAAAAGGCGATACAACCTATTGCAAGGAATAGAAATTGGTCTTGTTCGATTTTATCCTGCAACGGTTCTATGTAGGACATAAAGCTTGAAGTGGAATAACCCATTTCTTCTATCTTTTTCTGGATATCCGAAACGTCATTCATATTTTCGGCTTTTACCAGTATCTGGTCGTATGTGAGCGTTTCAGAAGACTCTTCTTCATATATCCCCGTAGGAGCTTTTGCGTTATATCCGCCGATTATAACATCTCCGTAATATCCGCCACCGTTTTGCTGATTATATTTTTTCTGTTCTTCCATGAGATACTTCATGTCTTTGATTGACATATAGATAGTATCGTTTGTTGTCCAATCCTTATCGAAATTTAAGTATCCCACCACATTCAGATTATAAAACTTTGTTCTTTTTATGGGTGTGACTTCTGTTGAAGTACCGTTCAAGTCTACATGAGGGGGTTGACCGTATTCCGTATTGAAAGTGAATTTAAAAATGTCTTTCATCGGGTCAACTCTGAGGGTTCTTGTGTCTTCACCTTCTCCCGAATACCAACTTGACCACATTTCTTCCTGCTCAGTTCTGTTTTTCGGATTGTAGAACTGATAAGGAATATTGTACCCCATAAGAATATCTATTGTCGTTTCGTCAGAATCTACGGCAGGAAGCAGGGTTCCGCTTTTCAAGTCGTCAAAATCTTCAAAATGTGGCATTGCTTCGGGGCTGAATCCTTGAATCGTTATCCAATCGGTGATCCTTTTTCCCGAAACGATTTTTCCGCTGTATAGGTATAACTGTGGAGTTACTGCTTTTACATTGTCGAGCTGTTGGAACGCATACAATGCGGAATCGTCAAGCTTTTGTCCTTGGAAGGATTGACCTGTTTCTTCGTCCCATGTGTATTTCTGATAAACGGTTATAACTTCCAATGAAGTGTATTGGGAAAGCAACTGTTCTTTTGATTCGTTGAGTCCAAGTCCCATGGAAAGCATGATTATTACAGAGGTCGTGCCGACGATTATTCCGAGAAGAGTAAGAAACGTTCTTGCTTTTCTTCTGAAAAGATTCTTGAAGGCAAGTTTGATTATATCAAATATCCTCATTGGTCATCAGCTCCGTTATCTAAAGCTTTTTTGCGTTTTTTTGCTATAATAACAACGATAACAACTACTGCTGAAACTAAAACCACAGCTCCGATAATAATATATAAAACTGTGTTGCTGATGAACGGTATAAGTCTGTTTTCTGTCTGAGGTTCATCAATGATATCTCCGCCCATCATGGGGTCATCTATCCAGACGTCTCCACCCATTACAGGTTCATCCCAGACAGGAGCAGGCTCAACTGTTACGGTGTAGGGATATTTGATTTGAGATTCTTTGTTCATCGCATCTTTGAAATTAAATACAATTTCCAAAGTATATGTGCCGGCGGGAACATTTACCTGAGCCATACCGTCAAACATATCTGAGTATCCCGAAGGAATTGAGCCCATTTCCTGTTTGCCGTCAATAAATGAAAAGTCTCCTTCAAGGTCAATGTTCATAAAATAAAGGTTTGAACGGCTCTTGTTGTTGTATGTAAAGGAAATATTGAACATATCGCCTTCATATACGATTTCGGGAACATAAACATTTGAAAGCTCGATGTTTATGGGCTGAACAACTTTAACGGAAAGAGTTTCGTTTACAATGTTTTTCTGATAAGATGAGATTCCGTTATTTTTTGTGAGATATTCATAGTCAATGGCAAATCCTATTGCATATATATTGGATTCTGCACTTATTTTGGGGAGCAGGGGAATAGACAGCTCGTAAGTACCACCTGCGGGTATCATTTCAATAAAATACGAGTATGAAGCCGATACGGGGGTGAAAATGTTGTTTCCGTCGTTCTGGAGAAGAACTGTTATGTTTTCAACATCAAAATCTTCACTTGTGTTTTTCAGAACAAATGTAAGATTAAACTCTTCGCCTGCGTTGATGGTATCCTTTTCTGTTGAAAAGCTTTCTATTATAATTTTTGGTGTTTTATATACAGGTTCGTCCTGAGGCTTGGAAGGAAGCTCTTCCTGAGGTGAAACGCACATTATTGTAAGATTTGCTTCTTCTGTATAGTAATTGCCAAGGGGATCTGAATATGTAAAAGTAAGAATCATGGGAACGGGTGTATCCATGGGGAATATTTTTGAAAGTGTTATTGAATACTCCACTGTTTTTGTTTGATTTTTGCCTATGGTCTCCATGTTTTTTACGGAAGTAACTTCTCTAAGGGATATCTGGGTATTGTCATATCCTCCGAGTGTTACTTTTACGTTTTCAGCTTCAAGCATACCGAGGTTTGTAAGCTTTATTTTAAGTGTTGCCGTTTTTCCCGGTTGAACACCTGTGGGAGAGAGTGAATAGCTGTCAACGATTATTTTGGGGCTGTATTCTGTGAATTCTGAAGAGCGTTTTACTGTAAAATAAACACCCTTTGATGTGTTCTGGGTTTCGCCTTTTGCGTCGGTTCCCGAAACAGAAACTGTGAAGTCATAAAGACCTTCGGGGGTTTCGGTGAAGGTTGAAATATTTATGTTTACTGTTTTGGAAGAATTTGCTTCTATTATATCAATTACATTGATATTTTCAATTTCGGTCTGACCGATTACAATTCCGTCAACAGTTATTACAACGTTTTGAATGGCTGTACTGTTGGGGTTTTGTATTGTAAGTGAGAGAGCATTTGTTTCGCCTGCAACAATATTCTTTTTGTCGAATTCAGAACTTGAAATAACAAGAGGATTTATTTTTTCCATTTCCTGCACGATTATATTTGCCGCACCTGAAAAATTATGGGTCAGGAGATTAAAAATATCACCGCTTTTGCATGAGACATTGAATGTCATGCCATGTATTCCCTTAGAGGCATTATGTGCAACGCTGTAAGGAATTTTTATTTCCGCTTTTCCGTAGGGCGATATCGTACCCACATTGATTATGTAAAATTCAGAATCTACCGTGAAGCAGCTGTCGGGTGCTACAGTAAGCACGACATTATATGCTATACTGAATGAATTGTTTACGACCTCTACTGTAAGCTCATTACCTTCCGAGCCTGCATTTACCATTGGTACAGAGCTTTGCTGTATCGAAAGGTTAGGCTCCTGCAATTCGGGCATCGTTATTGAGCTTTCCGCAAAGGCAGTTATTGCTGAAGTTGTTATTATCATCAGGCAGATGATCAAAGAAACTATTTTTTTCATATGGATCTCCATTCTGCCGCAAATACGGCAATAAAATAAGAAATTTTACTCTTGTGTTTTATTATTGACTGTTATTTTGTCTATTTTGCCGTCAAGTATATGTATTACCTTGTCAGCATATACTGATAATTCAGGTTCATGGGTTACGATAAGCATTGTCTGATTGTTTTTTCTTACCATATCAACCATCATTTCCATGACTTCGATAGTTGTGGACGAGTCGAGGTTTCCCGTGGGTTCATCCGCAAGTATTAAACACGGTTCACTTACAAAGGCTCTTGCTATTGCCACTCGTTGCTGTTGACCGCCACTCATTTGAGTGGGCTTATGAGTCAGTCGGTGTTCAAGCCCGACTTTTTTAAGCATTTCTTTTGCTTTTTTGTCTCGTACCGATTGTTTTACCGAACTGAACATCAAAGGCATTGCCACGTTTTCCGTTGCGGTCATTGTCGGTAACAGATTGTAAGACTGAAATATAAATCCAAGATTCTTTTGTCTGAAAACGGCTAATTTGCTTTCATTCAGTTTTTCGACATGGGTTTTATTTATGATCACAGTGCCCGATGTTGGTTTTTCAAGTCCTGCTATCATGTTCAGCAGAGTACTTTTACCTGAGCCTGATGTTCCGATTATACAGCATATTTCACCTTGCATGATATCCAAAGAAACATTATCCAAAGCAACAACTTTTTCGGAGCCTATTTTATACGTCTTATTCAGATTTGTTATCTGAATTAAAGGTGTGCTCATATTTTTCCCCCTATCTACCGCTTCTTAATATGTGATTATGTCCTTTGATATTCTGTTGCGGTACACAGAATATATATAATATTGTCTCTTTCTCCTTAGACGAAAAAAATTTGCAAAAGTTCCATATTTTTCCTAAAATAAATATATTTTTCGATTTTAATTTTTCGTAGTGATTCGATAAATCAATTTTGTTATATTATAATATGAAAAAATATGTTTGTAAAGGCTCTAATTTTAACATTTACATGGAATTTCCGCGTTAGGTATTGTAATTTCCGTTTTAATGTTGTAAAATAATCATAGGGCAGTATGTGTATTTATAACTTGCCAATATATAACCTACTTAAGAGGAGGAATTTTGATGCTGAGATTAGATAATGAATACGGCGTGATCCTTGTTGACGATGATGTTATTTCCAGTTTGGTATCGATCGTAGCAAACAGTTGTTTCGGTATTTCCGGAATGGCTGCTAAAAATGTTACCGAAGAAATCCGCGATATGTTTAAAGTAAATAACGGTGAAAAGGGTATTTCCGTAAGATGCACAAATAACAGCATAGATATAGACATCCATATAATGGTGATTTACGGTATCAATATACCTGCAATTACCGACAGTATTATTCATAAAATAAGCTACAGCGTAGAACAGGCAACAGGTTTCCCTGTAAACAGCGTAAACGTCTTTATAGACGCCGTAAGCACAAAGTAACAGAAAAGGAAGAAAATCATGATTAACGGACAGTTGTACAGGGATATGGTCATTTCTGCGGCCAATTCCATAGAAAACGAAAAAGAGGCTATAAATGCTCTTAATGTCTTTCCCGTGCCCGATGGTGATACAGGCTTGAATATGAGCCTTACAATGCAGGCTGCAAAGACTGCTATGTTGAGCAATAATGAAGAACTTTCAAAATGTTCAGATACTGTTGCAGGCGCTCTTCTGAGAGGCGGAAGAGGCAACTCAGGTGTTATACTTTCACTTTTCTTCAGGGGCGTATCCAAAGGTCTTAAGGGTCTTACAGAAGCAGGTCCTGCTGAAATGGCAAAGGCTTTCAGAGGCGGTGTCGATTCTGCATATAAAGCTGTTAGACATCCTACAGAAGGCACTATCCTTACTGTTATGAGAGTTTGTACTGCCGCAGGTGAAGAGTATGCTGCTGGTGAAGATACAAATGTTGCAGATTTCTTTAATACAGTACTTAAAGCTGCTGAAGAAATACTTGCTCAGACTCCCGAAATGCTTCCTGTTCTCAAACAGGCTAAGGTTGTTGATGCCGGCGGTCAGGGTTTTGTAACGATTCTTAAAGGTATGTGTTCTGTTGCCAACGGAACAGGTATGATCGAACAGATAAACGACAGCGGTGTTCAGGCTGTTGCAGATTTCGGCAGCTTCAATACAGAAGATATTAAATTCCAGTATTGTACAGAATGTATTATCGATCTTAATAAAGATGTTTCCGATTCAGATATTGAAGCTTATGAAAAGGTCGTAATGGATGCAGGGGACAGTAATGTTTTCGTTGTTGACAGAGACAGTAATATAATAAAAGTTCACGTTCATACAAATGACCCCGGAAGAGTTCTTTCCGCGGCAGTTAAATGCGGTCAGTTCTTTACTGTAAAGGTTGAGAATATGAAGCTTCAGCATTCAGAGATAGTAGATGAAAAACCTGTTGCTCAGAATACTAAAAAAGCTCCCGAAAAGAAATACGGTTTTGTTTCAGTATCTGCAGGTGCAGGTATCGAAGCTGTATTTAAGGATCTCGGTGTAGACGTTGTTGTCAGCGGCGGTCAGACAATGAACCCCTCAACAGATGACATCATAAAGGCTATAGATGAAACTCCTGCGGAAGTTGTATATGTTCTTCCCAATAACAAGAATATTTATATGGCAGCTCAGCAGGCTGAAAAGATCGTTAAAGATAAACAGGTTATCGTTCTCAGAACAGTTTCCATTCCTCAGGGCGTAAGTGCTATGCTCGTATTCGATCCCGAAAGTGATGTTGAAACAAATACTGCAGCTATGAAAGAGGCAAGAGATGCTGTTATAAGTGCAAATCTTACTTTTGCTGCCCGTGATTCCGTATTTGACGGTGCTGAAATTCACGAGGGACAGATACTCGGTCTTGTTGAAGGAAAAGTTAAATACGTATGCGATACTAAAGAAGACTGTATGGATAGAGTTTCCGAAGATTTCGGTGAAGCATCTTACATAACCGTATTCTACGGTGAAGATGTTTCCGAAGAGGAATCCGAGCAGATGAAGGCTCATATGGAAGAGTCCATGCCTGATAAAGAAATAGTATTTATCAATGGCGGTCAGCCCGTATATTACTATATTATTTCAGCTGAATAAAATCAATAGTGTGTAACCGGAGGTTAAATAATGAGAAAGCGTTTCGCAGAAGGATTTATTGTTTCTTTTCTGTTGGTTCTTTCGTTGTTTTTTACCTCCTGTTCGCATATAAATGTGCAGACGGAGGACTACTTCAAAAAACCTTCCAATGTTCAACAAACAGAAAGAATACTGAATTCCGTATATGAGTTTTGCGGTGAAGACGCAGAACTTGTATATGCTTTAAGCGGACAGAATATAAATCCTATAGTTTTTAATGACCTTAACGGTGACGGAAATGATGAAGTTATCGTTTTGTATCGAAATTCAAGTACACATCCCAATAACGATGACAGAGTCAATATCATGATTTTGACAGATGACGGCGAGACTGTTTCTTCGCTGTTTGACATTGAAGGTCTCGGCTATGATATTGATAAGTATTTGATTTCGGATATGAACAATGACGGTTGTTCCGAGCTTATTGTAGGGTATCAGATAGTCGAAAATTCCAAGGTCATATTTGTTTATTCTTTCGATTTTGAAAAAATGACTTTTATGCCTTGCGTTAATACTCAATATACGGATTTCGTTTTGACAGATATAGATTCAGACGGTAAAAATGATATCGTTCTGGTTTACTATAATCATGTCAGAAATGAAACTTATGCAAATGTTATAAAATGCCTGAAGAACGGCTCTATTTATCTCAGCTCCATTGCGGATACTCCCATGAGTGTCAGCGGAGGTATGTATAAAATGACTGTTTCCGAAGATTCGTCGGGAAAGTCTTCTGTGTTGGTTTCTTCAAGACAGAAAACTTATCTTTCAAGCATAGAAGTACTTACATGGAACGAGAGATTCGGAATTATAATAAATGAGTCATATGCTCAGGATAATGTACTTCCAAATACAAATGTGGATATTAACTATTGTTCTTTCGGAAGACTTATTCCTACGGATATAAATGAGGACGGTTATATTGAAATTCCCATTTGTTACCGCTTTGATGAGATGAATCTGCAGTATGAATTGAATCAGGGTAAAGAAACTTCCAAATATCTGTACGGCTGGTACAGATATGACAGCGGGAACGGTCTTGTAAAGGTTCTTGATTCTTATATAAGTGAAGCTAATAACTACGTTTTTATCATTAAGGATAATTGGTCTTTCAGCAAGGTAAAAGCTTATGAGACCTACAAGAAAGATCTTCTTTTTTACTATGTGAGTGACTATGATTTTTATTCGGAAGAAAAGCTTCTGTTGTTTACAATAAAAACATCCGCATCGAAGGTTAAGGCAAGTGATACGGTTATTCCATTATCTAAAGGTAATGGGCTCTATTATTATATAGAATTGAATCCGGATGTGCCTGAAGAGCTTAAGAATAATGTTATTCCTTCTGCGGAAGAATTGAAAGATTCTTTTATTCTTACAATGTTGGTTGCGGAAAATTAAGTCGTTTGAAGAAAGGAATGGTGACCGTGAAAAAAATACTTATTCTCGAAGATGAAATGTCTATCAGAGAATATCTTGTAATAAATTTTAAAAGAGCAGGCTTCGACGTTGTTTCAGCGGCTACGGGAAATGAGGCAATAAGCTTGTATAACCAAAATCCTGATATCAGGGTCGCTGTTTTGGATGTAATGCTTCCCGATATAAACGGATTTGAAGTATGCAGAAAGATCAGGGAGAAAAGCAAAACTGTCGGAATCATCATGCTCTCTGCCAAGGATATGGATGAGGATGTACTGTCCGGATTTATTTCAGGTGCGGATGATTATATGAAAAAGCCCGTAAGTACTACTATTCTTTTGGCAAAGGTTGAAGCTTTGTATCGCAGGATAGAAAGGTCCTTTGACTCTCCCCAGGTTTCAACGCCTGTGTCTGTACCCGTAGAACCCGCGAAAGTTGAAAAGATTTTTGAAGTGAATGAAAATACTAAGACAATAACAAAGCGCAAGATAAGATTGAATCTTTCGCCTGTTGAATATAAAATATTGAAATTCTTTATTGATAATCCCAACAGAATAATTACAAGAGATGAATTGCTTAAAAGTATCTGGGGTGAGAATTTCACTACGGACAGCGATATAGTAAATGTAAATATAAGAAGACTTCGTTTGAAGATTGAAGATGACCCCACTTCGCCAATGTTTTTACAAACAGAGTGGAGTGTCGGCTATAAATGGGTATGTGAAGACTGATGAGCGAGGAAAAAAGTGCAGGAAAAATCAGATCCAGCATTACTTACCGTTGGTTTCGCGGTGTGTTTTCGGTAGTTCTGTTTTTCCTTATTTCTGTAGAATTCTTTTTTATCGGGGCATACGCAGGAAGCTATGAAACTACCGTTGAAGATTATATAGCATCAAAAAATGAAGCCAATATGGTTTCGTTTCAGGTTTTGCTTCAATCCAAAAACTGTGACCTTTACGGTATTGTAAAGCAGTTTCACGATGAGATATCTTTGGATAAAAGTATTTTAACAGAGATATTTGATCTTGACGGTAATGTTTTGGTTTCCGGTAACGGTATTTCTATATCATATAACGGAGCGCTTGAAATAACCGAAAAGGTTTCTACTGATACATACAAGGATGAAAATACGGGAGAGCATATTTTTGCATATACTTCTCCTCTTTACGATAAAGTAGGAAAAACCTATGCTTATATCAGATATACCACAAATCTTGATAAAATGGTTGCGTCTGAGCTTACGGTTATTCTTATTTCCGTAGTCGCAGTTTTGATAGTTGCAGGTCTTGTTTTTATTTCGGGACTTTATTTTATCCAGTCCATCGTAAGACCTGTTGATGTTATTACCAAGTCCGCAAAACAGATATCTCACGGTGACTTTTCCATAAGAATAGAAAAGAAATATGATGACGAGATAGGTAATTTGTCCGACTCCATTAACGATATGGCGGCAGAGCTTTCTAAAATAGACACTTTGAAGAATGATTTTATTTCATCTATTTCTCATGAGCTGAGAACTCCTTTGACAGCAATAAAGGGATGGAATGAAACCATTGAAATGTGTGACCACGAAACTGACGGAGAGCTGATTGATAAGGGTCTGAATATCATTTCCATTGAGACTGAAAGACTTTCAACAATGGTTGATGAGCTTCTTGACTATTCAAAGATACAAAGCGGTCGTTTCCAGATATCAAAGTCAAGAATAGACCTTCTCAGAATAATGATGGAGACATTGGATGTTTATACACAACGTGCTGAACAGGCTAATATTACTATTGATTTTACAATGCCTGCTTTTTCTCCCACGGTTATCGGGGACAGCAACAGAATCAAACAGGTTTATATAAATATTCTTGATAATGCAATCAAGCATACCCCTGCGGGAGGAAAAATATTCATAAGCTTTCTGAAACAAAACGGAGGATATTCCGTTATTATCAAAGATACGGGAAGCGGTATAAGTGAAAAAGATCTTCCTCTTGTAAAGGAACGTTTTTATAAAGGTGCATCAACAAAACCCGGTTCGGGTCTCGGTCTTGCCATTTGCAATGAGATAGTTACTCTTCATGGCGGTGAGTTGAATATATACAGTAAGGTTGGAGAGGGTACTTCGGTGGTTATCTTGTTGCCCACAGCTGATGTTACTGCAGAAATTGAAAGGATTAAATAATACAATGGGAAAAGCCAATTATTCAAATGTAGGCGGACAGGCAATTATGGAAGGCGTTATGATGCGTTCTCCCGAAAAAACTGTCATGGCTGTCAGAACTCCTGACGGAAATATTGTAAATGAAGAAGTTGAATTTACTTCTCTTCGTAAAAAATATAAGATATTCACTCTTCCTGTTTTGAGAGGTGTTGTTTCTTTCGTTGAAAGTCTTCTTCTCGGATTCAAGACTATATCAAGATCAGCATCCCTTGCAGGTCTTGAAGAGGAAACAGGCGGCAACAAAACAACAGAGAATATTGTAATGGCAATTTCCTTCGTTTTGGGACTTGCTCTCTCCCTTTCTTTGTTTGTCTTTATACCTGTAGGTCTCAGAGTAGGTCTTGAAACTTTGTTTAAATTTGAGTTCGGTATGTTCAGAACTTTGTTTGAGGGTATTGTAAAGATCGGAATTTTCCTTATATACATGGTTGCAATCGCTCAAATGAAAGATATCAAGCGTCTTTTCCAGTATCACGGTGCGGAACATAAAACTATCTTCTGTTATGAAGCAGGGGAAGAGCTTACAGTTGAAAATGTCAGAAAACACAGCCGTTTTCATCCAAGATGCGGTACAAGCTTTATTTTTGTTGTAATGATAGTAAGTATTCTTTTCTTCTCTGTATTTTCAGGTCTTTCCAACGGTATTTACACGGTTTTGAAGATACTTCTTCTTCCTATTGTTGCAGGCCTCAGCTTTGAAGTAACTCAGTTTACTGCAAAGTATGAAAACCTTTGCACAAGAATTCTCAGCGCTCCGGGTAAGTGGATACAGCATATTTCAACAAATGAGCCCGATGACGACCAGATAGAGGTTGCTATTGAATCCATGAAGGGCGCTCTCAATATGATAGAAGTCGCTCCGCCTCATAAAGACAACGCGAAAGAGTGATATTTTGATATGGTAAATGAGGATATTTCTCTTACTGAACGGTATATGCTCGTTTCTTACGTTACGGGCGATTCCTTTAATCAGGTTCAGTTGAAACACAGACTCGGTCAGCAAGTAATGACCGAGAAACAACAGAATCAGTATATAGAGCTTCTTTTCCGCAGAATGGAAGGGGAGCCTATACAATATATTGTGGGCTATACAGATTTTTACGGCAGAGATTTTCTTTGTAAGGAAAATGTGCTTATTCCGAGATTCGATACGGAATGTCTTATAGATGCCGTTCTTCCCGAAATTAAAGAGGGTGATTCGGTTGCGGATATCTGCTGTGGAACAGGATGTATAGGCTTGACGTTGGCTTTGGAAAAGAATGTCGATGTTGTATTGGCTGATATTTCTCCCTTTGCGATCGATCTGACAAAGGAGAATTCCGAAAAATTCGGTATTTCTCATAAGGTCAATATTGTAAAACACGATGTTTTCAATGATGAGCTTTTGGGCAAATATTCGCTGATAGTTTCAAATCCTCCCTATATAAGATCTTCGGAAATGTCAGGTCTTTCCGCTGAAGTGAAGCGAGAACCTGCATTGGCTCTTGACGGTGGGGAAGACGGGCTTGATTTTTATAGACACATGATTTCCAAGTACAGACAAAATCTCGAAACAGGCGGAATCATGGCGTTTGAATGCGGTTACGATCAGGCTGATGCCATAGCTGAAATATTCAGAGAAAACGGCTTCGGTAACATTAAAAAATTAAAAGATTATAATAATATAGAACGTGTGGTTATGGCAGAAAACGTAACTGCATGAAATTTGCTCTAAATAATGGGGATTAAATTAAATGAAAGTTTTACTTGTTTTCGGCGGCAAATCGTCGGAATTTGAGGTGTCCTGCGCTTCTGCGGCATCTGTAATCAGAAATATAAAAGGTCATGAATTGACTAAAATAGGAATAACCAAAGATGGTAAATGGTTCGTTACGGATTCAGATGCGGATTCAGTTCAGAGTTGTGCCTGGATTTCAAATGAATCAAATAAGGAAGTTCTTATTGATGTAAGCAATGGAACGTTTATCGTTGACGGCAAACCCTTGAAATTTGATGTGGTTTTCCCTGTTATTCACGGAAGAAACGGTGAAGACGGCAGACTTCAGGGTCTTCTTGAAATGATGAATATCAAGTATGTGGGCTGCAGACTTTTATCCTCTGCAATTTGTATGGATAAAGCTTATACAAACCTTGTTTTTGAGGCGAACGGTATAAAGCATACACCTTGGGTAAGCTTTACACGTTATGAATATAACAAAAACAGAGACCTTATACTTGATAATATCGTGGGTAAATTGAAATATCCTATGTTTGTGAAGCCTTCCAATGCAGGGTCTTCCGTGGGAATAACAAAGTGCAAGACATTTGAATCTCTCGTTGACGGTATTGATGAAGCTCTTAAATTTGACAGTAAAATAATTATTGAGCAGTCAGTTGAAAATCCTTTAGAGATTGAAGTTTCCGTAATGGGAAATGATGAGCCTGTGGCTTCCGTTACGGGAAGGATAAAAGCCGCAAATGATTTTTACGATTATGAAGCAAAGTATATAAACGAAGCGTCCGAAACCATTGTCCCTGCCGATATTGATAAAGAACTTTCGGAAAAGATCAGGAAACTTGCAGTCATTGCATACAAGGCTTGTGAATGTAAGGGGCTTTCCCGTGTGGATTTCCTTGTTTCGGAATCGGGAGATATTTATATAAATGAAATAAATACTTTACCCGGCTTTACAAATATCAGTATGTTTCCCAAGCTTTTTATCGCTGAGGGAATCTCTTACAGCGAGCTTATAAACAAACTTATAGATTATGCTGTAAGTTATGAAGAATGAGGGTTTTGATTTAATGGATAACAGACCTATAGGTATATTCGATTCGGGGCTTGGCGGTTTAACTGCCGTAAAGGCTTTGAAAGATATTTTACCTTATGAAAATATTGTATATTTCGGAGATACTGCAAGAGTCCCTTACGGTGTAAGAGGCGTTGAAACAATTAAGAAATTTGCCCTTTCCGATCTTAAGTTTGTAAACTCTCTCGGTGTAAAGGCTGTACTTGCCGCTTGCGGAACGGTAAGCTCCGTTGCTATGTCTGAACTGAAAGCAGAAGGAAAAGTCTATATTACAGGTGTTGTTGAAGCTACGGCAAAAAAAGCTTTGGCTGAAACCAAAAACGGAATAATAGGCATAATAGGTACTTCCGCAACGGTAAAGAGTTCTTCTTATGTGAAATATATATCAGCGCACGCACCTTCTGTTAAGACAGTTTCTAAGGCTTGCCCTCTATTTGTTCCTCTTGTTGAAAACGGCTATTTTTCAAGTGAAAATCCCGTTGTTCAGCACGTTGTAGCTGAGTATCTTTCAGAGATTAAAGAATGTGGCGCGGATACCGTTATTTTAGGCTGTACTCATTATCCCATATTGAGAGATGCAATAGGGAAGTATCTCGGTGACGGTGTTTCTTTGATAGATTCCGGAAAAGAAGCTGCTGCCGAAATTGCTGAATATCTGAAAAATAACGGTCTTTTGAACGAAAGCGGAAAATTGGGTACAATTGAGTATTATGTTTCCGATAATACGGAAGGTTTTGCGGAAAATGCAGGTGTTTTCTTATCTGAGGAAATATCCGGTTCTGTAAAAAAAGCAGATATCGATTTATAAAAGCGAAGGGTTAGAGAAAATGAGCGAAAGAAGCAAACGTGTTGCAATTGAGATATTGTCAATCCAGAACGGAAAGGAAACTTCCGTTTTTATCTCAGATGCACGTTTTAAGAAAAATAAAGATAAATATAAAATAGAATTTGACGGTACAGAGCTTTGCGGTATGCCCGGTCAGGTAACTTCCCTTGAGGTTGAAGATGAGAGGATCGTCAGACTTACTACGGGAAAGAAAGAGGTTTATTCCCAAATGATAATGGAAAAGGGCGTCCGTCATTGTTCTTTAAGACTTGATGACAGGGAAGGTCCTCTTTCCATGGGTGTTTCCACAAAGAGAATCAAATCTGATATAGGGGCTGACGGTGGTAAGCTGGAAGTGGACTATTCACTTGAATTTAACAACTTCCATGCAGGAGACCATTCCATGATAGTTTCGGTTTACAGTAAATGACTCTTTATGAACGTATAACAGGCGAAGTGTCCGAAATCTTGACCCAAAACCGTTCAATGAAAGGCTTGACTGTGGATATTCCCAAGACCAATATTGGATATGACTTATACAGTAATGCTTTTAAACTTTTCGGAGAAGAGTTCAGTATTGAAAAAAATTTTGATTTTGTGAAGGATTTTTCTGTTGACAACGGTTTTTTGAATATACATATAAAAGACGAAGTTTTGCTTGACTTCCTTTCGGAATTTGATCTTTTGGAAACAGAAGCAGATACAGACAGCAGGCTTTGGGCTTATATTCAGCTTGCGGAAAATGAGAAAAAGTATTGTGATATAAAGGACATTTCGATGCCCTTGACTTCGGATGTACGTCGTATTATTTTATTCTTAATGAAAATTCAATATTTGTACTCAACAGGTACTAAAAAAACTGATATAATTGAATCTGAAATAATTGAGATTTTGGATAAAATAAGAGTCGGTTGCGAAAGCCTGAGGAGTTTTGTGATAACATATGAACCTCTACTGATTGCTGTAAGAGGTTCTTTGGCTAAGTTCTGATTTTATTGGAGAGAATAACCGTGGACGAGATTTTTATGAAAGAGGCTTTGTCCCTTGCTGAAAAAGCATATGACCAAGGGGAGATCCCCGTTGGTGCTGTAATAGTGCGTAACGGTGAGATAATAGGCAGAGGATACAATAAATGTGAGTCTTTAAAAGATCCTTTGCTCCATGCGGAAATTGTGGCTATAAAAGAAGCTGTTTCCGTTGTTGGTGATTGGAGACTTTCCGACTGTGAGATGTATGTGACTTTAGAGCCTTGTGCGATGTGTTCGGGGGCAATCATAAACTCACGGATAAAAACTGTCTATATTGCTGCTAAAGATTCTGTTTACGGTTCTATGGGCAGCGTGTGTTCGCTCCAATACTATTTCCCTGATAAGCCTAAGGTCATATACGGCTCATATGAAACCGAAAGTAAGAAATTATTAAGTGATTTTTTTAAAAATATAAGGAAAGGCAAGTGACTTTATGAAAAAGCATTCACATACAATGAACAGCATAAGAGTAATACTTTTATGTCCTATTTCTCTGTTCTTTGCTTATTTTATGTCAGAAAATCCTGAATTTTCTGAATGGTATGCGTTGAATATTTACCCTGTAATTTCAAAAGCTATAAATTCACTTTCCGCATCCTTGTCGGTTTCCGTTGCGGAGATCGTTGTTATTGTATTTTTCTCCTTATTGCTTATATATCTTCTTTATACCGTAATAAAATTGATATTTTCGGAAAAACGAGTGCAAAGACTTCTTGACTTTATATTGAATCTTGCGGCAATAGCAAGTATAATTTGCTTTGTTTTTGTGTTTTTCTGCGGAGTGAATTACCATAGACTTACCTTTACCGAGGTTTCAGGCTTGGAAATTGAAAAGTCTTCAACCAATGAACTTTACGACCTTTGTATGGATCTTGCCGATGAGGTTAATTCTTTGCGTGAAGGATTGGCAGAGAATTCAAATGGGATAGTGGAGTCTTCGCTTTCTGATGAAGAACTTGCAAAGCTTTGCAAAACCGCCTATGATAAGTTGGAACCAACTTATCCCACTTTGATTGCAGGTTATTCTGCTACAAAACCTGTTTATTTTTCCGATATGATGTCATACAGCGGCATTACGGGGGTTTTCTTTCCTTTTACATATGAAGCAAACGTAAATGTGGCTGTTCCTCAATATACGCTGCCTGCGACTATGTGTCATGAACTTACGCATTTACGCGGTTATATGAGGGAAGATGAGGCTAATTTTATAGCATATCTTGCTTGCAAGGAAAGCGATGAAGCCTTTGTCCGTTATTCGGGATATATGCTTGCCCTGACCCATTCGATCAACCGCCTTTACGGAGACAGCACGGAGCTTTATCATGAAGTATACGAAAGTTTGTCCGAAAAAGTCAAAGCCGATCTCAGATATAACAGCAGTTATTGGGCAGCTCATGAAGGCATTGTAAACGATATTTCCAACAAGGTAAACGACGTTTATCTTAAGGTAAATAATCAGGATGACGGGGTAAAAAGCTACGGCAGAATGGTTGATTTATTGCTTGCAGAGTTCAAAAAAGGCGTTTTTGATGAGTAAATTTAAATCCTAATTTTGAAATTTATTTTTCTTAAAATACGAAAAAACGAGCAAAACGGAGAAAATGAGAGAAAAACGGAGCATGTGGAAATTCTCCCGATAATTTTTTAATTTTGCTATTGACAAACAGAGTTTTTTGTGGTATAATATCCGAGTACAAACACGACTTACAAATTTATGGAGGAAAAGATATGTCCACATTTATGGCAAACGCTAACAACATCGAGCGTAAATGGTATGTTGTAGACGCAGCAAACAAACCTCTCGGCCGTGTAGCTACAGAAGTTGCAGACCTTCTCAGAGGTAAGAAAAAAGCTACTTACACACCCCACTTCGACAGCGGTGATTTCGTAATCGTAATCAATGCAGCTGACGTAGTTCTTACAGGTAAGAAAGAAGTTCAGAAATACTACAGACACCACACAGGTTATGTAGGTCATCTCAAAGAAGTACAGTACGGCATCCTCATGAAGAAAGATCCCGAATTCGTATTCGAAAAAGCTGTTAAAGGTATGATCCCCAACACAGTAATCGGTCGTTCCGCTCTTCGCCGTCTCCACATCTACGCAGGTGCAGAACACAAACATCAGGCTCAGAAACCTGAAGTATATAACATAGACTAAGGAGGATCACATAGATGTACACTTCTAAGAAACCCTATTTCTACGGTACAGGTAGAAGAAAGCATTCTGTAGCACGTGTTCGTGTATACGAAGGCACAGGCAAAATCACAATCAATAAGAGAGACATCGACGATTACTTTGGTCTTGACACACTTAAGCTCATCGTTCGTCAGCCCATGACTCTCACAGATACAATCGGCAAATTTGACCTTGAAGTAACAGTATTGGGCGGCGGTGTTTCCGGTCAGGCAGGTGCTATCAGACACGGTCTTGCAAGAGCTCTCGTTAAGGCTAACGAAGAAGCTTACAAATCTGTTCTTAAGAAGGCAGGCCTTCTCACAAGAGACCCCAGAATGAAGGAAAGAAAGAAGCCCGGTCTCAAAGCTGCGAGAAGAGCACCCCAGTTCTCCAAGAGATAATTACAGCCTTACGGCGTTTATTTCAAAAATTACAGCACTCACACAAGTGGGTGCTGTTTTTTCGTCGTTTTATAGGGCTGTTCGATTTGTAAAGAATTGAGCTGTCCTATTTACATTTCGGGTATTTTGTGATATAATACAATTGATAAATAAACTTGAATTTACAAGTGAGTGTAAAAATGAAGTATATAGAATATGGAAAGCATTGTCTTGATACAATTATTCTTCTACACGGCGGTGGATTGTCGTGGTGGAATTATGAGGATGTAGCAAATGCGCTTCAAAATGATTATCATATCATTTTACCTATACTGAACGGTCACGCCGAAAGCAAGTCGGATCGTAGCCATGTCGTTCTGTGAGCCAAGGAGTTGTGTGATGAAATTGTCTTCCTAAGACCGCTTGGCCTCCGACTTTAAAATGATATGATAATCATTTTGAAGCGCATTTGCTACATCCTCATAATTCCACCACGACAACCCACCGCCGTGTAGAAGAATAATTGTATCAAGACAATGCTTTCCATATTCTATATAAGTCGGAGGCCAAGCGGTCTTA
>JAZSMD010000040.1:0-16593 GCA_045535665.1 Eubacteriales bacterium
AATCATAACAATACCGCCCACGCGGTTTAAGGTTTTTGCGTTAGACTTGTTGGCAATTTTTGCAGCGACTCTTGCCCAAAGCAGAGAAAATACAACGCACAACACGAGGCAAAGAATATCCGGAACTCCACCAATCATAAAGTGGCTGATACCTCCCGTAAGAGCCGTGAACGCCATAATGAACACGCTTGTACCTACTGCCAAATGCATCGGGTAACCGAGGAAAGTAGTCAGAACAAGAAGCAACATCATTCCGCCGCCTGCGCCTGCAAAGCCACAGATAAATCCGACGAAAATGCCGACGACGATCGCCTTGATCAGTCTGCTCTTGGGAGAACCTGCTTCCAACTGTTCTCTCGTCTTGTTTACCGGCTTTAAAATAAAACGCAATCCGATGATAATCAATGCTATCTGCATTGTACCGCTCATGGCTTGCTCGGGCAGAAAACTTGCCACAAAGCTGCCGATCATCGTCACGATCAGAACGCTCACGAGCAGCGGCAAGCTGTTTTTAACATCTAAATTTCCGCTTTTCTTATAGGTATATGCGCTGACAAGGCTTGCCAAAACATCGCTGATAAGTCCTATTCCGACCGCATCGTAAGCAGGTACGCCCAAAAATGTTATCAGCATAGGGCCGATAACGGCGGCGGCACTCATCCCCGCAAATCCCGTTCCAATGCCTGCCCCCGCGCCTGCGAGAAAACAGACAAGTATTTTTATTAAAATATCTCCCATATTATATCACCGTTAAACCTGTATTTTATTTAACTGATTATAACACACAATTATGAATTTTTCTACCAAATAGTAAAAGGATGCTAATTGAGCGTCCTTTTGGGATATACCGTTTATTTTTTGTCCTCTGCTCCGAGTATTTTATAAAGAATTTTATATAACTGCAAACCTTCTTCAGCGCTTAGTCCCACGCATCCTGCAACCTTGGCGGGGATATCCACCACCTTTTCTTTCAGCGCTTCGCCGCTGTCGGTAAGAAAAACGCTGACCGAGCGCTCGTCGGTGGTGCTTCGTTTACGCGTAACGTAGCCCTTCGCTTCAAGGCTTTTGAGCACGGGTGTCATCGTTCCCGAATCAAGAAAAAGCTTTTCGCCGAGCGCCTTGACGGTGATCTCCTTTTCTTCCCACATTACCATCATAGTAATGTACTGCGTATAAGTGATATCCAACTCATCAAGATAAGGGCGGTATCGTTTGACCACCTCGCGTGCGGCGGCATACAGCGGAAAGCATAATTGATTTTCAAGCTTTAATACATCGTATTCAGATCGGCTCATAAGAAACCTCCAAGGTTTGTTAGATGTCTATATAGTAACGCAATATAAACAAATTCTCAAGTGGAATCAAAGACAACTTTTAATAGCCGCTTTGAGTTTTTTCATATCGGTCGGCTCAAAGCGGGCAACGATCTCGCCGTTGACGTCTACCTTGGAAAACTGAGGGAAAGTAATGCCGTATCCCGTGGCGGTGTTGACGATCAGCAACCCCTTGCCCTTGTACTCCTCAAGAGATACCTCGCTGCCGTCCATTTTCTTAGGGTGATAGGAACTATCCGAACCTGTTTTCTACAGTCAGCTTTCCGTTCATCCTGCGTTAAAATCGTATGCGTTCATACCGCACCTCCAAATAATATCAATTCAATTCAATTGAGTTAAATTGATTATAGCATAAGAAACGAAGGCTTTCAATAGTATCGGACGTGATTCCGTTTTTATGTAAAAAATTTCAATCCTTTTTCTTTGTCTACTGAGGGGTAATATTTGACATTGGTACTGATATATCGGTTCCTACGGAAATAATCGGCTTTGTAGCAAAAATCGGAACGATCTCAAAAGGCCTTGACAAACTCCCTATTCAGAGTTAACATACAGACGGCAAAACTCCCCCGAGGGGAGCGAGCCTAACCTTACTTTCTGCAAGGGGGCTTCCCTATTTATTTTTCATTTGGTAAAGCTCTCTGTTGTCGGGAACGACGAGGATATTGAGTAAGGAGTCGTTTACCCTTTGGGCGATTTCCGTGAGCTTTTGCCACTCGTTGGGGGTCAGTCTGATCTTTCGGCTTCTTCTTAAAACGGCTTTCAATGATTTCTTTACCGTAAGAAGGTCCTTTTCCCATATGGCGTTGATGTTTCCGATTATCATATCGGCAATGAGGACGTCTTCCACATAGTATTTACCCACAAATCCGCCGTAAATACGACCTCGGTCCTCAAACATAAGGGAAAAACGTCTGAGGTCTTCTTCGCTGTAGAGGCGTGAATTTCTGTCGTATTCGTTGTTCAGAGCTTCAATCATCTCCTGCAAGGTATACGGTTGGTAGCTTTTTTTCAAAAGCTCCATGCGGAATTTGATTCTATTCAGAAAAGACAATGAAATCACTCCTATACAGTTTAATATACTTATATTCTAACATATTTGAGCTGTGCTGTCAAGACTTTAATATGTAAATATCGGTATAAATTATGCGGAAGACGTTTTTATGTTTTAATCTGAGGCGAGGGTTCCGAGAAGAGCAACGACGAATATACAGGCGGCTATACCAACAATGAAGGAAAGGAGGTAGACGATCGGTATATACAGAACAGAGAACCCGATCGAGGTCAGAACGGAAAGAACGTAGTGATACCATTTATAGCCGTAGAGCTGTCCAGAAGAGCACCAGAGGAAATTATAGATAAGCGTTCCTATAACACTGAAAACAACGAAGCCCCAGGGCCCTATCATTATTGCAAGATCAATTCCAAGAGATTCGATACCGCCTCCGCCGCTGCCGAATACTCCCGAAATCAGAGAGTCACCGAAAGCGGAATGAATAACAGCCTGAAAGATAAGGGATATTGCTAAGGTAAGGAACCAGAACATTCCTGCGGATTCCGTTATTCCACCGGAAGTCGCGGTTGAAGTATTTGAAGAGGCTCTCGGTGCGGAATGTGTGGTATAAGTCCTTGCAGAGGGCTGCGGTTTTACGGTTGCAGAAGTATATGCAGCAGGGGTATTTGTGACCGTGGCAGAGAGTGACGCCTGCGTTGGCAACGGTCTGTTTTCAAGCTCACACCAAGGGCATTTTTTCACCTTGTCGGGGTACATATGCTTGTTATTCTGAGTACAGGACTTAAGCTCTTTCTGCATGGCATCCAAGGCGTTGTACCATTCTACCGTATCGGGGCGTTTTTCGGGGTCATTATTGCTGTCAACGAAAGCTCTTTTAAAAAGGTTGCGTATTTCCTTTGGAAGGTAATTGTAATCGGGAGCGTATACGGGAGCAGTAAAGCCTGTTCTCTTTTCCTCAAATGGGAAAAAGCCGTTGCAGATATTGTCTATTGGCTGAGGTGCGGTAACCGAAGGCTTTCTTTGTGAAAGAGGAGAAATATTTACTTTGTTATCTACGGCACAGGCGTAGGGATGACAGCCGTTCATGAGAAGCGCAAACACATGCACAGCCAATGCAAAATAATCGCTGTATTTGCTGAAGGTGGGAAGAGGTGCGGTCTCCAGGTTAATACCGTTCTTCATTTTCTCCTGCACTTCGCGGGGAAGGTATTCGGGCAAGCCTACAGAACAACGGTAGGTTCTTGATTCTTGTGTAATGTGGTAAGAATCGGCATCAAGCAATGTTACAAACAGGCTGTTTGGGTCAATGTTTATATTATTAGGGTTCAGGTCTCCGCAGACCTGTCCTGCATTATGAACGGAGTTTACTGCCGCACAAAGATTCTTTGCAACGGTGATCTTCTCGGAGAGAGTGCAGATATACTTATCTGTATGGAGAACGTTAAGCTCTTCACCGTTTTTGATCGCGGGCATTACATAGCCCATAAAACTACCGTTCTGATATACCACGTCCACAGGCCATGTGACCTGATTCATTGCCGAAGGAGAAAGAGGGGAATCAAGCATGGCAAGAAGCTTTCTGTGTCTTGTTTCAGTTCTTTTCCCTTCGTGATACACCTTCAAAACGAGGTCGGGCATACCGACGATGCTGTAAACTGCGCCTTCACCGCCTTTACCGAGGGGCTGTGAAGCTGATGTATAATTTTTCCCGTTTTTTCCTACAAAAATCATTTATTTTCCTCCAATCTATTTTAAAAATGCAAATGAAAAACGAATTGAGAATCGTTACTTAAAAGCTCATATCGGGTCTCAAAGGAAAGAAGCAAAAGCGGATCTTTAGCTACCGTATCCATTATCTTCCGTTTTACTGCTTCCACATCCGAAACTGCAGGTATCTGAAAAACGATATCTTTATTTCCCGACAGAAATTTTTTCATAAAATACCGTTTGAAATCCTTCCGGGTCTGCATGAACATTCCGTTATTGCGGTAGTAACCCATTGAGCAGGTACATTTGGGCAGCGTGGCTGAATGTATAACGTGGTCTCGGCAAATCTCACCGTCGGTCAGGTTGAAATAGTCGTACCGTATCACATTATAGTCTGCAACCGTCAGATCAAAGGTGATATCCAGATGATAAAACTCAGCGCCGATATTCACAATATTCCATGCGTGTCTGTCACCGAGTGAAGAGGGTACTCCCTGCTGTCTGTCGGAAGCTCCGTACACCACGATGCTTCGTATTCCCGCAATGTCAAAAAGAAGCTTTGCCGCCCGTGAGATACCCTGACAAACGCCCTTATTGAAAAGAAGAGGCCCCACACATTCAAATGAAGAGGCTGCAAAGGTGTAGTCATAAGACGCATTTTTACAGAACCAATCGTGTATGACCTTCTCTTTTTCAATGTCGGATAAATAAAAACTGTCTTTCAATATCTCGCTGCACTTACTTTTCAATGAAAGCATTGTTGAGTTTGTCTGTTCTTTTGAAAATCGGTATTTTGGAATGACGCTCCCCGACCGTGTAAAAGGTGAATACAAATAAGTTGAGCTTTCCACAAAAAACAGACCCGGTATATCCCGGCGTATCTTTTCAAACAGACCCTGTAAAAAATCCATTTCAACGCCAAAGACCTGTATTTTTTCAGAATAGTCATAAAAGCCTTCAACTATACTGTCATAAGCTTTCAGTTCTGCTCCGCTGAGCCCTGAACGGAAATGTCTGTATGAATTCGATGTAAGCTCTTTGAAGAAAGAAATTCCCTGTGTCATTTTTTCCTTTCAAACAACCCGTCAATAAAGCCTATGATACCCTTTTTTATCGGTTTGCCGTGTTTGGGGGGCGCAGTCACCTTAGCGACAGCGGGAGTCACTTCGGAAGGGGCTTCGCTGTTTGCGGTATCTGTTTCAGTACCTGTTTCAGTACCTGTTTCAGTATCTGTTTCAGTATCTGTTTCAGTACCTGTTTTAGTACCTGTTTTAGTATCTGCTGCGGGGTCGGTGATTTCTGATGTCTTGGCGTTTATCCAATTTATGATATTTGAAATTTCTTCATTGACAGACTCAACGATTTCAGCGGTAATATCTGCGGTGTTTTCCGTCACATTATCTGACGGAGCCTCGATTGATGTCGCCTGTTCTTCGGATTCGAGAGATGTTGCGGGGGCAGGGGTCATAGCCTCTTTATCCGTGGGGGTTTCATCTTTTTCAGCATAGAGATGAGGGTAAGCCCTGCGTCTCCAGGCATCCTGAAGGGCTTCCCAATCGGGCTCTGAATAGAATGAGGCTTCTCTGTTATCAAGCATAAGCTCGGGATTCAACAGCCCAACGACAGTTTTATCGTCCTGCTGATTCTGCATAAGAAGAACGGGGAAATTGTTCTTTTTATATTCATCAATAATATCTTCAACACCTTCGGTAAGATGGTTTTTCAGCACTTCCGAAAGTCTTTGATAGAATTCATCGGTTGGATAGCCTTCTTCCGCAGTTATGAATTTGCAGATCGATTCTTTAGTCTCTGAGAAATTGCTTTCCGTAAGGCCCACGGGGTCTGCAAAGAATGTTGTAAGAGCTGTGTACGCATGGGGTGTTTTCGTATCGTTATCCCTTAAAAGGTAGGGGAAAAGAGTATCAAGCATACCGTCTGTTACCAAAAGGACGGCGGCAAGGTCTTCTTCATAGCTGTCTATCTGCCAATATGCATACCCACCGCGGAGAGGGATAACGGAGAAGCCGTCGGGTCCCTTTTGAGGACGGGTTATCTCCACATAGTCACCGAAGGTGGTGAGTCCGATTATAGCTCCGTCACCCGAATGTCCGTAAATGATTCGCTGACCGTCGTAAATGACCATTGTGAGAGTTGTATCATAGCTTTCAATGGGTTCACCGCTTTTTTCCGATTCTTTGAGAACAGATTTAAAGGCATAGTTGTATGCTGTACGCATCATTGACTTAATGCTTATAAGGCTGTAATCCCAAGGCATACACTCACAGCAGAATTTAACCACCGTTTCAGCGGCAATTTTTGAGCCGATGTGTGAGTTCTTTGCAGAACCCACACCGTCGGCTACAGCCGCCACCGTCCAGCCGTTTTCAAGCTTTTGAATGAAATGGGAATCCTGACAGCAAGTGCCTTCACTTATATGGGATTTTCCAACTACGCTGAAGCCGTATTCGAGTATCATAAAGTCGTCCTTTCTGTTTTAATTTTTTTTAAATTATTATTACCAATCTGAAGGTATAACATGGGCGTCCTCAGGAAGGTTCGGCAGCTGCGGATTTTCATCTACCCTGCTGACAGAGATAGTGACCATGCTTTTGCCGACCCAGTTGAAGAAGTTGTCAAATTTCGCCTCATCAAGTGCAATACATCTCTTGGAAATAGAAGTGAGGATCTCCTCTTTGTAACCGGGAACTCCCACTGCAAAGAACTTTATCTTACCGTAAGTATCCTTGTTTTCTTCCTGAATGATCCTTTCTCTTGCGGAAGTAATATCGTCTGTAGGTGCGCCGTCTGTTATCATCATTATCCAAGGTCTGTAGCAGGGTGTACCCATACTGTCGTAGAAACGGTTACGTTCCTTTACTTTGTCGATTGCCAGATTTATGCCTTCGCCCATTGCCGTACAGCCTTTAGCCACAAGAGTTACAGGCTGCATTTCAGCAAGAGGTGTAAAGTCCTGAACGACACGGGCATGATCATTAAACTCGATTATGGCAACGTCAACTCTTCTGAGAGCAATTTCGTCATTGGCAAGATTCTCTTTCAATTCTCTGATAGCTCTGTTTAATCTTGAGATAGGGTCTCCGTTCATTGAGCCTGATGTATCAAGCAACAATACAAAAGCCAAATGAGCTTCATTGGGTGAGAGTACTGCGTAGGGGATTTCGTTTACGATTGTCTGTTTGAGTTCCATTTTTTACTTCTCCTTCTATTTTTTATTTATATTTTATTTTAATGTTGTATGCGCAAGCTCTTTTGCGTTTCGGTCAAGTATATAGACCTCGTTTTCAGCCATGCGTGAAATTTCTTCAGGCTTAACAACGAATTCTCTGTCGGTGGATACTGTTATGCTTTTTGAGGAGCTGTAACCGTATCCCCACTGATAATTTTCGTTGTTGCCACTGTTTCTTGAAACCTTATCCACATCATAGTAGCCAAACACCTCAGAAAATTTGGTACAGGATACCCCTGCTGTATGAGAATACACTATACATTTGCAGGCATTACCTATGAACGTGTTGAAAAGGCTCTCTTCTGCCCCAAGCATTGAATAGACGTCGTCCGAAGTCAGTACAGTAAGACATCTGGAAGACAGAGACCTTAAAACACCCGACAAGGTTTCGTTTGAATTGATGTTTATGCCGTCAAGCACAAGCATTATCTGCTTTCCCGTTGAGAGGATCTCTTTGATCTCATTCATGATAAGGTTAAGCAGTATCTCATTGGTGCTTGAGCCGATATCTATCATCAACATTCCGTTATGAGCTACGGCTGTTCTGGTATTCACGGCTGTATTGCGACCGCCTCTGTTTGAAATGATACCTCTGCCCTGACAGGCAAGCTGAGAGAAGAAGGACTGAATATTTGCCTCCTCATTCTGTCCCTGCATCAGGAGATTCCTTATATTATCAGCTTTTTGGGAAGTAATAACACCTCTGCGTTCAGCTTCATCGACCTTGTTTTGTAGCTCATTGTGATCGCAGGCAAGAAATTCTCCGCAATATGGCTTACTCACGTCACTCTTGATAAATTCCGACATTCCGATAATGTAATGATTTCCCTTAGCTCCGATGGCAGAATTTTTCGGTGCGGAGTTTATTATAATATTGCATATCTCCTGATCTGTTCTGTTATAAAAAGGGTCATAAATTGCCGTATTTTTTGCGATTATCACTTTATTGCCTGTAAAGGCTGTTGCGGCTCTGATCTGATTCTGAAGGTCAAGGTTTCCCTCATGCAATACGATAACGGGAACATTCTGATCAAGGGCGCAGGCAACTGCAGAAGCGACTGCCCTTGAACGGTTGCGGCAGATACCCCCTGAGATAATGTATGAGCCAACATGGGGGTCTCGCTCAATGAAGCCCTCGATATCGCTTGGCTGATATTCGGTGATATTTCGTCTTGCCTTATTATTGAGTCTGATATTGCGTATGGTCTGCTTTGTTCTTGCCTCGGCGATCCACGAATTTACAAGAGAATAAATCGTTCCCAAAATCCTCACCCCCCATTAAAGAGGTCGAAGTGGAATTTGAAGGGTTTTTCAAAGGGAAGACCGATAATTGCATCACCCTTGTCAAGATCTGTCTGATACCAGTCCTCAACTGTAAGTCCTTCTCTTTTTTCTTCTACCAGACTGTTGTCCGATCTTCTGTACTGCTCAAGAACGATATTCTTGCCGTATCGGGAGGACACGAATTCACGGGTCGAATAGTCGTTTGCTCTGAATGCAAATACGGAAGAAAAGCCTGCGGCAATGTTTTTGCCCTTACTTTCACCGTATATCTCGTAAAGCTGTTCGATACTCTGAATTCCCGCAACGACCTTTACGCCCAGACTTCTGCCGAAGTTTACTCCATCTTCAATATGCTGTAAATTTGGCAAAAGTTTGAACTCGTCAGAGATAAGGTAAACATTACCCTCTGATTTCTCTCGTCCCATGGCTTCCTTGAGCGCAAGATCGAAAAGAAGTCTGTAGACGGGAGTGAGTATCTCACCGATGGACAGATCGTATTCCACGAAAAGAGTCTTTGCCCCTTTTGCACGGACGAATTCTCTGACTGAGAATCTGCCGTCCTCTTCAAAAGTACCAACAAGGAGCTGACGCATGGTGTTCTGAAGCTCCGCCATGACCCCAAGTGCCTGGTCGGAGCGACCGTCACCGATGTAACTGAGAACGGAGGAAAGGTCGGAAAAAGCGCTGTGGGATAAAAGCTTTACGATCTTCTGAGGGGTCATCCTGTCAAGGTATTCCTTCAACGCCTTATTGTTGAAAAACTCTTTCTTAAAGGAGTCATCCCCCTCGCCCATGCGGATATGCGCGATGATCAAAGAGGCGAGGAGGTCTCTTGCCGCATTGGGAAAGAAGGGCTGACCTGACCTTTCAATGGCGTCACGAAAAAACGACCTTGTTATTTCGTGGGTGTTGTTGGAGATATCCTTTCTCCCATAGCCGTCAACAACTATTTCCTTGTATATATTCCACTTGCTTGCATATGCGGCATGAGCCTTTGAGTTGGATATAACGCAGTCACCGGGCTTGTAAAATTTTCGCAAAAAATCGCCTTTACTGTCAAAGATGATCATTACGTCATCATTTGTCAGCCTTCTCTGAAGCTGATCAATAATGAAGTCGAATACGTTAGTCTTTCCTACACCCGTGCTTCCCGACACAAGAATATGCATACTGAGAATTTCTTCCGTAAGTCTCAGATACTCCTTTGAGCCTCTGAACCAACCGGGAATCGAAACACAAGCTTTTGAAGGGTCAATTCGCGGGAACTCCGTATGTAAAAGACTGTCGCCGTTTATGACTTTTAATCTTACATTCACGAAACTTTACCTCCTTATTCCCTTTGATTCCGAATCCGAATTTGAAACGCATTCATCTTCAGACTCAGGCCCTGCCCGTGATTCTTTCGTGTATTCACTTCGAATGGAGGAAATATCTTCCGAATCCTCAGGCATATACCTTTCGCTTAAGGGACGGACGGGAATCTCGCCGAGGCTGTCGCCCTCAAACTCCGTCATCGTATTGGTTTCGGGGTCATAGTATCCGTTGGTCGGATTACGGTATGAGCCCTGATGTGCGCCCTGAAAATGCTCGTCTTCGGTTAAAAACTGGATATTTTTCGGATCCTCTGCGTATTCGGGGTATTCGCTGACAGACTTCATGTGATGTCCCTCATACCCTTTTACAGAGCCTCTTTCCAGAAGCTCCCGCTGTTCGTCCACGGTCCAGTCCCTTGTACCCTTGCCTTCCCTGACTCTTGCCTGTTCGTCCTTCCACGCCTGACGTACTGCGTTCTGTCTTGCTCTGGAGATCTCCTTCTTTTCTTCATTCGAGAGTGTTCCACTCAAGCCTGATCACCTGCCTCAAACTCTTTAAAATCAAAGATCATCTCACTTAGCCATTGACCGAGGCTTTCCCACTCACAGAACATCTCGTCCGTCTCGTGACTCCATTGAATGACCTTGTGGGGAGAATTGAGATCAATACAGATAAGATCACCGTAATTAAGGCGTGCAATGATCAGATAATTCCTCGGCAAGGAAAGCTTACGGCGAAGCTCACCGCTGTTCCTGTGTTTTACGGTGAAGTCGATCCGGGAACAGTAAAGACCGTATACCGTTGTGCCGGGGATGAAAAGCTCTCCGCCGTCAAAGTGTTGGTACAGCTCCTTAAGGTCTTCGGGAAGAGATATCCTGTTTTCCGTTTCAAACTCAATTATCTTTTCCTTGGTCAACCCATTATTCAACTCGTGCAGATTTGAATACTGCATCAAGCTCGTATAAATTTTTTCAATCATTTTCTACCCTCTTTCCAAGATCTTCAGAGATCTTTATTTATTGATTGTTTTTTGAACTCATATATTTATTCATGATCGAAGCCACAAGCGCTTTTGACATTTCGTCAAAGCTCTCTCCGTCCTTGATCTTTTCTTTAAGAGACAGTATTTCGGCTCTCAGGGCTTTCAATTCCCTTAACTGCTCGTCTCTCGGCTGTCCTTCCACAAAAATAACCTCCTTATATTTTTTCGTTTAACGCTACTATAAGCTCTTCGGGATATACCTTCAGGTCTCTGAGCATATCTCTTGTGGCTTCTATTTTATCGAAATAAAAGATAAGAGCAATGCAGACCGTCCAGGACATCGGGTTGTTTCCTGTTTCAAAACCGTAATACGTTTGCCTTGAAACACCCACAAGATTTGCCATTCTATCCTGAGAAAGCTTTGCCTTAGACCTTAACGCCACAAGATTCTCCTGAAGTATGGCGATACAAAGCTCTCTGTAGTTATTGGTCGTATACCATTTTTCCATTTCTTTCCGTCACCTCCACCGTTCATTATCATATTTTGCGTCAATATCTCCCTGACGTTATAATCATTATACAATATGACAAGCTACTTGTCAAGATGACAAGGGAATAGTTAACAAAAGGTTTACAATTACACTTCCCATGAGGTGTTTATAACATAAAAAATCCATTTAATAAAAATGCCGCTAAGGGCAAAAATATTAAATGAAAAACATCATTTTATCGATTTCAATGCGTAATATATTTAATAAAAACCAAATTTGCGGCAAAAATATTAAATGAAGCTATTGACTTTTAACGGTTTTTGGTATATAATATATTTAGTATAAATACTGTGCTGCATTTATTCAGCGGCAGAACGGAGCAAAAATGGAAATCAGAAGAGACGTTTATCTGAACAGGCTCATAACAAGAAAACATAACGGTTTTATTAAAGTCATAACAGGGATTCGCAGAAGTGGAAAATCTTATCTTCTTAACACGCTGTTTTACCGACATCTGCTTTCCGAAGGAATAAGAGACGACCATATTATAAGATTTGCGTTTGACTCCGCAGATGACCTGATAAAAATCGGGCAAGACCCTCTTGTTCTTGACAATGAGCGTGAGGACAGAAAAGTTGACCCCACAAAGTTTTTAAACTGGCTCACGCCTCAGCTTTCCGATGAAAAAATGCACTATATTCTCCTTGACGAAGTGCAGAAGCTCGGTGCATTTGAGTCTGTTCTGAACGGTTTTTTACGGAAAAACAATATTGACGTGTTCGTAACGGGAAGCAATTCAAAATTTCTTTCAAAGGACATAATTACAGAGTTTGAAGGTCGAGGGGATGAGATCCACGTACTGCCTCTGTCCTTCTCCGAATATTATTCATTCAAGCAGGGTGACAAAAGTGAAGCTTTTGACGATTATTCTGTCTATGGTGGACTTCCTGCCGTAGCTCTGATGTCTACGGAAGAACAGAAAACAACATACCTGATTTCTCAGATCAAGGGTCTGTATCTAAAGGATATTATAGCAAGATACAATCTTTCGGAAAACACAATGATAGGTGAAGTTATGGATGTTATCGCTTCGGGAATATCGTCACTCACAAACCCCAGAAAAATTGCCGATACTTTTGCTTCCGTAAAACAAGAGACAATAAGCGAGTATACCGTGGATAAATACATTGAGCATATGGAAGATGCTTTTATTCTTTCACGGGTAAAAAGATATAATGTCAAGGGAAGAAAATACATCGGCACACCCTATAAGATATACTTTGAGGATTTGGGATTACGAAACGCAAGACTGAATTTCAGGCAGATCGAATACACACATATTATGGAAAACATCATTTACAACGAGCTTCGATACAGGGGTTATCAGGTCGATGTGGGAGTAGTTGAATCCCGTGAAAAAAACGAAGAAGGTAAGGACATACGCATACAGCGTGAAATAGATTTCATTGCAACTCTCGGAAGTAAGAAGTACTATATACAATCAGCATATTCCATACCCGACAGGGAAAAATACGAGCAAGAAACAGCCTCCTTTAACAAAGCTTCCGATTCTTTCAAAAAAATAATCATTGTTGAAAGGAGCATGAAGCCCAGAAGAGATGAAAATGGGTATGTAATGATGGGAGTAAAGGAATTTTTACTGGATAAAGACAGCTTGGAAGCATGACAAAAACCCATTTAATATTTTTGCCGTCAGCGGCAATTTTATTAAATGGGTCTTATTCTTTATTTTAATATTTATTGCAATTCAACTGTTAACAGCCCATTGCTCACAGTAATTCTTTCATTTTTCTTGCAAGATACAGAGGCATATTGGTGACGTATCCGTCCTTGCGGTAACCCCGTTTGGAGAATCGGACTGCATGCTCGGGGAGGTGTTCGTTGACGTATTTTTTGAATGTCGGTGCGGATCTATCTTCGCCGCCTTTGGCTTCCACGGGGATAACCTCCGTGCCATTCTGTAGTACGAAATCGAGTTCACCGCTTCTGTCCGAATAATAGTGAGGCGATACGTCAAACTGACCGATAAGCTGCTGCAGGACATAATTTTCAGTCAAAGGACCTTTAAATTGATAATCGGTCTTTAAAAGGATCGCGCTGTTGTCGATACCTGCCATATATTTCAAAAGTCCCGTGTCAAACACGAAAAGCTTGAACTGATCCATTTTACGGAATGCTGACAGCGGATGCTCCAATTTGGAAACATTGTATACGCGGTTCAACATACCTGCAGAAACGAGCCATTCGATAGCTTCCTCAAAGTCTCTTGCTCTGCCGCCTTCGCGGACCGCACCGTACATAAATTTTTCGTTGGGCTTTGCAAGCTGAGTTACGATACTGCGGAAAACCTGCAGGATCCTTCCGCTGTTTACCTTTCCGTTGTGCTTGGAAAAGTCGTTTTCGTAAATCTGAACGAGTTCATTTTGAATCTGCATAATTCTCGCAGGATCCTTATACTTCACCCAGGATGCCACACACTCGGGCATTCCGCCGATTATCAGATAGCTGTTATAAGCATCTGTCAGACGGTTGTGGAAAATATCTTCGATCGTCTGCCCCTTGGTTATGATTTTATAGTAAGAATACAGAGCCTCATCTGTGGCGTCCAAAAACTCGTCAAAGGTCAGCGGATGAATATCCAAAAGATTGACCATTCCCACGGGATAAGATTTCGGCTGAGCAAGGAGAGTTCCGAGCAAGCTGCCTGCGGCGATCACATGGTATTCGTTTGCCTTTTCCTTGAAGTATTTCAGGGCATTGAGTGCTGACGGGCATTCCTGTATTTCATCAAATATAATAAGTGTAGTTCCCGGCAAGATTTTTTCTCCCGAAACCAAGGAAAGCAATTCTATAATTCTCTTGGGATTCTTATTCGTTTCAAATATGGACTGAAGCTCGTCTTCTTCATCGAAGTTGAAATATACGTAATTATCGTAATAACTTCTGCCGAACTCCTTCATAAGCCAGGTCTTACCGACCTGACGGGCACCTTTCAGCACCATCGGTTTACGTTCTTCGTCATTTTTCCATTTTAGCAGAGCTTCTATTGCGTTTCGCTTCATGCAAACCACCTCACAGATATGTGTACGGATATATTATACCACATTTTTTCGCTTTTTACAAGAGGTGTTTTGCACATTTTTTCAATTTTGCACATTTTTACAAATTAAAAAGCACATTTGAAACACATTTTTATATATCAATAGCAGAACCCATTTGAATTTAACGATTCAGTATTTGTGCCGCCGCATAGACAGCGGTATGGGGAATCAGGGTGACAAACGCTGATAGCCCCTGTCACCCTTTAATTATTATAGATTTATTTAATAAGCAGCCGTCTTACATTCCGCAAGTTGAATTTTTCATTCTTCAAGCCCTTTTTCCTTTTTGGTATGTCGGAGGTCTTGGGGTTCTGCTCGGGGGAATCCTCTTTTTTATGGGTAACATTGTCAACCTTGACGTTGTTTGAGGGATCCAGCCTTTTCAGAATCTCGTCAAACTGTATACCCTTTCCGCATTCGCCCCGTGTAAGGGGTGCGATCTCATAATGTCCCACGATATGGAGCCTGTTAAGAGGGATATCCTTAAGGTAGAGGCGGCGTATCTCGTATTGGATATGACGTATAAGCTTCACCGCAACCTCAAGCTGTGGCTCTGTGAGGCTGTCGCCCACGTTTCCAACGAATTCTATTGAAACGGTGTAGAGATTTGCGTTCACGGGTCTTGTTCTGACGATTCCGTTTGTGGCGTTGAGGTAGCAATGATTTTTTGTCTTGTCCACGGTGGTACCGTTGCAATACGCACCGTCGGCAAGGTTGACATACTGCCGCAATTCACCGTCAAGCCCCACGAGGAAATGTGCGGAGGTCTGAGAGGTTTTATCAAGAAACCACCAATGCGCGGAAGAGATATTCATGCCGCCCGTGTTGTGGAGGGTTATCATATCGGGGACGTGTCCCTTTCTGCCGTTGAAGTGGTTCGGACAGTCATTTATGTATTTTTTAACTGTCACCCTTCTCACCCTCCCCCGCGCGTTTATTGCCGTACTCGTCGATATTGTATTTGTTGCGGCTGTTCTTTTCACCGTATGACGCAAGTACATAGCTTACATATGCGCCCACCACGGTGACAAACATCTCGCCCGACAGATGCTCGTTTACGTCATATGCGCCTACGGACGCAAGAATGAAGGACCATATAACGCAAAGCATACAAAACATGATGATAATAAGGAGTATTATCTTTTTGAATTCGGGTCTTTTACGGTGCATTTTCATCGACCTTTGCGCGAGAGGGTTCTTTGCCCAATGCAGCGCACATATCGACGTAAGCCGCCTGAATTGCGTTTTTCACCGTTTCAGCGTCAAACCACTTGCCGTATTTTGCATTGACCCTTTCAAATACCCAATCGAATTTTTCTCTGCCCTGACCGTCAAGGAAGTAAGTCACAGCAGCTTTGACCATCTGTGCGGTGAACGCATAAAAGCCCTTTTCCTTTAAAAACGGTATGATCTTTGAGGCTGTAAGCGTAACAATAAGGACAGACACCGCGTAGACAGCCCATGTGATAATGTTTGTAAAATCAATATTCATTTTTCTTTTTCCTTTCTTTTTTAATGCTCTTTCAGCGGAAGGATCTTGATCTGTTTTACATAGTCCTCTGCTTTGCCGTTTCCGTCAAGCTCGTTTCTGTAGGCTTCGTAAAGCTCAAGGATCTCTTCCCTTTCATCGAATGCGATCTCACCGTTGATGAGTACCGCCTTGCACATCTTGACGATCTCTGCACGCATAAGTACCTTCTGAGCCTGTTTGAGATGCTTTATTTCCGCAAGAGTTTCGTCTTTTTTCGTGTCGTTGCGTTTTATCATGTACAGAATTATCTCCCCGATGACGGAGATTACCGCACCCGACCCGAACACTATTACAAGAATGTCGCCCCAATCCATTATATTTCACTCCCCCCCGTTGTTTTGTTCCTACTTATATTATACCATATACGGAATCATCTTTCGTCTGCAAAAAAGAGGGAAATTAAGATTTTTTTTGGGGGAATATATTGGGGCTGGCTCATTTAGCGCAGAACAAAAGCCCGTGTTTGAATTTAAAGATAAATTAAAACCTAAAAATACCATATAAACTTTAAAATGTTGAAATCTATCGAAAATTTTCGATAGATTTCCTCAATTATAAGGGCTTTT
>JAZSMD010000042.1:0-26380 GCA_045535665.1 Eubacteriales bacterium
CATATAAAGCTCTGCCATGAGCCATTTTGAAAAAATCAAACCAAGAGCCACGGAACAGGACAGTATTATAACCGTTTCGGAAATTACAAAACCAATAATATTATTTGATGAAGCTCCTATTGAAATATGTATTGCATAGTCTTTCAAGTTGTTTTCTATGCGGTTGATTACTGAAAAAATTACGGTAACAATAGCAAAAGTCATCAAAACTCCGGTTATCATTAAAGCAAAATTCGTTAGTGCCTCGGTTCTTGCATAAACTTTTTCAATAGCTTGATTTCTGTTTTTCACTTTTCGATATTTAGACACACCTGAAAAATCATTAAGAGCTGTTTGCAATTCAGTTAGACCTTCAGACTCATATTGTGAATCCACAAGAAATTTTGTATTCATAAAAAGTCGTTCAGCATCTGTGTTGCAGGCATGATACACAGCTCTTTCGCTATAATGTTGCCATTCATCAATAGGAATAAAATATCTTGGATATACAATACAATTATCAAGATCGTATATATTTCCTTGAGAATCTATAATTGTGGTGTCTTCGGCAAGAAAACCAATAACTTCAAGTTTAGGCGTAACATAACTTGGTTGATAATCCCCCTCACAAAACCAATCTAAAACATCTCCTACTTCATAGACATCCAAATATTTATAACCCAAAAGGACAGGGCGAGTTCCACCTTCAACAAAAATCATATCTTCATCTGTAAAATCTCGACCTTTGATAACTCTATAGCTTTCAATTTTATGGAAATTAGGAGAAGTCCATAAGTCATATACATAAAACAAACCATCAGAATATTCACTCTTCAGAAAAGTTTTAGGATCTCCTTTAAAGTTTTCTATAATCATTCCACCGTGATCAATATAGCTGTATTTGACATATTCAGAGTTACTAATAGCATCATAAAATTCGGCGGTTTCTTTTTCTAAATCTATATTGCTGAACAATTCCGGATCTATGTCTTTTAACCTAAAAATAGGAATACCACTTATACTGTATATTTGGTAGTTTTTTACAGTTGCATGTTCGGCAGTTTCTTTTTGAAATTCATTTATAGTATGATATGAATATGTATAACTTTGAAGAATAAATAATAATGTGAAAAGAATAACAGATAAGTATGTTATTTTCTTGTTTTTATCTATATTTTTAATACCTTCAATCAAGTTTAGTTTGAACATGACTGTTTCTCCTTTATTTTATTCCGTCACATACTAATACAACGCAAAAACAAAAAACACTCACGGAAATTTGAAAGTTTACAAAATATTCAAAAATATTATTTTATCAACGTACAAAGATCATACTTCTTAAGTGCCAACTTTGCAGTAATTGCGGAAAGAAGAATAACCAAAAGCGAAGTAACAGCAAAAATGCCGAGAAATTCAAGGAAATAGTATGGCATATACAAATAAGCCAAAAACAGCTTTGTTACGGTTAAGCCCAAAACCATTGAACAGCCGAGAATTATTGCCATTTCGGAAATAACAAAGCCTATAATACCGTTAAATGACGCTCCGAGGGAAATATGTATTGCATAGTCCTTCAAATTGTTTTCTATGCGGTTGATTACTGAGAAAATTACAGTAACAATAGCAAAAGCCATTAGAACCCCGGTTATTGCTATGGCAAAGTTTGTGAAGGTTTCCGTGCGAGTGTGGATTTTTTCAAGGGCTTGATTTCTATTAATAACACTATAATGCTTAGCAAATCCGGCATATTCATTAAGGGCGGCTTGTAATTCCGCAACACCCTCAGCTTCATGTTCTGAATCTATAAGATATTTTGTAAAAGAAAGAAGTTGCAAATCGTCAGTATTATAAGCAAGACTCAGAACATGATCACTGCAATTATCCCATTCATCAATTGGTATAAAGTACCTTGGGTAAACAATACAGTTATCAAGGTCATATACATGAGTTCCCTTTTCATCAATAACAGTTGTATCTTCCTCAAGAAAGCCGATAACTTCAAGTTTCGGCGTGGTGCTTCCTTGCTGTAAGTTGTTTTCATAATACATATCTAAAATATCACCGACTTCATAAACTCCTATGTATTTATATCCCAACAAAACAGCTCTTGGTTTTTCTGCGGTATAAACCATGTCCTCATCTGTAAAATCTCGACCTTTAATGACTCTGTAACTTTCAGCCTTGTGAAAATTCGGTGTGGTATATAAAGCATGTACTAAGAAAAGGTCATCATGCCATTTCTCTTGAATAAAAGTATTTACATCTCCTTTAAAATCTTCTATACATATCCCACCGTATTTTAATCCACTGTATTTAACATATTGGGCATTATCCAAAGCTTCATAAAATTCAGCAGTTTCTCTTTCTATATCAAATCCTTCAATCAGTTCAGGGAAAATAGATTGTGCATAAACAATGGGATATCCTCCGACATTGTATATTTGGTAGTTTTTTACAGTTTCATGTTCAGAACTTTCTTTTTGAAGTTCGTTGATAATATTGTATGAATATGTATAACTTTGAAGAAGAAATAATAACGTAAAAAGAATTACAGATAAGTATGTAATTGTTTTATTTTTATCTATATTTTTAATACCTTCAATTAAATTGATCTTAAACATGACATATTTTCCTTCTTTTTAATTCTTCATATACTAATACAACACAAAAACAAAAAACACTCACGGAAATTTGAAAGTTTACAAAATATTCAAAAATATTATTTTATCAACGTACAAAGATCATACTTCTTAAGTGCCAGCTTTGCTGTAATTGCGGAAAGGAGAATTACCAAAAGCGAAGTAATCGCAAAAATGCCGAGGAATTCAAGGAAATAGTATGGCATATAAAGCTCTGCCATAAGCCATTTTGAAAAAATCAAACCAAGAGCCACGGAACAGGACAGTATTATAACCGTTTCGGAAATTACAAAAGCAATAATATTATTTGATGAAGCTCCTATTGAAATATGTATTGCATAGTCTTTCAAGTTGTTTTCTATGCGGTTGATTACTGAGAAAATTACAGTAACAATAGCAAAAGCCATTAGAACCCCGGTTATTGCTATGGCAAAGTTTGTGAAGGTTTCCGTGCGAGTATGTATTTTTTCAAGAGCTTGATTCCAATTAACTACACTGTAATACTTTGCAAACCCGGAAAATTCATTTAAAGCAGTTTGCAATTCGGCAACGCCTTCTGCTTCATGCTCAGAATCTATTAAAAATTTAGTATGTCCGAAGAAAAAATACTCAGAAGTATTCCAAACCCAAGTTAATGCAGCTTTATGATAATTCCCCCATTCGTCAATAGGCAAAACATATCCCGGGTATACGATATAATTATCAAGATCGTAAACAGTGGTTCCGCGTTCATCAAGAACCGTAGTATCTTCGGCTAAAAAACCTATAACTTCAAACGAAGAAACAACAGCATCATCTGTGGTGCTTCCGTTATCTTCATAAAGTCGTTCTAAAATATCACCTACTTCATAAACATCCAAATATTTGTATCCTAAAAGAACTGCTCGAGGTTTTCCTTCAACGAAAACCATATCTTCATCTGTAAAATCTCGACCTTTTATAACTCTATAACTTTCGACTTTATGAAAATTAGGTGATGTATATAAACAACGCACATAAAGCCTACCGGCATCTATCATTTCCGCAAATATTTTAGGATCTCCTTTAAAATCCTCAATTCTAATTCCGGCAAATGCTAAAGTACTGTATTCAACATGTGGAGAATTATCTATGAATTCATAAAACTCGCCAATTTCAAGTGATAAATTATTAGCAAGTTCAGGCTCGATTGATTGTGTAATCATACGATAGTTATATCTACTGCTAAGACCATAGATAAGATAGTTTTTGACTGTTTCATGTGAAATGCTCTCGTTTTGAATATTATTGATTTCATAATAAGAATAGGTATAACTCTGAAGCAGAAACAATAAGGTAAAAAGAATTACAGATAAGTAAGTTATTATCTTGTTTTTATCTATATTTTTAATTCCTTCAATTAAACTTATCTTAAACATAATTTTATCCTCCAAAGTAAGAATTCTCAGAAACTATTTTATCAACGTACAAAGATCATACTTCTTAAGTGCCAGCTTTGCTGTAATTGCGGAAAGTATAATTACCAAAAGAGAAGTAACAGCAAAAATGCCGAGGAATTCAAGAAAATAGTATGGCATATACAGCTCTGCCATGAGCCATTTTGAAAAAATCAAACCAAGAGCCACAGAGCAAGACAGTATTATAACCGTTTCGGAAATTACAAAACCAATAATATTATTGGAAGACGCACCGATTGAGATGTGTATTGCATAATCTTTCAAATTGTTTTCTATGCGGTTTATCACGGAGAATATTACTGTAATAACGGCAGAAACCATCAAAACAGCAGTAATTCCAAACGCAAACTGAGATACAGCCTCTGTTCGGGCATGATATCGAGTAACAGCTTCACTTCTATTGGAAATATTATAATATTTAGCCATGCTGCTGTATTCATTAAGAGCTTTTTGTATTTCTGCAATTACTTCAGATTCTTTTTCCGAATTTACAAGAAATTTAATTTTAGATATATATTTATAATCCGCATTCATTGCAATTTCCTGAACAGCAATATCGTAGGAGCTGAAATCATTACAAGGGAGCGTAACTCTTGGATATATTATAAGATTATCCAAATCAATCACTTTACTTGCTCTGTGATCTAAAACCGTAGAATCTTCAGCCAATATGCCGATAACTTCTATTGAATCTAAAACATAAGAATCATTTCCTATATCTTCAAATTTATACATTTCAATTATATCTCCGGGTTCATAAATATCCTTGTATTTATAGCCCAACAATACAGGACGAGGCTTACCTTCAACATAAATCATATCTTCATCAGTAAAGTTTCTGCCTTTGATTATCCTATAACTTTCCACATTATGAAAATTAGGCGTGCAGGCTAAGGCTTTTACAGCACTTGCATCAGGATCCATTTTAAAATCAAATTCAATAAATGAATTAGAATCTGACTTAAAATTATTTAAGCATAGAGTATATTCTTTCAAACATATATAGGACAAACCTTCTATTTGACTGAGAGCTTCATGAAATTCAAGAGTTTCTTGTTTAATATTTTGCTTTAAATCAGGCTCAATACTATTAAGTTCGTAAATTCCAAAAGAGCCAAGTAAACAATATACAGAATAGTTTTGAATAGTTTCATGGGAAGCACTCTGATATTGAAAATCGCTTACCGAATAGTATGAGAAAGTATAACTTTGAAGAATAAACAAAAATGTAAACAGAATCATAGATAAACAAGCCAAAAACTTATTTTTATCTATATTTTTAAGTCCTTCAATTAAATTTAGTTTAAACATAGTTTTATTCTCCAAAGTAAGAATTCTCAGAAACTATTTTATCAACGTACAAAGATCATACTTCTTAAGTGCCAGCTTTGCTGTAATTGCGGAAAGTATAATTACCAAAAGCGAAGTAACAGCAAAAATGCCGAGGAAAACACAGAAATCATAAGGCATATACAAATAAGCCAAAAACAACTTTGTTACAGTTAAACCCAAAACCATTGAACAGCCGAGAATTATTGCCATTTCGGAAATAACAAAGCCTATAATACCGTTAAATGACGCTCCGAGGGAAATATGTATCGCATAATCTTTCAGATTATTTTCTATGCGATTGATTACGGAGAAAACGATTGTTACCAATGAAGCCACCATTAAAACAGCCGTAATATTAAATGCGAATTGAGTTACCGCTTCTGTACGGGAGTGCATTTTTTCTACATACTGTTTATTATCAAAGATATAGTGATATTTTGCAAAACAGCTGTATTCATTTAAAGCTGTTTGTATTTCTTCAAGTGTTTCTTTTTCATAATCTGAGTCAACCAATAATTTAATTTTCGTAAGATATTTCCATTGTTGATTTATTGCTATTTTCTCAACAGGTTTTTCATAATTTGAGTTTTCTTCATAAGGAACATATATTCCCGGAAAGACGATAAAATTATCCAAATCATAAATAGTTGTTCCGTAAGCATCCATAACGGTAGTGTCTTCCGCTAAAATTCCTAAAACTTCTAACGAATCAAAATAATAGGTATCATTACCTTGATGATCTGATGTTTTAAGTGTTATAATATCTCCAGGGTTATATATTCCTTTATATTTATAGCCTAAAAGTACGGGACGGGGTTTACCTTCAACATAAATCATATCTTCATCTGTAAAATCTCTGCCATCAATTATTCTGTAGCTTTCGGCTTTGTGAAAGGTCGGTCCACAATCAAAAGAAAAAACGCAGGAAACATCCGGACCGTATTCATAATAACCCATTAGAAATTCGGAACCGCCTTTGAATTCGAGAATCGGCATGAAACCGTCTCCAACCGTTGTTAAATATTTGAGGTGTTCTATATTGTCAAGAGCCTTATAAAAATCAGAAGTTTCTTTTTCGGAGTCTATATTTACAGCTTCATCTATTTTCATAAGCATGCGGTAAAGATACGGTCCTGTAAAACGGTATACTTGATAATTTTTCAAATCACTATGCTCTGTAAACTGACTTTGAGCCTCACTTACCGAGTAATAAGAATATGCATAGCTTTGAAGAAGGAATAACATCGTAAATAAAATTACTGATAAATATGTTATTTTCTTGTTTTTATCTATATTTTTTATGCCTTCGGAAAAACTGATCTTAAACATAATATAATCCTCCAAGATCCGATACCTCATAATGAGGTATCGGATAAATAATAGTTAATCCTCTAAAACTTCAAAATAGGCACTTCCGTGATCACCCTCAGAGTGTAGATCCCAACAAGATGAAGGAAATGTGGTCGAAACTCGTGCAGGTGTTGGAACATATGCTGAATCATCACTCTCATCATAAGACCATCCTATACAACCGTTTTCCATACATCCAATTGCCGCAATATCTTTATGAAGAACTGTGTCTGAAGAAGTTCTAAGAAAAGCTTCTTCTGTATTTTCTGCAATACGTTTAACATAAACACGGTCAACCGTTACAGCTTCCAGATTTTCATACCAAATATCCTGAACAGATGCGAAAGTAGTTATAGCCAAAGCAGAGATCATTACAACCGCTAATACAATAGCAGTAATGTTTTTATTAATATACATATCTAATTCTCCTTTTTAAGTCTGATTTTAATCATGTAGACATCCCTGTGTCCTTAAGACACCGTTTAATTTTTTATTCGAGCCTTACCTCTTCCCGAGAAATATTTGTGCACATTATTTCTCTCGCTTAAGCTACTTTTATTGTAGCATATAGCAGGAATATCTGTCAATAGAAAAGTGAAAAATTTTCTTTATTAAATTTTTGCAAAACGTGTAATGTTTTTGATTTTGCGACCATGAACATCAGCGTTTTTCATGTAAATTATAACCTTTTTTTGACAGTATTCGCATTATACTTGAAAAACTGTCTCTAATTATGTTATAATCATTGTAATAAAATATTAACTACTTTTGTACAAAATCCACGTATGAAAATATTATGAGGTGAATGAAATGGTTGGGAATAAAGAGCTGTTCCATGAAATTTATAATAAGTATTATTCAACATTGATTCGTTATTGCTATAACAGAATAGATTCAAAGATAAATGCAGAAGATTATGTGCAAATAACATTTACTTTGGTATGGAAAAAGTTTGATATGTTTAGATCCTTAAGTCCGGGGCAACAACATAAATGGCTGTATTCAACATTGGAAAATATAATTAAAGATTATGAAAGCAGATCACAGAAAGAATCGAACAGAACCATAGATATTAAAGAATCCGACAGTGTAGCAACCGATAAAATCAATGATTTAATTGAAGAAGAACAGTATCAATCTTATTTACAAAAAATCAACGAGAGTATTAATGATAATGAAAAGGAACTGTTTAAAGCTGTTTTCGTAAATAGAGAGCCCTATAAAAAAGTAGCTGAGGCTCATGGGAAAAATATAATTGCTTTAAGAACGCAAATTTCAAGACTAAGAAAAAAGATTGAGCCAACAGCAAAAAAACTTCTATTTAAAGAGTAATTTACCACTATTTGCGAACAATATGTGACATTTTCCTGTTTTATGTAATATTCACACCTCCTGCGACCATATAGTATATAAAAGGGGGTGATAAAAAATGCACAGTATTATTAACTGGAGAAAGAAGGCAGACGATTTTGACTAACGAATATATGACACAAGAAGAATTACTGAAATGGCTGGCAGAAGCTATCCATACAGAAACAGATAAGCCCGAAAATGAAATAGACTGGGATTTCGTTGAAGAATGTGAAAACCTGATGAACGCTCTTTACGGAGACACACCGTACTACACAAAAGAGGAAGCTGAAAAAAGAATCGCTCAGATCATAGGCAAAGAACCCGAAACCAAAAAAACAGGTTCTAAACTGAATAAGAAAACTATAATCGCTTTGATTCTTGCAGCAACGCTCGCTTGTGCAAGTCTCGGAGTATTTGCCGCAAGTCCCCTTAAGGACATGCTGTTGAAGGCTGTAGACTTGAATTACGGTGAATCCTTCAATGACGGTACTGTTACTTATGTGAACGGTGGCAGAAGCATTGAATACAACAGCGTTGAAGAACTTTTGGAAAAGGAAAATTTGAATATTCGTTTTCCCAAAAAGCTTCCCGAAGGTGTAAAAATTGAAATTATCAATTACAGCCCGGAAGATCAATCCGTCATTATTACATGCAATGCTTCTTCAATTACTTTCACCATAAAAAAACATTCTGAATCGGAATTGAAACTTATTGATGAAATTAAAGCTTCTGAAATTAGCGGATATGAAGTTTATTTTCTTGAAAGAGAGGAAGAACCTTTTATATGGGCTTATTTCTTAGAAAATGATTATGTATACATAATCCGAGCAGATTCTAAAGATGATCTGATTTTAATTATCAACAATATAGGAGATGTTTAAACTTGAAAAAACTATTTTTAATACCTTTATTTTGTATTCTCTTTTCCTTGACTTGTTTTGCACAAGCGGAATATAATTACGGAATTGAAGACACAACTGTAATATTCCAAACAAATTCAGCTTTTTCCGATGAAACAAAACAGTATATTGCGGACAGGCTCATATATGGAAATAATGATGACGGTATTTCCACATATTCATGGTGTTGGCTTACGGGTCACGATAAACAAACAGAAAACGCCTGGAAAATAGAACATAAAGTCTATGATACAAACCCAAGATGTAAAAAAACTACATATATGATAACAACCTGTACTAATTGTGACTTTATTGAATTCAAAGACTTAACCTATGAATATATTGTTTGCTGTCCCGAAGATTAAGCTTCTAAATCCTTCATATACTAATACAACGCAAAAACAAAAAACACTCACCGAAATTTAAAAGTTTACAAAAAGTTTTAAAATAATAAAGCCGCCGTAAGGAAGATCTCCTCACGGCGGCTTTACAATTCATTTTTTATCTATCTTTTTCTTTATTTTGTATTTTACATTTTTATTTGCATATAGGAATACTGTTTGTTTTTCAACCTTAATTTATCGGAAAGCATTGCGATAAATTCCGAATTTGTGGGTTTACCCTTATTGCTGTTTATGGAGTAACCGAAAATACTGTTTAGAGTATCAACGTCTCCCCTGTCCCAAGCGACTTCTATGGCATGGCGAATAGCTCTTTCAACGCGCGATGGTGAAGTCTGATACATTTTGGCAATTGTGGGGTATACGATCTTGGTTATGGCATTTATGGTGTCGGGAGACTCCACAGCCATTATTATGGCACTTCTGACAAAGTGGTAGCCTTTGATATGCGCGGGAATACCTATCTGTAGAATAAGCTCCGTTACCTGATTTTCAATATCGGGTGTCTCTGAATCATCATCGTAAATTACCGTAGAATATGCGGGACTTTTGTTTTCGCTCATATATGTACCTATCGACGATAATTGACGTTCTTCCCCGACTTCCGAAACAAATGTGTTTGAAAGCATATCTATTCTGTCCTTCAGAACTTGAAATTCACAGGGCTTTATCATAAAATAATCAGCACCCGTCTGCATTGCTTCCCGTACGACAGCATCGCTCATTATGGAAGACAAGGCAATAAACCTTGGTTTCTTTTCGAGATTCAGCGAAACAGCTTCCTTCAGAAATGTTATTCCGTCAATGGGAGACAGCACGATATCAAACAAAACAATATCGGGTTTTTCCGAGGAAATTATTTCCAAAGCTTTTCGGGGATTTCCCGTAGCTCCGATGACATCGTATCCTGTAAAAGAAAGTCTTTCGGTATAGGCGTTTCGTTGTTCGCTTTGCTCATCAACAAGCAATACTTTTAATTTTTCTGACATAATTGATTCTCCGTTTCTGTAATTTGGCAAAAATATTTTTTTGGTAAATTTTGTACTTATATTATACCATAGCAATACCGCAAATCAAGGGGTTTTTTCTGCAAAATCAACTTTATTTTTCGACAAAAATCGACAAAATTCGACAAAATCATATTAAAAAATATAGTTCCAACACGAATTTCATGTAATGTAAGTGCTGAAGACCTCGATTTTGGGCGAAAAAAGAAGATTTTTTTTCAACAGCTTTTTTCGCGCCATACCTGCAAAATATACTCTTGACAGAAAGAAATATTTATGGTAAAATTAAATAAATACGAAACATGGAGATAAAGCAATGAAAATAGTAGCATCGGATTTTGACGGAACTCTTTACAGAAACGGAGATGTTTCAAGGGAAGAGATCGAAGCAGTTTCAGAATGGAGAAAAAACGGAAATCTTTTCGGAATAATTACAGGAAGGAATTATGCTTCCTTAAGAGAAGACCTCGATAAATTTGATATAGAATACGACTTTATAATCAGCACAAACGGAGCGCTTATCAGGGACGGACAGGGTAAAGTACTTAAATCTTTTGAAGCTGATTCCGATATTGCAAAGGAAATCGTAAATACACTCATTGAACATAATGCAATATGGTCTGAAATGATGTACATGAACAGTGTCCACAGAAGAATAATCAACCACAGAGAGCCTGATTCGGAACTTCCCGTAAATTGGGATATTATCAACGAATCGAAGACCTTCCACCAGCTTTCCTGCACATTACCCGATATAGAAGATGCGTTAAAGCTTACTGATACAATAAACGAAAAGTACAAAAATATTCTTTCCGCTTACAGTCTTATTTACGGAAACACCGCAAACATCGACATTGTAAAATACGGAGTAAGTAAAGCTTCTGCCCTTTACGAGTACGGGAAACTAAAAAATGTATCAAAAGAAAATATCATTACCGTAGGCGATAATTTCAACGACATCCCCATGATCAAAGAGTTTGACGGATATATAATGTCTTCCGCAATAGAAGAAGTAAAGAAACTTGCAAACAAGACTTGCTCAACTCTTTGCGAGATACTGTAAAGGTCTTGCTCCTTCCAAATATTTTTTAGGATCTGTGGAAAATTTTAAAACAGTATTTCCGAAAACATCTTTTTCATAAAAAGAAGTAATACCGTTTTCTGTCTTTTCAAGACTTTCGGCATAAATGAATTCAGAATCAAAAAGAGGAGCTGCCGCGGAATAAATTATCATTTTACGTTAGTCTCCCCTATAATTTCATAAAGCTTACTCAAAGCATCCTTCAAGCCACCAACGGAGTCTATAATCCCCTCACGGACAGCTTCTTCTCCCGAAAGCATTGTTCCCACATCGTTCATAAGACCGCCTGTGGAGTTCATCAATGCCTTGAAACGCTCTGAGGATATATTGGAATTCTCCGTAACGAAACGGATTATTCTGTCCTGAGTTTTCTCAAAATAAGAAAACGTCTGGGGTACACCGATTATAAGCCCGTTAAGTCTTACGGGATGTATTATCATCGTTGCGGAAGGTGCGATAAAGGAATAGCCTGCCGAAACTGCAAGGGGTACACCAATGGAATGACCGCCACCTAAAACGAGAGATACGGAAGGTTTTTTCATACTTGAAACCATTTCCGCTATGGCAAGACCTGCTTCCACATCACCACCAACAGTATTCAATATAATAAGCAACCCCTTAATATCAGGACTTTCCTCTATGGCAACAAGGGACGGAATAACATGCTCATACTTCGTTGTCTTGTTTTGTTGAGGAAGGATATAATGTCCCTCTATCTGACCGACGATAGTAAGACAATGAATATTGCTTGTGGTAACAGAGCCCATTTCCTTAACCTGTTCGGTGTTTTCCGTTTTTTTATCTTTCATAAAGTATTCCCCCAATTATTTTTCAATGCTATTTTGCCTGTTTCGGGTTTAAAATATACAAAAATTTTCTTAATATAAAAGGAGAATAAAATAATGTCAATTTGTTTTATTGCACACAGAGGTTACAGCGGTAAGTACCTCCAGAACACAGAAGAAGCTTTTCTCAAAGCTGTTGAACACGGTTCAGGAGGTATCGAAACTGATGTAAGAATCACAAAGGACGGAGTTCTCGTTGTAAACCACGACCACGAAGCACACTATGCTGACGGTACAAACATGGCAATCAGTGACCATACATACGATGAGCTTATATCCAAGCCTCTCAGAAACCCCTTCACGGATACGGATATCAGAGTTTGCACTTTCAAAAGATATCTTGAGATCTGCCGTGACGGAAATATGGTATGCTTTATTGAATTCAAGGGCGAATTTCCCGATGAAAAGATCGACGAAGCTTTCAAAATGGCTCAAGAGATCTATGATTTGAAAATGTGCAGTCTCCAGTCCTTCAATATGGATAATCTTATCAGAACACACAAAGCATTCCCCGATCTTGCAATCATGCTTACTTGCGGCAAACATGACGAATTGGTTGACAAGAGCCTTGAACTCGGTTTTGATATCGACATGGCTATAGGCGGAATCACACCTGAGCTTGTAAAAGCATTCCACGATAAAGGTCTTAAAGTTGCACTCTGGACAGCAAATACCAAAGAAGCGCTTGACTATTGCGTAAGTCTCGGTGTTGACTACATCGAATCCGACTTTTTTGCAAACGAAAAAGGCGAATAATTCTGTTATAAAAAATAAAGGGAACATATTTCTTCTTACATACAAAGAAATATGCTCCCTTTTTAATTATATATTATTAGCAATTTGCCAGACCGTAAACTTTTTCAAGAACATCGTACACAGTGGGAAGCTGAGCTTCATCCACAAGGCAGGAAATTTTCGTTTCGGATGTGGTTACAAGCTTGATTTCCACACCGTTTTCACCGAGAGAAGCAAATACCGCAGCGGCAACACCGCAACGTGTTTTCATACCTTCACCTTTGAATGTAAGTTTGCAGTTTGAAGTATTTACATCCATTCTGACATCGGGATAAGAGCCTTTGATCTTGCCTACAGTTGTAAGAGTTGCAGTCAAAGCTTCATCGGATGCGGAGAACGAAACAGTCTGAGTAAGTCCCTGGGAAGGTGTAAGTGAGATCATATCCACATTGACTCCTTCGTCTGCGAGACACTCGAAGAGTTTCGCCATAATCTCAGTTTTGTTGGGTAAATTATAAACTGTCACAAGCGTAACGTCGGCTGTCACGCTGACATCGGTTATGATATCTCTGATATCCTGTACCATTTCACATTCTCCTTTTGTAAATTATTTCATATTTTCCTTAATAAGAGCTGACATATCGTAAAGACCGTTATCCTTGCCGTTAATGAACAGCGCGGCTCTGATAGCACCAACGGCAAAAACCTTTCGGGATCCTGCAGAGTGGCTGATCGTAATTACCTCATCCTCACCTGCGAAAATAACATCATGTTCGCCAACTATTGTACCTCCGCGAACAGCGCTTATTCCAATATCATTTACGGAACGGGGCTTTCTTACTGAATGACGGTCATATATGTATTCGGAAGGAATTTCACGTGCAGAAGCCGCAGCATCAGCAAGCATAAGAGCTGTACCGCTGGGAGCGTCAAGCTTACGTCTGTGATGTTTTTCCACAATTTCGATATCGTAATCAAGTCCTAAAACAGAAACAGCATTTTTTACAAGCTCACTTATTACATTGATTCCGATGGACATATTTGCAGTAAAGAACAGAGGAACATTTTCGGAAGATTTTACTATTTTACGTTTTTGTTCCTCGGAAAGACCTGTAGTTGCAAGAACCGCAGGAACATGATGCTTTTCAGCATATTCAAGGACTCCGTCAAGGAGGGAAGGATGAGAGAAATCTATAATTACATCCACGGGAACAGATACGTTTTCGATTGCTTTGTATACGGGGAATTTTCTCATACCGTCATCAACAAGATCGACACCTGCAGTAATATTTATATCCTCATAAGAAGAAGCACAGTCACAGATCATTCTTCCCATAAATCCGCAACAGCCGCAAAGCAATATATTTACCATTTTTATACTTCCTTTCATTATATCGAACCACTCCGAAAATCGAATTGGTAAAAAATCATTTATAAGTTATTTACGGGCAATAATTATGGGCTGATAAAAACCTGTTTCATCGGGAAACAGCCAGTCAACACTTTTGCACCCGTTGGAAATAAGCAAAGCTGTCATCTCTTCCCTGAGAGTTGCCCTGTATTCACATTCAAATTTACTTACGGTAAGATTTTCATTATCATCAATTATATACTGGGTAAGAGTGTAATGGTCGTCTTTCCATTCCCAGGTTTGGAAAGAAACTCTCTGTCCGTTCTCCGTTTTATGAATATATGGCGGAGAATATGGAGGTTTATCTTTGAGCAACGCATCGTAATCACGAATGCTTCCTACAAAAATACCGTTAGTCTTAATTTGATTCGTTATACTCTTGATTGCTTTTCCGAGATCTTCACTTGACAACATATGAGGCAACGCATTATCCATAGCAATTACAATATCAAACTGATCTGTAAAAATTTCGGATAAAGCACGGAAATCCGCATTTTTAAAGCAAATTTCAACCTTAGCTTTATCAGCTCGTTTCTTAGCTTCAGTCAATTCCGCAGCGCTTATATCCGAAGCTGTAACTGAATATCCGAGAGAAGCAAGACCTATTGCCTGAGTTCCGATTCCGCACGCACAGTCAAGGATATGTGCAGTAGTATCAAATCCGTTATTATCAAAGAGTTTTTGCAAGAGCTGAGCTTGTTCATGAGTTGTAGCTTCCCAATCAAGAAACAGCTTATCATATTGAGTCGCCAAATTATCATAAAAGGTCTGTGTAATACTCATACAAACGTCTCCCATGGAATCAATTATAAAAAACAATATCCGTTTTTAAGTACGGAGGTATTCTCAAATATGCGAATCGTTTTGACACGCAGAAAAGAATACCCCCGACATTTAACAATTATAATGATTATGATGTTAATCCAAACTATTTATATTTGTAATTATGCCAAATCTATTAAATTCTTGGCTTTCGATACTCATTATAAATATTTCTTAAGTTTTTCAAGATTGGATTCACTCATTTCGCAGAGAGGCAAACGGCATTCGCCGACTTCAAAACCCATAACATTCATGGCTGTTTTTACGGGAATGGGGTTTGTTTCAATGAAAAGAGCATTGATAAGATTATTGTAAGCCTTTTGCATTTTAGCACTCTCTGCTATTTTGCCATCCATAAAGAGCTGGCAGATTTCGTGGGTCTCTTTGGGTCTGATATTTGAAAGAACAGAAATTACACCCTTTGCACCGAGAGACATCATGGGAACGATAAGACCGTCATCCCCTGAATAAATATCAAGCTCGTCACCACAAATATCCATAGTTTTAACGAGAGCCGCAACATCACCGTTAGCTTCTTTAGCCGCAACGATATTGGGATGTTTGCAAAGTTCACCGTAAGTTTCGGGAAGGATATTCATACCTGTTCTGCCGGGAACATTGTAAAGAATCATGGGAAGGTCTACTCTGTCTGCTACATATTCAAAATGCTTGATAAGACCTTTTTGAGTTGTTTTATTATAATAAGGTGTTACCTGAAGATGCGCATCTGCGCCAACTTCTTTAGCGTACTGAGAAAGCTCAAGAGAATAAGCTGTATCGTTTGAACCTGTTCCTGCAATAACGGGAATTCTGCCCGCTACTTTTTCAACGGTAAATCTGATAACTTCCTTATGTTCATCATCTGTAAGAGTGGAAGCCTCACCTGTTGTACCGCAAGCTACGATTGCATCGGTATTGTTGGCGATCTGATATTCAATAAGCTCTGCAAGCTTACTGTAATTTACTGTTCCGTCTTCAAGAAACGGAGTTACGAGAGCAACTGCAGCTCCTGTAAAAATTGTTTTTTTCATTTTATCATAAATCCTTCTTTAATCAAAAATCAATCAAAATAGCCTTTTGCTGCGTAAAGTTCAGCCATTTCAACAGCACCGCCTGCAGCACCGCGAAGAGTATTGTGAGAGAGACATACAAACTTGTAGTCATACTGTGTATCTTCTCTGAGACGGCCAATGGAAACTGCCATACCGTTTTCGAGGTTTCTGTGGAGTTTTGCCTGAGGATAATTGTCTTCTTCAAAATAATTAAGGAACTGTTTGGGAGCAGAAGGAAGTTCGAGGTCCTGGGGAACGCCCTTATATTCTTTCCAGATCTGAAGGATCTCTTCTTTGGAAGGCTTGTTTTCGAAGCTTACAAATACAGCTGCAAAGTGACCGTTTGAAACGGGAACTCTGAGACACTGTGTTGTAATACAGGGTGTTTCAGCGGGAACGATCTTTCCGTCTTTGATTTCGCCCCATACTTTAAGAGGTTCTTTTTCGGATTTTTCTTCTTCGCCACCGATGTAAGGAATCAGATTGTCAACCATTTCGGGCCAAGTATCAAATGTTTTGCCTGCACCTGAAATAGCCTGATATGTACATGCAAGGACGTTTTTGATGCCAAATTTCTTAAGGGGATGGAGTGCGGGAACGTAGCTCTGAATGGAGCAGTTTGACTTAACTGAAATAAATCCGCGTTTTGTTCCGAGACGAGCCTTCTGAGCTTCAACAACAGCCAAGTGGTCATCATTGATTTCAGGGATGATCATGGGAACGTCATCTGTAAATCTGTGTGCGGAGTTGTTGGACATAACGGGACATTCGTGTTTTGCATAAGCTTCTTCAAGAGCTTTTATTTCATCTTTTTTCATATCAACAGCACAGAATACAAAATCAACCTGAGCTGTGATCTTTTCAATATCCGCAGTTGCGTCCATAACGATGATGTCTTTCATGGATTCGGGCATGGGTTTTTCAAGAAGCCAACGTGAGCCTACTGCTTCCGCATAGGTTTTGCCTGCGGAACGGGGAGAAGCTGCAAGAGCTTTAACCTTGAACCAAGGATGATTTTCAAGAAGTACGGCAAATCTCTGACCTACCATACCTGTTGCACCGATAATACCGACATTGTAAGTTTTCATTTGTAAAAATCCTCATTTCTTACTGCCGCTTTTTGCGGCTCTTATATAATATGTAATTGATATGCTACTTGATAATTTATAAATCAAAAAAAGACGGAATATCCGTCTTTAATAAACTTGTATGAAAAAACACTCATTCCCAAATTTATAAATCACGGATAGCTCTCTGTAAAAATTACAGCAGTCTCAAGGTTATTCACACGAGCGACCGGACAAGGATCCCTTCAGGCAAGATACTTTCCTCGGCGATGAAGCCTTTCACCCGCCGTGCCCAAAACGGTTATTCGGGATACTGATCGTCAACGCGCCTCTATCAATGCTAACATTATAGCAGAGATATACGACACTGTCAACACGGGAATAGTAAATTTTTATGACAACTGTCGGATTTCTTGACTTTCAGGGCTTAATATGGTATACTTTCATATAGGACAAAGACCACAAATGAATACAAAGGACTATATTATAAATGAATTTGCACGATTTTTACTATGACCTGCCCGAAGAACTTATCGCACAGCATCCCGCGGCAAAGCGTGATGAAAGCAGATTGATGATTCTTCACCGTGAGGACGGTTCTGTTGAACATAAAATATTCCACGATGTTGTTGACTATTTTGAAGAAGGCGACTGCCTTGTAATCAACGACTCAAGAGTTATTCCCGCAAGACTTTTTGGTGCAAGAGAAGGAAAAGAAGAAGAAATCGAAGTATTTCTCCTCAGACCTCAGGCTGAAAAGAATGTATGGGAATGTCTCGTAAAGCCGGGTAAAAAAATGAAGGTTGGAACTAAAATAAATATCAGCGGTGTTCCTGCGGAAGTTCTTTCCGTAACGGAAGAAGGAAACAGAATGATCCGTTTTGACTTTGACGGAGATTTCAATAAAAAGCTTGAAGAGATAGGCGAAATTCCTCTGCCACCATATATCACGGCAAAGGATCAGGATTATTCCAGATATCAAACCGTATACGCTGAACACAACGGCTCTGTTGCTGCCCCCACAGCAGGATTGCATTTTACTGAAGATCTTTTGGAAAAATTAAAAAATAAAGGGGTCAACATCTGCCACGTTACCCTCCATGTTGGTTTGGGAACTTTCAGACCTGTAAAAGCAGAAAATATTGAAGAACATAAAATGCACTCGGAATTTTACATATTACCCGAAAACACAGTTGAAACAATTCTGAAAACAAAAGCCGCAGGCAAAAAAGTAACCGCAGTAGGTACAACTTGCTGCAGAGTTCTTGAAACAGCAGGCAGAAATCTTCCCCTTACAGCTCAAAGCGGGGAAACGGATATATTCATTTATCCCGGATTCAAATTCCAGGTAATTGACCGCCTTATTACCAATTTCCATTTGCCGGAAAGTACATTGATCATGTTGATATCTGCACTTGCAGGCAAAGAAAACGTAATGAACGCATATAAAACCGCAGTTGAAGAGCGTTACAGATTCTTCAGTTTCGGAGATTCCATGTTTATCCAATAAAAAGCTTTATAATTCAAAATAAATACAGTTTTCAGAAAATATCCGTCCGTAAGGGTGGATATTTTTGTTTTTTCTGTAAAATATTCAGAAATTGCAAAAACAGCCCTTGACAAATCAAAGAAAATATATTATAATATTACTATCAGTTAGCAGCTGCTAACCATAAGGGTAAATCAAATTTGCTTCGCTTACCTCCGGAGCTTTTTCATGTGAACAACGGAAGCCCATTACATTGAAAAATTAAACGTCCTTTTTTCAGTTTATTTCCCCGAAAGGGGTTTTTAAAAAACCTTACGGTTAGCGGTCGCTAACTAAAGTAAAATTTCCGAAAGGAGTCTTCTTATGGAAAAACTGATCGCCTTTCATTGTGCTCCTGCATTGGCAGGAATAAAAACAGCAAACATGGTAGCTGTCGATAACAAAAAACATCCGGATCTAGTTAAAGACCTTGCAAAACTGAACGAACAACTTAATAAGCGCGGTATTAAATTAGAAATTATTTGCCATTGTAAACGAAAGACTTTAGTAATGGTCTATCGCCCATCTCTTTTGGAAAAATACATAAACTCACCTGAAATAAAAAAATTCCTGATAAACGAAGGGTATCCGAAAGACGGAACTCTCAACGAAAACATAGAATATTTAAAAACTCGTTTGAAAAACAACGAATTCCCCCATGAAATAGGTGCTTTTTTAGGATATCCCATTGAAGATATCTACGGTTTTATAAACCACAAAAATGAAGGTCTTCTTCTGACGGGAGATTGGAAGGTTTACGCAAATGCAGATGAAGCAAAAAAGAAATTCCAAAGATTTTCAGCTTGCCGCTGCGCACTTATAAACAGAATAACAAAAGGTCATACCCTTGCACAGATTTTCTGTGCTGCATGATAAACTTCCTCTATATGTAAAAAAGAATACAGGTAGAATTTTTCAACAAAGAATTCTGCCTGTATTTTTTTGAAAAATCAAAGAGATGACACACTGTATATTTGTAAACTTTATTTATTTTTTTTTAAAATTTCTCTTGACACGCAACAACTTTTATGATATAATACAGCTATAGAATCATTAAACTAACCGCAGAAAGGTGACTTCACAATGAAAAAGATAATATCAACAGTATTAGCTGCCGCAATCGGCATTTCCACAATGGTGTCTTTTGCATCATGCTCTCAGGATACGATTTCTCCCGAAGAAACTCTTCCTGTTTTCTATGAAACAAAAACAGCATACGAAATCGTTGAAAGAATAGAAAATATGGGAGAACCCACAAAGGAAAACGAACAGCTCATAGAACAGATTTTTATTGACTACACAACACTTCCCCAGTCTGAAAAGGAAAAAGTCACAAATTACAGTAAACTTGACGAAGCAAGAAATGCTATCACAAAGCTTTATTGTACAGAAGAAAAAGACGGTCCAAGATTCGACCGTACAAAAATTCAGATAGGCACATACTGTTTGTACAATACAAGCGAAGAAAGAATTAAATGGCTCAACGAAGCAGGTATAGACTTTGTTGCAGGAGCTCCTTATAATATGGATGTTCTTGACCTGTTCTCCAAATACAACATCGGAGCGTTTATTTCCTATCTCCCCGGTTGGTACGGAGATGACGGTTCAAACGGAGGTACTCTCGCAGCAAACAGGCCTTCGGGAATTTACAATTCCTATGCAGAATCATTTGTTGACCACCCCGCAATTCAAGCGGTAGACGTGGGTGATGAACCAAGCGCCCTCGACTTTCCTCACTATGGAATTCTTATCGAAGAAGCAAAAGAACTTTTCCCCAACCAGCTTGTATATTTAAATATCTACCCCATTTACGCAAATGAAAAACAACAGGGTACGGTAAAATATGAAGATTATATCCAAATATATGTGGATAATATTGACACTGACTACCTGTCCTTTGATTTTTATGACATTGATAAAAAAGCAGAACGAGAACAGGGCGGCTCAGATTTCTTTATGCTTCGCCATATGGAAAACCTTAGAATCGTCGCAAATGCTTGTAAAACAAAAGGCATAGACCTTTGGACTGTTATGCAGGCAGGCACATATTCAGATGAAACGGGAGACTATATCACAGTAGATCAGCTTAACACTCAGCTTTATACTGCATTAGCCTTCGGCTCACAGGTTATCAACTGGGCTTGTTGGGAAAGCGGTTGGTTTGATGCAAACTCAAATATGATAGATTCATCGGGAAACAGAACTCCCTCATATTACCATGTTCAAGAAGTAAACGCAAATATTAAAGCACTCTCCCCTGTTTATATGAGATATAACAATACAGATACTGCATTTGTCGGAAATCTTGATGCAGTAAGACAAAGAGACGTGATGAATGACACCGACAGCCTCAACTTCATCAAAAAAGACGATAATATTCTTGAACAAGATATGTTCCAAGATATAACCGTAAAAGCAGACGGCTCAAACATCCTTGCAGGCTCATTTGAAAAGAAAGACGGGGAAGGCTCCGCAATTCTATTCTCAAATATTACAGAGTTTTACGGAAGATATGATCATATTGAAGATGGATTTGTAGAAAACGAAACTCAGATAAGCTTCACACTGAAGGAAAAAGATCATAAAGTAGCTATCTACTATCCAAACCTTGCATATGAGCTCAAACCCGATTCAAACGGAGTTTACAGCTTTAGCCTCAGAAATGCAGACGGTGTATTCATAACAGCAGAACCCGTAGCAGAACCCATTGAAGAGACCTTAAACGAATAATAAAATAAACAGAATATAAATAATTGGGCTGACTCAAAAAACATTTTTTCAAAGTCAGCCCTTTTATTTTTCTCATATAATCTATATAATTGAAAAGCTTTATCAAAAAATGGCTACACCATATACCTTTATTGGTTCCTTGCGTGTTTATGCTAAACTGTTTTTTGGGGTGGTAGAAACCTCAAGTTCAAGTCGTATCGGCTTTGCCGATATGGTCACATCAGACCAAAATCGGAGGTTCAACCGAACCTCCGATTTTCTTTTATTTTCTCGCAAATCCTCGCGAAATCTCGTGTTTTCGTGATAAACATAACGGGCTTGTTCTTCCCTGCTTTCGGAGTTGAACAAGCCCATTTTTCGCACTTGACCACATGTTTGACCACTTGGGGAGATTTTTGCCTCATTTTCAGCGGCATCCGATCATTTCTTTATTCTCTTTCGTAGAGATAATTGCTTAATTCGTGAATACTTATTTTTTCATCACAACACTCATCAAATTTGGCAAGGTAGTCTTTCTTTTTCATGTCAACGACTATTTCCCCTATTTCTTTATTGCCAAACAAAGATTGTAGACCGGCATTAATGACACCTATAATGTATTCCATAGAATCCCACATGAAATCCAAAAATCTCGCTTTTTGATAAAGCATATACATTTCGCTTAAAAACTTATTATCTGTATCTCTAGCAATCCACCCTATTTCCTTAAGTATTTTGATTTTTTGCTTGTCAATTGTTTGCGCAACAATACTAAAGTCATATATACCTTTCATTTGCGGATCAATTGATAGATTCGTATATCTTGTAATTTCCAAGCTTTTCATTTTTTTGCGTTTAGAAGTATAGTAATTTTCTTTAAGACCCAGCGACTTCATACTAAATTTTAGAATATGCGTTTTGGGAACGGAAAAACGCACTTTTTTATCATCTTGTCCTCTACCTACAAAGAAACTGTTTTTAGCGAACTCAAAACGCTTTTTTGCTGATATTAAAACGAAATTTATACCAACCAATTTGTCTTTCTCTTTAATCTCTTCAATTTCAACATATGCTTTCCCTTCAAGCAACATATGGCGAAATATACGCATAATCATGTTTTGAAATTCATAGCCTAAGTAATTATATTCCTCATGCTCAAGCAACCTCTTCAACTCGCAATCGATCGGATCGGTTTCATAAAAATCTCGATTTAATTCCACAAAATGATATGAGAAACCGGTTGTATAATCTTCCATAAACATGTGCTCAAGCAGATTGCTATGATCATATACTACCATAGACTTCAGGGCAGGAGTTTTTCTGGAACTGACAAATTCAACATTACTCTTCTTCATTTAACTTCTCCTCCCATTTAAATCTTGACTTAAACTTCTTGTCATCTTCAAGCAATGGATTAAGACAAACGACCAAATATATTTCACCTGAATTGTTCAAATTAAGATCCAAATCTCCAATCATATGCCCACAAAACGCCTGGATTACTTTGCTGTCTGACTTGATTCTTTTATAACCAAACGGACCTTCGTAAACGCACTCAAACTTTTCGCTTGCTATTATTTTTCTAGATATTGTCTGTTCCCAACGAGTTACTGTAATGCTTCTAGGTTTAATTCCCATGCGGATATCATTAACACTGCTTGCCGACAATATAAAATTTTGCAGGATGGCATTTTTTTGATCCGGATTCATTTTAGAGAAGAATGCATCCGTTTCTTGCATTACAAGTTTTTTCCATCTATCATCCTTATTAAATTCACCCCACAAAATGGCCAATGAACTAATTACCGCGAACTCGTTAAATGGGAATGTTAATAGATACAGCTTCCAATTTTCATTGTAATTTGTACTTGATTGTATATCCCCCACAACATAATCACGATAAAACATCATATTAAACAAAAAGTCTTTATAGTTGTTCTCAAAGTCGTTATAGTCATCATTTGCTATACTTTCTATCAGAACCTCGCATAATACATTATAAGAATATCCAAGCAAATCAGGTCTTTTTTCTCTTTTTTCATCAGTCGACAATACAAATTGACCAGAATACTTCATTGCAATTTTAGGAAATGTGAAGTGAATTTCTTTGACCTTCGCAGAGAAAGCCTCCAAATCAGTAGGAAACCACTTTTTTGATACGTCTTTTCCTACCTTTCTCAGGTAGTCAAAAGATTGTTCTATTTTCCCGATAGTATCAAAAACTCTTACCTTTTGATTTATTTCGATTAGTCTGGTTGCAGATAATGCACTTGCACAATACTTTTTTTGATTGTTGAGTTTCTGCGTCATGTCGATCAGCATATTGTCCACCATTATAAAATAACTACATAGGTTATTTAAATGCTCATAAATGTTCTTAGCTACAAACTGTTTTATGTACCAGCTCGGTGTTATAAATTTACCTTCGTTTTCAAACTCGACTTTAATTTTTTTACGTAAATTATTAATGATATCGTTATTTAAGTAAACATAGGATCTCTTGCTGCAATCAATTTTTCCATATACGCACTCTACACTTTCTTCTAAAATTTCGTTAAAATTGTTATTCGAAATATACAAGCATAGATGCGTTACTAGAGAATAAACAACAGCACAGAAGGCATCTGATACCGCTAAAAAATCAGGATCTGAATCATCATTACTTTCAAATTCAAGAATAATATTTTTAATATCTTCTAAATGTTTAAGCCATACATCCAACGAATTACCATACGGTGTTTCATCAACAAATTTAGCCAACGTCAATAAATATCTATATAGAGAATTATAGTCCTTTTCCTTTCCAATTTTAACGATAAATTTCTTGTTTATATTAAATATTTCTTTTTCAACCCAACATAAATCTTTGACCTTAACCTCACTCAATAATGTGGGGGATAATATTGCGCTATTTAATTCAGAATGCGAAGCATTATGCCATTGCCTGTATTCAGAATTCTCTACAAACCACATAGAGTTAAATGGAATCTTGTGTTTAACTTTTTGATAATATAACAATAACGCAACATTATTGCTTATAAATGATTCTATTGATGAATTAAACTCTTTTTTGACATCAGAATTATAAATTTGTATTTCTTTCAAAATTTCGATACTTGTCTGCACTTGTCGTTTATAATGGTTTTGAAAATTATTGTCATTTTTAAATTTACCTGTAGCAGCCAAGTTCATATTGTGCCTTATATCGATAATTGCATTTTCCGCTAATCTGAAAGATGAAGTTAACTGGTATGCTCTGTTTCCCGAAATGCTAAAAGTTATTATTAGCTTTAACGTTAGAAAAATATATGCAACTCCGGTGGCGTAAGAAATATTGATTGATATCAACTGTTCTCCAAGAACAAATACACAAAAAATGATATATGTGATTGTAGAATAAATGCATTTATTATTTATAACATCTCTCTGATATGCGTCCGCTAGTATTTTGGGAGCATTAGAGTAGCTTGAAGAGAAAATAGACGATATATTGGCGTAATACAAGCCCAATATAACACCGGCAATTCCCATGCTACCTACTACAATACTAATCAACCATCCATCGTTCAAAATGAGTGCATCGTTTTGGGACAAAAGGAATGCATCTATTCTTGAAAAGCAAAACAATAAAACGCTTATATACAAGGCTTTGATAACAATGTCCTTAATTATACATTTGAAATGGTTAGAGTTCTTTTTTTCTTCAAAAGCCTTTTGGATTCCCTTATAAAGGATTTTTTTGACAAAGAAAATTACATTCCTAAAAAAATTTCTGATCTTCCAATATATTTTCTTATTCATATTCTTCTCCTATTAAAAATCTCCCTGTCGAATGCACGACAGGGAGAACAAAAACATATTTCTTGTTGCCTGACAATACATGCAACAGCGGAAGAGTCCGTTGTTATTTATTATACCACATTCTTCTGCTTTTTTCAACACTTTTGAAGGGGAAACTGCAATATCTTGCGCTTCCCCTTTCTTTGATTACCGCATCTCAATTCTTGACCTTACCTAATCCCAAACTCCGCCTTCATTTCCTTGATCAGCTCCTCAAGCTTCTTCTCGCACTCTTCCTCACTATCGGCATAGATGTTTCGTGCGATGCGTTTGCCGTTGACAGTAGGTGTGTATCGCCCTTCCCACACGTTTTTGCTGACCTGGTGGACAGAGCCCGTTCCGCGCTTGCGATACTTGGGCTGGTAAGGCTTAAATTCCACCGTTTTAGGCTTGTTCGCGTCGCTCATGGATTCTTGCCCCTCACCGTTTTCATCGCCACATGAGGCATCAGAAGCGGTCACATCCGCGCCGAGAACTGCACCGATCGCCTCATCAATCTTCTTGGCTGCATCGCGCTTCATCTGCTCGGAGCTGTGCGCATACACGTTGAGGGTTGTTTCCACGCTTTCGTGCCCAATGGTGCTCGCCAAGGTCTTGACATCCATGCCATAGTGGAATGCATTGGATGCGAAGGTGTGACGCATGGCGTGGAATGGCACGTGCTCACACTCGGCTCTCTTGAGGATCCTGGCGAGTGCCTTTCTGTATGCGGACGGATCTCTCGGCACATCTTCTTTCTTCACGGGCGATGGGAACAGCCATATCGAATCCACCGTTTTTCGATACTCTGTGAGCATTTCGAGTACAGGCGGAGCATCTCGCGCGAGGCTTCGGGAATGAGCCCCTGCCCCCAAAATGGTTTTCCTATCCAATAACCAAGTTCGTATTCATCGT
>JAZSMD010000061.1:0-9278 GCA_045535665.1 Eubacteriales bacterium
TTTCACTATGAAATCAAAATGGAAAGATGCACCCTTATCACATAAGATTGTAACGATAATATCTATACTCACAAGTCTATCCGTTGTTGTTTTTGCGGTATTACAGATGTTTGATATCTGGAATCAAGCAATCAATATTTGTGTTCCTTTAATGGGTATAACAATGCTTTGCCAAGCATACATCCAATGGAATGTCAGCCGTAAGGTAGCATATTTCAGTATTGGATCAGCTGTATTTGTTTTTATATGTGCAATCGTTGTATTTTTTATCAAGTAATAGGCACAGTGGGTTACAAATTCCAATTTGTGGGTGATTATATGAACAGTGTAAATGAAACATTATACATTCCTTTATATGGGAAATCCTATGTCAGTAAAAAGGGAATATTTCTTAACGATAAAAAAGCCGAAGAAATTTGGGAAGCAGAGGGCTTTGCCCTCAAAGGAAGATCTAAATCTAAGTGGCTTGCTTACTATATGGGTGTGCGTTCTGCTGTTTTTGACGAATGGGTAAAAAATCAGATGATTGCCGCGCGGGATGCTGTGGTTATTCATATTGGTTGCGGTATGGACAGTAGAGCTTTGAGAGTAGGCGCTGTAAAGCAAAAGTGGTACGATGTAGATTTTTCTGAAGTCATAGAGGAAAGAAAAAGATACTATTCTGAATCTTTTAACTATAAAATGATTTCAGGGGATGCAAGGAATGATATCTGGCTGAAAAGTATTCCTGAAAAGAACTGCGCCATTGTTGTTATGGAAGGCGTGAGTATGTACTTAACCTCTAAAGAATTACATGAATTAACAGAAAATCTGTGTGATCATTTTGAGCAAGTCGTGTTGTTGATGGACTGTTATACTGTTTTAGCTGCAAAACTGTCTAAGTATAAAAACCCAATAAATGATGTCGGTGTTACTAAGGTTTACGGTATAGATGATCCTAAGTTGTTTCAACACGGCAAGTTTGTTTATGTCAAAGAACATATAATGATACCGCAAAAATATATAGATGAGCTAACCGGTATTGAAAAGTATGTTTTCGCAAAGCTTTATGCCGGAAGTTTTTCCAAAAAGCTGTACCGATTGTTTGAATACAGAAAAGTATAAATTCCAAATTGACGAGGAACTCAGATGAGAACTAAAAGCGTTATAGTTGTACCGTATAATGAAGAATGGAAAAAAGATTTCGAGAAAATAAAAAAAGAGATCGAATCTGAAATAGGTGATTTGATTCTCGGTATCGAGCATATTGGCAGTACATCTGTTGAGGGACTGTCTGCAAAACCTTGCATTGACGTGGATGTTGTTATGAGGGATTATTCTGTATTTGATGAGATAGTGAGCAGATTGGAGTCAATTGGATATAACCACGAGGGAAACCTTGGGATTAAGGATAGAGAGGCGTTTAAATATTCTGACAAGCCTCATTTGATGGCTCATCATTTGTATGTGTGTCCGCAAGAATCAGCGGAATTGCATCGTCACATTACATTCAGGGAATTTCTCCGACATAACACCGAGGCTGTTGAGAAATACAGTTCAGTAAAGGAAAAAGCTGCTGCGTTGTTTCCTGACAATATAGATAAGTACATTGAATACAAAACTCCGTGTATTGAAGAGTTGTATTTGATGTGCGGATTGAAATAAATGGCGTTCAGTTAAATGAGTATGAAAGTCGTTGTTATGCTTTCACCTCAATCAATGAGTATGTAAAGATTTTTCGATCGTGACGATCCTGATGAACAGTTTTTTGAGTGGATTTTGAAGGGTTATGATATAATAGACCTGCAAATCGTTTTGATAATACTGAATTTAATGGAGGCTTTTACCATGGAAAATACAAATTGGGGGCAAAGTGTTACAGGGGTAGTTATTAAAGACGATAAAGTACTACTTGCCCGTCATACATATGGAGTCGGAAAGGGAATGCTTATAATTCCCGGTGGCTATGTAAACGTGGGTGAAACACCTCAGGATGCATTGGTCCGTGAGTTTATGGAAGAAACTCGAATTGAGGTCAGACCCGTAAGTATTATTGGTGTCAGATTCAATATGCACGATTGGTATATTGTCTTTAGTGCCGAATACATATCGGGTGAGGCAAGTTCAGATAACGATGAAAACAGCGAAGTTTTATGGGTAGACGTTAATGAAGCTTTATCAAGAGAAGACGTTCCCGATCTTACAAAAAAGCTAATAGAAAGCGCCATTTCCAAAGATAATGGGTTGGTTTTTAAGGAATATCGCGGTAGCACCAAAAACGCACCTTATTCATTGTATTGTGTGTAATGATTATCGGCTTTTGTAATTTTGAATTTATAGAATTTGAACTGACTTAATAGTAATTATGATGGATAGCGTCAAACATATAAAAATATTTTTTTGCTAAGTGAGGTAATAACATGATTCCTTTTAAGAAAAATAATTTAAACCGTGTAAGCGATGCTGAAATGGTTGAAATATACAACAAAATAAAGACTCCCATAAAGCGAGGTTCGGTAATGAAATGGGAAAACGATTTTACAGATTCGCCCACCGTATTTAAAAAAGACGGTGTATATTATATGTATTTCATTGCTATTTCAAAGGACTGCTCCGTTTCAGGCTATGAAACTCATATAGCTTCGTCAAAAGACCTTATAAATTGGGAATATCTCGGACCCATATTCCGCAGAAACGACCTTAATCATTGGGACAGCAAACAATGTGCAGGATATGCGGCATTCAAAGATATTCTTTTTGACGGCTCAAATGAACTGCAAGAAGTCGACGGCAAGTATTATATTTCCTATCTTGCAGGAAACAGTGACGGCTATGAGCCTGATCCCTTATATATGGGACTTGCAAAGTCTGATGACCCAACCATTCCCGATTCATTTTTGCGTTTTGAAGATCCAATCCTGAAGCCCGAAGATGAAGATTCCCGTGAAATGGAAACAAAAACTCTTTATAAAAGCTGTTTATTCAAAGATATTCTTGGTGTTACGGGTTATCCCTATGTGAATATCTATAACGGTAAGGCTCAGAACGGTACGGAGCGAATTTTCCTTGCTGTTTCAAATGACGGGGAAGAGTGGGAGAGATACGGAGACACTCATGTTTTTGACATGAAAGAGTATGACCCTAACACTATGATCACAGGAGATCCACAGATCGTATGTATAGGTGATATATATGTAATGTTCTTTTTTCATTATACCTCGGGAAAAGGTGCGTATAATACTTTTGCTTGTTCCCGTGACCTTGTAAATTGGAAATTATGGGAAGGAGAACCTCTCGTTGAACCCACGGAAATCTGGGATAATGTTCATGCACATAAAACATGGTTTATCAGACATGACGGTATAAATTATCATTTTTACTGCGCTGTAAATGATAATAATGAAAGATTTATTGCACTTGCAACATCGAAATAAATCGTATTATTGGGATTTTGAAAAATAATAATAGAAATGTAACGAAAAAGTCCTTGATTTTTGTAGGGAAAAATAGTATAATGTCTCGGTCAACTGAATAGAGCTAAATGAAATCAGCAGGAGATAAGGCTAAAGCCTTTCCAAAGGGGTAATACTCTCGGGTGTCGATTCGACGGAGACTGCTGACGGATAGCAATCTGGAGAAGTCCGCTTTATGCGGGTGCCGAAGGGGCAAGGGGTTAAACCATAATCTCTCAGGCAAAAGGACAGATTTATATTTTCACGGAACATTCCGTGCTATGTCGTCTTTTCTTTATCACCGCTATCCGAAAGATTTGCGGTGATTTTTTTGTTGTTTTGTTCGGTTAACGGAATACATTATTATTGGAGGTTCATTTAAAATGGACAAAGTTTTACAGGTTGTGGAAAGTATAAACGGCGAAATTAACGGCGTTGTATGGGGAGCTTTCGGTTTGCTTCTCCTCGTTGGTACAGGTATAATAGTTACGTCTCTTACCAAATTTTTCCAGATCACACATATCGGTTTATGGTTTAAGAATACGCTTGGTAGTCTTTTTAACAGAGATGTTATCAAGCACAGTAAAGAAAAGGGTTCTATTTCTCCTTTCCAGGCTCTTTGTACTGCTCTTGCGGCAACAGTAGGTACAGGTAATATTGCCGGTGTTGCAGCAGCTATCAGTATCGGTGGTGCAGGTGCTGTTTTCTGGATGTGGGTTGCGGCTTTCTTTGGTATGATGACAAACTACGCAGAAAACGTACTTGGTATCTACTATCGCCGTAAAAATGAAAACGGTGAATGGTCAGGCGGTGCGATGTATTATCTTACTGACGGTCTCGGCAAAAAGAAAGGCATGAAATATGTAGGTAAAGTTCTTGCTGTTCTCTTCTGTATTTTTGCAATGCTTGCTTCCTTTGGTATCGGAAGTATGGGTCAGGTAAATAAGATAGTTACAAACGTTGCTCAGGCATTTGACGTTTCTGCACTTTCTTCAGTAGAAGTATTTTCAGGAGTTTCTCTTTATAACATCATTCTCGGTGCTATTATTATGGCTCTTACAGCTCTTATTACTCTTGGCGGTTTGAAGAGAATTGCAAATGTTGCTGAAAAAATCGTTCCTTTTATGGTAGTTCTCTTTGTTCTTGGTAGTGTTGTTATTATCGGTATTAACTATGCAAACATCATTCCAGCGTTTAAAGCTATTTTTGTAAACGCATTTCAGCCTGAAGCTTTTGTTGGTGGCGGTATCGGTGCTGTAATCAGTAAGGTTGTTACACAGGGCTTCAAGAGAGGTGTTTTCTCCAACGAGGCAGGTCTCGGTTCTTCCGTTATGGTTCACTCCAACTCCAACATTAAAGAACCTGTAAAACAGGGTATGTGGGGTATCTTTGAAGTATTTGCAGATACTATGGTAGTATGTACAATGACAGCTCTCGTTGTTCTTACAGCAGGTGGTCTTGACGGTGGCGTATTCAATGTTATTACAGGTGAAATTGCCGCAGGTTATACTGATGCTACTCTTGTAGGCGGTGCGTTCAACTCCGTATTCTCTTGGGGCGGCATTGGTGAAAAGTTTATAGCAATTGCAATGTTCCTCTTCGCCTTCACGACAGTTCTCGGTTGGTCCCATTACGGTTCCAAAGCTTGGGAATACCTCTTTGGCGCAAAAACAACATTTGTTTTTCGTATTATCCACGTATGCACAGTTATTTTCGGTGCGGTTCTTACATCTTCTCTTGCATGGGATATTTCCGATACATTCAACGGTCTCATGATGATCCCTAACCTTATCGGTGTTCTTGTTCTTTCACCGCTTGTTGTTAAAATTACAAACAACTATCTCAGAAGAATTAAGAAGGGCGAAGATATTGAGCCTATGTATAACTACGATCCTGAAGTTCAGGCTCAGGAGCTTGTTCGTAAAATAGACGAATAATTTCTGAAATAAATACATAATAAAAAGACTTGAGTTTGAGCTCAAGTCTTTTTATTATGCTTTTGATATTTTATTTATTGATCAATTCTTTTTCGTTTTCTGTTTCAATACTCTTTTTGCCGTGTTTTTCATTGTATTTTGCGATAACCTCTTTATACTTTTCAAAAGCTTCTTCGGCAACCATTTCCCATGTGCGGTATACTGAAACGTGAGCTTCTTCGCCAACCTTGCGCATCTTTTCGGGGTCTGAAATGATTTCCTTAATGCGTTCTGCAAATGCTTCGGGGGTTTCTTCTGCAAGGAATCCGTTCACGTCATCGGTAATACTTTCTGCTGTGCATGAATCCTTTATGAGAAGTACGGGAAGCTTGTGTGCAGCAGCTTCAATGGGTACAAGAGAAGACGTGTCGTAGGTTGAGGGAAAGAGGAAAAGATCACTTCTGAGATAATAGCCTTGAAGCAGTTCTCTGTCGGATATTCTTCCTACGAAAATTACGTTATCGGAAAGTCCCAGATCTGAGATTATTACCTTGAATTTTTCAGTATCAAATCCGTCACCGATAATAAGAAGCTTAAAGTCGTCGTTTTCTTTCTTCAGTATCTTAAGGGCTTCCGCCATAAGTCTGAGATTTTTATAAAATGCGATACGTCCAACAAAAATAAAGATATTTTTCTGTCCTTCAAGATTGTGTGCTTTATTTACACGGTCAATAAGCTCTTCTGCATTTTGGGGATATTTCAAGTCTGTACCGTTTCTTACTACGGTAATATCTCCCTTATAGCCGTAATCACGCAATATCTGGCAGGAAGCGTCATTTACAGTCCATACGCTGTCTGCTCTGTTGAATGTGTACATGATATATTTCATCATGAACCATACAATGGGCTTGAATCCGTGGAATGTGCGAAGAAAGTCTTCTTTAAATTTAGTATGAGATGTCGCAACGGAAGGAATACCGCGGCGACGGGCTTCCCGAATGGTCCAATGTCCCATAGCGAAAGGGGAGTGGGCATGCATTATGTCAAGCTCTTCTTCCTTGAGACGCTTTTTGAATTCAGGGTCAGAGAAGGGGATACCCATACGGTAGCCGTCTTTCGTTGCGTATAATGAATTGCAGCGAATAACATCGAAAGGTTGATTATCAACGTATTTAAGACTCTTTTTTGCCTTGGGAACGATTACGTTACAGGTGGCATCATCTCTTGCGTTTATATTCTTTGAATAATATGTCATTACATTTGTTGGGCCATCAATGTTGGGATAGTACGAATCCATTGTCTGGGTAACGTGTATCTTTTTCATAAAGAGTATTCGCTCCTTTAGAATTATTTTGTAATATCATTTACAAGATTTATTGCATCAAGTACAGCGATATCCATGTTGATATATTTGTAATTTGCAAGGCGACCGAGTAAATAGAGTGAGTTTATTTTCTGAGCATCGGAAAGATATTTAGCGTAATCTGCACGTGGCCCTTCCTTGGGAATTGGGTAGTAGGGAATATCTCCTTGTTCACAGCTCTTACTGTATTCCTTAACGATTACAGTCTTTTCTTTTGGTTCACAGGCAAATTTTGAAAACTCGGAAATTCGCGTGAAATCTTCGCTTGTTGTATAGTTTACAACTGCCGCAGGCTGGTAAGAGGTTGTATCATGTGTTTCAAATTCAAATCGCAAACTTCTGTAAGCAAGTGCTCCGTATTTTTCACGGAACAGATCGTCAATTTTTCCCGTAAAAATGACTTTTCCGCAGAAAGGCTTGTCTTCAAAGTAAATATCATTGTTTCTTATTGAAATCAAAGACATTGCATCTGTAGACAGACGAACAGTTATATTTTCGTGATCCAGCATTTTTTCAATCATCGGTGTGAAACCGTCTTTTGGCTGGAACTGATATGTATCTGTAAAGTAACGGTCTTCATATGAAACGTATACGGGAACTCTGTTCATTACAGCTTCGCCTAATTCTTCGGGTTTGAAGCCCCATTGTTTTTTTGTGTATGTATAGAAAATATTTTCATAAACAAATTCAGCAAACTCCCGTACGCGGCTGTCTGCGTGTTTCTTGAGGGTGAGAATGGGAACTTTCTTGTCAGCACCTACCTCACGGTAGAGTATTTCTTTTATAGCTTCGGCTTCTTCCATTGGGTAAAGGTTGAAAAGGGAAGTCATATTGAAGGGGACGGGAACAAGATTTCCTTTGATGTTTGCGAGAACCTTGTGCTCATATTTTGTCCATTCCGTAAAGCGTGAGAGGAAATCAAATACAGCCTTTTCAGATGTGTGGAAAATATGAGGTCCGTAAAGCTGAACTCTGATACCGTTTTCGTCAATATAGTCGTAGAGGTTTCCACCAACGGTGTCGCGTTTTTCAAGAACTGTAACTGTATATCCTTTTTCAGCCAAAAGTCTTGCCGCAGTACATCCGCTAAGACCTGCACCGACAATGAGAATATCTTTATTAGACATAACGGATCCTTCCTGCTGATCTATCAGCAATTTTATTTCATATAACGACATTATACCACAATAAAATAGAAAAGTCAATAATAAAGGCTTCAAATTAGGGTATTTTTTGAAATCTTAAAAAAATCTTAAAATAAATCTTGAAAAAATAGGGTTGGCAAAAATACCAACCCATAAAATTTATATTTCAAGATAACCTTTCAATACTTTCAATGTATTCCAAGCTCCGTCAATATGGCTTCTTTCATAGCCGTGACTTGCGTAAACACCTGCTCCGATAAGTCCGTGTCTTACGTCGTGACCTGCAGAAAGAGTAAGCTCTACGTCAGAGCTGTAAAATGGATAAACGTCTACTGCATAGTCTGCCCCTTCACGTTTCGCGGCATTGATGAGCTTTGTTGTTACATCGTAGTTGTAAGGTCCTTTTGAGTCTTTAGCACAAATAGAAACCTGTTTTTCCGTACAGGTGATTCCGTCACCTACGCAACCCATATCAATACTTATAGCTTCTGTAATGCCTTCTGGGACGGAAGAGCTTCCACCGTGACCGACTTCCTCGTATACGGTTATATGTGCGTACGTTCTGCGTTTAAGGGTAATATCTTTGTCTTTAATATACTTTGCAAAAGCAAGTAAAATTCCTACAGAAAGCTTGTCATCAAGGAATCTGCTCTTTATGTAACCTGATTCCGTAACTCTTGTTCTGGGGTCGAAACAAACGATATCTCCGACTTCGATACCCAATTTTCTTGTTTCTTCCGCGTTTTTAACATCTTCGTCAATTACAACTTCCATGTTGTCAAAGCTTCTGAGACAGTTGTTGTAGTCACCGTTTACATGGTAAGAGGCATTATTTAATTGGAATGTACCTTCAAATATTTTGCCGTCTCTTGTGTAAATTTTTACGTTTTCCGCTTCTCCGTTGTTGGGGCTCATTCCTCCAAGACGAGTAAGCTTTAATCTTCCGTTGCCTTTAATTTCGCAAACCATACCGCCGAGAGTGTCTGCATGGGCTTCGAGGAATAATCCGTCATTGGAATCTTCTCCACCAAAGTCCACGAGAACACCGCCTTTATTTGTTATTTTTGCATCAAAACCCAATTCTTCAAATTCTTTTTTTGTCCATTCCGCAACTTCGTTAGTAAAGCCTGAGGGGCTGTCTATCGCAAGTATTTCAACTGTTTTTTGGATAGCTATATCTGCGTATTCTTTTAACATGATGTTCTCTCCTTTTTATTTATTGATAATAGTATATCACAAACGGCTGTTTTTGTAAAGGGGTAAAAAAATAATTTAAAAAAATAGCTGAAACCTATTGCAAAAATCCCGAAAGTATGTTATTATATTGTATAGCAAGATCTAAATTTACAAATAAAGGACTGATTTGTATGGATTTTAAAAATGTACCTAAAAAATACAGACCAATACCTTTTTGGTCATGGAA
>JAZSMD010000076.1:0-9164 GCA_045535665.1 Eubacteriales bacterium
GGGGAATGTACTGTTCGTAAGTGGTTGACCTCTCGGAGAGCCCATAATTTGTTGGCGTGCTGACAAATTAGCATTGGGTGCTTTTTTGTCTGACAAAAACAGCAAAAACCGTCATACTTATCTTAGAAAAAGAAAGGAGAATTTAAGAATGGGTACAAGTACAACACTATCGTTCCATATGGGAAGTAGTTTCAACGAGAAACATAACAACAGAACCATTCCAGTTCCAAACGCTGATACAAAGTACGAATCCGAACATAACTGGTATCATCCGAACAACATGAGTTTGGAACAAGCGTATGAAATGTTATTTTCGGAAAGTTTCAATGAATACAATTCATCTGTCAGAAAAGACAGACAATTTAATTCTTATTTGGAGAAATTACAAATCGCCCAACAAAAAGAACATGAAAAGATTGCTGAATTGCGACATAGCGGTGCTTCTGCATCTGAAATCAGAAAACATAAAAAAGCGGTTAAACCGGCATACGAAATAATAATCGGTTTTGGAAACATCAGAGATAACCCTGAATTTGGTAAAAACGGAAAAATGCAAGAGACCGCAAAAACAATATTGTTGGAGTATATTAAGAAATTTGAGCAAGAGAATAAAAATGTAATGCTATATAATGCTTCAATACATACAGGGGAAAGTGGGAATTTACATCTTCATGCAGATGTGATCTTTTGGGCAGATTGTTCAAGAGGTCAGAGAAGACAAGCAAGTCTTACGAAAGCTCTTTCTGCTATGGGTTATGAAACAGACAAAGAAAAAGGAGAAGACGGCAAAAGAATCAATGCCATAACAAAATGGGAAAACAAGCAACGGGAAATATTACGTGGATTAAGCAAAGAAATAGGCGATATAACTATAATTGACGGGAAACACAGCAAACAACATAAATCAACTGAAGAATATAAAATTGAACAAGACAGAGCATTTATAGAACAGCAAGCAGAAGAGTTGGGGAAATTTCAAGATGATTTTGTGGAATATATTTCTTCTCAGCAAACAGATTCAAACATAGCATACTTGGAACACTTAGAAAACTTATCTTTGAAAGAAGATAAGGAAAAATACCGACAATTCAAAAGTAGAAACAAAACAGTATTGTCATCTGCATGGCTCGATTACAAAAGTTACACATCAACCTTTTTCGATGAATACAGGGCAAACAAATCGCTTCTATGGAACGAATTACAGACCGCAAGGAAAATATCTTGCGATAATAAAAAGCGAATACACGACCTTATAAACGACATTACCGACGGTACAGATTTACTGATTATCAAAATAATAAAGCTATTCATTGCATTGTTTATAGCAATCGGCAATGTCAAATACGAGAATCAGATAGAACAACTGCAAGAAGCAAACAAACAGTTAAAACGACAAGCAAAAGAGATTATGACAGAAAGTACCACAATGGCATCAACTTTGAAAACTGAAGATATCGACAACATAGAGAAAGCAATCAAAGATTACGAGATTCATTTATCAGAAGCAAGAAATCTGATAAACAATACGATTTATACAACTCAACAAAGAAAAATCGATAGAAAACGTTGAATAACATTTAAAATTTCAAAAAAAGACATCCTAATATTCAATAAAACAAGGGGTTGGTCCAATTTTTGAACCAACCCCTTGTTTTACATTTAACTTTTACTATAATTCTGTTGTAAAAACATAATATCCTCTCGCCATTTGCTTATCGCGGAACTCATATCACGAGATGCTACATTATTGTTTATAGAAATAAGAAATCTAAAGTGAGAAACAATTTTTGCAGGTGTATATAGTTTATTCTCTATGATTGCTTTTAACAATTTTTGTCGTTGTTCTTTTGTTGCCTTTGAATTTGCACTAACAGTATATCCACATTTTCTCAATAAAGATTCAGGAGACAAGTCCATACCATTAAAATTAGTCCCTGATTCAGAAAATGAAACATGAGCCTGTATTTTGCCCTCGCAAAGTATTTTTTTAAACTCTGTATCTAGTATGAAATATTTTTTACACTTATCACAATATGTACCTAAAAGAGTTCGTACAATGATATCTCCGCTTGACAGCATTAACGGAATTTTTAAATAAATTTTCTCACAATAGTGGTCACATTCTTTATGATAATTGTTTAAATATTCAGTACTTACAATCGTATCGCTCTTCGAAATAAGAATCTTTTTATAAATAGTGTCATTGCTTAAATCTAATCCTCCATATATTTTAAAAATAACCATATTTTTGATATACTTTATACTAGTTGTTTTACCAAACAATGCCATATATGCCAAATACAACTTGCAAGCTTCATAGTCAACTAGAACATCATTTATATAAGCTTTTTCCAAATAAAACTTTTGTTTCATCGTTATTTCAGAAAAAGATATCTCCTTGTTAAATAAAGCTTTTCTTAAATTGCAAGTTTCCGTATTGATTTCTTCTTTTATCTCCTCTTCAACTTTGTTCATTCCTAAACTTTTCATATAGATCATCAACAGAGTATCTATATGAACTTCATCAATTACATCCTTGAAATATGTATGTACAGAATGATGCAAACAATTTATAATAAATCTTCTAATAGCCTCGTATACCTTTCTATCTCTTTCATTTATGGGATATTTGTCAACAGACTGTGCGGTAATATAGATTCTATGTCCAGAGACATTCCATTTCATATACAAATTCTCACAAATATCGTGCAGGGTACGTCCACATCTATCACAATCATAGAAACGAACTGAAATAATATTACCACAAAAAGGGCATTGTACATGCTTTGTACTGCTTTTAATAATATAATTACTTTTACCTAAAAGATATATTCCTATAAAATTATTTCCATGATTTATAACTTGATTAAATTCCACATAAAAATTATTGTATTTTGAATAAACTTCGTTATCAATAAAAATTCTATTAATTTCAGATCTTTTTGGTATCGCTTGACTTGAAATTATATGGTCGGATCTAGTTGTAGCCGAAGGTTTAGACAAAAGAGTCCATTCATAATTCGTGTTACATAAAAAAATCGTTGGATTAGCATATAAAATTTGGTTAACAGAATTTCTATCAGCGCCGTAAATCAAAGTGGCTATATCTTTAGCTTTTAATCCTCGAGGATATTTTTTTAATATCTCTATTATTTTATTTATATCAACCATAATATTAAACTCCCTTATAAAACCTACAAATTATTAAAACAAGCATATTACACAAATGCATAAAGTTATTGAAACCTACATAGATAATCAACTTCGATTTTAAAATACATACAAGATGCTACAAAGAAATCTTTTCATTTCAACTCTAAGCTATATTAAACGGTTTAGTCCTTAAAGTCATAATCTATATGAAAATTGACTGTAAGTTTAGCAGGAACATGATCCCTTCGCATATCAAAATATAATGGCAAGTTTAATGCTTTCAATAGATTTCTCCACGATTTCGTATTATGGTATGTAGCAAGAGTTTGCCATCCTCTTGTCTCAGGACGTTTTTTCTTGTTAAACTCTTCCTGACTTTTAGGTTTGATACGGTAATAGTCTTCCAGAAAATCTTTGGTATATTTTTCTTTCAGTTCCTCGTATGTAGGTTTTCGAACAGGATAATTTTGTTCTAACCACTCACCCAATGTTATTTTATACTTTTGCTTTATTACAGGATGAGGGGGCATACCGCTTTTTCTAAAATCCGAAGCTGTCGGGACTCTGCCGTTATCAATGATGAACTGGTCTACTGTGTCACGAATTGAACTGTCGGACCAATGTATCATCGGTAATTCGTTTCCGATTTCCTGTAATATGCGAACCTCTTCCGCATATTCAGGATTTTCGGATAAAAGGGTAATTGCTCGGTGTAATGCTTGTTTTCTTGTCATAGAAGAAACTCCTTTCGAGTTTCCTCTACTTTCGATAATCATTCCAATGATAATCGGAGAGATCCGCAGATATCTCCGAGACAACAACAGCATCAGAGTCAGCCGTTCAATGCGAGACACGGCATACAAGGCTCTTTCCGCAAAAGAAGAACTGATGAGGGACTCAAACAGAGAGCCGACAATAGAAGAAATCGCCGCCAAGCTGAATCTTCCCCGCGAAGAAGTAGTCGTAGCTATGGAGGCAATTATAGAACCGATATCTCTGTATGAACCCGTTTACAGTGACGAAACGGATTCTGTGTATGTTATGGATCAGGTACGGGACAGAAACAGCAACGACAGCAACTGGATAGAGGAAATTTCGCTGAAACAGGCAATAAAGCTTCTTTCCGACAGGGAAAGAAATATACTGTCACTCCGATTTTTCAAAGGTAAGACCCAGGTTGAGGTTGCCCAGGAAATAGGTATATCCCAGGCTCAGGTATCAAGATTGGAAAAAAGTGCTTTGAGACAGATCAAGAAGCATCTTTAGAATTTCTGTAAACATTAACAACAAAACCGACTTCAGTTGCAAGAGAATCAAGCTCTAAAAGCTTCTTTTCGGCAGTTTCAGCTGTTTTATAGGCATACGGTGTCATGAAAAGCACATTTTTTATCCCGTTTTTATCCAGCACGACGGTTCTTGTTGCGGTAATACTTTCTATGAGACGAAAAGACTCACCAACTGAGGACTTTTCGTCATTTTCATATGGCCTTTCGTAAAGTATCTCTTTCAACTGCCACAAATGCCGTTTTGAGGGAATAACATCGATCAGTATACCGTCCTTTTTCAAAACACGAGAAAACTCACCATTATGAACGGGAGCAAAACTGTGCAGCATGATGTCAGCGGAAGAAGTCTCCTGAGGTATTGAAGAAATATTTGCAGTATAAAAAAGGCTTTCGGGATACGCCTTTGCCGCAAGCTTAACAGCCGCTTTTGAAAGGTCGAAGCCTGTGACTGCAAGATCAAGCTTTGAATTTTTCTTTATATATCCAGAATAATACCCTTCACCGCAGCAAGCATCCGTTAAAACATCAGAATTTTCACCGTACTTTTCAACTGTTTCAACAAGAGTCTCTGCCAAAACGGAATAGTAGCCCGAATTCAAAAACTCTCGCCTTGCACGGACGGATTCTGCAGAATCCCCTGAAAGGGAATAACCCTGCTTTGTTATAAGGTAAAAATAACCCTCTTTAGCTTTATCAAATGAATGTCCCTTTGAGCAAAAAATACGTTTTTCTTCCCATGAAAGAAGCTCTCCGCAAACGGGACAAATAAGAATATTTTTATCCATTATTGATTACCGCGATTTTTCTGACCCTTTCGGAGCTTTTTTAACTGACGGATATCACGGTTTTCAAATTGGATGGTTAAAAACTCGTTGATAAGCCTTGAGCAAAGCCTGTCATGATAAACCTCTTTCAGCTCGTCCAAGGTGTAATTTGTACTGATTATCATGGGTTTTTTCATATTTATACGGTCATTTATAACATTATAAAGCACCGAATCCGTAAACTGAGTCTTAAATTCCGTTCCCAAGTCGTCAATTATCAACAGATCGCAATCCTTATACACAGAAGTATCAACAGACTTATCCTTTCCGAAATGCTCGGACTCAAACTGCGAGACCATATCCTGAACGGGAGAATAATATACAAAGAAACCGTTTTTGATGACCTCGCAAGCTATGGCACAGGAAAGAAAGCTTTTTCCGCATCCCGGTGCGCCTATAAAAAGAAGATTATTGGAGCTTTCCCTGAAGCTTTCGGCATATAGCTTCAGATAATCAAGAAGCTTACTCATCATCATCCAGCTTTTGCCTTTGGAGCCGTCCTCTTCAAGGAAAAAGTCAAGATCGTATTTTTCAAAAACCTGATCATTATATATTTTCATCAGATTTGAGTTTTCAAGAAATACCTCTGAAAGCTCTTTCTTGAAGCATTCGCAGAATTTATTATCTTTATAGCCCTGATCCTTGCATATATCACAATAATATGATTCATCAAAAAGACTTTCGGAATATCCGTATTTCTGCAAAAGCTCTTTTCTTTCCTGCTGTAAAGCAAGGGACTTATTTTTATATTCATTGAATTTTTCTTCGTTTCTGTCACCGCTGAAGGCAAATCTTGTAAACTCCCTCATATTTGAAGCAAGTTCCTCTTTTATCTGCAATAAACGGGGGATTTCATCAAGAGCTATCTTTGTACGAAGTTCACGCTCAAGATTAAAACGCTCCTGTTTTTCTCTCAGTCTTTCATGTGCCATTCTGTGAAGATCACTGCTGTTAGCCATTTTTAATTACCGCCCTTTCCGGTATTTCCCAATTCGCCTTCGATTATTGCCCAGGTGCTTTCGATCGCACTGACTGTATCCGTTGTACTTGTAGGCTCAAAGCGTTTTGTTGTACGCTTAGCCTTCGGCTTTGTGTCAGCCGAGGATTTTTGAGCCTCTTCAACGGTTTTAACACCCTGCTTGAACCAGTTTGAAATTATTTTATCCATATACTGGTAAGAGTATTTTCCCGTTGCACGAACAGTAGCATTGAACGCCTCGGCAATAATTTCGCTGTCATAACCCATATTTTCAGACCACGATGCAAAGGTTTTCTTTTCGCTATCAGTAAGAGCTCTGCCGGTAATTCCAAGAACATGGCAATACTCATTTATAACTTCGCGTTTACGTCTTTCAGCTTCGATATATTCCTCGGCACGTTCAGCTGTATTTATTTCTTTTTCAGCCCACTCTATACCTGTTTTTTCTATCTGACGAAGGGACTTTTTGCCGCAATCCACACAGTATTGCAAAAGCAACGCAACGACCTCGGAAGGAAGTCCCACCCAATCCACCAAAGAAAGAATAACAGACGCATCTGCCGTTGTAAGAGGCTTTGCCAGAACGTCTTCTGTTTTTTTGTAAAGGAAAAGAATTCCATGATCTTTGTCGATTCTTTCCGCAACATCCTCTGCGGTATAAGTCATTACATCCGTGGAACGTATTCTCGGACGTTCAAGTACATATTTTTCGCCTTGTTTGAAGAGAACACCTTCTTTTACCCAGAAATCAAAGGCGTCATTCAGATCTTCTTCCGTCATGGAAAGCCTATTCAGAAGAGTTTCCTTTGAAAAGCCCATATTTACGTTACGAAGAAGCAAAAGAATAAGTCGAATTTCATTATAGCCCGCATTTATATGCTTATCAACTATGGAAGTCGGTACGGAAAACATTTGCGGAGCTTCAAAAATTATCATATCATTGTAAGTATTCATTTTAATTTCCCATTATATATTTTTAGTTTTATTATTCATTATAACACAAATACATTCAGACTTCAAGAGGGTCAATCAAATGTTCAAAAAATATATACCACAATATAAAAATTCCCTCCAACATCGGTTTTGTTGGAAAGGGTTCGGGGAAACCTTATTTTTCCGTGAAAATAAGGTTTCCCCGATAAAAAATATCTTAATTTTAGCAAACCACTTTAAACACAAGCTTTTTGACGGGTGAAGGTTCGGAAATGCAGTTTCCCGGCTTGTGACCGTCATTGGGTTCAAGGATCATAAAATCTCCGTCACGGAGAATATAGTCCTTGCCTCTGAAAGAATCGTCGTAAATGGTGATGTCCTTAACATCGTTATATGGTGTTTTTACAGTAAGGTCTTTTCTTTCGGCAAAGGTTATTGTTTCCTCGCCTTTGATGACCAACTGAATATCAATATGTTTGTCATGAGTTTCAAACTTTCCGTCTTCCCATTTATGAGAATCATACTGCTGAATCATGTAATAAAGAGTATCTCCGTCAACAAAATATTTTCCCACTTCGAGAGCTTCAAGGTCAAGAGTTCCGATAACCTCCATAGCTTTTGAAACAAGGTCGTTTCCACCCGTATATTTTGCAAGATTTTTAATGTTGTCAAATACCATTTTTATACTTCCTTTCATTTTCACATTACTTATATTATAACATCAAAAAAAGCTGTTGTCAACAGTCCAAATAGGAAAAGCAGATTCGGATAGATTAAACATATGTCTTATTATTCCAAATCTGCTTGTTTTTTTATTCGGGTTGACTTACATATTCAGGGTTGTAAATGTTATTTGTTGTTGAAATAAGACTTCCGTCAGACCTTTGGGCAAGAATAACGAATTCGTTTCCGTCATAGTAAGTAAAATCGACAATATCTGTAAAACTTTCAGCTTGAGTTAAAGTGTTTTGAAGTCCTTGGTAATATTTTTGAAGAGCTTCTAAAGTTGTGCCGTAAATATTACTGTAATCCTCTTTGATCTTACCAAAAACAAGAGTTCCTTCGGATGTAAGAACTGCAGGAATTTTTTGATGAGTATAGATAATATCTATCTTTACCGCATTTTCGACTGAAAAATCAATTCCTGAAGTAAGAACTTTTCCGTCGGAAGTCAGGGCTATAATGAAATCTTCACAAATACGGTAGTCAACTACATTTTCCCATGCAGCTGTTTCGGGGAATTTTTCATCATATATTTTCCCGTCGACCGTTAAAATATCAGCATATTCCAAGTATTGCTCTGCTGGGTCACTAAATTGATATATCTTCCCGTTATTTGCGTGAATATAATAAAACGGCTCATCCCAACCGTATTCCTGTTCAATATACCTAATGCCACAAGAATTATTTAATTCATTTATTAAATCAAAAACCGGATATGTTCCGTTCCATTCTTTGAATTCATACAGAGAAAAGTCTTCACCTTGCTGATAATAAGGCCACCTTTCCAACGGAGAACCGTATAGATCTACAAAGGTGTTTTGTGTGCAAAAAACAAATCTTGAATAATAAACCTTTACGGCATTCTCAATTTTCTCATCAACCTTTTGCCTTTTTAAAAGCCAAAAAAGATTACCGTCTTTAACAGCCCAATGACTGTCAAGTGAATCATTAACATCAAATTTAGTTTCGATAAAAACATCCATTCCAACGTGATTTTCCAGATCTTTATTAAAAACATATTTCTCCTCGAAATTACAGCTTGAAATTAAAAAAACAATAAATATCAAAACATAGTACAAATATTTTTTCATAAGAATCTCCTTTCTGCCGCTAAGTATTGAATAAACAGTACTGAAAAATCTCTTAAGCGGCTAATGAAGATTTTAGAAATATATTTCAGTAGAATTTCTTTTCTGTTTGAGCAAAATCATCTTTATGTTACGGTAAATCCTGAGTATCGTATATAATTTAATATATAAAATATTG
>JAZSMD010000063.1:0-49592 GCA_045535665.1 Eubacteriales bacterium
TGTAACCGGTAAAGTTCTTCCCGATGGCAGAGAAATCCTTCCCGGATATTATAACTTCGATGCAGAAGGTAAGATGATTATCGAACCTCTGAAGAACGGTGTTATAGGAGATTATCTCTATATCAACGATGTTAAGCAGACACGCTATAAGCTTGTAGAATACGATGGATATTTCTATTTTATCAATGATGGAGATAAAGTGGCGAAAAATTGTCGTTTGTATTTGAGTGACCGTTTTGTTTCAAATACTCCTATTCCCGCAGGTTACTATAGCTTTGATGCAAATGGTAAATTGATTATTAACTAATGTTAACTGTTTTAATATAAGTTTGTTGTGTTAAACAACCCCCCCCTGGTGGGGGGAACTGTGCAAGATCAAAACCTCCACGTGGTGCGCAGTGGGCAACACATGAAAGTGTGGCTAATATTGATATTAAATGATATTATAAAGTAGGAGAAGATATGGAAAAGTTAAATGCGTTGGTAAGTATTATTGTTCCGGTATACGGTACGGAAGCATATCTTTCCGCTTGTATAGACTCGATTCTTAATCAGTCATATAAGAATATTCAGATTATTCTTGTCGATGACAAATCTCCTGACAAATGTCCTGAAATCTGCGATGATTATGCAAAAAAAGATTCCCGTATTATTGTTGTTCATCAGGAAAATAAAGGTGTATCCGGTGCCAGAAATACAGGCTTACTTCATGCAACAGGCAATTATGTGATGTTTGTTGACAGTGATGATGAATTGTATCATGATGCAGTTACTGTTTTAATGGATGATTCTGAAAAATATGGTGCAGACATTGTATCAGCTACCAAAAGGGTTGTTGATAAGAGTGGCAATGTTATTAGATCTTGTGAAGATGGAAAACTTTTCATATATAAAGGTGAAGAGTCATTACTTCTTTCTTTAAACGGAGATAAAAATACAAATTCTGCTTGTGCAAAATTATTTAAAACAGATTTTATTAATAAATGTTTATTTGAAGAAGGAAAAAATATAAATGAAGACGGATTCTTTGTTTTTCAATGTTTTATGTTGAAGCCGTTATTCGTTCAACATAACGTTGATGTATATCAATATAATGCTATAGAAAATTCTAACTCCAAACAGTTTTTTTCTGATAAATTTTTTTCAATGCTGTATTTTTGTAACCGTAAAAAAGAATTGATAAGAAATCTTTATCCTCAGTATATGGACCATTGTTACAATATGGAAGTCCGAACACATTTACAGTTTTTAGATGTTTTATGTCGTACCAACGATGAAAAGTATAAAGATACTCATAAAGAAAGTGTACAAACGGTTCGTAAGCTATATAAATATCATAAACCTATAAATGATCATCATAAAAAACTTGCCTGGATCGTAACTCACGGATTATATCCTATTTATAAAAAGATTGTCTGGAATAAATATTTCAGGTAAATCAAAAAAACAAGTTGTAATAATTGCAGGAGTTTAATCCTCTATTTTTACAGAAGGAGTTATTTTTTGAATAATAAAGTTTTTAGAAATGCCGGTTGGATTATTGGATGTAAGATCGTACAATCGTTAATAAATCTTGTTATTGGTTTGATTACCGCCCGATATTTGGGTCCCTCAAATTATGGGGTCATTACATATGTAGCTTCGGTTGTTGCCTTTGCTATGCCTATTATGCAGTTGGGACTTAAGCATACTTTAGTAAAAGAATTCGTACAGGCTCCCGATTTGGAAGGTAAAATATTGGGAACTGCGTTAGTTATCAATATTTCTTCAAGCATTTTTTGTATGATAGGTTCAGTTGCCTTTGTAATGTTTGTTAATGCAGGTGAAAATGAAACAATTCTTGTTTGTGTTCTGTACAGTTTGACATTATTGTTCAATGCAACCGAAATGACCCAATATTGGTTTCAGGCGAAGCTGCTTTCCAAGTATCCGTCTATTGCGTCACTTGTTGCTTATGTTGTTGTCGCTATATATAAAATTTATTTACTTGTTACTCAAAAGAGTGTTGTCTGGTTTGCTTTTTCCAATGTAATTGATTACTTTTTAATCTCTTTGATGTTGATTGTTATTTATAAAAAAGTCGGTGGACAGCGTTTATCTGTAGATATTCATCTGGTAAAAGAGCTTTTATCCAGAAGTAAGTATTATGTAATTCCAAGTTTAATGGTAATTATATTTCAGCATACTGACAGAATTATGATCAAGCTCATGATTGGAGAGGTTGAAACAGGTTTTTATTCTGCGGCATTGACTTGTATAGGAATTACAAGCTTTGTATTTACTGCTATTATAGACTCTGCAAGACCTGTAATTTTGGAAGCTAAACAACAAAGTCAAGCTCAATATGAAAAAAGAGTTATTCAACTGTACAGTATTATTACTTGTATGTCTCTTGCTCAAAGTATCGGTATGACATTGTTGGCAAAGCCACTTGTGTATGTGTTGTATGGCGCAGAATATTCGAATGCTGCAAGTATTCTTGCCGTGTCTGTTTGGTATATTACTTTTGGACATTATGGCTCTGTTCGTAATATATGGATATTAGCTGAAAGTAAACAGAAATATTTAACAGGAATAAATGTTTTAGGAGCTTTAGCTAATGTGGTTTTGAATTTCTGTTTAATTCCTGTTTGGGGCGCTATAGGTGCGGCTGTCGCGTCTGTTGTTACTCAGTTTTTCACTAACGTTGTAATTGGATTTATATTAAGACCAATACGTCCTAATAATAATTTAATGCTGAAAAGTTTAAATCCTGCCGTTGCATTTGATTTAATTCGCAGTATCATTCACAGACATTAAGTTATAATTACTAAGATATAAAATATACTGAATTTTGTATTATTTATATGACGGAGGTTATTATATGAAAACTTTTGAAACTGTAGATGTTTCTTTTTGTTTACCGGTTCATAATGTTAGTTTGTATTTAGAGGCTTGTTTGAGATCTATTGTAATGCAACCTTTCGGAGATATAAATTATGAGATTATATGTGTAGATGATTGTTCTACAGATGATTCTTACGATATATTAGCTGATTTTTCAAGAAAACATGAACATATAAGTGTTTATAGAAATGAACAAAATAGAGGGGTTTCATACACTAGAAACAGAATGATTGATCTTGCAAATGGCGAATATATTTGGTTTATAGATCCGGATGATTTATTAATATACGGGGCAATTTCATATGTCAAAAAAGCGAAAGCAGTTTGTGCGGACGTTTTACTTGGAAATTATATTAGGATAAAAGAGGATGGTTTTTTTGATTTTGATTTGCAAAAAAACGATTTCGCTAATGATGAAGTAATTCTTTCCAATAATTTTACCCCTGTTGATATTAATGGTGAAACAATGTCTGCTTGTTGGGCGGGTGTTTTCAAAAAAAGCTTTTTGGTTGATAATGGATTAAGATTTAATGAGAATATGATAGCTCAAGAAGATACTCTTTTTTATTATCAGTTTTCAATGAAGACTAAAAAAATATATAAGGCTCAAACATATTGTTACTTGTATAGGATAAGACCTTCTTCAATAATGCATTCTAGAAGTGATGACCGTATGAAAAAATATTATTTTTCTATGATCGAGATGCTACGTGTGTACCAAGAACATTATTTAAATAAAGAATATGATAATGAAGCAAGACTTAAGGATAAAATACTTCATTCAAGACAAAATATAGCAACTTGTTTGGCGTCTATTCAAGATGATTTGTTTGTAAGGGAACAGTTGAAATTTATAAAACAACAGAAAATTTATCCGTTTCCGTTTAGAATAAAGACTTTGATGGGTAAAGGGAAAATACATATTAAATTGTTGAGTTTTCTTATTCCAATTGAGATTGTATTTCATATTTATCGTTTTGTATATAAATATAGATAATTAGTATATATTTAATCAAGATTTTGTTGTTTAATAATATATGAAGGGTTAATTATGAATAAAAATATTGTTATTCAGGATAATTCAAATACACATGTGATTACTGCAGGCTCTACCTATTTAGATATTGATGCCTATGCTTGTATGGTTGCAATGGCTGAGCTTTTGGAACTTCAAGGCGAAAATAATGTTATTGCGTATTCTTCCGCACCGTGTAATTACAGCGTTTGCAGATCTTTAGTTGAAGACGGACAAATTCTTCGGGAATTACCTTGTGATTTTGATGCGTGTAATTTGGACTATATAATAGTTGATGTTTCAGACCCTGATTTTTTGAAAAATTCTATTCCCTTGGACAGGGTTATAGAAATATACGACCATCATGTCGGTTTTGAAGCGTTTTGGGCTACACGAATAGGGGACAGGTCCCATATTGAATTTATCGGTGCTGCAGCTACATTGATATACCGGGAATGGAAAAAACTCGGTTTGCAGTATAAAATGAAGAGATCCACCGCCTTTCTGTTGATTGCTGCGATTTTGGATAATACTTTGAATCTTACTTCTTCGAATACTACACCTGAAGATATTGAAGTTTTTAACGAATTATGTTCAAAAGAAAGTATAGATTCTGACTGGTGTGCCGCTTATTTTTCAGAGGTTCAGGCAAGTGTTGAGTCTGACTTGCAAAATGCACTGTTCAGCGATATTAAGACCGTAAATATCAATGCTTTATTACCATCGCGTATTGCACAGCTCTGTGTATGGGATGCTGCGAGTATAATTGAGAGTCTTCCTCAAATTCGTAAATGGTTTACAGATTTTGACAGTTGGATGATAAATATAATTGATATTAAGAATCATTGCAGTTATTTTGTTTGTGATGATGCTTTCTATCAGCAAGGGCTTGAAGAGGTTTTCGGTGTCCGTTTTGACTCAGGCGTTGCTAAGTCGCCGATTCCTTACTTAAGGAAAGAAATTATTAAACATATAATTTCAAAAAATATTGGAGGTTGAAAAACAATGGTAGAATTAGGTTTCATTCATGGCAGATTTCAACTGTTTCACAATGATCACTTAAACTACGCGTTGCTTGCGAAAGCGCAATGCAAAAAGTTGATCGTGGGAATCACATCCCCCGAAAATGCTTCTCTTATCCGTGAAGAGATAGATCCTCACAGAAGTGAAGCTGCATCAAATCCCTTTACCTATTATGAAAGATTTAATATGGTAAAGCTTGCCCTGCTGGAAGCAGGTATTAAAAGAGAAGATTTCGAAATCGTTCCGTATCCTATCGAGCGTCCTGAAATACTATATAATTATGTGCCTTTGAGTGCAACATCATTTTTTACTATCTACGATGATTGGGGTTATGAAAAACTTCACAGACTCGGGGATCTTGGATACGGTACACATGTTCTTTTCGACAAGAGAGAGAAAGCAATGTGCAGTACCGAAATAAGACAGAAGATTGTTAATGGTGACGAATGGAAAGATATGGTGCCCAATTCGGTATATAATTATATTATAGAAAACAATCTTACCGACAAGGTCATAAAGCTTTTGAAAAAATAAGGAGAAATTTAATGAATTTTGATGTAAATACAATTCCAATGTCTGAAAGAGTACATATTACAAAGAATTTGCTCAGATATGGTATTTCAATAGACCAGGAAACAGGAAAAATTGATTATATTCCCGGAACTAAAGTGCCTGAAGTAAGATGTGAATCAATACATCTTATCCGTCATGCTGAGACTGAGGCTGTTGCAAAACATGAATTTATGTGTGACACATCAAATAACTGTGGTTTTACGGAAAACGGTATTGAAATTACAAGAAAACAGGCTGAAGAACTTGATGCTTACGATTTTGATATTGCACTTTACGGTCCTATTCCTCGTGTAGTTAATACACAGCTTATCATAATGGAAAGACCTCAGAAGTTTGAGGCTATCAAGGTTCATAAGCTTCACGGTATTGATAATACAGGTTGGGAATATAAGTCCTTTGATGAGCTTTGCAATACACCTACATTTATAGCTCGTGAAATCGAAAACAATATGTTTGCAAGAACACCCAGCGGAACTTCCTGGGGAATGGTTATTGCTAATTGTGTTGATGTACTTGACCTTATCAATGAACAGTATGTTGGTAAAAAAGTTCTTTTGATCAGCCAGGGAAGTGTGCTTCGTGCGTTCCAGATCCTTTTGCGTAAGAGAGAGCATCCTTGGGATGATTTTACTGTTGAGGGAATGTATCACGTCGGTGATGACTCTAATAAGAAGAAAAATTATGGCATTATAGATAGAATCTATTGATTTTATTTGTTTTTTGATGATTAGCTTCCTCAGATATGATATATGAAGTTTTATTTATATATATAAGCAGACAGAGGAGATGACTATATTTGAATCATATGCAGAATAGTACAAAAAGATTTGTTCATTTGGATTTATTGCGTTTAATTGCAATCTATCTGGTTATTTTCAATCATACCGGAGATCGTGGGTTTACTTTATTTATAAGTAATTTAGATTCTCCGATATCTCTGTTGTACATGATAACTTCTGTATTTTGCAAGATTGCAGTACCGTTGTTTTTTATGATTTCCGGTGCATTATTACTTAAGAAAGATGAGTCGTTAAAACAACTTTTTTTGAAAAGAGTTCTACGCATTGTTGTAGTTCTTATTTTGATTTCAGTTCCGTATTACTATTGGCTTCATAGATCAAATGGAATGGGACTATCCGATTTCTTTAGTTGGATATATTCAAACAGTGCTTCGACATCATTATGGTATTTGTATAGTTATCTTGCGTTATTACTGATTCTTCCGTTTTTAAGAAGCATGGTTAAAAATATGAAGAAAGGTGATTTTCTGTATCTGATTTGCGGATATCTCCTTTTTGTTGGTGTATTGCCATGTTCTGAATATTTGGTGTTTCGGGAGATTGGAGTACTTCATGAATCTCTTTCACCTGTTTTGTTTATAACGCAAAACGTATTTTACGCACTTATGGGCTATTATTTCGAGCATATTTTTGAGGAAGCAGGTCATTATAAAAGAAATCTGGTAGTTGGAATAGGATTGAGTATTGTATCTGTTTTGATTACATGCTTTATAACGTATTATCAGGTGTGGATTGAAGGAATCAGTGATCCTCAACAAATGGAAAGATTTTTTAATTGTTTTATTTGTATTCCGACAATTACAGTTTATTGTCTCATTAAGAGATTTGAAACCAAAATAAAGAATGCCGGAATTTGTAAATATATTTCAGTTTTAGGGTCTGCTGTGTTTGGAGTTTATTTGATAGAGAAAATTATGCGCGCTTTTTCTGATATTGTATATCAGTTACTTTTCCCTTTTGTTGGATCCTTTATAGCAAGTTTGATATGGTGTGCCGTAGTTCTTTGTTTGGGACTAATTGTGGTTATACCCCTAAAGCATATTCCATTTATTAAAAAAATAGTCAATCGTTTTATATGATGTATTTTCATGAAGGAGTTAATTATAGGTTATGTCTCTTTTTACAAACAAAACTCTTCTGATTACCGGGGGAACAGGAAGCTTCGGTAATGCCGTTCTTAACCGTTTCCTTTGCACTGATATAGGAGAAATAAGAATTTTTTCTCGTGATGAGAAAAAACAGGACGATATGCGTCATGAATTTCAGGTAAAGATGCCTGAAGTCGCAGAAAAAATTAAATTTTATATTGGTGATGTACGAGATATTCAGTCAGTAAGAAATGCTATGTACGGCGTGGATTATATTTTCCATGCAGCAGCTCTCAAACAGGTTCCTTCCTGTGAGTTTTTTCCGATTGAAGCGGTTAAGACAAATGTTTTGGGAACTGAAAATGTTCTTACTGCAGCAATTGAAGCGGGCGTAAAAAATATAGTGTGTCTTTCTACGGATAAGGCGGCTTATCCTGTTAATGCCATGGGTACTTCAAAAGCAATGATGGAGAAAGTTATTGTTGCGAAATCCCGTACTGTAGATCCTGCCAAAACAAAGATATGCTGCACGCGTTACGGTAATGTAATGTGCAGTCGTGGTTCCGTTATTCCTTTGTGGATAGAGCAGATCAGATCGGGTAATCCAATTACTATTACAGACGGAAAGATGACAAGATTTATAATGTCTCTTGATGAAGCTGTGGACCTTGTCTTGTTTGCTTTTGAGCATGGCGAAAATGGTGATATTTTGGTTCAAAAAGCTCCTGCTTGTACTATAAAAACTCAAGCTGAAGCAGTTTGCGAGCTTTTTGGCGGAGATAAGGACAATATTAAAGTAATAGGAATTCGTCACGGTGAAAAGATGTATGAAACTCTTCTTACCAACGAAGAGTGTGCAAACGCGATTGATATGGGTAATTTCTACCGTGTACCTTGTGATAAACGAGGTCTCAATTACGACAAGTATTTCAGTCATGGGGATACTGAACGTAATACCTTGACTGAGTTTAATTCTAATAATACCAAGCTTTTAAATGTTGAGGAGACAAAAGAAAAAATAGCTTCTCTTTCTTACATTCAGGACGAACTTTCAAAGGGTGCAAAATAATGATGAATATACTTGTAACGGGAGCTAATGGTTTTGTTGGTAAAAATCTTTGTGCTTGTCTTAAAAATATAAGAGATGGAAAAGACAGTACCCGTCCGAATCTTAATATCAGTGAAATATTGGAATATGATATTGACACGGATAAAGCGCTTCTTGATGTCTACTGTTCAAAAGCAGATTTCGTGTTTCACCTTGCAGGGGTAAACCGTCCTCAAAATGTGGATGAGTTTATGCAGGGGAACTTTGGATTTACGGAAACACTAATATCTTTACTGAAAAAACATAAAAATACTTGCCCCGTTATGATTTCTTCTTCTATTCAGGCTACTTGTATAGGTAGATATGACAGTGAATACGGAAGAAGTAAAAAAGCCGGAGAAGAGCTTATATTTGCCTACGGTGAAGAATGTGGTTCAAAAGTATTAGTTTACCGTTTTCCCAATCTTTTCGGTAAATGGTGTAGGCCTAATTATAATTCTGCAGTAGCTACTTTTTGTCATAATATTGCAAACGATCTTCCCATTACAGTCAACGACAGAAGTATACAGCTCGAGTTGCTCTACATTGATGATCTTATGTCTGAGATGTTGGATGCTTTAGAAGGTAAGGAACATCATTGCTCATTTGATGGTATCAATACGGTACTTTGTGAAGAAGGTAAGTATTGTGCTGTTCCTACTACGCATAAAGTAACTCTTGGAGAAATTGTAGATCTGCTTGAAAAGTTTAAATTACAAACAAGCACTCTTGTTATGCCTGAAATTCCCAATAATTCTTTTGCGAAAAAGCTTTATTCAACGTATATCTCTTATTTGCCGAAAGAAAAGGTTTCGTTTCCTTTAAAAATGAATGTGGATGACAGAGGCAGTTTTACAGAACTCCTTAAAACTGAAAAATGCGGTCAGATATCTGTGAATATTTCAAAACCCGGAATAATAAAAGGTCAGCATTGGCATAACACAAAATGGGAATTTTTTATAGTAGTATCAGGACACGGTTTGATACAGTTGCGAAAAATAGGGTCAGATGAAGTCCTGAGTTTTGAAGTCAGCGGAGACAAGATCGAAGCTGTACATATGCTTCCCGGATATACTCATAATATTATAAATCTCAGCGAAAGGGAAGACCTTGTAACGGTTATGTGGGCAAATGAACAGTTTGATCCGACACATCCGGATACTTTCTTTGATAAAGTATAAGAAGATATATATAAGGAGAAAAATAATGAAAAATAAGAATTATTTGAGATTTGTATTAGTTTTAATTCTTACAGGAATCATGCTTATTACTGCCTCATGTTCTTCTTTTCCGTTTAAAGATGTGTCAACAGATGCGAAGTATTATGATGATATTGCAGTAGCTTACGATTTAGGCTTGATGACCGGAAAAAATAAAAACAGTTTTGCCCCCGAAGGAACACTGTCTTATGGAGAAGTTGCGGCAATAGCAGCAAGGCTTCATGTACTGAAAACAGGAGCTGATCCCGTTGAAGAGCAGGGAGATGTTGGGTATCAGGCATATATTGATTATTGTAAGGCGAACAGCATTATTACCAAGGAATATAACTGGCAGGATTCTGCAATCAGAGCTGTTTGCATAGATATTTTGTGTCATGCGGTACAAAGTACAGAGCTTGATGAAAAGAATTACATAGCAGAAGGTTCTATACCTGATGTTTCTGAGTCGTCAGAGTATTATAACAGTATATATAAATTTTATAAAGCAGGAATTTTTCAGGGAGTAGATAAGCCATATAATTGTGATCCTGATGGTTTCATTTCTCGATATGAGGTTGCAGGAATGCTTAACCGTATTATGAATCCTTCAGAAAGATATTCTTTTGTTTTACTTTCTGTTGAAGAAGATACCAAAGTTGATGACAGTGAAGTTCAATATGACGATATTATTATCATGAGGACACCCATAGGAGATCTCTATTATCCCGGTGAATGGATAGGACAGGTTTCTTCTCAAACCGTTTCTGTGAATAAAGGTTATATTGCGGAAATTTATGGGAAAACCGAAAATACATCATTACTTCTTGCAACGTTTTATATCGGAACTGAGCAAGAAGATGGTATGTTATTGGGATATGTAAATGAGTCTGATATTCGTGTTAACATAGAGAATCCCGATTTGTCAGGTTTGTCTGAAGAGGATAGGATTACAGTCTACGGAATGAAGGAAGATATTAATTACATAATTAAGCAGATTATGGCTTTCCCCGGTTACGAAAGAAATGTTGAGAAGGAAGAAGTTTCTCCCAACCAAGGCGGTACAAATACCGACAATACAGACAACAATAAACCTAATCAGGGTGGTACAAATACCGATAATACAGACAACAATAAACCCAATCAGGGCGGTACAAATACCGATAATACGGACAACAATAAACCTAATCAGGATAATAATGAAAATGTAGATGCTCCTGATTTTATTCTTGTGGATACTACCATTGGTACATTATATTTCCCCGGCCGTTGGGCGGGTAAAGTTTTGGCAACTCCTGTAGCAGCGAGTCAAGGATATACTTACGATATATACTGTAAAACAAATAGCGGTACTGCTAAGCTTTATACGATTTATATCTCTTCCGGACGAATTGTAGGAATTTTAGTTGGTTATGTAGGATATTCTGATATCCGTATAGAAATTATCAATTCTGCATTAACGGGATGGACTTCTGCAGATAAAGAGATTTATTATAGTATGCAAGATACTGTAAATAGTATTATTGAACAGATCATGAGGTTCCCCGGTTATAAAGACTTTATTTATAATCCCGGAGGCTCAGGCTCAGCCGAAAATCCCAATAATAAGCCGGATGGTGTGCCTGACTATGATGAATCTTTGGATAGTTATCTTCCCTGGGAAAACGGTGGAAAACAACCCCCTGAATATACTTGGGCAGAGTTTGAAGCATTGACTCCGGGTCAGCAAATGAAATTTCAATTATATTTCGAGAGTATAGAGAAGTTTGAAGAATGGCAACAAAAAGCTCAGGGTGGATCTTCAGGAGATAGTGGAATTGAAGATATTTACCTCCCTTGGGAAAATGGCGGAAAACAACCTTCTGAATATACATGGGCTGAATTTGAAGCCTTGAATCCCGGTCAACAAATGAAATTCCAGGAATCTTTTGGAAGTATATCTCTGTTTGATGCATGGAGACAGAGTGCTCAGAGTGGATCTTCTGAAAGTGATATTTATCTTCCCTGGGAAAATGGAGGAAAGTTACCTTCTGAGTATACATGGGCAGAGTTTGAAGCCTTGAATCCCGGACAGCAAATGAAATTCCAGGGATATTTTGGAAGCATAGATTTGTTTGATGCATGGAGACAGAGTGCTCAGAGTGGATCTTCTGAAAGTGATCTTTATCTTCCCTGGGAAAATGGAGGGAAACAACCTCCTGAATATACATGGGCAGAATTTGAAGCTCTGGATCCCGGACAGCAAATGAAATTCCAGGGATATTTTGGAAGCATAGATTTGTTTGATGCATGGAGGCAGAGTGCTCAGAGTGGATCTTCTGAAAGTGATCTTTATCTTCCCTGGGAAAACGGAGGCAAACAGCCATCTGAGTATACATGGGCAGAATTTGAAGCTTTGGATTCCGGTCAACAAATGAAGTTCCAAGAGTATTTTGGAAGTATTGACCTTTTTGATGCATGGATGAAAAGGGTTAATCCTGAAGCATAGTAGAAACATATTTTATAAGGATTTGATATAATGGATTATAATAATATCTCATTTAAAAATAACGGGAAATTAAAGCTCTTGATCATTGTTGGTACACGTCCTGAAGTTATTCGTCTTTCGGCAGTAATTACAAAGTGTCGCGAGTTTTTTGATACTATTCTTGCACACACAGGGCAGAACTATGATTACAATCTTAACGGTATATTTTTCAGAGATCTGAAATTGGCAGATCCTGAGGTCTATCTTGATGCGGTAGGTAAGGATCTCGGTGAGACTATGGGAAATATTATAGCTAAATCCTACCAGCTCATGGTAGAGATTCATCCTGAGGCTGTCCTTGTTTTGGGGGATACGAACTCTTGCTTATCTGTAATAGGTGCAAAACGTCTTCATATACCCATATTCCATATGGAAGCCGGAAACAGATGTAAGGACGAATGTTTGCCTGAGGAAACTAACAGAAGAATAGTTGATATAATTTCCGATGTGAATATGGCATATTCCGAACATGCAAGACGTTATCTTGCGGATTGTGGATTGCCTAAGGAACGTACTTATGTTACAGGCTCTCCTATGGCAGAAGTTTTGAGGAATAATCTTTCGGAAATTGAGGCAAGTGATATTCACTCCCGTCTTGGACTTGAAAAAGGTAAATATATTCTTCTTTCCGCACACCGTGAGGAAAATATTGACACGGAGAAGAATTTTACAAGTCTGTTTACTGCAATAAATAAGATGGCTGAAAAGTATGATATGCCTATTCTTTACTCATGCCATCCGAGAAGCAGAAAACGTCTTGAATCAAGTGGATTTGTTTTGGATAAGAGAGTAATTCAGCATGAGCCTCTCGGATTCCATGATTATAATTGCTTGCAGATGAATGCCTTTGCTGTTGTTTCAGACAGTGGTACTCTTCCCGAAGAAAGCTCTTTCTTTACAAGTGTCGGAAAACCTTTCCCGGCTGTTTGTATAAGAACTTCAACAGAGCGTCCTGAGGCTTTGGATAAGGCTTGCTTTATCCTTGCAGGTATAGACGAATACGGACTTTTACAAGCTGTTGATACAGCTGTTATAATGAACCAAAATGGTGATTATGGTATCCCTGTTCCTGATTATGTTGAAGAAAACGTATCAACCAAGGTCGTTAAGATCATTCAAAGCTATACAGGCGTTGTAAATAAAATGGTTTGGCGTAAAGACTCAAACTGAATTTTTATAAAATAAGAAGAGAACACAAACGAATGATGTCTGTGTTCTCTTTATAGGTTTTAATGAGTCGAATTATTTAATGTTGTTTATCATCCAAGGTTTAAGCTCTCCGTTTGTTTCCATTGCATCAGCATTGAATTCAATGGCTCCACGAAGTTCTTCTTCAGTTGCGAGTGTCCAAATACCCAGCTCTGCGAAAGTCTTTGTATAAGCACAATTTTTCGCATTTGCATGTTCCCCTTCGAACCAAGCTGTGTAGTTATTGTCATACGGGATCCATATGGTAAAACGGTTATTCTTTATACTTGATTTCATTATTTTTAAAGTTTCTACATCGGGAACACCATCCCAATGTAGCTCTGCATAAGGGAATTCTTTTGCGGCCCTTGCAAACATCTCCGCGGTTTTACATGAAAAACCAATCAATTCTTCGCAGTTTGCATTTTTGATTTCAGCAAAAAATTTATTGATCTGTTCTTCATTGAATCGCTGAAAGCAGTTATCAATTTTGATTGATATTTTTGCCTCTTTAATAAAATCAAGCATTTCTGCCAAAGTCGGTATTTGGGTCCCTGTGAATTTTTTATCTTTAAAGATACCGAAATCAAGGGCTTTTAATTCAGTTAATGTCAGATCTGACACTTTTGTTTCGGTTTCTATTTGGCTTCCGTCGGATTTTCTTCCTGTTCTGTTTACAGTCCTGTCGTGATGTAAAACAAAGATTCCATCCGCAGATATCTTAGGATCCAGTTCAATAATGTTATAGCCTTGTTCGACTGCCGCTTTGTATGCAATAAGGGTGTTTTCCGGATATTCGGTACTTACACCTCTGTGAGCTTGAAATCTCATTTGATTCCTCCTGGTCTTTTTGTCTTGAATGTTATATTTGATATGGTTCACCAAAATATGAATCCTGATTGAATTCCGGAGAAAAGTCAGATCTGATATGTTTACGAATTGAATATAAAACTTTTATACGGTTTGGATGTTCAATAGTTATGAGGTTACCACCCAATTCTTTGGCTTTTGTTTTGAATGTGTCAAGATCCAGATAAAACTGTTGAATATAGTTGAACATAATCTTTTTTGAAAGATCTTTCTTTGCTTGGAAAACGAATACAAAATGCTCCTTTTCTTCATATGCTTTCAACTCAATTTTGGCAGAACCTGTCAAAATGCTTATGTGTTCAATTATTGCGTTTAAAGTATTAATGAAAAACTGTGGATTACAAATCAGTATATCATGTCCGCTGAGTAGATTTACTATCGTTAAAGCTGAATTTTTTACTGCAAGTTTTTCAATAACTTCTTTAGGATTGAAAAGAGAAACTTCGTTGACATTATAACTTTTCATCAAGGAATATATGTAATCATATGTGATTACAAATTCTTTGAAAATATTACAGTTGCTTTTAAGTATTTCAATATATTTTGCTCCCTCATCCTTGTTAATGCATCGTTGCAGTCCGTTAATTGTCAAATTTATATTGCTTAGCTGAAGGTTCATTTCTTCATATAAATTTCTGAAAAGGTTTGTGTTCGGAGAATGCTTCTTGAATTTTCTGTTAATGTCTGCCAATATTTCAATATTTAATCTTATTAACTCAGGCTTTCCGTTTTTACCGAATACAGGCTGAAACAGTAGAAAACTGAAATCCTTGACTTCAGGTGGTGTAATTATTACGTTTTCACCCGCAAGAATGCTTGAGGTTATTTTTCGTATAGCATCTTTTTTCAGATACTCCTTATACCATTCTTTATTTTTGAAATATTTACCGAATTTATTGTTTGCCTGTCTGTTTGTGTATTCTACAGTAAGGTCTGTTTTTAGTAGAATTACAGGGAATGAAGCATCTTCAAAATAAGATAGAATATCTGTGAATCCCGATCGTATCATGTGAGTGTGTTTTATAAATGAAAATTTCTGCCATGTCGGAAATTTTCATTTTACCTTTCTTATAAAGCTTTTTTTTATATTGTACACTTTTTTGTGTGATTTGTCAATAGTTAAAGAAATATAGTTCACCAAAAAAACATAGAAATAAAGGTGTTCATTCAATTTGACAAAAAGTTTGTTTATTAAGCATTGCAAAATACGAATAGATGTTGTATAATATGATTATACGATTATATTGATTATAATATTTATGATTTATGCCACTTTAATGTGGCGGAATGGAGTTTGACATGAAAGATATTTTAACAGCCCCCTTTGTGAAAGAAATGAGAAAAGTTACTGCAAATATGTATCGTCTCGGTTGGGATGAAAGAAATGGAGGTAATATCAGTTACATGCTCGAAGAGAGTGAAGTTGCTGAGTATCTCGATCTGAACAATGTACTTCGTACTATTCCCACAGGATTCGATGCAACAGAACTTATTGGTAAGATCTTTATTGTTACAGGTACAGGAAAGTATTTCAAGAATATTGATGAGGACCCCGAAACTAACCTCGGTATTATCCGTATTGCAAAAGACGGCACAACTGCTGAGCTTCTTTGGGGTTATAAAGACGGTGGGAAATTTACATCTGAGCTTCCTGCACATCTTATGAGTCATATGGTAAGACTTAAGAAGAATCCCGAAAACAGAATTATCATGCATACACATCCTACATATACACTTGCAATGAATTTTGTACATGTTCTTGAGGATAGAGAATTTACACGTTCTCTTTGGAAAACATGTACAGAATGTATTGTTGTATTCCCCGACGGTGTAGGCGTTCTTCCTTGGATGGTTTGCGGTACAAACGAAATCGGTATTGCAACTGCTAAGAAGATGGAAGAATATCGTCTTGTAATTTGGGGTATGCACGGTATTTACGGTGCAGGTAAAGATATGGATGAAACTTTCGGTCTTATCGAAACTGTTGAAAAAGCAGCTCAGCTTTATATGATAGCTTCTCCTATGCCAAGAGTAAATACTATTGAAGATGAAGAACTCAAAGCTGTTGCTGAATCTTTTGGCCTTAACTACAGAGCTGATTTTCTTGATTTATAATATTTATAAAAAGTAGTCTCATTTAGGGACATTTGAATCGGTTGCATTGGTATGTGTTTTAAAAAACGAGCCCTTGCAGCCGTTTTCTATATAATCTTTAATTACGATATACAGATTTTCTCAGAAAGGAGTTTGTTAAATGATTTTTGATCTTCCTTTTGATATAGTATTTTCATATGGGTATGAAAATGAAAAAATCATTAACGGTTGGGAAGAAAAGAAAATAAGGAATTATACGTATTATGAGACTCGTTTGGTTGATCTTCATTTGCAGTTGCTTATTCGAGGCAAGGATCTTTATTTAAAAGTGTATAATGACGGCAAAGAATCGGTTACAGGTTTTGTAGGAATCCGTTATTCGTGGAAAAAGCGTGAAGAAGACTATACTCTTATTCCTGCTATTTATTATGACGGAAATTATTTCCCAGATCAGAAAAATTTCCCTGTAATTCATATGCCCGAAAGACCTGTTTTTCAAGCAAGTTTCTCTGCGTCTACGTTTCCGTCTGTATTGGTTAAAGAAGGCAATAAAGGGTATTATTATGAAGTTTCTCATAAATCCTACGCAGGCTGGAACGGTATCGAACTGAATGCGGAAAAAGAGACTCTTACGATCTATGCACCGGCGAAGGAAAAGGATTCTTATAGTTTTTCTAACGTTCACAAGTCCCGTTTGCCGTATACCTGGCAGTATAAGGATGTAGTAACCATAAGGTTTTCACGGATAGAATTTGAGTGTAACAGTGTTACGGATCTTTTTGATTACCATTGGGAAAAAGTCATTAACTCTGAATTATATCCTGCATATAATACTCCTAAATTTTATGAAAATGAAGGTGCTGCAAAGGTCAGAGACTTTATTTTTGAAAGACATTGTGTTATGACCCCGAAAAATGAACCGCTTCTTCTTAATGCCTTTGATTCGATTGACGGTTCTTGGCCTTATAACAGATATGCTGAATGGAATACTATGATCGGTTGGTGTTCTGGTTCAATGACTGCCTTGCCGCTCCTTAAATATGGTGGTAAATACCGTGACTTTGCAATCAAATATCTTGACTTCCTTTCTACACATGGTAATTCGCCCTGTGGTGTTAAATATTCTATTTATGATGGGGAAAAGTGGATGGACAGAACTCATAAAGAGTATAGCGAGGAGTATGATCACAGCCGTTTTTATTCTGACTATATTCATTATTTGGGTAAGTCTATTCGTTTTGAAAAGCAGAACGGAATTTCTCATCCCACATGGGAAGAGGACTTTAGGCAAGGGGTGAAGATCCTTGTTGATCTTTGGCAGAGAGAAAAAGATTTCGGTATGTATTGGCTTCTTGAGGGTGATAAGTTGGAGCTTAAGACACGAGGTCATGGCTCAGGGGCTTTTGCCGTATTGGCACTTGCCGAAGCAATAAATCATTATCCTGAAGATGAGGACTTGAAAACTGCATTTTCTGAAGCCTGTGAAGTTTATTACAACAGATGTGTTTTGACCGGTAGATGTGATTCAGGTCCAAAGGATATCCGTCAGGCTGATGACTCAGAGAGTATAGCGGCTCTGACGAATGCGTTGGTTGAAAAATACAAATTTTTCGGTGGAGAGGAAAATCTCAAAAAGGCTCTTGATGCTGCAAAGATTTTTGTTACTTGGGTTGTTAACTATGTTCCCGATTTCCCCGGAGGAACTCTGTTTGAGGGATATAACTTCTGCGGTGGAGTTGTTGCGAATGTAAGGAACCGTCATATAGGCCCCGGAATTTGCACGAATTCTGCAAGATTTATATATGATCTGGGTGAGATTACAGGGGATAGGCGTTGGACTGAACTTTATTACCGTATAAAAGCGGCTGCATTAAACTGTGTTACTGGTTATGACGGAGAGTTTTTTGGTTTGCTGTTTGACCGTATTTTTCTTGAAGGCATGATAAGCGAGCAGATAAATGTTACAGACGTGTTAAGCCCCGCAGGTGAAACCTGGCGCGTAAGTGCTTGTTGGCCCGCAACTGCAGTTCTCCTCGGTTGGTATGATGATCCTAATAATTGATTATGATTAATTTGATATTTTAGATTGGAGAAGATTTTTGTTATGAAAAAGTTTACTTTTGGTAGTCCTGAAAAGTTTGTTCCAACAAGGTTCTGTAAAGGACTTAACTATGTGGAAACAGATATTAAATACGATGTTTCAAGAATAAAAGCTAAAGAGAACTCCAAGGGATATTCAATGCTTCTTCCCAAGGGGAGAGATGAGGAAATTTTTGGTTTTGGTTTACAGCATGTTGAAATGAATTTCTCTAAAGCCAAGCTCACACTTAGATGTAATGCTGATGCCTCTAAAATTCCGGGAGATTCTCATGCCCCAGTTCCTTTCTTTGTAAGTACAGCCGGCTATGGAATATTTTTTGATACAGCAAGAGCTGCTGAATTTGATGTTGGAGCAGTAATGCAGGGGATGACTGTTGCTGATAGAACAGAGGTTTCTCTTTCGGAGGATGAGCTTTATGAGGCGAGAAAGGCTGAGGGAGATAGTGTTATTGCTGTTCAGATTCCTGTAGCAAAAGGTGTAGATATTTATGTTTTCGAGGGTGAAACTATAACTGACATCGTTGCTCAATATAACATGTTTTCAGGTGGCGGATGTGACGTTCCTGAGTGGGGACTTGGTGTATTTTACAGATGTTGCGGTGAATGGCTGCAGGATCAGATAATTGAAATAGCGGATTATTTCCGTGATAAAGATTTCCCCGTTATGATACTCGGTCTTGAGCCTGGATGGCATAAATATGCGTATCCTTGTTCTTTTACCTGGAGAGAATGTAAATATCCTGATCCTGATACTATGTTGAAGTATCTTGAGGAAAAAGGTTTTCACATCAGTCTTTGGGAGCATTGTTATACTCATCCCGCAGCTCCTTTTTATGATGAACTGATTCCATACAGTTGTAATTTTAAAGTTTTTGGGGGACTTGTTCCGGACTTTACTCTTCCTGAAGCTAGAAAGCTTTTTATAGATCATCATAGAAATTATGTTATGAAATATAGTATTGATGGCTTCAAAATTGACGAATGTGACGGAAGTGATTTTACCGGAGGTTGGTCCTTTCCTAATATGTCAGAATTTCCTTCAGGCATTGATGGGGATCAATACAAACAACTTCTGGGCGTTCTTTATGCTCAGACAATTATGGAAGCTATGGACGGAACTCCTACTCTTTCCGAATCTCGTTCGATGGGTTCACTTGCGGCTTCATATCCTTTTGTTCTGTATTCTGATTTGCATGATCATTATGAATACATAAGAGCCTGTGCTACAGCAGGTTTTTCCGGGTTGCTTTGGACGCCCGAAGTAAGACACGGCGGTCCAAAGGCTTCATGGATAAGAAGACTTCAGCACGTAGTTTTTACTCCCCAATGTCTTATTAACGCATGGTCATGTAAGACGACTCCTTGGTTACAGTATGATTGTGAAGATGAAGTTCGTGATATTCTTAAGATCAGAGAAAAGGTTATTCCTTATCTTAAGGATGCGTTTAAGCTTTATAAGGAAAAGGGTATTGCGCCCATGAGAGCTCTTGTTTCCGACTATACGGATGATCCTGAAACTTATAATATAGACGATGAATATCTCTTGGGTTCAAACTTGCTTGTCGCTCCTATTGTTGGCGAAAATTCAGGCAGAAAAGTTTATTTACCCAAAGGTGAATGGGTAAACTTCTTTACAGGAGAGAAACAGGAATGCGGTTGGTTTGAGGTCGAAACGGAAAATATTCCCGTATATATCCGTGTTAAATAATTTCAGTTGTACAACGCTTTTTATAATCATTATAATTAAATTACCGGGGTTAGCCAGTCAAAGGCTAACCCCGTTTTGTATTCATATTTACAGTTCGATATCGAAGTATTTGTCAAGGAGTTTCTGAGTTCTGCCGTGGTAGAATTTGAGGTCTTCGGCAGCATGGCAGTCTGAACCCGTAACGTAAGCCTTCATTGCTCTGCCTTCTTCAAAGCAGTATTCATCGTGAACAGGGAAGTAGTATTTAAGGAGGAAGTTACCGTATTTAATAAATCTGAAATCTCCCACAAGTCTTCTCTGGTCACTTGCTCTGTCAATGGTTACATTGTAGAATGTTTTAACAGCGTTGATAATTTCTTTTTTATCATTTGAAGGTGCAAATACAAGTGTTGAGCCGATATATGCGTTGGGCTGATACATGGAGTTGTGGCTGTCACTGCTTCCCACTACGGGAATCTTGTGACCCATAGCTATGTGCTTGTAATACTGAGCTGTCTGGAAACCGTTATGTTCGTAGTAAAGCTCACCACCGAGAACTTCAAAAGCGTCACAGGGCATTGTTTCAAGTATATAGTCTGTGAAGCATTCAGCTACCTGATATGCATCTGTTATCCAGAAGGGATGGCAGTAAACTGAAAGACCGTTACCTTTTTGAATATGTCTAAAAGCCCAAACACAAGCCGCATAAACAAACTTGTCGATATGTTCGGGGATATTAAGTTCTTCTGCAAGTGCGTTTACTTCTGCTCTGAACTCTTCTGTTGTGAGTGTTTTTGGGGGATTTTCGATTATTGCTCTGTCTTCAACGCTTTCTCCTTTATCTCTGTACTGCCAACATTCCTGAACAAGACCGTTTACGCTGTAGTCACTGCCGAAGTTGATGATATGAACGGGGTTTCCTGGGAGATGAACCTCTTCACCCTCAACGATGTTGAAGTCGATGGGGACATCTTTATAGGCTTTCTGAGCTTCAAGTGAAGGATAATATCTTCCGTGGTCTGTTACTGCAAAGAAGTCATAACCTGCTTTTCTGTAGTTTGCACATACGATTGCAGGAGCCTGCTGTCCGTCTGAACGGCGTGTGTGGATATGCAAGTCACCGACAAAAGGATATTTACCTGCCATGTCCTGTTCGAGGGCATAGATTGCAAGTTTTGTCATTTCGTCTTTTTCGTTTTCTTTGTAAATTCTAACGAAAATCTCTGTTTCCCAACCTGCTGTGTGCTTGAAAACGAGACAACCTTCAGCATTGGGCTTAACTTTATATTCATAAAGAGCTCTTTCGGCTTTTCCGTCACCGTCTGTTGCGGGGCGAAGAGTAAGTCTGTATTCCATATTGGGAATAAAGCCTGCCTGCCAACCGAGAGGTCTGATTGTTATTTCTGTTTCTCTGTTTACGAGGAATACTCGCGGATAAACATCATAGTATTCAAGTTCTCTTGAAGCGGGGTTTAACATGATTATTATCTCCTTAAAATATGTTTATTTTTTATTTGTAAGTTCAACAGCGTAGAGCCATTGACAGGTTACTTCATCGGGATTGATAACGGGGAAAAGAAGTTCAGCTTTTCCTGCGTTCTCTCTTATTTTGACTTCAACGGGATGAGAGAGAAGCTTTGCTTTTAATTTGGTTGAGTATGGAACCTTATCCAATATTGCAGAACCGAAAGGAAATCTGTTGAGAATTGCATATATCTTATCATCTTTTTTTGTGTAATATATGCCTTCCTGATTTTCTTTCGTGTATACTTCGGTATCGTATATTGCATCACCGTTTACTCTGAGCCATTCTCCCATCTGAAGAAGTCTTTCTTCCATTATTACGGGAATCGTTCCGTCTGCATTCGGTCCTATGTTCAAAAGGAAGTTTCCTCCTTTTGAAACAAGGTCGCAGAGTGTTTCCAATAACTCCTTTGCGGACATATAGTCTTCCGTCTTTTCAATTCTGTTCAGGCCGAAAGATTTTCCTATTCCGCGGCATTCTTCAAAGGGTCTGTCAAGAATCACATCTTCAATTTTCTTATCACCTTCGATGTAGCCATATTCAGTGGTGAAGTTTCCCCCAAGATGACCTCTTGTTTCATTTCCCCAACGGTCGTTTGGTACTATAAGATCTCTTACGGAAGATTCGTTGTATAGCCATGCAAGGAATTCCGTAGAATGCCATGTGGAGCTTGGGTGCTCCCATTCTCCGTCAGTAAAAAGTGTCCACGGCTGATATTTTTCTACGAGCTCTTTCAACATTGGATGGAGATGTTTAAGTGCATATTCTTCAGGGTCTTTAAGGTAAAGGGGATTTACCCATTCGTAAACGGAGTGGTATACACCGAATTTTACCCCTGTTCCTTCAAGTGCTTCTTTCAGCTCCATGCAAAAATCTCTGTGAGGTCCTACATCCAATGAGTTCCAATTCCATGCATATTCAGATGGATACATACAGTATCCATCATGATGCTTTGAGACGAAATTTATGTATTTAGCTCCTGATTTACGGAATAATTCCGCCCATTCTTTTGCGTCGAACAGTTCCGCCTTGAACATCGCAGCGAAGTCTTCGTATTTTGTGTTTTCGGAATAGACTCTGTTGTGAAATTTTTTAACGGGGTGTTCAGGGGTGTTGGGGTTTAAAAGTTGTTCCCTGTACCATTCTGCATATGCGCCTTTTTCTGTATATGCGGGAACGGAATAAAGACCCCAATGGATAAATATTCCGAACTTCGCTTTTCCAAACCAATCGGGTACAGGTCTGCTGTTAAGAGATTCCCAATTGTTTTCGTATTTCATAACGGTATCTCCTTTTTAAGAGATGCTTAATTTATAGAATTCGCCTTTTTTCTCCATGAGTTCGTCGTGAGAACCTTGTTCTTCAATACCTTTTTCTGTCAGGTAAATAATAGTGTCAGCATTCTTTATTGTTGAAAGTCTGTGGGCAATAGTAAGTGTCGTTCTGCCAACGGCAAGAAGTTCAAGGGATTTCTGAACAAGTCTTTCGCTTTGGTTATCAAGGGCAGAAGTTGCTTCGTCAAGAATAAGAATAGGCGGATTTTTAAGGAATACACGGGCAATACTGATTCTTTGCTTCTGACCGCCTGAAAGCTTTACGCCTCGTTCACCCACATATGTATCGTATCCGTCAGGTAATTTTGAAATGAATTCTTCTGCTCCTGCTTTTCGTGCCGCTTCACGGATCTCTTCATCTGTTGCACCTGGCTTACCGTATTCGATGTTTTCACGGACTGTTCCGTAGAAGAGGTATACATCCTGCTGAACTATACCTATATTTTTTCTCAGACTGTCAAGCTTGATATGCTTGATGTCGATTCCGTCAACGGTTATCATACCGTCATTTATTTCGTAGAATCTGGGAATAAGGCTGCATATTGTCGTCTTACCGCCGCCCGAAGGACCGACTATTGCAACATTTGTGCCTTTTTCGATTTTGAGGTTGATATGGCTGAGCACGTCTTCGTTTTCTTCCGTATATTTGAAAGAAACATCTTTGAATTCAATATCTCCCTGAACGTCTTCAAGCTCAACAGCTCCTTCTTCGTCAACGATAGAGGGTTCAACGTCCATTACTTCAATAAATCTTTCAATACCCGTCATACCTCTCTGGAACTGTTCCGTAAATTCAACGATTCTTCTGATAGAGTTAAGAAGGGTAGAAGCGTAAAGGAGGAACGCCATGAATGCAGGTGCTGTAAGTGTTCCCGCTTTCATGAAGAACGCACCGCAGACCACTATGGTAATATACATTATACCGTCAAAAAGTCTTGTGGAGCTGTGGAAAGACGCCATTGTTTTATAAACAATAGACTTTATATCAAGGAATTTATTGTTGCCGCTGTTGAATTTGCTCTGTTCGATTGGCTCGTTTGCAAAGCTTTTTACAACTCTTATACCGAGAAGGCTGTCTTCGACCTGTGCGTTGAGTTCGCCTACCTGGGTTCTTGACATTTTAAAGCCTGCACGCATTTTTCCGTTAAATATTTTTGTTACAAGAAGCATAAGCGGAAGAATTGCGAACATTATAAGAGTAAGCCAGATATTTGAAAAGCTGAGAATAACAAATGATGCAATTATTTTAATTCCTGCAATAAAGAATTCTTCGGGGCAATGGTGTGCAAATTCCGTAATATCAAAAAGGTCCGAGGTCATTCGTGACATGAGCTGACCGACTTTAGTGTTGTCATAATATGAGTGTTCCAATTTTTCAAGATGATTGAAAAGGTCACGTCTCATATCCGTTTCTATTGCCGCACCCATAATGTGACCTACGGATGCCATGTAATAGTTTGCGAGGGTGTCAATAACTCTGAGTATCAGGTAGAAAACTCCGACTTTTATTATGAGGTCTGTAGTTAAAAGTGCGACGTTTTCCGTGGCTTTTCCCGTAAGCAGTTCAACTATTTTGGGAAGAGCAAGTTCACATATTGTTGTAAGTGAAGCACACAGAAGGTCAAAAATTACAGTCTTTCTGTGCTTTTTGAAATAGGGGAGAAATCTTTTCATAAGATAACTCAGTTTGTAATTCTTCTTTTTTGTTTCCATTTTATTCTGTCCTTTTTATAATTTATTAAGTGCGTCTCTTACGTTTTCCGCTTGAACGATTTCAAGTGGTGAGTCAAAATCAATTTTATTTCTTGAAGGAACAAGGCAACGCTTGAATCCTAAATTTTTAGCTTCGATTATTCTTCTTTCAAGGGAGGTTACAGCTCTTATTTCTCCTGCAAGTCCCAATTCACCGATTATCAAAGTGTCGTCGGGAATAATGAAATCTTTCAATCCCGAAGCCAAAGCTATTGCCACCGCAAGGTCAGCCGCAGGGTCGTCAAGTCTTATTCCACCGATGATATTCAGATATGTGTCGGAAGAACCGAAAAACAGTTTACAGCGTTTTTCAAGAACTGCAATTATTAAGTTTAATCTGTTGTAATCAAAACCTACGGAAACTCTTCTCGGAGCAGGAAATGGCGTTGGTGCAACCAAAGACTGTATTTCCGCAACCAACGGTCTCGTACCTTCCATTACGCACGCAGTTGCAATTCCCGAAATGTCCGTGGGTTTCCCCTGAAGGAACAGCTGTGATGGGTTTTTGACTTCCTTAAGTCCCGATCCCGTCATCTCAAACACACCTATTTCATTGGTGGAACCGAATCTGTTCTTTACGGCTCTGAGAATTCTGTATTCCTGGCTTCTGTCCCCTTCAAAATAGAGAACAGCGTCAACCATATGCTCCATAACCTTCGGACCTGCAACAGCACCTTCTTTATTTACATGACCGACTATGAAAACGGGAATTTCTTCGCTTTTTGCAAAATTCATTAGCAGAGAAGTCGCTTCTTTTACCTGTGATACGCTTCCCGGTGAAGAGTTTACGTCTTCCTTTTGCATGGTTTGGATAGAGTCTATTATTAAAATATCAGGTTTCTCGGTTCTTGCATATTCTACAATCTCTTCAATATCTGTTTTTGCAAGGAGATATACTTGTCCGTCAGCGAGCCCCAATCTTTCAGCTCTTAACTTTATTTGTCGTGGGGATTCTTCTCCGGATATGTAGAGGATCTTATTTTTTTCCCCCAATTGCAAACAAATTTGAAGGAGGATTGTTGATTTTCCTATACCGGGTTCACCTGTAACAAGGATCAATGAGCCCTGTACTATTCCTCCACCAAGAACCCTGTCCAATTCTTCGATATTTGTGGGAATTCTGACTTCGTCGGATTCATCAATTTCTGAAAGTTTTATTGCTGTGGAATTTACTCTAATTGTATTTGATTGTTTTGATGTCTTTTCGGGAGTTGATATCTTAAACTCCGTCATAGTGTCCCATTGACCGCAAGCAGGACATTTACCTGACCATTTGGGACTTTCCGCACCGCATTCAGTGCAAACGTATACGGTTTTATTTTTTACAGCCATTCTAATTCCTTATTTAATATGTATATAAGTATTATTTTATATTATTATACCGCAAATAAAATGAATAGTCAAGTCCTTTTTTTATTAAAAATAACTGCAAAAATGAGTCGAAATTTTTATTTGTGCATATTGTACAAAAAAATGGGAAAAAAGTTGAAAAAGTTTTCAGGGTGGTGTGAGAAATATTTTTAATATACCGCTTGATTTTCAAGAGAATATGCTGTATAATATTAGTGAGGTGGGGAATCGGTGGTTAAAGTGGTGTGAAAGTACATGATTTTAACACCAAAACGGAAAATGTGGAGCAAAAATCCCTAAACTTAAAGGAGTGAGCTGATATGGACAACTTAATAGGCAATTATCAGCACACGCTGGATGCAAAAGGAAGAATGTTCCTCCCGTCAAAACTGAGAACCGAAATCGGAGACAGTGTTTATATGACGAGAGGACTTGACCATTGTATTTTCCTTTTTTCAGAAGAACAATGGAAAGTCTTCTATGAAAAAATTCAGAGTATCACTACTTATAATGCCCGCGATCTTCAGCGCTTCTTCTTCGGTAATGCTGCTCAGTCACCTATTGATGCTCAAGGAAGAATTGCTGTTCCCCAAGGTTTAAGAGACTTTGCAGGTTTACAAAAAGAGGTTACTATAGTAGGTGTTTCCGGAAAACTTGAAATCTGGGATACAGATAAATGGAATGCCTTCAATGTTAAAATGGAATCTGATGAAAGTGTTGAACAGGCTCTCAGAGCTATCGACCTTAATATTTAAGCTATGAATGAATTTGAGCATATTCCGGTTCTTTTTAAAGAGACCGTAGAATCTTTGAATATACGACCTGACGGTGTTTATTGTGACGGAACCGCAGGCGGAGGAAATCACTCGTTTGCCATAGGAAGCAATTTAAGTTCGGACGGGAAATTGATCTGTACAGACAGAGATATGGATGCGGTAAATGAATGTAACAGAAAGCTTTCTTCTTTGGATTGTAATGTGGAAATATTTCATACCACATATACTTCACTTCCAGAAATACTCACTCAGAAAAACATAAAAGCAGACGGGTTGCTCCTTGATCTTGGGGTTTCCTCTCATCAACTGGATGAGGCAGAAAGAGGTTTTTCCTATATGCAGGATGCTCCTCTTGATATGAGAATGAACAGGGAAGATAGTCTTACAGCCGCAGATGTGGTGAATGGCTATTCAGAAGAAAATCTTGCAAAGATATTTTTTGAATACGGCGAAGAAAGATATTCCAGACAGATCGCTTCAAGGATATGTAAAATCAGAACAAACGAAAAAATAGAATCCACTCTTCAGTTAAGTGATATTATAAAAAGTGCAATGCCTCCAAAGGCTTTAAGAGAAGCTCAACACCCAGCCAAAAGAGTTTTTCAGGCATTGAGAATTGAGGTAAATTCAGAACTGACTCAAGTGGAAACGCTTTTGGAAAATATTTTCCCTGTAATGAATTCGGGTGGAAGAATATCAATAATAACATTCCATTCCCTGGAAGACAGAATTGTTAAATTGGCTTTTGCAAAAGCTGAAAAGCCGTGTACTTGTCCCCCAAGTTTTCCTGTATGTGTTTGTGGGAAAACGAGTAGGGGAAAGGTTATAACGAGAAAACCCATAATTCCTTCTCAGGAAGAGTTGGAAATAAATCCGCGCTCAAGAAGTGCAAAATTAAGAGTATTTGAAACTATATGAAAGGAGCTTTGCTGCGGTGAATAAGTCAAATAAAAATACTGTTATAAATTGTATAAACATTTTCCTTGTACTTGTTTTAATCGTTACTTTGGTTGCAGGAATTAACTGCTATATTACTCAGTATGAAAAGAACTACCGCACACAAGAGCTTCAAGCAAATCTTGAGGAAGAAATAAATAACGGAGAAAAGCTTCGTATAGAATATGAAAAAAGAACTAATATTCGTGAAGTTGAAGATTACGCAGTAAAAGTTTTGGGACTTCAGAAGTACAGTAATTATCAAGTAGAATATATTACAAGACAAAATGTTAATAAAACCGTACTGTTTGAAAAAGAAGTTCCGAAAGAAAACGTAATCTCCCGTGTTGCGACGGTATTTTCTATTATAGCGGAATATTTTAATTGACCGACGCATACTCTACTAATAAAGAATTCATTTTTTACTTCTCCTATATGCAGATTTTTATATAAATTTGCGCTTTGTTTTGTAATGGGTCATCTTATGTTTAAGGTGACCCTACCTTTTCAAACAAGGGACTACGAAAGGAAAAATCAATGTCAAAAAGACCTACTCAATCAATGGTTATTAGATTTAATATCTTGAGAATAGTATTTATTGTTGCGTTTGCGGCTGTTGCTGCAAGGTTTTTCTATTTGCAGATAATAGAGCATGATAAATATGAACAGCTTGCTGTAAAACAGCAGACCAGCGACATAACTGTTGCCGCAAAAAGAGGTACTATTTATGATGCCAACGGGAATGAGCTTGCAGTAAGCGCTTCTGCCTATCTCGTTACAATTGCACCGAATAAGATCGAAGATGAGGAGACTCGTGAAAGGCTGACAACTATTCTTTCCGAAACCCTTGACCTTTCTTATGATGATGTTTATAAGAAAACACTTAAGAACAATCAGTATGAGGTAATTGCACGAGGCGTAGAGAAGGATGTTTACAATAAACTTATTGAGGCATTGAATCCTGAAACAGAAATTTCTGCAGAGTTGGTTGCCGCTAAAAAAGTAAGGACTGCGGTTAATATAACGGAGACCGCGAAAAGATATTATCCACATGGTAATTTGCTGTCTACCGTATTGGGTTTTGTCGGCGTTGACCAACAAGGACTTGAGGGCCTTGAGTATATGTATGAGGAATATCTTAAAGGAACTGACGGTAAAATTATTTCATCTCAGAATGCAACCGGAACTTCAATGCCTTTTGAATATGAAAAGTATATTGATGCTGTGGACGGTTATGATATAACTCTAACAATAGACCTTGAAGTACAGTATTTTCTTGAAAAGCATATTGAAAATACAAGAGTAGAACATAATGTTCAGAGCCGTGTTGCAGGTGCTGTTATGAATGTCAAGACAGGTGAGATCCTGGCAATGACAAGTAAACCTGATTTTGACCCGAATGATTGGCAGGTTATTACAGATACTCTTACTTTGGATATGCTGAATCAGTATGCAACTGAAGAGGAAATTTCTTCAGGTAAATATACGAGTACTGAATATTGGAATCAGTATAATGCGATTCAGGCTGTTTACAGAAGAAATAAATTCGTTTCTGAGCAGTACGATCCCGGTTCTACATTTAAAATTTTCACTACGGCAATGGCTCTTGAAGAAGGACTTGTAAAGCTTGATGAGAATTTTTTCTGCAGCGGAAGTATTGTGAAAGGCGTTGTTACTTACCATTGTGCGAAACGTGACGGACATCTGCATGAAACATTTCTTCAGGCTTTGGGAAATTCTTGTAACCCTGTTTTTATCACTATTGCTGACAGAATCGGAATTGAAAGATTTTATAATTATATTACAGTATTCGGCCTCAGAGAGAAAACAAACGTAGGTTTGATAGGCGAGGCTTCAGGTGTTCACCATTCATTGTCAACAATGTCAAACTATAACCTGTATTCTTCTTCATTCGGTCAGACTTTTCAGATAACAGGTATGCAGCTTCTTGCCGGAGTTTCTGCTGTTGCCAACGGTGGTACATATATGCAGCCGTATATTATAAAAGAAATTACAGACTCCGATGGGAACATCATCGTAAGTAATGAACCTACAGAGGTAAGACAGGTAGTTTCTGCAGAAACTTCAAAGACAATTTGTGAAATGCTTGAATATGCAGTTGAGCATAACTACAAAAATACTGCATATATTGAAGGTTATAAAATAGCAGGTAAAACAGGTACTTCGGAAAAAGCAGATAACGGTAGTTATGAAAATAATAAACGTATAGCTTCTTTTATTTGTTTTGCTCCTGCAGATGACCCTGAGATATGTGTTTTGGTTATCGTTGACGAACCTAATTCCGAAGTTCAGTACGGCTCTCTTATTGCAGCACCCTTGGGTGGAGCTATTATGAATGACTGTTTGCAGCATTTAAATATAGAACCTAATTACGAAGACGGATCTTCTGTGGAGTCTGTTAAAATTCCTCTTGTTAAGGAAAAAACTCTGGCAGAAGCCAAAACAGAACTTGCATCTGACGGATTTACCGTAAAGGTTATCGGAGATCCTTCTTCCGAAGCGATCGTTACATATCAGATTCCGGGAAACGGACGTAAATTACCTAAAGGTGGAACTGTTATTTTGTATACTAATGATGAACCTGTAACTTATAAAACCACAGTTCCCAACGTTATAGGAAAAACCGCTGCTGAATGTAATACTATTCTTGCGGCACACGATCTTAATATAAAGGTCGTAGGTTCAAATATTAACTTCCCTAATACTGTGGCTGTAAGTCAAAGCCATGCAGAAGGTGAAGTTGTGGATAAAGCAACTGTAATTACAGTTACATTTGAATAAAAAAGTCGTATAACTATATAATTTTGTTTTTAGGAGATATTTTCGGTGAAACTTTATCATTTGATAGAGGATGCTGAAAATAAAGGATTGTCTGAAAAAGATCTTGGACTTGATGTTTCAAAAATTACTTCCAATGTAGAGGAAGTTGAGACAGGAAGCTTGTTTTTTGCCGTTAAAGGACTTCATTTTGACGGGAATGACTTTGTAGCGAAAGCCTTTGAAAAAGGGGCTGTTGCAGTTGTAACAGAGAATATTTTTAGTGATATTCAGTTTTGCATTATTACCGTTGAAAATGTACGACGCTCCTTGGCTTATGCCTCAAATGTATTTTTTGATAAACCTTCGGAAAAACTATGTATAATAGGCGTTACAGGCACAAACGGGAAAACCACGACTTCGTATATGCTGGCTCATATACTTTTGCAAAACGGTATCAAATGCGGAATTATCGGCACTAACGGTGTTGTAATTGGGGAAACTTACAGGCCTCTGTCTAATACAACTCCTGATGCTGTTACTATCCATTCTCTTTTTTCTGAAATGGTCAGAAACGGTATAACTCATGTTGTGATGGAAGTTTCTTCCCATGCTCTGGCACAGGAAAGAGTTTTTGGAATAAGATTTAAAATTGGTGTTTTTACCAATTTATCTATCGATCATTTGGATTACCACGAAACAATGGAAAAATATGCCGCATCTAAATTAAAGCTGTTTGAACAGTCGGATATTTGTGTTATAAATATAGATGATTGTTTTTCAGATTTGTTTTTCAATTGTAGAACATATGATTCTTCTGTGGTTACCTATTCTGCACATTCAAATGCGGATTACAGAGCTGAAAATATTCATATCTCATGTGAAGGTAATAATTTCGATATTGTACCGGTGAAAAACTTTATATCTGTACATATAGAGCAAAGAATGCAAGGTTTTTTTAATGTTTACAATGCTTTGGCTGCATTTTCTGCGGCAGAAGTCCTTGGAGTTGAAAAAAAACAAATTGCCCTTGCAATTTCATGCTTTATGGGTGTTAAAGGAAGAATGGAAAGCTTACCGACAGGAAAAGAGTTCTCCGTTATTATTGATTACGCCCATACACCGGACGGATTGGGGAAAGTTCTTTCATCAATTCGTTCCTACTGTAAAGGTGAAATAATTACAGTATTCGGTTGTGGTGGAAACAGAGATAAGTCCAAGAGACCTCTTATGGGTAAGATCTCAGTGGCTTTTTCCGATAAGGTTATAGTAACTTCGGATAATCCGAGGGATGAAGATCCTGATGAAATAATAGAGGATATACTTGTTGGGATAAAAGATGATCCTAAAGTTTTGGCTATAACGGACAGACGTGAAGCCATTCGGAAAGCTCTTTCATTAGCAAAGAAAAATGATGTAATACTTCTTTTTGGAAAAGGACATGAAACTTATCAGATAATAAATGGGATAAAGTATCCTTTTGATGAGCGGGAAGAAATAGAGAAATATTTAAAAGAATGATTGTACTGTTGAATATAAATGAAATTTATGAAAGGACGCAAAAAAATGAAATTTGAACAGATAGCCGAAGTTTGCGGTGGAAAACTGATGAATGCAGAAGCTGCTATGTCAGCAGAACCTGTTAAATTTGTGACTGATTCACGGGATGCAAAGGAAGGATGTATTTTCGTTTGTATAAAAGGGGAACGTGTTGACGGACATAATTATATTTCAGGTGCTGAAGAAAATGGTGCCTGCGGTTTTCTTTGTGAAAGAGAACTTGATACTAAACTTCCATATGTAATAGTTCCGTCATCAGTAAAGGCTTTGGGTGATTTTGCGTCTGATTACAGAAAAAAACTTAACATGAAGACTGTTGCTGTCACCGGAAGTGTAGGAAAAACCACTACAAAAGAGTTTCTTTACTGTGTGCTTTCTCAGGGATTTAAATCTTTTAAGACGGAAGGTAATAAAAACAGTGAGATAGGTTTGCCTTTAACATTGATGTCTGTTCCTGAGGATTGTGAGGCTTCTGTTCTCGAAATGGGTATGAGTAACTTCGGTGAGATAGATGTTTTGACGAAAATAGCACGTCCTGATGTTGCTGTCATTACAAATATTGGATTTTCACATATTGAATATCTTAAGACTCAGGAAAATATTATGAAGGCAAAGCTGGAAATCCTTAACGGTCTTTCATCTGATGGAACATTGATTCTAAACGGAGACGATTCTTTGCTTAAAACACAGAAAAATGTTTGGCATAAAACTGTTTTTTATGGTATTGGTAATAAGGATTGTGAATATCAGGCAAGGGATATTCTTTTTGATAACGGTTCAACTTCTTTCCTCGTGGTTACACCTTCAGGGAATGTCAATGTCAGAATTCCAACAGAAGGACTTCATAATGTATATAATGCACTGGCGGCGATTGCGGCAGGTCATGTTTTGGGAATCGATCCGAAAAAAGCTGTTGAAGGTTTTTCGAATTATAAAAACGCACCTCTCCGTCAGGATGTTTATGATAAGAAAGGATTTACAATAATTGAAGACTGTTATAATGCCAGTCCTGCGTCCATGCAGTCTGCTTTGGAATTGCTTCGTTTTAAAAATGGCAGAAAAATTGCTGTTTTGGGCGATATGCTGGAGCTCGGTTCTTTGGCTCAGGATCTTCATAAGCAAGTAGGAACTTATTTACACGGAATTGATATTCTTGTGGTGTATGGAAGTCATAACGACGATTACGCTTTAGGAGCAATGTCTTCAGGAATGTCTGCTGAAAGTATTTTCAAATGTAAAGATACTTCCGAAGTTGCAGCTGTTTTAAAAAAGATTGCTCAAAAGGGCGATGTGTTGTTGTTTAAAGCGAGTCGGGGTATGAGAGCTGAAGATGCTTTGAATCTCTTCTTTGAATAAAATAGTTGAAAGGATGTTTTAATTATGGTTAATATGCCAAATGTTTTGGAGCTTGCGGCTTCTCTTTTTATTTCCATTGCTATTGTAGTTTTGTTAATGATCGTAGCTATTCCTTATTTGAGAAAACTGAAATTCGGTCAGCAGATAATTGAGGAATACGGACCTACATGGCATAAGAATAAACAGGGCGTTCCTACAATGGGTGGTATCGTTTTTATAATTGCCGCTGTCGTTGTTTTTCTGCTTTTAGGTTTCAGGTATTACAGTGAAACCTCATTTTTGTCTTCAAAGGGCTTTGCGTGTCTTATAACATCGTGTCTGCTCGGTCTTGTAGGTTTTCTTGATGATTTTATTAAAATCAAAAAGAAACATAATATGGGTCTTACTGAAAGCCAGAAGATGATCCTTCAGGTTATTATTGCTGCGGCATATGTGATTTTTATGGCTATGAACCGTGATTACGGTACTTATATATTTCTCCCAACATTTGACGGCTCCGGAGAGACTCTGTGTATTGATATAGGGTTTTTTGCTTATATCATTTGGTTTTTGGCAATTATCGGTTTTACTAATGCTGTTAATTTTACCGACGGAATTGATGGACTTGCAACAGGAGTAACAATTCCCGTGCTTATTTTCTTTGTTTTTGTGGCGAATATTACATATAAAGCAGAACTTTCAGTTCTTTCAATGGTAGTTATCGGTGCTTGTATCGGATTCCTTATTTTTAACTGGCATCCTGCAAGGATCTTCATGGGAGATACAGGCTCAATGTTCCTTGGCGGAATAGTTACAACCGTTGCTATATCTCTTGATATGACGATAATTCTTCTTCTTGCGGGTTTTGTTTATCTTATTGAGGCATTTTCCGTTATTATCCAAAGAACTTACTTTAAACTCACTCACGGAAAACGTCTCTTTAAGATGACCCCGATCCATCATAGTTTTGAACTTAGCGGTTGGAAAGAAGAGAAGATAGTACTTTCTTTTTCAGCTGTATCTGTAATTGCTTGTGCTTTGGCCGCCGTTATTGCATATTTCTTTTATATTAACGGTATTTTGCTGATCTGATTATTTGATTCTGATTTGTTTGGAGAAAATTTATGACAAACTCTGCAGTTGTTGATAAAAATAAAAAGAAAATCTCAAATAATAAAAGTCCGCTTTTAAAATCGGAAGCCTTTAATATGCCAATGTTTGATATTCCGTTTCTTATTTCGGTTCTTCTTATTCTTGCGGTCGGACTTATTATGCTTTATTCTACGGGGTTTGCGGCTTCGTTTTTTAAAAACAACGGAAACAGTTATTATTTTATATCAAAGCAGGTCACATTTGCAATCATTGGAATAGTTGTAATGTTTATTGCTTCTGTAGGACCATCTCTAATCTCCAAGAAGCTTTATTACAGTGCTATATTTTTGTTTTATATTGCATCTATAGTTTTGTTGATTCTGGTATTTTTCCTGTGTAAAGAGCCGGAGAAACGCTGGATTCCCATTGGTACATTTCAGTTTCAGCCTTCAGAATTCGGTAAATTGGCTGTTGTAATGGGCTTGGCATGGTATATTTCAATATACAAGGACGAAATGCATAAATTTTTAAAAGGAATAGTTATTCCCGGCTTTATTTTTGCGTTACCTTGTTTACTCATATTCGAGGAACCTCATCTTTCGGGTGCGATTCTGGTTGCCGGTATCGGATATGTTATGATCTTTACAGGCGGAAATAAAAAATGGATTCCGTTGTTGATTGTTGGATTATTGGCAGTTTTTGCAGTCTTTTTGTTTTTGGATTATTCAATAGCTCATGGGAACAATTTATTTCTGAAAGAATATCAGGCAAACCGTTTTAAAGTTTGGCATGATCCTACAGTTGATCTTCTCGGTACAGGGTTTCAACCGTATCAATCTCTTCTGACTATCGGTTCCGGCGGAGCCTTTGGCTTGGGATACGGAAAAAGTCATCAGAAATATTTATACTTGCCTGAACCTCAAAATGACTATATTTTTTCTGTAATTGCCGAAGAGTTGGGCTTTATCGGTGTTATAGTAATAATGCTGCTGTTTATCTTCCTCATTTGGAGAGGTTTTTACATAGGCATCCGTGCACGTAATACCTTTGAGTCAATGCTTGTCATAGGTATTATATCAAAAGTTGCCATTCAGACTTTGTTGAATTTTGCGGTTGTAAGTAACTCTATTCCCTCAACCGGTATTTCTCTTCCATTCTTCAGTTACGGAGGAACGGCACTTTTGGTTCAGCTTGCGGAAATGGGACTTGTATTACATGCATCAAGATTTGCTTATTTGGATAAAGGAAAGAAGGAGACTCGGGAATGAGAGTAATTATAGCTTGTGGCGGAACATCAGGTCATGTTAATCCTGCAATAGCAATAGCAAACGAAATAAAACATCGTCATCCCGATGCTGAGATACTGTTCTTCGGAACAAAAACAAATATAGAAGCATCTTTGGTTCCTAAGGCAGGATATGATATCGAATTTATTTCAGCCAACGGATTTACCCGTAAGGCTACGTTTAAGGCATTTAAACATAATATAAAAGCTCTTAATACTTTCTTTTCAACGTCACGTAAAGTGCGTAAAAAGATTAAAGAGTTTGCTCCCGATATTGCAATAGGTACGGGTGGGTTTGTAAGCGCTCCTGTCTTGTTTGCGGCTTCAAAAATGAAGATTCCAACAGCTATACATGAGCAAAATGCTTTTGCCGGAGTTGCGACTAAAATGCTTGCGAAGCGTGTCGATAAAATATTTCTCAGTTTCCCGATATCCAATAAATTGGATGCGGATGAGGAAAATCAGATTCTTGTGGGGAATCCTGCGAAACAGGAATTCTTTACTGTTGACAGAAGTTCTGCAAGGGCTTCTTTGGGTATAGGAGAGACCGAGAAGGTTATTCTTTCTGTTGGCGGAAGCTTGGGTGCAAGAAAAATAAATGATGCTTTCTGTAAAATGGCAGAACGTACCTCTGAGGATGAGATTTTGACTCTGTATCACGGAGCTTCAAAAGATTACGCATATGTCCTTGAAAAATTAGGGGATAAAGCAAATCATAAGAATATTCATATTTATGAATACATTTATAATATGGCTGAAATAATGGCTGCCGCTGATCTTGTAATTTCCCGTTCAGGCGCAGGGGCTTTGACAGAGCTTGCGGCTGTAGGCAGACCTTCAATTCTTATACCTTCTCCCAATGTTGCGGAGAATCACCAATATTTTAACGCAAAAACATTTTCTGATAAAGAAGCTGCGGTTTTGATTGAGGAAAAGGATCTTGACGGTGATAAGCTTTATGAACTTGTTTGTGAGCTTTGTAGAGATAACCTGAAATTAAAGCAGATGGAAGCTGCGGCAAAGACATTTGCCGGTCCCGATACTTCAAAGCTGATTTGTGATGAAATAGATAAAATGATAAAATAGGTTATTCGACATAGTTATCTTATGAATTGACACGAATCGATATTTATTCGCATAGAATATAATATATTTTATATGCGAAAGGTTGAGAGTAATGTCAAAGATCGTAATAGAAGGCGGATATCCGCTTTGTGGAGTAATAAATATGCAGGGGGCAAAAAACAGTATTTTGCCGATTCTTGCAGCAGCGTATTTAGCTGACGGAGACTGTATTATAGATAATTGCCCCGATATAAGTGATACCCATGCGGCTATAGAAATATTGCGTGCTTTAGGTTCAACTGTAACTATTCACGGAAATACCGTTTATGTGAATTCCGATTATGCCTGCGGTTTTGAGATACCTGATAAGCTTATGCGGAAAATGAGATCATCAATAATGTTTCTCGGTGCTATTCTTGGTAAGAAAAAACGAGCTTTGGTAAGTTTTCCCGGAGGCTGTGAGTTGGGACCGCGTCCAATAGATATTCACATTTCAGCATTGACGAAAATGGGTGTGGTTATCCGTGAGGAATTCGGGTATTTGGATTGTGAATGTAAAAATATTAAAGGTACGGTTTTGGATCTTTCCTTTCCCAGTGTAGGAGCCACCGAAAATATAATGCTTGCGGCTGTGAAAGCCGACGGTGTAACAGTTATAAACAATGCGGCAAAAGAACCTGAAATTGAAGACCTTCAGAATTTTCTTGTGAAAATGGGGGCGAAAATATCGGGCGCAGGGTCGGGAAGGATAGTGATTCAGGGCGTTTCAAAGCTCACAGGAACACGTCATTCTGTTATTCCCGACAGAATAGTTACCGCTACTTACATATGTGCTGTTGCCGCTACGGGCGGAAATGCTTTTTTTAAGAATGCAGATGCAACTCATCTTGGAGCTCTTCTTTCATTTTTAAGAGAGTCAGGATGTGAGATAAATACATATGATGATTCTGTTCAGGTTTCATGTGACAGTCTTAAGGGCGGTCATACTGTAAGAACGATGCCCTTCCCGGGTTTTGCAACTGATGCTCAGGCTGTGTGCATGGCTTTGATGTGTAAAGCGAAAGGAAGTACGGTTTTTATTGAGACAATTTTTGAAAGTCGTTTCAAACAGGTTGGGGAGCTTTTGCGTATGGGCGCAAAGATTACAACCGAAGGCCGTGTTGCAGTTGTTGAAGGCGTGAAAAAGCTTTACGGTACAACTGTTGAAGCAGGAGATTTGAGAGGCGGTGCAAGCCTTGTAGTTGCAGGTCTTTCCGCTGACGGGACCACGATTATAGATAACGCGGAACATATCTACAGGGGATATGAGAATATTGAAAAAAATCTCTCTGATCTCGGAGCTAAAATAACATCAGAGAAATAATAATAAAGGAATTCAGAAATGGTAAGCGATATTGAAAGAATGAATCGAAAATTGAGGAAAAAACGGATCCGACAAGTAATAGGGTTTGTTTTTGCGGTCATTGTTGCCGTTCCCGTTACGATAATACTTCTGCGTACTTTTCTGAGAACAAATTCTATTTTAATCGAAAACGGAACTTTTTACAGTTCCGAAAATCTACTGTCGTCCTGTTCTGAGTATATCGGCGAGACGATGTTGGATTTTGAAAAAGATACGGACGAGCTTTTTCCTCCGGAAAGGTTTCCGTATATAGATTCTGCGGATGTGTCTGTTATTTTCCCTGATAAGGTTCTGATTCGTTTGACAAAGGCCGTTCCCACTATTTCCGTTTTAACGGAGGAAGGAAAATATATTTATCTTGACTCAAACAAAAAAGTCCTTGAGATTTCAGATGTTAAGGGTGCAGGAACCGTATTGGTTTCAGGTATGGATCTTACGGAAGTGTCTCTGGGTTTGGTTTTGAATAACAACGCGAATTACGAAACTTCTCTTATAGACAGTATCTCAGCTTCTCTCGCGGAGCATTCTTTGTATGACAGACTTACCTTAATGGATTTTACGAAGAAGTACGATATATATTTTGTTCTGGATAATATGATAGAGGTCAGGATCGGAAACTCTGAGGATATTGACAGAAAAATAGATATGCTCGTTCAGATACTTGCACGAAATCCTTCGGGAGAGCGCGCAATTATTAATGTTAAAAATTACAAAGAGGGTCGTTATAAAGCTTTAGACTAGTGTCAAAAATGGGTTTTTTTCGTAAAATTATGCAGAATTGCGGAAATAACCAAAAAAAAACCAAAAAAATGTACCAAAAACCATTGACTTAAGCCAAAAAATATGTTATTATATATAGAATGAGAAAAGAATTTTTAATTGGATCATAAACTTAAATGTTCGTTTGAAAGGATGGACCAAAATGGCATTCAGAAGTGTTGAAGAAAAAGAAAATATTGTTACTATTAAAGTAGTCGGTGTTGGCGGCGGCGGTAACAACGCTGTTAACAGAATGATCAAAGATGAGGTACAGGGCGTAGAGTTTATCGCTGTAAATACAGATAAACAGGCTCTTAATCATTCCATGGCAACTCACAAGATTCTGATCGGTGATGCTACAACTCACGGCAGAGGTGCAGGCGCTAATCCCGAAGTAGGTAGAAAAGCTGCTGAAGAAAGTAAATCCCTTCTTGAAGAAGCTATGAAGGGTGCTGAGATGGTATTTATCACAGCAGGTATGGGTGGCGGTACAGGTACCGGCGCTGCTCCTTTTGTTGCTCAGGTAGCAAGAGAAATGGGTATTCTTACTGTTGGTATCGTAACAAAGCCCTTCGGTTTTGAAGGTACACGTAAGATGGCTCAGGCTGAAAGAGGTATTGATCAGCTTTTGCAGAACGTAGACTCTCTTATTGTTATCCCTAACGAAAGACTTAAGCTCGTTGCTGATAATAAGATCACTCTTGTCAATGCATTTGAAATGGCAGACGGCATTCTTAAGCAGGGTGTTGAAAGCATTACAGAACTTATCAAAGGTCATGGCTTTATTAACCTTGACTTTGCTGACGTATCTTCCAACATGAAGAACGCAGGCTACTCTCATATGTGCGTAGCTACAGCTAAAGGTAAGGACAAGGCCGAAAACGTTGCAAGACTTGCAATCACAAGCCCCCTTCTCGAAACATCTATTTCCGGTGCGAGAAAGATCCTTATCAACTTCACAGCAGACGAAAATATCGTTCTCGAAGATATTTACAGAGCTGCGGATATTATCAAAGAAGAAGCTCATCCCGAAGCAGATATTATCTGGGGTCTGTTGCTTGATGACAGTCTTGAAGATGAACTCAGAATTGCAGTTATCGCGTCCTGTTTTGATGAAGATGCTCTCAGCAACAAGGATAACGAAACTCTTCCTTCTTTTAAGATTCCCGTTCAGCAGCCTAAGGAAACAACCGCTTCAGTTTATGATCAGCCTGTAGTTGCAAGAGAACCCGAAACTCCCATAGTTTCTGTTGATCCTGTTCCTGCAAGACCTTCCAGAATGTCCAATGTTCAGAGACCTAATCAGGTTAATCCCGACAGACAGGCAAGACGTGCTGCAGTTGTTGATGATAATGATGATGATAGCTTCCTTAAGCTTCTCAATGATATTACAAAGAGCAAATAATTTTACTTAAAACTGAGACCATATAAGCCAAGGAAGTTTCTTGGTTTATGTGGTTTCGCCATTTCTGATTTAAGAAGGTATTGTTAATGAATAATGAAATAACACCGATTGCAAGTTTTACTGTAAATCATGAGATCCTTGATCCGGGATTTTATATTTCAAGAATCGACGGTAATATTACAACTTATGATCTCAGAACAAGAAAGCCTAATTGTGGAGATTATATGGACCATTCCACAATGCATAGCGTTGAACATATGTTTGCTACCTTGGTTCGCAATTCCGAAATTAAAAACGATGTTGTATATTTCGGACCTATGGGTTGTCAGACAGGTTTTTATCTGTTGGTTAAAGACCACACTCCCGTTGAAGTTTTTGAGGTCGTTAAATCAGTAATTAAAGATGTTTTGGCGTATGATGGGGAGGTTTTCGGCAATTCCGCTGTTGAATGCGGCAATTACAGAACTTTGTCTCTTGATGCCGCAAAGAAAGAACTTGCAGATTATCTTGAAGTTTTGAAGAAAGTTGAGGAAAAGGATTTTGTTTACAAACAGTAATAAGAAAATAATCGGAATTATCGGTGCTATGAAATCCGAAATAGAAGCTGTTCAGGGCATGGTCAAAAATTCAAAAACAGTAAAAATAGGCGGAACTGATTACGTGTACGGTGAGATATACGGCGTAAATGTAGTCGTTGCAATGTGCGGTATAGGAAAGGTTTTTGCTGCGATGTGCGCTCAGACCATGATACTCACTTTCAAACCCGACGTTGTAATAAATGTCGGTGTGGCAGGTTCATTGTCTTCAAAATTGGGAATAGGAGATCTTGCCATTGCAGACAGCGTTGTTCAGCATGATATGGATACAACTCCCGTGGGAGACCCTCTCGGTCTTATCTCAGGTATAAATATTATAAATTTCCCATGCAGTGCGGAGTATGTCAGCATTTTTGAGACTTGCGCAAAGGAACTTGAAGCAAATTATGAAATCGGGGTAATTGCTTCAGGGGACTGTTTTGTGAACGGTAAAGAAATGAAAAAGCGTATTACGGATAACTTCAACGCTATTTCCTGCGAAATGGAAGGCGGAAGTATCGGTCACGTTTGCTATATGAATGATACAAAATTCTGTGTTGTCCGTGCGATGTCCGACTGCGGAGATGAAAATTCCCACAATGATTATGCTGTATCTTTAGCAAAAGCTTCCGATGTTGCCTTTAAGTTGTTGGACCGCTTTTTGAGAAAATTATAATTCTTCAAATTACTTGTTTATCTTGAAAAATTAAATAAAAGTTTTAATTTACCTATTGACAAGAGAGTTTTGCGGTGTTATAATTATTAATATTATTCAGATCAATAGGGATTATTATAATGAACTTCTTTCTGTATTCTGCAAATATGATGTCTGTGATGTGTATGTGGTGTTGCCGTATGTGCAGTCATTTGCGTATCGTTTTTTCGGAAAGTTTCTCATTATGATTTTCGTATGATCTACGGGATGAATTTTAAAGTAACGGGGGACTTTTGTCTCCCGTTTTTTGATACTGAAAGGAGCATATCCATGAAAGTTATAGATATAATCAAAGGCGAGAAACCAAGTCTTTCTTTTGAAGTGTTTCCTCCGAAAACAGATGATAAGTTTGAATCTGTTCTTGAAGCGACTACAGAAATTGCAAAGCTTAATCCAAGCTATATGAGTGTTACTTACGGTGCAGGCGGCGGAACGTCAAAATATACAACTGATATTGCCGTTAATTTGAAAAAGCTCGGAGTTACTCCAATTGCACATCTGAGCTGTATTTCTTCAACCAAGGCGGATATTAAGGAGAAACTGACAGAACTCAGAGATAAGGGTGTTGAAAATATTCTTGCTTTAAGAGGAGACATTCCCGACGGTATGAAGCTTGATCACCTTGAATACCATTATGCAAGTGAGCTTACAAGTGAAATAAGAGATTTTGGCGGTTTTTGCATCGGTGGAGCTTGTTATCCCGAAAATCATCCCGAAAGCGAAAACAGCAGGGCAGATATTGACAGTTTGAAAATCAAAGTTGAAAGCGGATGCGAATACCTGACTACACAGATGTTTTTCGACAATAATATTCTGTATAATTTTATGTACAGACTTTACCGTGCAGGCGTTGATGTTCCCGTAGTTGCAGGTATTATGCCCGTTACAAATCCTGCACAGATAAAAAGAATATGCTCTATTTCCCAAACAGCTCTCCCTCAAAGATTTTTACGCCTTGTTGACAGATACGGGGATAATCCCAAAGCTATGAAGCAGGCAGGAATTGCTTATGCCACAGAGCAGATAATAGACCTTTATGCCAACGGTTTGAATGCTGTTCACGTTTATTCAATGAATAAACCCGATGTGGCTGAAGCAATTCAGAAGAACCTTTCTGAAATAATATCATGATGATATATCCGACAGATTACAGAATAATTCCAACGTCGGAATTGGAACTTAATAAAAATGAGGTCTATGCAAGACTTCAGACTTCAAGAGAAATGTCTCTTTCAGACTTTTCTTCGCTGATATCTGAGCTTGAAGGGACTATTCTGTGCAAATATTCCGCAGTACGTCTTCCCATAAGCTTGAAAGAAAATAATGTTGTGGATTTCGGTTTTGAATCTGTTCAGAGTGCAGACCTTTCAAAAAATCTTCAAGGCTGTAATGAGGCTTTTATTTTCGGCGTGACTTTAGGTTTGGGCGTGGATAGATTTCTGAATAAGCTTTCCCTTACATCTCCCTCAAATCATTTTATTGCAGATGCTTTCGCTTCCGCATATGCCGAATCTGCCGCAGATAAGGCTGAGGAAACAATGAAGGGGAGTCTTCCTTGCAAACCTCGTTTCAGTCCCGGATACGGTGATTTGGAGCTGACTTTTCAGAAAAAAGTGCTTGAAGTAATAAATTCTCAAAAATTGTTGGGGATAAGCTTGAATAAATCACTTCTCATGTCTCCGATGAAATCAATAACGGCAATAATGGGGGTCAAAAATGATGAAAATAACTGATATTATAAAAACACAAAGACTTTTCTTTGACGGAGGAACGGGAACGGTCCTTCAGTCAATGGGGCTTCCTGCAGGAATGGCACCCGAAATGTGGAATATTTCAGCTCCCGAAAAGATAACCTCTCTTCATAATTCTTATCTTGACGCAGGTGCGAATATTATCAAAACCAATACTTTCGGCATAAACCGTGATAAATATGATAATTATGAGGAACTTATAGAAGCGGCTCTTGACTGTGCGGAGGAGGCTGTAATGGGTCGTGAAAATGCTTTTATAGCATTTGATATCGGACCTACGGGCAGACTTCTTAAGCCTTTGGGCGACCTTGATTTTGATGAAGCTGTTGATATTTTTGCTTCAAACATCAAAGTTGCCGCTTCCCGTGCTGATATAATTCTCATTGAAACCATGAATGACAGTTATGAAACCAAAGCCGCAGTTCTTGCCGCAAAGGAAAACTGTGATCTACCCATATTCGTAACCAATGTTTATGATGAAAACGGAAAACTGATGACGGGCGCATCTCCCGAAGCTATGATCTCAATGCTTGAAAGCTTAGGTGTAGCGGCTCTTGGTATGAACTGTTCTTTGGGACCCGATAAAATGCTTGACCTTGTGGACAGGTTTACGGAAAATGCGTCTGTTCCCATTATCGTAAATCCCAATGCGGGACTACCCGTTGTTGTTGACGGAAAAACAGTATTTAATACAGATTCCGATACTTTTTCCGATTATATGGTAAAAATGGCAGAAAAAGGAGCTTGTATACTCGGTGGCTGTTGCGGAACAAACCCCGAATATATCAGAAAAACCGCAGAAAAAACAAAAACTCTCAAATATTCTGTTTCCGAATATAAAGAAAAAACCGTTATTTCCTCATATACTCATGCCGTAGAAATTGACACTCAGCCTATTCTGATAGGCGAAAGAATAAATCCCACGGGTAAACCCCGTTTCAAGGAAGCTTTGCGTTCAAATGATATGAATTATATCGTAAACGAAGCCGTAAAACAGGTCGATGCAGGTGTTCAGGTTCTTGATGTCAATGTGGGACTTCCCGAAATTGATGAAAAAGTCGTGATGAAAAATGCGGTTGAAGCTGTTCAGACCGTTACGGACGTACCCTTGCAGTTGGATTCAAACAATGCGGCTGTTTTGGAAAATGCGATGAGAATATATAACGGCAAACCCCTTGTAAATTCCGTAAACGGGGAAGAGGACAGTATGAGAAAGATATTTCCTCTTGTGCAAAAATACGGTGGCACTGTGATAGCTCTTACCATGGATAACAAGGGAATTCCCGAAACTGCGGAAGAACGTGTTGAAATTGCCGAAAGGATAATTTCAGTGGCTTCCGAATACGGAATCGGCAAAAAGGATATAATCGTTGACCCCCTGGCATTGACAGTTTCTTCCAATCAGCAAAGTGCATTGGTTACGTTGAAGGCTGTAAAGCTTTTGCGTGAAAAGGGAATCAAAACAAGCCTCGGTGTGTCAAATATTTCCTTCGGTCTTCCTAAGAGAGAACTTATAAATTCCACGTTTTTTGCAAATGCCCTTGAAAACGGCTTAAACTGTGCAATTATGAATCCTTTTGCATCGGGTATGATGGATGTTTACTACTCTTTCCGAGTTCTTCACGGGCTTGATGTCGCTTGTTCTGATTACATAAATTACGCCAACAGTTCAGAATCTCAAACTGTGGAAAAGTCGGTAAAAAATGAAGAAGTCTCCCTTCACAAGGCTGTATATAAAGGCATGAAGGAAAACGCTGTTTCAGCTGTGAAAACGCTTTTGCAAAGCACAGAACCTCTTGCGGTTATAAACGGGCATATTATTCCCGCGTTAAATGATATAGGTTCTGACTTTGAAAATAAAAAAGCTTTTTTGCCTCAACTTCTTATGAGTGCTGAAGCGGCTTCCGCAGCTTTTGAAGAGGTTAAAGCAGTAATGCCCAAGTCTGAAACTGCTGACAACAGAAGCGTTGTATTGGCAACAGTTAAAGGAGATATCCACGATATCGGCAAGAATATCGTAAAGGTAATGCTTGAAAGCTACGGTTTTACCGTATATGACCTTGGCAGAGATATCGCTCCCGAAACGGTGCTCGAATCGGTTTTAAAATATAACTGTAAACTCGTTGGGCTCAGTGCTCTTATGACTACAACAGTCCCCTCAATGGCAGAGACAATAAAGCTTTTGCATGAAAAAGCTCATGATGTTAAAGTTATGGTCGGCGGTGCTGTTCTCAATAAAGAATATGCTGAAATGATAAATGCTGATTTTTACGGTGCGGACGCTATGGATTCCGTGAGAATAGCTGAGAAATTCTATAATAATTATAAATAAAAGAAGGTCTTCGTTTTATGAACGATAAAACAAAAAAAATAGTACTTGCATCTATGCTTGCGGCTTTGGTTTTTATTGCAACCATAATTATTCGAATCCCAATGCCGAGTATAGGATATGTTAATCTGGGAGACTGTTTCGTTCTGCTCAGCGGTTGGGTTTTGGGTCCCCTTTACGGTGGGCTTGCGGCAGGAATCGGTTCTGCAATCGCTGACCTTAGTGCAGGATGGGCGTCTTATGCTCCCGTTACTTTTGTAATCAAAGCTCTTATGGCTGTTGTTTCATATTATATCGGCGTGAAGCTTTCCAAAGTAAAGGAAAATATCTTTTTGAAAATAATTTCAGCTGTTGTTGCTGAGTTAATTATGATAGGCGGCTACCTTGTTTTTGAAGGGATCCTTTACGGTTTCGGAACGGCACTTGTGAATATTCCTTTCAACGCTATTCAGGGTGCAGTCGGTGCGATTTCGGGTCTTGTTGTTTTAAACGTATACAACAGAACCGTGAAACCGTTAATGTGAGCTTTGGGTATAAAATTGGAGGTTTTAAATCTATGTTTAAGAAAATTTTATGTATGATGTTGGCTATTGTTATGCTTACTTCAATGTTATCGGGTTGTAATAACGAGCCCATTGATGATGTTGAAAATCCCAATAACCAACCTCAAGAGGATGTTCTTCCCGAAGAACCTGTAAATGTGGAAACAGTCATTCCACCTGTTTCGGAGCCGTATATTTCATCCGTTACGGAAAAGGTTTTGAGGTTTAATGTCAAAAGCAGCGGTGATACAGGTATGAAATCTGTTCCGATAACATTGAGCGAAACAGTTGAGTTTCCCGCAGGTTCAACCTTTGAATACGATGTGTATATGGAATCAAAAGCCGTCGGTTTTGGTATGGTTGATGCCATGGTCGGAAATCTGGGCTTTTTAGGTTCTCTTGGCGTTCAGGATAAGGCTTGTATAGATATTTCAGTCAATGCGGATATTTCCGATTATGCGTATAATAATTGGTATCACCGTGTGTTTGAATTACCTTCTGATGGAGAGGGCAGCTCTGAAATTCAAAAATTAGCTTTCAGAGCTTATAATTTAATAAACGGTTGTGACTATACTTGTTATTATGATAATATCTGCATAAAAGACCCTGACGGCAATATAATCAAAGCTTTTGCAGATGAAGAACTTGCTGTTGAAATAAGAGATGTTTCCAATATAGTATGTAAGCTTGAGGTCGTTGATGACCCTGCAACTAATGTCAGCAGAAAAGCAATTCAGGACTATTCATATTTCCATGACGTTTTAGGAACATTGACAGGTTCTGATGTTATTGAAGCTACTTTCTCATTGAATGAAGCTGATTCTTGCCCCGGCATTTATTTCGGAACAAAAGATGAGAATTCTCTTTTCGGAATAAACGGATATGCCCTTTGTCTTAATAATTCTGAGATACTGTTATACAGACTTTCAGACAGAGCTTATATTTATGCTTCAAATTATGCCCTCGGTGTTGAAACGGATAAAGAGGTTTCCATTCGTCTTGAATATGACGGTTCTTTTATAAGAGGTTATTATCTTGATGATATTGAAGGTGTTGAACCTTGGCCCGAATTTGAGATTTCCGTTGAAAGCCTGGTGGGTGCAGAATACGGAATGTTGAACCTCAAAGGCGGAAGCTATAATTTGATAAATACAGTCAAATACGATTATGACGAGAAAATTATTGAAAATCCCTTTACTAATCCTGTAATCAATGGTAATGCCGCAGATCCTGATGTTTTGTATTATGACGGAATGTATTATTTATACCATACTTACCATAGAAGCGGTGTTTACAGATCTCCCGACCTTATAAATTGGGAGCATCTTGGATCTTGTGTTACAGAGCTTACCTGGGATGTTGATGACGTTGATTGGTGGGCTCCCGACGTTGAGTATTACAATGGTAAATTCTATATGTTGGTTTCTCCTGGTCATTGTCTTGGTCTTGCTGTTTCCGATTCTCCCACAGGTCCGTTTGTAACGGTAGGGGAACCTTTTTTCAGAGAATTCAGTATCGATGGTCATTTATTTATTGATGATGACGGCTCTGCTTATGTTTATTTTGACGGTGAGTTTGAAGCTGCTGAATATCCTGCGGGAATTTTTGGCATAAAGCTTGACCTTGAAACGTATACTGTGGATTATTCAACTTTAGTGATGCTCATTCATCCTGAAGGTTGGGAAAAGAGAACCGGTAAAAATCCCGGGACAACGGAAGGACCGTATATTTTAAAACAAAATGGTCTTTATTATCTGATTTATTCCGGAAATGACTATGCAACAGATAAATATGCTCTGGGTTATGCTGTTGCGGAATCTCCCCTTGGTCCGTACGTAAGGTATGAGGGAAATCCTGTTTTCCGCACATCTCCGGATATGAAGGGGCCTGGACACAACTCATTCATTAAGTTGGAAAACGGAGATATTTATAATGTGTTCCACTATTGGCCTGAAGTTGCAGGGGAGGGAGAGAGAATTACAGGTATAAACTTGGTTCGTTTTGCTCCCACAGAATCAGGTGTTGACCGTTTGGAATTTTACCCACCGTCACTTGCGCCTCAGGAATATCCTGCGAAGCAGTAATTAAATAGTTATTAGTAAATTAAAAGAGCTATTCTCAAATGAAAAGGGAAAAGCTCTTTTTATATAGAAAAAAGTACGTTAAAGTACATATTTAATTTCGGCAATATACTTGTAAAAAAATGAAAATCGTGGTATAATAAAAACAAGTTTGTTATATGGTTTTTCGTTGTAACCAAAGATATATTCTGAGCCACAACGAAACAAACGTTTTTATTTGTTTTTCTATATAATATTTGAATGTGAAAATATTAGGAGGACTAGTTATGGGTTTAAAGAAAAGAATCGTATCCTTGTTTGTAGCAATCTCTATGTTTGTAGCAATATGCCCGATCTCGGCATTTGCAACAGGAATGTTTGCCGATGAAAATGTTACTGCAGAGGAAAAGGGTTCGTTTACCGATGAAATTTTTATTGCAGAGGCAATGGGAGCGTTTATCAATGAGATTGTTAATACAGAGGAATCAGGAACGGTTACCGATGAAATTGTTTCGGTAGAGGTAACAGATGCTGTTACCGAGGAAATCGTACCTACAGCGGGAACAGAAATGGTTGCCGATGAAATTGTTCCCACAGAGCCTGTTCAACCGGTATGTGCGGTGAATGTAAGCGACTTGACTGCAGAAGATTTTACATACAAGGTTTTAAATGAAACATACTGCCAAGTCACAGGATATGTAGGAACAGATTCGGAGATTATTATTCCATCTGAAATTGACGGATATATCGTTCAAAGTATTGGTGCAGATGCCTTTAGTGGTAATACTACTCTCACAACGGTAGTGTTCCCTGACAGTCTTGAAATTATTGGCAACAATGCTTTCAGTGGCTGTACAGGTCTGACAGAAGTAAATCTACCTGATACCCTTACAACTATTCATGCATATGCATTCCAAAACTGTCAGTTTGAAAAGATAGATATACCCGACAGCGTAACCACAATGTCAGCAAGAGTTTTTTATAACTGTGTAAATCTTAGTGAGGTTGGTTATCCAGCAGGCTGGACAACTGTGCTGAGTATGTGGAACAGTGAGGAATACGAAGGATATACAGGGTCAAAAAGTCCATTTGAAGGCTGTACTTCTCTTAAGAAAATCACAGTAGATGAAGG